>NZ_CP096563.1:3367500-3967500 GCF_023221595.1 Rhodococcus qingshengii JCM 15477
AGGAGCCCCGCAAGACAACTGTGACCCCACACACGTCAGTTCGGAAGGATTCTCACGCCGGCGAAGTTGCGCTTTCCGCGCCGGACGACCAACCAGCTGCCGTGAAGCAGATCGGATGCGGTGGGCTCCCAGTCGTCGGCCGACACCTTCTGGTTGTTCACCGAAGCACCGCCCTCTTTCACGGCGCGTCGAGCGGCCCCCTTGCTCTCGCACAAGCCGCTCGTCACGAGCAGATCGATGATCGTGCGCGGCTCCCCCGGCGCCAATTCGCTGACCGATGCTTCTTTCAGCGCCGCGGCTAGCGTCGACTCGTCGAGTTCCGCCAGCTCCGCCTTGCCGAACAACGCCTGACTGGCGAGCTCGACAGCACGGGTGTTGTGTTCCCCGTGAACCAAGGTCGTCATCTCCGCGGCAAGTCGCTTCTGCGCTTCTCGCGCATGCGGCCGCTCTGCCGTTGCAGTCTCCAACTCTGCGAGTTCGTCCGCAGTCAGGAAGGTGAACCAGCGCAGGTACTTGATCACGTCGGCGTCGCCGGTGTTCACGAAGTACTGGTACCAGGCGTACGGGCTGGTCATCTCGGGGTCGAGCCACAAACTTCCGCCACCGGTCGACTTTCCGAACTTTTTGCCATCGGCCGAGGTCACCAGCGGAACCGTCATTGCATGAACGCTCTCACCGTCGACACGACGGTTGAGTTCGACGCCGGCAATGATGTTGCCCCACTGATCGGACCCGCCGACCTGCAGAGTGCAGCCGAGGTCGCGTCGCAAGTGCAGGTAGTCGTTGGCCTGGAGCAGCATGTAGCTGAACTCGGTGTACGACATCCCGTCCGACTCGAGACGACGCTTCACGGTGTCACGCGCAAGCATGACGTTCACGGAGAAGTGTTTGCCGACATCACGCAGGAAGTCGATGGCCGACATCTTGCCGGTCCAGTTCATGTTGTTCTCGATGACCGCGCTCGTCGGCGAATCGTCGAAATCCACGAATCGTTCGAGCTGACCACGGATGCGACCTGCCCAGTCCGCGACGGTATCGGCGGAGTTCATCGTCCGTTCCCCGACGTCACGGGGGTCTCCGATCAGGCCCGTTGCACCGCCGGCAAGAACGATCGGGCGGTTGCCGGCGCGCTGAAACCGCTTGAGCGCGAGGAGCGGAACCAGGTGACCTGCGTGCAGGCTCGGTCCTGTCGGGTCGAAGCCCGCATACAACGTGACCGGTCCGGCCTCGAGATCTTTACGCAAAGCGTCGAGATCGGTTGATTGGGCGATCAGCCCGCGCCAGGTCAGTTCGTCGAGAATATTCTCAGTCACGGACTCGATCATCCCATCTTCACGAAATGACCGGCGCTCGCGGGCTTCGGCGATACGCGGACACCGCTCGCGAGTCCGGAATCCACAGGCGCCACGGAACCTCCGCCGCGGTACTGACCCCCACCCGCGGTCCACTGACCGATTCCTTCGACTCCCCCAATTCGAGCCGAATCCGCGAGGCAGGGTTGAACACGTCTGTTCCGTTGTCCGCCAACGTGATTGCGACAGAAGCACCGAGATTACCCGGCCCTCTGGCCCATTGGTGAGATGGTCGATCCGGCGATCTCCGAGCAGACACCACATCGTGACCGGCCTCGATTTCGGCCGCTCGGAGCAGAACACCACCCGCGACACCATCCGGGCCGTACGAGATGTTCATACAAAAGTGCATTCCATAGCTGCGGTAGACGTAGAGACGCCCCGCCCGCCCGAACATCACGCTGTTCCGCGGCGTTCTCCCCCGATACGAATGTGCTGCCGGATCCGGCCATGGCCCGTCCTTCTCCCCTCCGTACGCCTCGACCTCGACGATCCTCAGCGAGATGTCGTCGACGGTCAGGGTCGAGCCGAGAATTGTCAGGCCCGCTTCCAACGGGTTCTCCACATTTTCCAAGGTCTCGATGCTCACCCTTCGATTGTGCCCACGCCGTTGACTCATCGGTCGGCCGAGTCGCATAATTCAACAAGTGATGAATTATTGAAACGAGGCGAACCGTGACCACAACGCCGGCAATAGATATCCGCGGACTACGAGTCGTTCGCGGCAAGCACGAAGTTCTTCACTCGCTTGACCTGCAGGTATCAGCAGGATCGATCACCGGACTGCTCGGCCCGTCCGGCTGCGGCAAGACAACCCTGATGCGCGCGATTGTCGGAACACAGATCGTCGAAAGTGGTGAGGTCAGAGTGCTGGGCGATCTCGCCGGTTCCGTTGCTCTTCGCCACCGGGTCGGATATGTCACCCAATCCCCCAGCGTGTACGGCGACCTGACGGTCACTCGAAACGTCCAGTACTTCGGCGCTCTTTACGGCAAGTCCGGCGCCGACGTCGCAGCAGCGGTCGACGCCGTCGGATTGAGCCGATACGCCGACCAGACCGCCGCCGATCTGTCTGGTGGTCAACGCGGGCGAGTCTCGCTGGCTTGCGCGTTGGTGGCGTCACCTGATGTGTTGATCCTCGACGAACCGACCGTCGGCCTCGATCCGGTGCTTCGTGTCGAATTGTGGGAACGATTCGCTGACCTTGCTCGCAGCGGAACCACCCTGTTGGTCTCCAGCCACGTCATGGATGAGGCCGACCACTGCGCTGAGCTGATCCTGATGCGAGACGGGCACCTCCTCGCTCAACTCACACCCGATGAATTGCGCGCCAAAACCAGATGTGAACGGCTCGAGGACGCCTTTCTCGAGCTGATTCGGACTTCACCCGTCGGAGGCGAAATATCATGAGCATCAGGATCTTCGGTGCTACGACCGTACGCATTCTGCTTCAGCTCCGCCAAGATCACCGCACGGTGGCCATGATCTTGTTGGTCCCGTCGTTACTGATGATTCTGCTCTATTTCCTCTACCAAGACGTCCCGACGCCACCCGGCCAGGTTTCGCTCTTCCAACGAGTGGCGATCACGATGTTGGGAATCTTGCCGTTTGTCGTCATGTTCCTGGTCACGTCCATCGCGATGCAACGCGAACGCAGTTCAGGCACACTCGAACGCCTGCTCACCACACCGATGGGCAAACTCGACCTTCTCGCCGGATACGGGGCGGCATTTTCGCTCTCCGCCGCCGCTCAGGCAGCCCTCGCGTGCGCGGTTGCTTTCGGATTCCTCGGACTCACCATCGCCGGCAGTCTTGCCTGGGTCATCGTCATTGCAGTTCTCGGCGCAATACTGGGCGTTGCGCTAGGCCTGTTGGCCAGCGCATTCGCGAAGACCGAGTTCCAAGCGGTGCAATTCATGCCGGTAGTTGTGGTTCCACAGCTCTTCCTCTGCGGACTCCTGGTACCGCGCGACCAATTGCCGACCTGGCTCGAATGGATCAGCAACGTCCTCCCCTTGAGCTACGCCGTCGACGCACTTCAGCAAGTGTCGATGCATGCCGACGCGACGGGTCAGATGTGGCGTGATCTCGCCGTCATGGCGGGCTTCGCCGCCGCCGCGCTATCGCTGGCCGCGGCCACACTCGATCGCCGCACTCCATGACCGACAAGGACACGAGTCCGGTACCGATTCGTTCGGGGCGACGACCGGGCAAGTCGGAGACTCGCGCGCAGATCCTCGATTCGGCGCGACGGGCGTTCTCCCAGAACGGTTTTCGACGAACAACTGTTCGATCGATAGCTGCGGCCGCTGACGTCGATCCGGCCATGATTCATCATCATTTCGGAAGCAAGGAGCAGTTGTTCACCGCTGCGATCGCGCTACCGATCGATCCAGTCCAGGTATTGGGACCGGTTCACACCTCCCCGACCGAAAACCTCGGCGAAAGCCTTCTCCGGGCGGTGATCGGGCTATGGGATTCGGAACACCAGCCGGCGATTCTGGCGGCTTTTCGATCAGCCATTTCCGGCGACGGATCGCAGTTGATCCAGAGCTTTCTGCTCGATGTCGTATTGCGCGACATCATTCCGCGGGTGGACACACCACCTGGTACCGGCTTGA
Source organism: Rhodococcus qingshengii JCM 15477 (assembly GCF_023221595.1). Lineage (NCBI taxonomy): Bacteria > Bacillati > Actinomycetota > Actinomycetes > Mycobacteriales > Nocardiaceae > Rhodococcus > Rhodococcus qingshengii. The sequence goes on from NZ_CP096563.1 coordinate 3,371,474, forward strand.
TCAGAGCGGAATTGGTGGCATCTCAGATGGCCGGACTGCTTGTCACGCGATATGTGCTCGGACTCGAACCACTCGCATCATTGAGCGTCGACGCTTTGGTACCGCTGGTGGCGCCGAACCTCCAGCGGTACCTGACCGGTGAGTTGCCGATCTAGCCTTCAGCCCGTGCGAGCAACTTTTCGTGCTCGTCGTCCGCTACATCGCGTGCCTCGTCGATCAACAGAACGGGAATGCCGTTCTCGATCGGGTAGGCACGACGCAGGCGCGGGTTGTAGAGCAACTCGTCCCCGACCAGCAACAGCGGGCCTTTGTCCTGGGGGCAGGCCAAAATGCTGAGCAACGTCGAATCAATAGCCACGTGTGTCCTCTCGAACCGATCAAACAGAATGCCCTCAGGCTACCGTGCTCCGGTGCTCACCCTCGTCGGCATCAACTGCGCGGCAATTGCCTTGGTCAGCCGCTTGTACGACTGCGACTCGGAATCGAGGAACCAGGTCCGTGGCCCCGGCGCCGGCAATCCGGCCGCAGCCAACGCAGTGGAGCTCGGACGGTACGACGAACCCACCGGGATCTCGTCAACCACGTGCACGATATCCGGACGAGCGTCGAAAGCGATGCGCGAGAGGGCCTCTGCAAGCTCGGCAGAACGGAACTGCCGCCCCGGACGCCATGTCACGGCAGCGACCGCGAGCTGATGCGGCGCGTCACCGACTCCGTATGCGACGGCAAGATCCACCCGCGCCACACTCGACAACGCGTCGACGATCGGCTGGGTGAACACGGGACCGCGGACCGTGGAAATGACCGTGTTCTTGTGGTCGATCAGCCAGTAGTCGCCGTCGGCGTCCCGGCGGAAGAGATTTTCGGTGGGAATCCACGAATCGCCGGCTTGGAAGAGACCTCGCATGGCTCCGCCAGAGAGATCGGCGGTGAATCCCGCACGCCCGAGCAGCAATCCGACCTCGTCTTCGGCGCACTCACGGACAAATCCGTTTCCGTTCTCGAGGAGCCGACCACTCAGCGGGTCGTATGCCGCCAACCGCACCTGCGCGCTACCCGGCAGCGGGCGCCCCTTGGAACCAACTTTGGAGCCTGCAACATTGGCAAGAATCACGTCGCCTTCGGTCGACGCATAGAACTCGAGTACCTGCGCGGGGTCGAACGCCTCCGTTGTCCGCTTCCACAGACCATGGGGCATGCCCGAACCGATGAACAGGCGGACCGGATGACTACCGTCGATGAGAAGAAGATCCTCGTCGAGTATCTCGCGCACCATCGACCACGTGTAACTCACGACCGTCACGCCGTAGCGGTGGATTTCCTCGACGAACCTCGCGGGGTTCAGTCCACGTGAGAGCGCAATGCGTGAGCCACCGGCCATGGCACCACCGATGGTCGCGAGCAGACTCGACGAATGATGGAGTGGTGCAAGGCAGTACACGGTGTCACCGCGATCGAGATCTGCCGCCGTGGCCGTGCCGAAGGCCGACAGTGCCCACCGGTAGTTGGTGATCTGCTTGGCCTCGAGCACACCGCCGGATTCCGCAAAGATGATGAAGGCGAGTTCGCGGGCGACACCGGGATCCGGTCGGTACCACCCGGGCAGATTGACCTTCGTCGGATCGATTTGTTCGAGATCGATCACGTCGTGTGACGGATCCACCTCGAGGCCACGGGCATCGCCGCCGCCGAGCACCAGTACCGGCCGACCGGTAACCACTGCAGCATCGACGTTTTCCGGATCGGTGATGATCCGATCGACCGACCCCAGCTTGACCGCCGCCGTTATGTCGGAGCCTGGCGGAAGCATGACCGCGACGGCACCAAGTCGCGACAGGGCCGCGATGGCCGCGAGTGCGCTGGGGCGGGTCTCCATCAGGACACCGACATGCGCTGCCGGACGCACTCCCACGGAGATCAATCCACGCACGACATTGTCGATACGCGCGTTGACCGCTTCATACGTGTGCACGCGATTGTCGAAAAGGAAGCACTCGCCGTTCGGCGCCTTTCGACGCTGCTCCGCCAGCAACTGGCTCAGCGAGATCTTGGTGTGCGGCTGAATCTGGTTGAGTCGAGCCAGACGTGGCAACGCTCGTGCCGCTTCTCCCGACAATTCGAAAGTGCCGCGCAACGCACCGGCGGCAAGGTCACTGATTCCCTTGGTGACTCCTGCACCTACTTCAGCGACCGAGGCGACGGTGTGGATGATCCGATTGCTGATCGACACACCGGTCTGGTCTTCGAGGTCGGCGCCGTAGACCATGTTCGCGATACGGTCCGGGAGGGGTCCACCCGTCTCGGTCCACTGCACGAATTCACCGGTGGTCGGCCAGGTGTGATTGGCCGCGGTGGAACCGACAACCAAACCGAAATGACCTGCACGCAAGGTAGATTCGTAGACCTTCGCCCGCGGAGCGGCTTGACTGATGCCTCGAACCGCTTGCGGCTGGCCGATGTCGTCGACCTCGCCGACGAATGCCAGGATGGGGCAGGTGATCTCGGCGAGCGAGACCAATTGATCCTTGATGACGAACCCACCGGTCATCATTCGGTTGTGCACGATGAACTGCTTGAGCAGTTCGGCTACCGCGGGCCCCGACCACGCGACCCAACCCTCGGTCGCGAGGAAGCGGCGTTGCTGCTCCCGCGGAAGCAACGCCTCACGGTCGTGCAGTTGAAGCAGAAAGTCGACGCGCATCTTCAGCGTCTTCACGGGATCGAGCAACTGGAACCCGGTACGGGCCATCCACCCGGTGACCGCCAGGCGATTGAAGACGTGATCGGCGAGGAAATCTGCACCCTTGGTTGCCAATCCCGCCGGGATGCCGAAGGGTAGCGCGGCGAGTGTGTCGACCGGACTGCCGAAGGTGATGACGCTGGCGATGTTTCGACTACGCCGATACGCGGCAGCCTGATAGGCGAACATGCCACCCTGCGAATAACCGGAGATGTGAACATCTTTTCCGGTGTGACGGTGGATGTGATCGACGATGTCGCTGAGAGCGATGATGTGATCGGCGAGGTTACGATCCCAACCGCCCTCTTCGGAGTCGGGCGAACCGAAATCGACGACCCAGGGATCAAGGCCCATCTCGTGCAGAATTCCCACAGCGCCCTGGTCACGGGTCACGTCGTACACGTTCGCCGACATCATCATCGGCGGGATCAGCAAGATCGGTGCGCCGACGGTTTCCGGGTCACTGTCCGGGAAGTAGCGCCGTAGCCGATACATCGCTGCGCGTTCGACGATCTCGAACGGCGACGTGGTCGCATCCGTTTCCAGCCCACCCAACCGGACGACCTCGAGGCCGTTTTGTGCTGTCGCAACCACCCGACGAATCGGGCCCAGCACAGACTTGGAATTCAATCCCACCATTTCACTCCCAAGTTACTCACCATGTGACGTCAGTCTCATTTTTCCCGCGCGCGACAAGCCTACTGACGACGAATACGCGTACGCGGTCAGGGAGCAAATTCTGCTACCTGACCGCGTACGACCGAAGGACTACTGCCGAAAAGAGAGCGACAACACTCGTGACCGCGAGGTCACAGGGTCCATTCCCGCAGTGACTGCGCCACTGCTTTGACTCCGTCCAGCTGCTCGGCAACCCGCACCCCCGCAGTGCCGCCTCGCGCGTTGCGCGAAGCAATGGAACCCTCGACTGTCAGCACCTCACGAACAGCGGGTGTCAGCGCGCTGTCGACGCCGGCCAGCTCCTCGTCTGTGAGATCTTCGAGTCCGACCCCTCGTGCTTCGGCGACACGCACACACGCTCCGGCAGCCTCGTGGGCAACCCGGAACGGCACGCCCTGACGCACCATCCACTCCGCGATGTCGGTGGCCAACGTGAACCCTGCCGGAGCTAGTTCCGCCATGCGCTCGGTGTGGAACTCGAGCGTCTGCACCAGACCGGTGATGGCCGGGAGCAGCATCTCGAGCTGCGCAACCGAGTCGAAAACCGGTTCCTTGTCCTCTTGCAGATCGCGGTTGTACGCCAGCGGCTGAGCCTTGAGCGTCGCCAACAATCCGGTCAGGTTGCCGATCAAACGACCCGACTTACCGCGCGTCAGTTCCGAGACATCCGGATTCTTCTTCTGCGGCATGATCGACGATCCCGTCGACCATGCGTCGGCAAGCGTGATGTAGCCGAACTCCGGTGTGCTCCAGATGATGATCTCTTCCGCCATACGGGAGAGATCGACACCGATCATCGCAAGCACGAACGCTGCCTCGGCCGCAAAATCACGCGAAGCCGTTGCGTCGATCGAGTTCTCGGCCGAGCTGTCGAACTTCAATTCCGCTGCAATGGCTTCGGGGTCGAGACCGAGCGAGGAACCGGCCAGTGCACCGGAACCGTACGGGGACACCGCAGCTCGCACGTCGAAGTCGCGAAGGCGCTGCACGTCCCGCAACAGTGGATGTGCGTGAGCGAGCAGGTGATGCGCCAACAGGACCGGCTGAGCCGCCTGCAGGTGCGTCTTGCCCGGCATCACGGCATCCGGATGCGCCCCGGCCTGAGTCGCCAAAGCATCGACCACGTCGAGAACTCCGGTGGAGATGCGGCGGACCGCATCGCGAAGCCACATGCGGAACAGCGTGGCCACCTGGTCGTTTCGTGAACGTCCAGCACGCAGGCGTCCACCGACCTCAGGCCCGACACGCTCGATCAGACCACGCTCGAGTGCGCCGTGTACGTCCTCGTCCGAATCACTGGGCCCGAAGGCGCCACTGGCGACATCTGCCGCCAGACGGTCGAGACCGTCGAGCATTGTCACGAGATCGGCTTCGCTGAGCAGACCGGCCTTGTTCAGCACACGCGCATGCGCCTGCGACGCCCGCACGTCGTACGGAGCGAGGACCCAGTCGAAGTGAGTCGACTTGCTCAGCGCCGCCATGGCAGCGGCCGGTCCGGACTCGAACCGCCCGCCCCACAGCGCACCTTCGTTGGTGCCGTGTTTTTGAGCGTCTCCGTCACCGCGAGCCGTCATGGCTCAGAGTCCCAGATCGCGCTTCGCGGCGACCTTCGACGACAGACCGTGGATCTCGACGAAGCCCTTCGATGCGGACTGGTCGAAGCTGTCGCCCTCGTCGTACGTCGCGAGGTTGAAGTCGTAGAGCGACTCCGGGCTGCGACGACCGTTGACGGTGATGGCTCCACCGTGCAGGAAGAGACGGATGTCGCCGGTAACGCGTTCCTGCGTCTTGTTGACGAACGTGTCCAGTGCGTCCTTGAGGGGCGAGAACCAGAGGCCGTCGTAGACCAGCTCGGACCAACGCTGCTCCATCTGACGCTTGTAGCGACCGAGTTCGCGTTCGAGGGTGACGTGCTCGAGTTCCTGGTGTGCGGTGATGAGAACCATCGCGCCGGGAGCTTCGTAGATCTCACGGCTCTTGATGCCCACGAGACGGTCCTCGACGACGTCGAGACGGCCGACGCCCTGAGCGCCTGCGCGCTTGTTCAGTTCCTGAATGGCTTCGAGAACCGACACCGGGCGGCCGTCGATGGCGACCGGGCGGCCCTTGTCGAAGCTGATGATGAGCTCGTCGGGTGCGTTCCAGTTGACCGTCGGGTCCTGGGTGTAGTCGTAGACGTCCTTCGTCGGCGCGTTCCACAGATCCTCGAGGAATCCGGTCTCGACGGCGCGGCCCCAGACGTTCTGGTCGATCGAGAACGGCGACTTCTTGGAGACGTTGATCGGGATGTTGTTCTCTTCGGCGAAGGCGATGGCCTTCTCGCGGGTCCAGGCGTAGTCGCGGACCGGTGCGATGACCTGCAGGTCGGGTGCGAGGGCGCCGAATCCGACCTCGAAGCGAACCTGGTCGTTGCCCTTACCGGTGCAACCGTGCGAGACGATGGTGCCGCCGTGCGAGCGTGCAGCTTCGACGATGTGCTTGACGATCAGCGGACGGCTGATGGCCGAGACGAGCGGGTAGCGGTCCATGTACAGGGCGTTGGCCGCGATGGTCGGCAGGCAGTATTCGTCCGCGAACTCGTCGCGGGCGTCGACGACAACGGATTCGACTGCGCCGCAGTCGATCGCGCGCTGACGCACGACCTCCATGTCCTCGCCACCCTGCCCCAGATCGATGGCGACGGCGACAACTTCAGCGCCCGTCTCCTTACCGATCCAACTGATGGCAACAGAAGTGTCCAGCCCGCCCGAGTAGGCGAGTACGACGCGATCGGCCATGGTTTTTGTGCTCCTTCGGTTGAAAATCTCTATCAAAGAATAAGGGGTCAGGCGAGCGATTCGATCATGGCCGCGAGTTCCGCTCCGGAAAGCGGTTCCCGGGCCACCACGAAGATGGTGTCATCTCCGGCGATCGTGCCCACGATGTCCGGCATCGAGGACCGATCCAGTGCGCTCGCGAGGTAGTGCGCGGCCCCCGGCGGTGTCCGGAGAATCGCCATGTTGCCGCTGAAATCGGTGGAGACCAACAGCTCACCCAACAGCCGTGAGAGACGGTCGGTACCGCCGGACACACCGCGTACCGGGTTCCCGTCCTCCGGCACCACGTAAACACCGGCGCCGCCGTCGGCGGCGCGCAGTTTCACCGCTCCCAACTCTTCGAGGTCACGAGAGAGAGTGGCCTGCGTCGCTTCGATGCCCTCGGCACCGAGCAACGCCGCCAGCTCCGTCTGACTTCGGACGGGGTGCGCCGCCAGCAGCGCGATGATGCGCGACTGGCGACCGGCCCGAGTGGGAGCGACGCTCACGCCTGGTCCAGTTGGGTTCGCTGTTCCAACAGCCACACGAGCAACGCCTTCTGGGCGTGCAGACGGTTCTCCGCCTCGTCCCAGACGACGCTCTGGGGTCCGTCGAGAACCTCGTCGGTGACTTCTTCGCCGCGATGCGCGGGCAGGCAGTGCAGGACGACGGCCTTCGGATCTGCCTTTGCGAGCAGCTCCTTGTTGATCTGGAACGGACGGAAAGGTCCGACCCGATCGAGCCCGTCGTTCTCCTGACCCATCGAGGTCCAGGTGTCGGTGACCAACGCGTCGGCGCCGACGACGCCGGCCTGTGGGTCCTGCGTCAGGGTGATGGTCGCGCCGGTTTCCTCGGCGCGTTTGCGTGCTGCTGCCACGACCCAGTCCGCCGGTTCGAAGCCGGCGGGGCTTGCGATGGTGACATCGATGCCTGCGGTCACTCCGCCGAGCATCAGCGAGTGAGCCATGTTGTTGGCGCCGTCGCCCAGGTAGGTCAGCTTCAGCCCCTTGAGCTCACCCTTCTGTTCGATCAGCGTTTGCAGATCGGCCAGAACCTGACAGGGATGAAATTCGTCGGACAATGCATTGACGATGGGAATCGTTGCGCCCGTAGCCATTTGCTCCAGGCGCTTCTGGCCGAACGTGCGCCACACGACGGCGTCGACGTAGCGGGAGAGAACGCGTCCGGTGTCCGCCAAGGTCTCTTCACGACCGAGTTGAGTGCTGCGCCCGTCTACGACGACAGCGTGGCCGCCCATCTGTGCGATGCCCATCTCGAACGAGAAACGTGTACGCGTCGAGTTCTTCTCGAAGATGACACCGACTCCGCGGGGACCCTCGAGCGGACGCCGAGCGAACGGGTCCTTCTTGAGAATCGCTGCGAGTTCGAGAACTTCGGCCTGCTGCGCAGGAGTCAGATCGTCGTCCCTGAGAAAGTGTTTCACCACGGTAGTCACTTCTCCCCCGGCTGGTCAGCCGATAGTGCGCTGTCGAAGATGGCAGGTAGTGCTGCCACGAAGGTTTCGGCCTGCTCGTCCGTGAGGATGAGCGGCGGCGCCAACCGGATCACTCCGGGTTGCGCTGCATTCACAAGGTACCCGGCTTCGCGCGCTGCGTTTTCCACCGCCGGCGCGACGTCCTCGGTCAGCACGACACCCAGCAACAGTCCTGATCCCCGTACGTAGTCGACCAACGGATGGCCTAGATCTTCGATGCCCGCCGAGATGGATTTACCCAAACTGTCGGCGCGTGAGATCAGGTCTTCCGCTGCAATGGTTTTCAGCACGGCAAGTGCCGCCGCAGCACACACCGGATTGCCACCGAACGTCGTACCGTGCTTACCCGGTCCGAACAACTCGGCCGTTGCCCCGGTCGCGATGCAGGCGCCGATCGGCATTCCGCCACCGAGTCCCTTCGCGAGGGTGATGACGTCCGGCACGATGCCGACTGCCTGATGGGCGTAGAACCAGCCGGTCCGGCCGATGCCGGTCTGCACTTCGTCGAGCACGAGAAGTGCACCGCGCTCGGCGGTGATCCGCCGAGCCTCGACGAGGTATCCCTCGGGTGGCACCACGACGCCGCCCTCACCCATGATCGGTTCGAGGAACACAGCGGCGGTGTCGGAATCGACGGCCTGCTCGAGTGCCTCGACGTCGCCGTACGGCACGAACTCGACACCGGCGGGCATCGGTTCGAACGGCGCCCGCTTGGCCGGCTGACCCGTCAGAGCGAGTGCGCCCATCGTGCGACCGTGGAAGGAGCCTTCGGCTGCGATGATCTTCTTCCGGCCGGTGGCGCGAGCGAGCTTGAAGGCAGCCTCGTTCGCCTCGGTACCGGAGTTGCAGAAGAACGCGCGCCCGGTGACGTTGCCGAGATGAGCGAGCAACTGCTCCGCCAACTCGACGACCGGCTCGCTGGCGTACAGGTTGGACACGTGGCCGAGTGTCGACAACTGAGTAGTGACGGCTTCGACGACGGCCGGATGTCCGTGTCCGAGGATGTTGACGGCGATTCCGGCCAGGAAGTCGACGTACTGCTTGCCGTCGGCGTCGGTGAGTACGGCGCCGTCACCGCGGACGAGAGCAACCCGGGGTACGCCGTAATTGTTCATCAGCGAAGCGGACCACCGCTGCTGCAGATCGATCGTGCTCATGAGCTAGCTCCCTGCTGGGGACCGGCGACGGAGGGACCCGGCACGACCATCGTGCCGATTCCTTCACCGGTGAAAAGTTCGAGTAGGACTGAATGTTCGAGCCGACCGTCGATCACGTGCGCCGACGGCACACCTCCGCGCACCGCGCGAAGGCAGGCCTCCATCTTGGGCACCATGCCGGCGTCGAGACTCGGCAACAACTGGGCCAGGGCGTCGGTGTCGATCTCGGTGGCCAGCGAGGCTCGGTCCGGCCAATCGGTGTACAGGCCCTCGACGTCGGTGAGGACAACGAGCTTCTCGGCACCGATCGCCTCGGCCAGTGCGGCAGCAGCGGTATCGGCGTTGATGTTGTGGACGACGCCGTCGGCGTCGGGCGCGATGGTCGAGACCACCGGAATACGTCCTGCCGCAATGAGATCGAGTACCGCGTCTGGGTTCACGGTGGTGACGTCCCCGACCAGCCCGATGTCGGTCTGCTCCCCCTCGACCGCAACAGTGCGTCGAGTAGCGGTGAACAGGTGCGCATCTTCACCGGAGATACCGACCGCGTACGGACCGTGCGCGTTGATCAAGCCGACGAGTTCACGGCCGACCTGACCGAAAAGCACCATCCGCACGACGTCCATCACCTCGGGCGTCGTGACCCGGAAGCCACCGCGGAACTCACCCTTCATGCCAAGGCGCGCCAGCATCGCGTTGATCTGCGGGCCACCGCCGTGCACGACGACGGGATGGATGCCGACAGTCCGCAGGAACGCCATGTCGGCGGCAAATGCCGTTTTGAGCGTCTCGTCGATCATGGCGTTTCCGCCGTACTTGACCACGACCACCTTGTCTCGGAATCGCTGCAGCCACGGCAGCGCGTCGGCGAGGACATGCGCCTTCTGATGCTCGCTGATCACGGGATACGTCTCGGTCATGACGAATACGCCGAGTTCTCTTCGACGTAAGCATGCGAGAGGTCCGTGGTGCGAATGCTCACGGACTCGTTGCCGATTCCCAGATCGATGTCGAGTTCGATGTCGATCCCACTCAGGTCCACCTCACGCGCCCCCGGAGCACCGACGCCGTCGATGCAGACGGGACTCCCGTTGAAGGACACACTGATTCGATCGGGATCGAGCTCGATGGGAGCGATACCCACTGCGGCGAGAACGCGACCCCAATTGGGATCGGAACCGAAAAGCGCTGTCTTGACCAGGCTGTCGCGGGCGATGGTCCGGGCGCCGATCAACGCATCGGACTCGGACGCCGCGCCGCGAACCGTCACCTTGACCCGCTTGGTGACACCCTCGGCGTCTGCCATCAACTGATCCGCGAGATCATCACACACGGCCAGCACTGCGGCGTTCAGTTCGTCCTGCGTCGGCGTGACACCGCTGGCGCCGGAAGCCAACAGGAGCACTGTGTCGTTGGTGGACGTGGCGCCGTCGACGTCGAGGCGATCGAAGCTCAGGTGGGTGGCGGCGCGCAGAGCGGTATCGAGCTGATCCGCCGTTGCGACAGCATCGGTCGTGACGACGCACAGCATCGTGGCCAGCGCAGGCGCGAGCATGCCTGCGCCCTTGGCCATTCCGCCGACGTTCCATTTGTTCGCGTGGTGCAGCGACGCCTGCTTCGGCACGGTATCGGTGGTCATGATCGCGTATGCCGCGTCGGTGCCGCCGGAGATTCCGCCAGCGAGTTCGTGCACCACCTCGGTGACACCGGGGATCAGCTTGTCCATGGGCAAGCGGTCACCGATAAGTCCGGTCGAACAGACAGCGACCTCGATCGCGCCCGTCTCGGTGCCCCAATTACTCAGTGCCGAAGCAACTTCCTCGGCAGTCTTGTGTGCATCCTGGAATCCACCCGCGCCCGTGCAGGCGTTCGCGCCGCCCGAGTTGAGGACCACCGCGCGCAGCTTGCCCGTCGTCAGGACCTGCTGAGACCAGAGCACCGGAGCTGCCTTGACCTTGTTCAGGGTGAAGACGCCGGCAGCGGCCAGATCGGGTCCCTCGTTGAGCACCAATGCGAGGTCCGACTTGCCACTCTTCTTGATACCGGCAGCAATTCCGGCACCGCGGAATCCGGCAGGTGCGGTGACGCCCTGCGTGCGGAGCAGACGTCCCCCGGCGACGTGAACCACGTCTGCAACGGTCGCGTCAGGCTCGGTTGCGTTGTCGATCTGCTGCGGATTGTCGGTGCTCACGGAGCTACTCCCACGGTAGAGAGACCTGCGGTCTCGGGTAGGCCAAGGGCGAGATTCATCGATTGCACCGCGCCACCGGCGGTGCCCTTGGTGAGATTGTCGATTGCCGAGATGACAACGAGCTGACCGGCGTCGGCGTCAACGGTGACCCCGATCTGTACGGCATTGGATCCGATCACGGCACCGGTCTGCGGGAAGACTCCGGCAGGCAGTACGTGGATGAACGGCTCGTCGTTGTATGCCTTGTCGTAGATTTCGCGCGCTTGCTCTTCGGTGGCCGTGGTGGCTGCCGTGCAGGTCGCGAGGATGCCGCGCGGCATGGGCGCGAGGACTGGAGTGAAGGAAACACTGATGTCCTTGCCGCCTGCGGCCGAAAGATTCTGAATGATCTCAGGGGTGTGGCGATGGACACCTCCGACACCGTACGCACGGACGGAGCCCATGACCTCGGAACCCAGCAGATCAGCCTTCGGTGCCCGGCCGGCGCCCGAAGTGCCACTGACCGCAACCACGTTCACGTGTGAGTCCACGATCCCCGCGGCAACGGCGGGGGCCAGCGCGAGGCTCGCAGCCGTCGGGTAGCAGCCCGGAACGGCAATGCGGGTTGCGCCTACCAATTTCTCACGGGCACCGGGCAATTCAGGAAGACCGTAGGGCCAGGTACCGGCATGAGTACTCTTGTAGTACTTCTCCCAGGCTGCGGGATCCTGCAGCCGGAAGTCCGCGCCGCAGTCGATGATGACCGTCGATTCGGGTAGCAACTTGGCGTACTGAGCCGAATTTCCGTGCGGGAGACCGAGGAAGACAACGTCGTGACCCGAGAGGATTTCGACAGTGGTCTCTTCGAGTACCCGCGACGAGAGTGGGAGCAAGTGCGGATGATGCTCACCGAGCGTCGAACCGGCGTTGCCACCGGCGGTCAGCGAACCGATCACCAGACTGCCGTCGACATAGGAGGGGTGCCCGAGGAGCAGACGCAGAACCTCACCACCGGCGTACCCACTGGCGCCGGCAACGGCGACTCTGATCGGCTTGCGTGTGTTCTCGGTCGTACCACCTTCAGTCATGTCACACAGTATGCATCATTGTGCATCGGAATGCATAATTACTTACCCATGGATCGCCGGATCTCCTCGAGCTTGGCTTTTGCGGCCTTCTGGCGCTCGTCCCACTGCTCGTCCACGGACTTTCCGGCAGGACTCTCGTGTGCCAATTCGGCCGAACCTATGGAAGTACCGAAGCGCCCCTCTATCTTCTCCCGAACACGGTCGAAAGTGGGGACTCCCCCTTCGGTGTAGTCGGGTTCGGGAATTCTCGGGTCGGTCGCAAGTACCACCGGGACGTCGATGATCTCGTCGACCTCCACAACGGTGTCGGGCAGTTCGACTTCTTCGGCGTCGGTGATCGTGTTGTCGTCCTCTACACGGTGCGGCTCGAGGCTCGCGGCAGCGGTGTCCACCACGGAAAGAAGGACCGACAAACTCGGACGACGCTCGACCACTGCGCGGACGACCGCGAGGAAGTCCTTGTCGTCGAGTGCACTGGCGGCCTCGACTACCTGGTGCACGGAACCATCGTGCTCGGACCCATCATGTTCGGGCCCATCATTTCGTGACACTGTGAGTCCCTTCTCGAAAACGCCGACGGACAATTCCGATCCTTCCACGACCGTCCGTCGAAGGGGTCAGCGTGACGCGAGATACGCGGCAAACGCTTCCTCGCTCGAATATTCGGGGACGTATCCGAACTGTTCCTTGAGCCGCCGATTGTCGAGAACCGGTCGGTACTGGAGAAATCCGACGCGCTCCGGACCGTGTTCCGTTACGCCCAATCGCCGTCCGACGCGTAGAACGCCTCGCAACAACCATGCAGGAAGCGTCACCGTGCTCTTGCCCATCCGGGAAGCCAACTCGTCGACGGTCAGCACGCCGTCGCCCGCGACATTGAAGATGCCCACTTGGTTTCCGGTCACGGCCTCCGCAAAGGCGCCCGCGACATCGGTGTGCCAGACGAAGACGAAGGGGCTGTCGCTCCCGGCAACCTTGAGCAGCTTGCGGCGATCGAACAACGCGGTGATCTGATTGTCGACGCTCTCACCCAAGATCGTGCCGATCCGGAAGACAACCTGTTCCAACTCCGGGTGTTCGACGCGATATTCGGCGAGCATCTCTTCGACCAGGCGTTTGTGGCGACTGTATCTGAATTCGTCGTTGCCTCGGACAGGTACGTCCTCGGTGATCCACGGTGGGTTGTCGGAGTGGTAGCCGTACGCCGCTCCGGACGAAGACACGACGATCCGTCCAACCCCGTGTTCGACGCAGGCCGCGAGCACGTTTCGTGTCCCGTCGACGTCGACGCGGTACTCCTGCTCTGCTGTCGTGGTCTTGCCGGGATTCACGATGGACGCAAGGTGGATCACGACGTTCGGTCGGTACTGACCGAACACCCGCCCCAATTCTGTGGGGTCGCAGACGTCCGCCCTGACGCGGCGGATGCGATCGTCCGGCGTGTCCTTGACCGTGAGGTCGACACAGACGACGGTGATGCCCTGCGCGATCAGTGCGTCGATGACAGCGGTACCCAGGAACCCGTTTCCGCCCGTGACGAGTGCGACGGTCATGCCGGTACCGCCTTTCGGGCGCGTCGCTTGGACCAGATCGTCGCCAGAGCCAACCCGGCGATGATGTCCCAGATCCCCCACCAGCCGGCCACGACGGCCATGCCACCGAGACCGTCGAAGAACGTGAACACCAGGCCAAGCCCCAGCCCGGCATTGCGGATGCCGACCTCGAAAGAGACGGCGCGACGGCTGTATTCGTTCAACCCGGTGACGGCGCCGCAGAAGTATCCCAGTGCGAGGGCAACCGTGTCGTGCAGGAAGACCGCGAGCAGTACCACCCCGATGTAGTCGACGAAGTACGACGCATTCCCCGACACCCCCGCGACGATGAAGATCAACAACGCCACCAACGAACCGTTTTTCACCCAAGGCTGCGCTTTCGCGGCGATCTCCGGAAACCTTCGTGCCGCCCAGATGCCGAGAACGAACGGCACACCGATGATCAGGGCGATTTGCGCGACCATCTCGAGCGCATTCAGGTTCACGGACTGCAACAGAGCGTCGGTCTCCGGGCGTCGGCTCCCCCAGAACGCAAGATTGAGCGGCATGAGGAAGATCGCGAGGACGTTCGACACCGCCGTCATGGACACCGAGAGTGCGACGTCGCCGCCCGCCCGGTGAGTCAGGACGTTCGAGATGTTCCCTGGCGGGCAGCACGCCACCAGGATCATGCCGAGTGCTACCGACGGAGCCGGCGAGAGAATCAGCGTCAGGAGAAAAGTCACTGCCGGCAACAGCACGAACTGCGCAGCAATACCCACCGCCATCGCCTTGGGTTTGGTGAGCGCACGACGAAAGTCGTCGACCGAAGTGTCGAGGGCGATCCCCAGCATGATCGCGGCCAGCACCACGTTGAGGATAATCAACGATCCCGGGTTGAAGTTGAGCACCACGTCGTCGATCGGCAATCACTGTCCTCCCTTCGTCAGAGCGGCATCAAGCAGTCCGATGTGTCGCTTGATCGCCGATCGGTAGGCGTCCTTGTTCACGTAGTAGGCCATTCGTCCCAACTTCAGGTACTTGTATCCCCCGGACAGATCGGGAGGAGGACCGGCCGCCGCCGCCGAGAATTCCCGCGCCGCGGCGGGGGCTTCGGTACGTGCGGTGATCAATTTGGCCACCAACTCGGCCTGCTCGAAACGGCCCTGCCACCCGAGACCGGATGCTTCGACCATGCCGAGAACAAAGAGATTGTCGTGGCGGCGACTCGCGACGTTGAGGAACAGGTCCGGGGCAGCGCCCGACCAGTCCAAGTCCTCGCGCGCGATGAAGGGATAGTCGAGGTGATACCCCGTGGCGCAGAGAACGAGGTCGTAGTCGGCAGACGATCCGTCGACAAACCGCACCGTCTTCCCCTCGAACCGGTCGACGTCGGCGCGCACGTGCACATCACCGTGCCCGATGTGGTGCAGGATCAACGAGTTCACGACCGGATGCGATTCGTAGATCTTGTAGTCCGGTGCCGGAAATCCGAACCGCACCGGATCACCCGTGAACTGCTTGAGTACCAAGGTGTCGACGCGTTGTTTGATCCACGGCGGCAACGGCTTTCCCTGATTCAAGGTGTCCGAGGGTCGGCCGAACAGATACTTGGGGACGAAGTAGTAGCCTCGCCGAACGCTCAGGTCGACGCACTCGGCCTGGTGGACGGCATCGACGGCGATGTCGCATCCACTGTTGCCCGCCCCGATGACCAGTACCTTCTTCCCGCGGAAGATCTCGGCGCTGCGGTACTGGCTCGTGTGCATCAACGTGCCGGTGAAGTCGCCCCGGAAAGTCGGCATGTTCGGCTTCGACAGCGTTCCGTTCGCGATGATCACGCCTCGATACCGCGCGACTGTTGTCTCACCGCTGCGACTGCGCGTGGTGACCTGCCACAGCGAATCGACCGGCGAAACGTCGGCGACGGTAGTGCCGAAGGCAAAGTGCCTGCGAAGATCGTGAGTATCGGCGTAGTCGCGGAAATAATCGGCAAGTTCGACGTGGCTCGGGTAGTCGGCCACCGAATCCGCCATCGGGAACTCCGCGAATGCGGTGGTGCCCTTCGAAGAGATGAGGTGCGCCGACTCGTAGACGGTGCTGTGCGGGTTGTCGATGTCCCAGAGCCCACCGACGTCGTCGTGGCTCTCGAAGCCGTCGAACGCTATCCCGGCCCGATCGAGGTTTCGCGCGCCGGCCAATCCAGACGGGCCCGCTCCGATCAGCGCGTACTTCTCCTCTGTGATCATCCGTCGAGCGTCGCAGATAGTCCGAATCTTGCAGCAATATGCCGGATAATGACGTTATGAGTGCACCAGATGCCGGCAACGGTCGCAGGATAGATGAAATCGATCTGAGGATAATCAATGCGCTCCAGCTCGCACCGCGATCGAAGTGGCTTTCGTTGGCCGAACCACTCGAACTCGACGCCGCGACTCTCGCCCGTCGTTGGAATCGACTCTCCGAATCGTCGTTGGCCTGGGTCACGGTCACTCCAGGGCCACAGGTGCTGGGCAGCATCGTCACAGCGATCATCGAAATCGATTGCTCACCTGCTCTTCTCGACACGGTCGCGGCACGGCTGACTCGCTCGGCCCACGCCGTGACCATCGAAGCATCAACGGGCAGAGCAGATCTGCTCGTCACAGCCGGTACCGCGGATCTGGCGTCGATGTCGCGCTTCATCTCGGAAGACGTCGCAACGATCGACGGTGTACTGGCGACACGAACCTCGATCATCACACGCTGGTTCACCGAAGGTGGGCGATGGAGACTCAATGCGCTGGCACCGTCCGAGAAGGGTGTGCTGACCACCAGCGAAAACCGTCCTGCCGTGCGCGCTCGGCCGACCGGGATATCCGAACAGGATCGCAAGGTTCTGACGAAGCTCGCTTACGACGGGCGCACTCCCATGAAGGAGTTGGCCGACGCGATCGGTGTCAGTCCCGCTGCGTGCAAACGCCAGATCGACCGGCTCACGTCTTCGGGGTTGGTGGCGCTGCGGTGTGAATTCGCGCGGCCGCTGGCCGGCCTTCCCGTGCTCGCCACTTTGTGGTGCCGCGTCGAACCCGAGCTTCTCGATACGGCGGGACGAGTGCTGAGTCGGGCGTCGGAAGTTCGAAACTGCTTCGCTGTAGTCGGCCCCGACAACCTGGTGGTTCAGTTGTGGCTGCATTCTCCTGCAGAACTCGATGCATTCGAAACTCGTCTGCGCAAGGAGATTCCGGGTCTTTGCGTCACGGAACGATCCATCGTGCTGTATCTGCGCAAACTGCTCGGCCACGTGCTCGACCAGCAAGGGCGACGGACGGACACCGTTGCGCCAGATGTGTGGCTTTCCGATTCACCTCAGTCGAAAAGCCGATAACACGACAGAGCCCACGACCACCTGGGATGGACGTGGGCTCTGTGATCAGTTGAGGAAATCAGCCGCGCATCTGCGCACCGACGGCCTTGGAAGCCGCCTCCACTGCCGCATCACGCGCGGCACTGGCCTCGTCCTCGGTCAGCGTCCGGTCGACACCACGGAATCGCAACGCGAACGCGAGCGATTTGCGGCCTTCACCGACCTGCTCGCCCTCGAAGACGTCGAAGAGGCGAATGTCTTCGAGAAGTTCGCCGCCGCCGGAACGCAGAGCTTCCTGGACCTTCGCCGCAGGAATATCGCGATCGACAACAACCGCCACGTCCTGGAGCACTGCGGGGAAGGGCGAAATGCGCGGCGCCGGCAGGTTCTCGACCAACGGCAAAGCGTCGAGGTCGATCTCCAGTGCACAAGTGCGCGCAGGCAATCCCGCACGCTCGAGAACAGCCGGATGCAGTTCGCCCGCATGACCGACTACGTTGCCGTCAACGACAACCTCGGCGCAACGGCCGGGATGCCACGGCAGGTACTGCGCCGCACGCAGTTCCACCTCGACGCCTGCTGCAGCTGCAATGACCCGCACTGCTGCAAAAGTGTCCGAAGCCTCGGCCTGACGGCCAGGACCCCAGGGGCCGCTCGGCTCACGCAAACCACTCAACACTGCAGCGATGTGCACGGGCTGAGCCGGCAACGACGCGATCAGGTTCGCGATCTGCTCGTCCGTCGGGCGACGATCCACCGGCAATGCATCCACCGGCTTGGTGTCGGGGCCCGGCAGGACGACCTGCGCGATGCCGTACAGCGAAAGATCCCGCTGACCGCGAGAAGCGTTGCGAGCCAGGATCTCCAGCAGACCCGGGAGCAGCGTGGTCGCCAACTCCGGACGATCGGCTTCGAGCGGGTTGAGGACCTTGCTGGTGTTGCGGCGCGGATCATCCGCGTCGAGGCCCCAGACGTCGAAGACGTTGGTGGGCAGAAAGACCGGAGGAAGGACCTCTACGTAACCGGCGTGAGCCACGGCCTTCGACACCGTGCGCTTACGTCGCTGCGACGGAGTCAATCCGCGTCCGGCCGGAGCGGCGGGAAGCACCGACGGGATCTGCTCGAGACCTTCGAGGCGAAGAACTTCCTCGACGAGGTCCGCAGGCTGCACCAGGTCCGGACGCCACGACGGCGGAGTCGCGACCAACTGGCCGTGTCCCTCTTCGCTGACGCCGACCTCGACGTTGCAGCCAACCTGGGTGAGGCGGCGAGCTGCGGTGCCGTTGGGGTACGTGACTCCGGCGACACGGTCGGGCAGGTCGATATCCATGCGAATGGCAGCGCGAGGGGCAACATCGCCCACGTCGGTCAGGACCGGTTCGATCCGTCCGCCGGCAATCTCGACCAGCAGAGCGGCTGCGCGGTCGACGGCCGCGAGCGGAATTGCCGGATCGACGACGCGCTCGAAACGCTTGCTCGCCTCACTCGGCAGCTTGTGCCGGCGCGCCGTCTTGAAGACTGCGAGCGGATCCCAAGTAGCTCCTTCGAGGAGGATGTCCGTCGTTGCCGTTCCCACCTCGGTGGTTGCGCCGCCCATGACGGCAGCCAGCGAGATGACTCCGGAATCGTCGGCGATGACAACGTCTTCGGGATCGAGCGTGCGTTCGACGTCGTCGAGCGTCGTCAGCTTCTCCCCCGCCTTGGCGCGACGGACCACCAGGTCGCCCTGCACCGAGGTCGCATCGAACGCGTGCAGAGGCTGACCGAGTTCGAGCATCACGTAGTTGGTGACGTCGACGGCCGGCGAGATCGGGCGAACACCCGAGAGCAGAAGTCGACGCTGCAGCCACCACGGGCTCACTGCCTGCGGATCGATACCCGTGATCTTCCGCATCACGAAACGCGAAGCCTTGGACTCCGGTTCGAGGCGCACCGGCCAGGCTTCACCCTCAGCCGGGTGCGCGGGAACCGAAGCGGGATCGGCATATTCGAGATCGAAGCCGCACGCGAGCTCTCGCGTGAGACCGCGGACCGAGAAGCAGTAGCCACGGTCCGGGGTGATGTTCAGTTCGATGATCGTGTCACCGAGACCGAGCAACTCGTTGCCATCTGCGCCGGGTTCGGCGGTACCAGGCTCGAGCACCAAGATGCCCGAATGGTCTTTGCCGATACCGAGTTCCGAGACGGAGCAGATCATGCCGTCGGACACCTGGCCGTACGTCTTGCGAGTGGCGATTTCGAATCCGCCGGGCAGCACCGCGCCCGGCAACGCAACGACGACGAGGTCACCCTCGTTGAAATTGCGCGCGCCACAGACGATGCCACGGGGCTCGGGTTCGCCGACCTCGACCTGGCAGAAGCGGATCGGCTTCTTGAACTCGGTCAGTTCGGTGATGGAGACGACCTTGCCGACGACCAACGGGCCGTCGATCGCCTCGAGTGTGTCGAGTTCCTCGACTTCGAGTCCCACCCGGACGAACCCGGCGTCCAGCTCTTCCGGGGTCACCTCCCAGTTGGGAGTTGCCCGCTGCAGGATCTCGGTCAGCCAGGATTGCGCTACTCGCACGTCTGCTCAGCTCTCTCGTTTGTCGATAAGTCTTTGTGAAGGTTCCGCGGACCGGATCGGTCAGCCTGCGACACCGAAGGGCAGCGTGAAACGCACGTCACCTTCGACGATGTCGCGCATGTCCGGGATACCGTTGCGGAACTGCAGGGTCCGCTCGAGGCCCATGCCGAATGCGAAACCCGAGTACTCGTCGGGATCGATACCGCTGGCGCGCAGAACGTTCGGGTTGACCATGCCGCAGCCGCCCCACTCGACCCAGCCTGCGCCGCCCTTCTTGTTCGCGAACCAGACGTCGACCTCGGCCGACGGTTCCGTGAACGGGAAGTAGTTGGGGCGCATACGGGTACGCGTCTCGGGGCCGAAAAGGGCGCGAGCGAACGCGTCGAGAGTCCCGCGCAGGTTGGCCATGGTCAGGCCCTTGTCGACGGCCAGGCCCTCGACCTGCGAGAAGACAGGCGTGTGCGTCGCATCGAGTTCGTCGGTGCGGAACGTGCGGCCCGGGCACACCACGTAGATCGGTACCTCACGCGAGAGCATCGTGCGGACCTGCACCGGCGAGGTGTGGGTACGCAGCACCTGGCGAGAGTTCTCGGGTGCCAGGTGGAAGGTGTCCTGCATCGTGCGGGCAGGGTGATCCGGCAAGAAGTTGAGCGCGTCGAAGTTGAAGTGCTCGGTCTCCACCTCCGGCCCCTCGGCAACTTCCCAACCCATCGCGACGAATACGTCGGCGACCTGCTCGGAAATCAGGCTGATCGGGTGTCGCGCCCCGACGGGGTGGCGATCGGAGGGCAGAGTGACGTCGATTGCCTCGGCAACCAACACCGCGGCGTCACGCTCGGCGAGGAGGACCTCACGACGAGCGTCGTACGCGTTGTTGATCCGAGTGCGGAAGATGTTGACGCGCTTACCGGCGTCCGCCTTTTCCTTGCCCGGAAGGCTGCCGAGACCCCGGCGCGCGAGGGCGATTGGGGACTTGTCCCCCAGGTGCTCCACCTTGACGTGCGCCAGCGCGTCCAGGTCAGCGGCGTCCGCCAGCGCCTTCTCGGCGTTCTCAGCCGCAGCGGTCAACGCCTCTTCGGTGAGTACACTCGCGTCGACCTCCGGCGGTGTCGCGCCCTCATTTTTGGCCACGGCTGTGACGCTCCTGTCGCTTCTCGGTTTACTTCTCGTACTGCGTGCTTCTTGTACTGCTTACTTCTTGTACTGCGAGCGAGCATTCGAACTCGCTCGAGCATTGTCTCTGCTCTTGTATTGTCTCAGGCTTCCGCAAATGGGATTCCGTGAGGTCTTCGCGTGCGTTTTCAGCCGTGATCGGTGGCGCGATTTTGCACCCGCGCGCTTGCGTACAGGCAAATTGCCGCCGCTGTCGCGAGGTTCAAGCTTTCGGCGCGGCCATGGATCGGAATCCTGACCCGATGATCAGCCTGCGCGGCGATCGCCGGATCGAGACCGTGAGCTTCGTTACCGAACAGCCAGGCCGTCGGCTTGCTCAGCAACTCGTCGGCCTCGTCGAGATCGACCTCGCCGTCAGCTGCAGTCGCGAGAATCTGAATGCCTGCTGCGCGAATCTGCTCGATCACCGACACTGTGTCTCGATCGCGGACGACTGGCAGGTGAAACAGGCTGCCCGCCGACGAACGAACGACCTTGCCGTTGTGCGGATCGACGCTGTCGCCGGCGAGGATTGCCGCATCGGCACCCACTGCGTCGGCGATGCGAATGACGGTGCCCGCGTTACCTGGTTCGTTGACCTCGACCGGCACTGCGAGCAGGCGGGTCTCCTGATGGACGGCTGCGCTCAGCGGTACATCCAGTAGATCGCTGACGGCAACGAGACCGGGCGGCGTGACGGTATCGCTCAGAGCTTTGATTGCTCGATCGGTCACAAGAGCAACACGAACTCCAGCGGTCAGCGCCCGATCGATGACGTGCTGATAGCGCTCGGCTGCGTCCTCGGTGTAGAAGAGGTCGTGTACCGGGCGGGCCTCGCCATTCGAGAGTGCACCGTTCAACAGTTCGGTGACCGAGTTCTCGCCCTCGACGAGGAAACGTCCTGCTTTGCGTCGTTCTGCTGTGCGCAGGAGCTTGACAGCAGAAACGACCCGCGGAGTCCGCTCGGTGAGCGGGTCCACGGGCCGTTGCTGTGATGCGTGAATCAGGCTGCTTCTCCGGCAGGAGCGTTCACGTCAGCCGGCAAAGCGGCCTTCGCGAGTGCGACCAGGCCGGCAAAGGCCTCGGCATCGGAGACAGCGAGCTCGGCCAGGATCTTGCGGTCGACGTCGACCTCTGCCAGACGCAGGCCCTGGATGAGGCGGTTGTACGTGATGTCGTTTGCACGAGCTGCAGCGTTGATACGCGTGATCCACAGCTTGCGGAACTCGCCCTTGCGCGCACGACGGTCGCGGTACGCGTAGGTGAGCGAGTGGAGCTGCTGCTCCTTGGCCTTGGTGTACAGACGCGAACGCTGTCCACGGTAGCCGCTGGATGCAGCAAGAATTGAACGACGCTTCTTCTGGGCGTTGACCGCCCTCTTTACGCGTGCCACTTGAAAAATCCTGTCAATCTAGGGGCTGAAAGTACGGCCCCGGGTGGTCAGTAAGGGGGCGACTCAGATGCCGAGCATGCGCTTGATGCGCGGAGCGTCGTCAGGGCTGACAACAGCGACACCGTCGAGACGACGGGTAACCCTGCTGGACTTGTGCTCGAGAAGGTGGCGACGGCCGGCCTTCTGGCGCATGAGCTTTCCGCTGCCGGACACCTTGAATCGCTTCGAGGCGCCGCTGTGGCTCTTCATCTTGGGCATGGAGTCCTCAGTTCTTGTTACGTGGTGGATCTTGGGAAATCGACTAGCTGGCCGGAGCCTCGGGAGCGGCATCGCCGGTCGCCGGTGCTTCCGGAGCTGCTTCACTGGAAGCCGGTGCGGCCGGAGCCGGACGCGGAGCAGCCTGAGCCACTGGCGCCTGAGCGCTCTCCTGCGCCTTGACACGAGTCTTGGCGCCCTTGTGCGGCGCCAGGACCATCGTCATGTTTCGGCCGTCCTGCTTTGCCGAGGTTTCGACGAATCCGAGATCTGCGACGTCTGCTCCCAGACGCTGCAGAAGGCGGTAGCCGAGTTCGGGGCGTGACTGCTCACGTCCGCGGAACATGATCGTGACCTTGACCTTGGAACCGGCTTCGAGGAAGCGAACGACGTTGCGCTTCTTGGTCTCGTAGTCGTGGTCGTCGATCTTGGGTCGGAGCTTCTGCTCCTTGATGACCGTCAGCTGCTGGTTCTTACGTGACTCACGTGCCTTCTGTGCAGCCTCGTACTTGAACTTGCCGTAGTCCATGATCTTGCAGACCGGTGGACGGGCGTCAGGAGCTACCTCGACCAGGTCGAGGTCGGCCTCAAGGGCCAAGCGGAGTGCATCTTCAACACGCACGATGCCTACCTGTTCGCCGCCAGGTCCGACCAAACGAACCTCGGGAACGCGGATACGATCGTTGATGCGGGTCTCAGTGCTGATGGGGCCTCCTAGGTTGAACGGTGCGGTCTTCATGACCGCACGCAGCCCGTACCGCCCGCACCCCAACAAAAAAGCCCCGCTGTGATGATTGCTCATCCGCGGGGCCCGATGTCGACCGATCACATAAGATCCAGCTCACGCCGAAACCTATCTCCTCGACTGAGCGAGGAACCTGACGAAGAATGATCTCCGATAACAGGTGACCGGAACCACTGAACTGCAGTTTCACCTGCCGCGCAGAGGTGGGAGTCGGACTCCACTTGCTGCCCCCGAACAAGTCGGAGGCGGTCGTTGCAACAAGAATAACAGGTCGCCACAGATGAAAGAAATCGGTGCCGCTCCCAGTGCTGCCGGGAGAGGCCCGATTCAACACCGTCACGGCCTGATGGAATCCTTACATCCATGAGTGAGAACTTCGAGGCAGAACAGAACACCGACGGCGCGAACCCCGACGTCCGCGAACTCTCCGAAGTTCCCGCGGTCGAGGTCATCAGCCGCGCTGCAGTGATGCTGATGAGTTCGGCTGCCGAAAAACTCGGCCTCTCCGACGCCGATCCGTCTTCCAGCCCCTACCTGGACCTCGACGAAGCGCGTCGCGTCATCACGGCACTTGCCGGACTCGTGACTGCGTCGGTCGAATACCTCGGCCCTCATGCCGGACCCATCCGTGAAGGCCTCCAAGCCCTGCAGCGCGCCTTCCGTGAGGCGTCCTCGCACCCGGACGAGCCAGGAAAGGGACCGGGCGAGAAGTTCACCGGTCCGGTCTACTGAGTTGGCAACCGCCAACAAGACTCAACCCACGCCCGAGGACGTCGACGCATTCATTTCACGCGTCGACGACCGCAAACGCGCCGACGCCGTGGAGCTGATCTCCCTGCTGTCGGCCGCAACCGGCGAGCCTGCTGTCATGTGGGGCTCGAGCATCATCGGATTCGGGGCACGGCACTACCGATATGCGAGTGGCCACGAAGGTGACACCCCACTGATCGGATTCTCCCCCAGGGCCACCGCGCTCACGTTGTACTTGTCGCTGAACTTCGACGACTACACCGACACGCTCGCTCGCCTCGGCAAGCACAAAATCGGCAAGGGCTGCCTGTACGTCAAACGGCTGAGCGACGTCGATATGACGGCCCTGACCGAACTGATCACGGATTCCGTTGCCGCAGCCCGCAACATGATCGACTGAGTCACTCACCTACGGGGAGAAACAGGCCGAGCGTCTTCGGGCGGTTGCCCGAAGACGGTCGAATCGCGTGGTGTGAAGTGATCGTTCGTCAGCGTGGCCCGACGCATTCGATCGAGTCGAAACCACCGCACGGCGTCGCGCTCGCGACACCAGCCGATGAGAAACCACTGACCACGGTCCTGCGCCAGAATGTGCGGCTCAACTGCCCGCACCGTCTCCGCACCGTCCCCATCCACGTAGTGCAACGACACGACGCGACTCTGCTCGAGACCCTGCTCGACGGCCTGCCGGTTCGCGCGCGAATCCGTCAGAGCCCCGCCGTCACCGCGAATCCACACGCGGCCACCGAGCTCCGCGACCTTGCGACGACTCTCCTCGTCCATCACATCGAGCAGTTTCGCCAGCGCTGCTCGCCCATCCGGCGCAAACGGAGCATCACCCATCGCCGTCAAGGCCAACGCGATCGAAACTGCTTGCGGAACAGTGAAATTCACCGGCGGTAGCGTAGCGCGACCTACGAGTCGGTAACCACCCCCGGGGCCTGAGCGCGCTTCGATCGCCGCACCCGACATCATCAGCGTCTCGATATCCCTCTTGATCGTCCGGGTGGTGACACCGAATTCCTCGGACAATCGGGAGCACGTAGTCCCTCGATCGCCCTGTCGCCGAAGTTCCTCGACGAGAGCATGCAATCTCGCAGCTCGATTCACGTTCACCAGTGTCTCAGATTCCGATACCAAACGGTGACATAATTGGTGACACTCTGTTGTCACCAACCCGGGTGCACTGTGAGTCCATGAAAACTCACATCGTTCTTGTTCCCGGATTCTGGCTCGGTTCATGGGCTTGGGATGCAGTACTCCCACACCTCGAACGTTCCGACACCCGCGTGACCAGCCTGACACTGCCCGGGCTCGACGCAGTAGACACAGATCGATCAGCGGTCACCTTCGACGCTCACGTCCGTGCAGTCGTCGACGCCGTATCGGACTCCGACGAGCGCACGGTCTTGGTCGTACACAGCGGCGCCGGCCCGGTGGGGTACGCCGTCACCGATCGCATCCCGGATCGCGTCGCTCGGATCGTCTACGTCGACTCGGGCCCCATGCCCGACGGCGCAGCGCTGCGACCGGATCTGGCCGCTGACGTCGTCGAGATACCGCTGCCGACGTGGGCAGAACTTGAAGCAGACGGCAGCAGCCTCGAAGGACTCGACGAGAAGGCTCTCGAGGCGTTTCGCGCCAACGCCGTCCCCGAACCGGCCGGGCCGGCGCGTGAGCCGATTGTCCTGACGAACGAAAAGCGCTACCAGGTGCCGTCAACCGTCGTTTGCAGCACGTTCCCGTCCGCGGTGATTGCCCAGATGGCCGACGGAGGTCATCCGATGGCCGCCGAACTGGCGAAACTTCCCGTGACGTACGTCGACCTCCCGACCGGCCATTGGCCGATGTGGTCGCGCCCCGAAGACGTCGCCCAGGTGATCCTCGAGGCCGCCGCTTCCTGATCGACAAAGCAGTGATGCCGGATCGGATTCCGACCCGGCATCACTGACCGACTTCTACTTGCTCACCTTCTACTAGCTCACGGAAGCAGCTTTCTTCCGTGTCGCCGCCTTCTTTGCGGCAACTGCCTTCGTTGCACGCTTCTTGGTGATCGGCTTGGCCTTGACCGGCGCGTGCTGTGCGGTGAGAACCTCACTGAGGAACTTGCCCGTGTAGCTCTCGGGGACCGCGGCAACGTCCTCCGGGGTACCTTGCGCCACAACGGTTCCGCCGCCGGATCCACCTTCGGGCCCCATGTCGACGACCCAGTCCGACGTCTTGATCACGTCGAGGTTGTGCTCGATCACGATCACGCTGTTGCCCTTGTCGACCAGACCGTTGATCACGATCAGGAGCTTTCGGATGTCCTCGAAATGCAGACCCGTGGTGGGCTCGTCGAGGATGTACACCGTGCGACCGGTGGACCGCTTCTGCAATTCGGCGGCGAGCTTGACGCGCTGCGCTTCACCACCGGACAGAGTCGGAGCCGGCTGACCCAGTCGGACATAGCCCAGGCCGACGTCGACCAGCGTCTTGAGGTACCGGTGAATTGAGGTGACCGGCTGGAAGAACTCGGCTGCTTCCTCGATAGGCATGTCGAGTACCTCGGCGATCGACTTGCCCTTGTAGTGGACCTCGAGCGTTTCGCGGTTGTACCGAGCGCCGTGGCATACCTCGCAGGGCACGTACACGTCCGGCAGGAAGTTCATCTCGATCTTCAAGGTTCCGTCGCCGGAGCACGCCTCGCAGCGTCCACCCTTGACATTGAACGAGAATCGGCCGGGCTGGTAACCGCGGACTTTCGCTTCCGTCGTGGCCGCGAACAGGGTTCGAATCTTGTCGAACACACCGGTGTACGTCGCCGCATTCGATCGCGGAGTCCGGCCGATCGGAGACTGATCGACCTGCACGAGCTTGTCCAGCTGATCGAGTCCGTTGATTCGTGTGTGACGGCCAGGCACCTGGCGTGCACCGTTGAGCTTGTTCGCCATGACGGTCGCGAGAATGTCGTTGACCAACGTCGACTTGCCCGAACCGGAGACACCGGTGACAGCGGTGAGAACACCCAGCGGGAAACTCACGTCGATGCCGTCGAGATTGTGCTCGCGAGCTCCGACGACCGTGACCTGGCGTTTGCGATCCACCGGCCGACGAATGGCCGGAACCTCGATGAAGCTGCGACCCGACAGGTAGGCGCCGGTCAAAGACTCTTCACACGTCAGCAGTTCTTCGTATGGCCCGCTGTGGACGACCTTGCCGCCGTGCTCGCCGGCGTACGGTCCGATGTCGACTACCCAGTCGGACGTGCGGATAGTGTCTTCGTCGTGCTCGACGACGATCAGCGTGTTGCCGAGGTCGCGCAAGCGCGTCAGGGTTTCGATCAGTCGTCGATTGTCACGCTGATGCAGGCCGATGGACGGCTCGTCGAGTACGTACAGCACGCCGACGAGTCCGGAACCGATCTGCGTTGCCAAGCGGATTCGCTGGGCC
Source organism: Rhodococcus qingshengii JCM 15477 (assembly GCF_023221595.1). Taxonomy (NCBI): domain Bacteria; kingdom Bacillati; phylum Actinomycetota; class Actinomycetes; order Mycobacteriales; family Nocardiaceae; genus Rhodococcus; species Rhodococcus qingshengii. The sequence goes on from NZ_CP096563.1 coordinate 3,398,768, forward strand.
TCGCCACCGGACAACGTGCCAGCGGCACGCGAGAGGGAAAGGTATTCCAAGCCGACGTCGAGCAGGAACCCGAGTCGTGCCTGAACTTCCTTGAGGACCTGACCCGCAATCGCCTCTTCGCGCGAGCCGAGAGTGAGGCTGTTCAAGAAGTCCGCGCAATCGGAGATCGACAGTTCACAGACCTCGGCGATGGACTTACTGCCGAAGTCCCCAGCCGCGATAGTTACCGACAGGATTTCCGGGCGCAGCCGAGCACCACCACACGCCGGGCACGGGGTGTCGCGCATGTACCCGTCGTACCGTTCCTTCATCTGATCCGATTCGGTCTGCTCGAGCCGGCGATGCAGGAACGGCATCACACCTTCGAACTCCGCGTAGTAAGAACGGGTACGGCCGTACCGGTTCTTGTAACGGACGTGAACCTGCTCCTCGCTGCCTTCGAGGATTGCTTTACGGGCCTTCGCCGGCAACTTGTTCCACGGCGTCTTCATGTCGAATCCGAGAATGTCGCCGAGGCCGGACAGCAAACGTCCGAAGTACTCCGAACTCTGGCCCATCGACCACGGCGCGATTGCTCCGTCTTCGAGACTCAGGTCGGGATCGGGAACCACCAGATCCGGGTCGACCTCCTTGCGGATACCGAGGCCGGTGCATTCCGGGCAGGCGCCGTAGGGCGAGTTGAAGGAGAACGAGCGCGGTTCGAGATCGTCGATCGCGAGTGCGTGGCCATTCGGGCAGGCCAACTTCTCGGAGAAACGACGCTCACGATCAGGTGCATTTTCTTCACGGTCGACGAAGTCGAGGACCACGATGCCTTCAGCCAAGCGAAGTGCGGTCTCGACCGAGTCGGTCAGGCGCTGCTTCGAACTCGCCTTGACCTGCAATCGGTCGACCACTACTTCGATGTCGTGCTTTTCCTGCTTCTTGAGCTTCGGCGGATCGGCCAGCGAATGGACGACACCGTCGACGCGCACTCGCGAGTAGCCCTGGGTGTTGAGCTGATCGAAGAGATCGACGAACTCGCCCTTACGAGTACGGACCACTGGTGCGAGGACCTGGAACTTGATGCCCTCCTCCATCTCGAGCACCTGGTCGACGATCTGCTGGGGCGTCTGACGTGCGATCTTCTCACCACACACCGGGCAGTGCGCCGAACCTGCGCGGGCATAGAGAAGTCGGAGGTAGTCGTAGACCTCGGTAATGGTGCCCACCGTCGAACGGGGGTTGCGGTTGGTCGACTTCTGGTCGATCGACACCGCAGGAGACAATCCCTCGATGAAGTCCACATCCGGCTTGTCCATCTGACCGAGGAACTGACGCGCGTATGCCGAGAGCGACTCGACGTAGCGGCGCTGACCTTCGGCGAAGATCGTGTCGAACGCGAGGCTGGACTTGCCGGAGCCGGACAACCCGGTGAAGACGATCAGGCTGTCTCGCGGGAGGTCGAGATCGACTCCTCGCAGATTGTGCTCACGCGCACCCCGCACGATCAGGCGATCCGCCACACCAATTCCCTTCATTGTCAATCGTCCGGGGCCGTCCCCCCGGAGAAGTCTCGAGTGGCCTCGCAAACGCGAGTCCTCGAGCGATCGTCATCGTAGGCCGAGCCACCGACACGTTTTTCTCACCAGGCGAGCCCATCGCTCTACCTGCCCCTATTCGAAGGTAGCCTGCGTTTCATGACGAATCAGCCCATCGTGATCGACGACTCCTACACCGGTCAGGTCTCCCCCGATTCTGCCCCTCAGCGGCGCACAGTCGAAGGCGCCGTCATCACGAAGATGTCGGTCGGCCCCATGGACAACAACACTTACCTCGTCGTCTGTTCCACGACCGGGAAATCTCTCCTGATCGATGCGGCCAACGAAGCCGAGAAGATCATCGCGCTCATCGAACAGGAAGCACCTGTTTTCGATTCCATCGTCACCACCCACCAGCACGGCGATCACTGGTTGGCCCTCGAAGACGTTCACGCCGCAACCAAGGTGCCGACCGCCGCGCACCCCCTCGACGCAGAGGTCCTTCCCGTCACCCCGGACGTGCTCCTCGAAGACGGCGACAAGGTGACCGTTGGCAACTTGAGCCTCGACGTCATTCACCTGTCCGGCCACACGCCCGGCTCCATCGCGCTGGCTCTCACCGAACCGAGCGGACAGGTTCACCTCTTCACCGGCGACTCACTCTTCCCCGGCGGAGTAGGCAAGACCGCCGACCCCGAGAAGTTCACTTCTCTGCTCGACGACGTGGAAAACAAGCTGTTCGGAAGGTACGACGACGCGACCGTCGTCTACCCCGGGCATGGCAAGGACACGACGCTCGGCGCCGAGCGCCCGCACCTGGCGGAGTGGCGCGAACGCGGTTGGTGACGTTTCACCTGTTCCGTACTGGACCCCGCCAACCGACTTGGCTGTCGACCTGTTCACCGTTGACTCGAAGTCGCGGAAGCCAGGTCGACAGAGTCCGGCCCAGTCCTTCGACCATCCGTTCCCCGAACACACAGCGTGCGTTCCCACGGATGGCCGAAGGTCCCTTCCGTGAAGTCGTCCCGACTGAATATGTAGTAGTCACCGTTCGGATGGACCGGGACACGCTACTCCGCAAGCTCCTTCGCAGCAGCGTGTGCCTCCGCGTCGAAGGTGTAGCCCGGATGCTGCCAATCCAGAACGACGAAGTTGGGATCGTCGTTCCAATCGGTGACAAAACAGCGCAACGCTTCGGCGTTGATCGCATCCACGCGAGCGGCCCACGCCCCTGGAGTCGCAGCTGGTGCCGCACCCAAATCGAAGACCACGGACGGGATGGGCTCGGCGATGGCGGGCCAAGATCGTGCGTCGATGCCGGACGTGAACCCAAAGCGGTCACGAAAGATCGCCCAGTTTCTCTCGTTCTCCTCGTCCGACAGCTGTCCCCAGCCGGTGGGAAGGGTCGAGCCGAAGTTCTGAGTCATCTTGGTGGTCACAACACCATCGTGCTCGAACGGTGCGCATACTGTGACACCTTCGAACACGCCGTATGCGGATACGCGGTAACGGATACTTCAGAACGGTGTGTCCGGATCAGTGGAGAAGTCATCGTCGCAGTACAGCGCGTTTCGGCGACCAGGAATCCGTCAACCGGGTCAGGCGTGCCGGGATCGCCGAACCGGACCAATTCCTTGTGAGATCGCTAGGGTGGAAAACGAACCTACATCGGGAGGCTTGAAACATGCTGGTACGTCGAATTGCTCGTCCACTGCTTTCCACGATCTTCATCGCCGGGGGAATCGATGCTTTGCGCAACCCTGCTCAGCGAGCAGCCAAAGCGTCACCGCTGATCGACAAATCCGTCGAGACGCTGCCAGGAGCAGTGACGCAGAAGGTGCCTGCTGATCCGGAAACACTCGTCAAGATCAACGCCGCCGTCCAGATCGGCGGCGGTGCCCTGCTGGCCACCGGCAAGGCGCCGCGGCTCGCGTCGTTGGTGCTCGCGGGGAGCCTGGTACCGACCACGCTTGCCGGTCACGACTTCTGGAACGAAACCGATCCGTCACTGCGAGCGATGCAGCGCACCAACTTCATCAAGAACGTCAGCTTGCTCGGCGGACTGATGATCGCCTCCGTCGACACCGAGGGCAAGCCGTCGCTCGGCTGGCGCGGCCGTCGCGCCGCGAAGAAAGCCCAGGCGTCTATCGCCGCGGCACTTCCATTGGTCACATCGCAGACCGATCACACGAGCGATCGCGTCGAGCATGCTCTGTCGGTGGCATCCGAACGCGGTTCCGAGCTTGCCGAAACCGCGAAGGCACACGGCACGGATTGGCTCGAACTTGCGAAGGAGCGCAGCTCCGAGTTCGCGGAGATCGCGAGCAAGCGAGCCGCGGAATTCGGAGAGGTCGCCAAGGAACGCGGCCCGGACATCCTCGAAGTCGCGCAGAAGCGCGGCTCCGAACTGGCCGAGACCGCACGCGAGCGCAGCGCCGAACTGGCAGAGCTGGCGAGCTGGCGAGCAAGCGCAGCTCCGAGTTCGCCGAACTCGCGCTCGAAAAGAGCAACGAGTGGGCCGAAACGGCGTCGGAGCAGACCGAGGTGCTGGGTAAGCGTGCCCGAAAGCGCGCCGAGAAGGCGCTCGAAAAGGCTCGCGCCAAGAAGGACGAATTGACGCACTGAGTGCACCGAAAACACGGTCAGGCCACCTTCGGGTGGCCTGACCTGTATCTATGCGGCAGTTCATCTGGGGGAACTAGACTGTCTTGGCGCTTTTGCAGCGCGTGAATTTCTCATCAAGCCTAGGAGATCCTTTGCCCGACGCGGACCCGTCACTGAACGAGCAAGAGCTCGAGCAGCAGTACGTGACGATGTTGTACTCCCGTCTCGACGATCTTCGAAAGTATGCCCAAACTCGCTTGAGCACGGTGCTCCTCGAGACCGGCGGAACCCCGCAAGCACGCAGTGAACGCGAATCCTTCAATGCCATGTACACCGAAGATCTCGCCAAGTACGACGCAGCCGAGAACGGAATGTGTTTCGGACGCATCGACTTCGACGACGAGCGACGCTACGTCGGCCGACTCGGAATTCTGGACACCGACAACGACTACGAAACGCTACTGCTCGACTGGCGAGCTCCGATGGCACGCCCGTTCTATCTGGCGACGCCCGCGGCACCTGAGGGCGTCAAGCGACGACGCCATATCCGCAGTCGGAGCCGAACAGTCACCGGAATCAACGACGAATACCTGGACCTCGACGCTGCCCGAGCCGCCGGCGTGGTGACCGAAGCCGGTGGCGTCGCCGGTGAGAGCGCACTCCTGGACGCTCTGAACGCAGCGCGTACGGGTCAGATGAACGACATCGTCGAGACCATTCAGAGTGAGCAGGATGCCATCATCCGCTCCGAGCACAAGAGCGTTTTGGTCGTCCAGGGCGGTCCGGGTACCGGTAAAACCGCAGTCGCCCTTCACCGTGCCGCCTTCTTGCTCTACACCTACCGTCAGCAACTGGCCAAGGCCGGTGTTCTCATCATCGGGCCGAACGCGACGTTCCTCGACTACATCAGCCAGGTCCTTCCTTCACTCGGTGAGACCGGAGTTCTACTCTCGACGATCGGGGACCTGTACCCCGGAGTGCGTGCGACTCGTACGGATTCCCTCGCCGCCGGTGAGATCAAGGGTTCCCTCGCGATCCTCGACGTGCTCAAGAACGCCGTCCGGGATCGGCAGGAAGTTCCGTCGAAGCCGATTACCCTTCGATTCGACACGTACGACTTGAAGCTGGATCGAAAGACTGTCACGAAGGCGCGCGGGCGTGCTCGGTCGTCGCGTCGCCCACACAACCTGGCGCGCCCGATCTTCGTGGCAGCAGTCATCGAGGCGTTGGCACTGCAGATGGCCGAACTCATCGGCGGAAACCTCGTCGACGGTGGGTCACTCCTCAGTCGGGACGACATCGCCGACATTCGCGACGAGATGCGTGAGGACCCTGACATCATGTCCGCCATCGGAAAGCTGTGGCCCGAATTGTCGCCGCAGCAAATCCTCGCGGAACTGTGGACGTCGCCGGCGAGGTTGGCCAAGGCAGCGCCGCAACTCGACGACGCCCAACGCGACGAGCTTCTGCAGAGCGTCGGACCGGGTTTCAGTGCGGCCGATGCTCCCCTGCTCGACGAACTGGCCGAGATTCTCGGCGTCGACGACGCCGCCGAACGCGAACGCGCACAACGTGAATGGCGCGCGCAGATCGCCGACGCCCAGGGCGCCCTCGACATCCTCACCGGGTCTGCACCACAGGATCTCGAAGACGAGATGGATCCCGAGATCTTGATGGCGTACGACTTGATCGACGCCAGCCAACTCGCCCAACGCCACGATCAGGGCCAGCGCCAGACCACGGCAGAACGCGCTGCCGGCGACCGAACCTGGACCTACGGTCACGTGATCGTCGACGAAGCCCAAGAGCTCTCCGAAATGGCGTGGCGAATGCTGATGCGGCGCATACCGAATCGCTGGATGACGTTGGTCGGCGATACAGCTCAGACCGGTGATCCCGCGGGAACTTCGTCCTGGCAGAAGATTCTCGAGCCTTACGTCGCCAAGCGCTGGAAGCTCACCGAACTGACCGTCAACTACCGAACTCCCTCGGAGATCATGGATGTCGCGCACCGTGTGCTCGAAGAGATCGACCCGGAGCAATCCGTGCCCCGGTCGGTACGCGACAGCGGATTCGCGCCGTGGGCGCTCAAGACCACGGCCGAAGAATTGGAATCGACCGTGCGCCGTTGCATCGAGTCCGAGTCGCATCCCGGTATCACCGCAGTGATCGCCGGTTCCGAGGTCGTTGCCGATCTGGCGGGCATTGCGAGTGACACCGTAAGCGTCCTGTCCGTCAAGGACGTCAAGGGACTCGAGTTCGACACAGTGTTGATCGTCGAACCTGCCGACATTCTCGACGAGTCACCACGCGGAACGAACGACCTCTACGTCGCATTGACCCGCGCTACCCAGAGGCTCGGCATCATTCACGTCGAGTCGCTCCCCTCGGTTCTCGACGGCGTCGAAGCAGCAGAGTTGGCCTTCGATTCGTGAGCATCACGGAGTAGGTTCGTGCGTGACACCACGAATGGTGGTGTCACTCCAATTTGTGTCGACGACTGAAGGAATGACCCCTCGTGCTTGGCCTGCCCGCAAGTTCCGCCGCACCCATCCGCAAGATCGCTCGCGTGGTGATCGGCGTCGGGATGCTTGCGGCGGTGACAGCCGGTTGCTCAGAGGATGATTCGAGTTCGACGGCTGCTGCCGGCAGCGACGACATCGCTGCTGTTGCTGCCGCACCGACAGAAAAACCGGTAGACGAGGCAGATCGGCTGCGGGCGGCGCTTGCGTCTACCGGGGTCACGCCCGCCTTTTCCGACGACATGTTGCAGGCGCTCGGTGACGGCGTCTGCCAGCAGCTCGCGGCCGGAACGGATCGAGCGATGATCATCGCGAATCTGCGGGCGGTATCGCTGAACGGAGCAAGCGAACCAATGGTCACCTCCGGAAACGGCTCGGCCGCATCGACAACACCCCCCAGCGCCGATCAGCTGGCTGAAGTGTTCGTCGATGCGGCCGAGGCCGACTACTGCCGGTAGTTCAGCGAACGGTGTGCACGATCAGGACATCGGACGTCGCCTTGCGAGCGGCATCGGAAGGCACCGATCCGAGTAGACGCCCGGTCAACGTGTTCAATCCGCGATTTCCGACGACCAGCAAGTCGCCCTTCACCTCGTCGAGCAAAGCGAGAAGCGATTCGACGGGAGCGCCGACGACGGCGCGCTCGACAACATCCTTTGCCCCCTGGGCATGTGCGCGCTCACGAGCGGTGCGAAGGATCTCGTAGGTCGGAGCGGAACCGGTGACCTGGTAGGCCTCGTTACCCAACGCATCAGCGGCAGCGCTCACGTCCTTGGGATCAGCCGGGTAGTACGCACACGCGATGACGAGCTGAGCGTCCGAGCCACTGGCAATGGCGGCAGCTCTGTCGACTGCCTTCAGTGACGACTCGGAGCCATCGGTTCCTACGACAACGGTCCGGTAGGCACTCATTCATTCCTCCATGGTTACGGGACGGACGGTACGGCCGGCACCGGGCGCAACGCTGTTGCGCCCGCTCGACAACCGCTGCGCTGACATTAGCGGGATTGTGCCGCGGATAGTGTTATTTGCAGTACACGCCACAAGCCCACAGTGAATGTGATTCTTCGTCACAGACACATTTGTTCGGTGGTGACCACTCAGCGAAGTTTGCCAAAGCGGGGCCCGAACAGCGCCGCCGGAAATACTTCCTGCTCGACCAGGGCGGTACGCCACGGCGTCGCCAATTCCAGCAACCGCTTGGCACCCTCCTCACCCAGCGCATCCCACGGAGCCAAAGCGAGGTCGTCCGTCAGGTCTTCGACGACGTCACGCAAGTCCTGCCCGTCCTCGGTCAGCGCACCGGACGAACGATCCAGCAGTTCGCGGTCCTTCAAACTCTCGACGGCCTCGTCCCACTGTTCCTGCGACCATCCGCGACGAGTCTGCGCGAATTTGCGCTGAAACCCGATTCCCGTCGCGGTGTGCGTGATCAACGCGTCCAGGCCGTTCAATCCCGCGGTCTGAAGGGCCGCAATGTGGCCGTCACCGCGATACTCACGCAGCAGTGTCAGCGCGTGCCAGAAACGCAGGTGCGGCTCGGCCGGCCAGTCGAGCGACGCCCAACCCGCGTACAGAGGGCGGCCGTCCACTCCAGGAATGTTCTGGGCAGCGATCGACACGAGTTCGGCGGCCTCGGCCATGTCCGCCGATCCTGTCACGTCTGCACCGAACAGGCGGACGTACGCCGCGTCGATTGCCCGATACCGCGCGGCGACAACCTCTGTGGGCCTTGCCAATTCCCAGGCACGTGGGATGACACTGGCGATCAATTCAGGATTGAAGTTGAAGAAGGTGGCCGTGACGACAGTCGCGGGTGGAGCGCCGAGCGGAGCTGATCGCCCGGCAAAGTACACCATTCGGCCAGGCTCCAACCCGACGCCGACAAGTTCCTTCTCCGTCTCCGGGACGAAGTACGCCAAGGAATGGAGAAGTTCGAGAGTCCGCGCGGTCTTGCCTGCAGTCTGTGCATCCATACCTGAAACCGTAGCGGTCGAAAGCACGAACGCACGCGAGGCGACCTACTTGAGACCCGCGGCGTCCATTCCTCGAAGCTCCTTCTTCAAATCCGAGATTTCGTCTCGCAATCGCCCAGCCAACTCGAACTGAAGGTCACGTGCAGCGTTCATCATCTGATCGGTGAGTTCCTTGACCAGATCTGCCAATTCGGCCCGAGGCATCGATTTGGTGTCGCGCCCCTCGTACACACCCGCACTGACCGCACGACCGGCCTCACCCTGCGCACGCCGACCACGCGTCGCATTGCGACCCGAACCACCGACGTCCACGGACGCCGCAGTGTCCTCTGCCTCCTCGTACACCTGATCGAGAATGTCCGCGATCTTCTTGCGTAGAGGTTGTGGGTCGACGCCCATCTTCTCGTTGTAGGCGACCTGCTTCTCGCGTCGTCGCTCGGTTTCCTCGATGGCCTGCGCCATGGAAGCGGTGATCTTGTCCGCATACATGTGCACTTGACCGGATACATTTCGAGCCGCTCGGCCGATCGTCTGAATGAGGCTGGTGGAGCTACGTAGGAAACCTTCTTTGTCGGCATCGAGAATCGCGACCAGCGACACCTCGGGAAGGTCGAGTCCCTCACGCAGGAGGTTGATGCCGACCAGCACGTCGTACTCCCCCAGGCGGAGCTGACGGAGCAACTCGACTCGCCGGAGCGTATCGATATCCGAGTGCAGGTAGCGGACGCGAATACCGAGTTCGAGCAGGTAATCGGTCAGATCTTCCGACATCTTCTTGGTCAACGTCGTGACCAGCACACGCTCGTCACGTTCCGCTCGCTCGCGGATTTCGTGAACGAGATCGTCGATCTGTCCCTTGGTGGGTTTGACGATGACCTCGGGATCGATCAATCCGGTCGGGCGGATCACCTGCTCGACGAACTCACCGCCGGACTGACCCAACTCGTACTTACCTGGTGTCGCCGACAAGTAGACGGTCTGACCGATCCGCTGACTGAATTCTTCCCAAGTCAGAGGGCGGTTATCTGTTGCCGACGGTAGCCGGAATCCGAACTCGACCAGGTTTCGCTTGCGCGACATATCGCCCTCGTACATGGCGCCGATCTGAGGAACCGTCACGTGCGACTCGTCGATGACCAGAAGGAAATCTTCCGGGAAGTAGTCGATCAAGGTTGCGGGGGCAGTTCCAGGGCCACGGCCGTCGATGTGGCGCGAGTAGTTCTCGATGCCGGAGCAGAATCCGACCTGTTTGATCATCTCGAGGTCGTACTGCGTACGCATGCGCAGACGCTGAGCCTCGAGGAGCTTGCCCTTGCCTTCGAGCTCGGCGAGTCGCTCTTCGAGTTCCGCCTCGATGTCCTTGGCGGCACGCTCCATGCGTTCAGGGCCGGCGACGTAGTGCGTCGCCGGGAAGATACGAACCGTGTCGACCTGGCGAACGATGTCACCGGTCAGTGGATGGAGGTAGTACAGTGCCTCGATCTCGTCACCGAAGAATTCGATGCGGACCGCCAGCTCTTCGTACGACGGAATGATCTCGACCGTGTCGCCGCGTACGCGGAACGAACCTCGCGTGAACGCCATGTCGTTGCGGTTGTACTGAACGTCGACGAGCAGACGCAGGAACGCATCCCGCGGTACCTCCACACCGACGTCCAGCTGAATCGAGCGATCGAGGTACGACTGCGGTGTACCGAGGCCGTAGATGCACGACACCGAGGCCACCACGACCACGTCCCGTCGTGACAGAAGGCTGGACGTCGCCGAGTGGCGCAGCCGCTCGACATCGTCGTTGACGGACGAATCCTTCTCGATGTAGGTGTCCGTCTGGGCGATGTACGCCTCGGGTTGGTAGTAGTCGTAGTACGAGACGAAGTACTCGACCGCGTTGTTGGGTAGCATTTCCCGAAGCTCGTTCGCGAGCTGAGCCGCCAAAGTCTTGTTCGGAGCCATCACCAGAGCTGGGCGCTGCAGCTTCTCGATCAACCACGCAGTCGTGGCCGACTTACCGGTACCGGTCGCACCGAGGAGGACTACGTCCTTCTCCCCCTCGTTGATCCGTTTCTCCAGCTCGGCGATAGCTGCCGGCTGATCGCCTGCCGGTTCGTACGGGCTGACGACCTCGAAGCGCGCGTCTGAGCGCTCGATGTCACCAACCGGCCGAAACTCGGAATGCGCGACCACGGGATGTTCGGAAGCAAACGCCATGAAACCAGGGTAAGCGCACCTACCGACACAATGCCCGCTCGTCCGCGTTCAGCCGAAAATGCAGTTCGGCGGTAGGTTCTTCGACCATGAGCGAGGAACGTCCCCACATTCACCGGCCGAAGGTCGAAACCTTCGACATCGCAGCTCGCACCAACGTCGATCCCAAGGGCTTCGTTCGCCCGGTCGAGCACTACCGCGAAGAACCGTGGGGGTTGTACATGGCGCGTCACGCCGACCATCCCCGGTTTCACTACCTGGAGTCCTGGATCATTCCCGAACTCGGAATTCGGGCGTCGATCCTGCACTTCACCCCGGAACACATCCGAGACTGGGATTTCTATGTCGACATCGGCGACTTCATCCGCGGCGACCAGGTCTGGACGTCCGAGGACCACTACCTCGACCTGATCGTGCAGACCGGACGCAGCGTCGAATTGCTCGACGTCGACGAATTGCTCGAGGCGAACACCGCCGGGATTCTCGACCCGAAGACGTCAGAGCGTGCGATGCTGAACGCGGCCCGCGCTATCGAGGGCATCGCCGCCCACGGTCACGATCTCGACGCCTGGCTCACCTCGGTGGGCATGCCGGTCACGTGGCGCTGAGTGGTTAGAGGGACCAGCCTGATTTCTCGGCCCACTCCCATGCCCGGTGGAAAGCGGCGTCGAACCACGGCGTCTTGACTCCCAGGTAGGCATCGATCGCAGCGGCGTAGTCGTCGATGCCGGCGGCACTCTCGGCTGCCTTGACCTTGAGTTCGGCATATTCGGCACGCGCCGCTGCGTCGGCGCGAAGCCAGTCACGGAAGAGGATCGCGAACTGCTGACCCGGCCAACCATCCACCCGAATGTGGATGTTCGCGCGGCGCCCTGGATCGGCGCTTCCGTGAATTCGCTTCGCCCACACCGCCGGATCGGTCTCGCCACCGAGGTACGACGGTTTCGGGTCGTCGGCGACGATGTGCTCGATCCGGGGGAACCCGGCAGCGGCCAGATCTTCCGCGAGGTCGTCGGCAACGCCGAGGTGCTCGACAGTGATCTGAATGTCGATCACGTCCTTGGCATCGAGACCAGGCACTGCGGTCGATCCGATGTGATCGATACGGCGCGCACGGTCACCGGACGCCAACGACAACCGGCCGATGATTCGTTCGGCCTGCGCCGGCCACGACGGGTCGGCTGGAGTCAGCTCGGGCAGTGCGCGCACTACCGTGCCCTCGCGGAGGTTCTTCTCGAAGGGAACAAGTCGATTCGCCCACAAGTCGCGGACCACGTCGTCGAGTGAACCCGGCTCTCCGCTGTTGTCGAGCCACACGTCGGCAACAGCACGACGCTGATCGTCATTTGCCTGCGCTGCGATGCGCGCACGAGCGTCGGATTCAGGCATGCCGCGCGAGCCCACCAAGCGCCGAACTCGTTCCTCCTCGTCGACGTAAACGATGACGACCAGATTGAATGCCGGCGCCATCGAACCCTCGACCAACAGCGGAATATCTTGAACGAGCACTGCATCCGACGGCGCAGACGAAATCTGCTCCATCGTCCGCGCACCGATCAGTGGGTGGAGGATGCCGTTGAGAGTTCCGCGTGACGTGTCGTCGGCAAACGCCAACGACGCCAGCGCGGGTCGGTTGAGGCTGCCGTCCTCGGACAGAATCCCGTCGCCGAATGCATCGACCAGAGCGGCAAGTCCCGGAGTACCGGGCTCGACCACTTCTCGGGCGATCAGGTCGGCGTCGACGATGACGGCTCCCAGTTCGCTGAGGATTTTCGACACTGTCGACTTACCGGCTCCGATGCCTCCAGTGAGGCCAACTCTCAACACACTCGACAGTCTCTCATCTCCGCGCCCGAGAGATTCAGACACGCCTACTGATCGAACACGCCGGGGCGTTCGAGGCTCAAATACCACAATTTCGGTGACCGTGCGGTTATGTTCTAGCGAACGCACCTGTACCTGCACCTTCTCGAGAAAGTGGACGCCATGCGAGCAGATCGCGACCATCACGGTCAGCACCGCCTCGGAATGCCGAACGGCGTGCACTGCATAGAGTTTCCCGAAGTTGCTTTTGCCCTGGCAGAGCACCGTCGTACGTGGTTCACGATGCTCGTGAGCCAAGGCCGACACAGCTTCGCGTCGATGCGTAAGCGCACAGCCGAAGCGACCGCCACCTACTGGGTGCCTGCTCCCGCAAACTGAGTTCTCTTCACGAAGTACAAAAAGACCGGCAACCCTTCGGTGCCGGTCATTTTTGTGTTCACTCACTGAATTGATTCTTCGCTCGCAAGTGACACCTGGCAGAGAAAAGAACCCCGCCCCTGCACGTGCAGGGGCGGGGTTCTTCACAGATCTCGCCTGATCAGATCAAGCGGTAATCCTTATGCGTTGCCCGACAGCTTCTCGCGAAGTGCGGCGAGCTGTGCATCGCTGGCAAGCGATCCGCCAGCGGACTCGGCCGGAGCGGAGCCGGCAGCAGCCGGAGCCTCGGCGTCGTCTGCAGCAGCCGTCTCCGAGGAGTAGCCGGCAGCAGCGGTGGCAGCCTCAGCGGCCTCGTCTGCAGCGGTCTTCTCCATCTGAGCGGTGTGCATCTTGTGGCGACGCTCAGCCTCGGCGTAGCGGTTCTCCCACTCTTCACGCTGCTTGTCGAAGCCCTCGAGCCATTCGTTGGTCTCGGGATCGAAGCCCTCGGGGAAGATGTAGTTGCCCTGCTCGTCGTACGAGTCTGCCATGCCGTACTTGGACGGATCGAACTCGGCGTTGTAATCCTCGTTGGCCTGCTTCAGCGACAGCGAGATACGACGACGCTCGAGGTCGATGTCGATGACCTTGACGAGTGCATCGTCGCCGACGCCGACAACCTGGTCCGGAACCTCGACGTGGCGCTCAGCGAGCTCCGAGATGTGAACGAGGCCTTCGATTCCCTCTTCGACGCGCACGAATGCACCGAACGGAACCAGCTTCGTGACCTTGCCGGGCACGATCTGGCCGATGGCGTGCGTGCGGGCGAACTGACGCCACGGATCTTCCTGCGTTGCCTTGAGCGACAGGGAGACGCGCTCGCGGTCCAGGTCGACGTCGAGAACCTCGACGGTGACCTCGGTGCCGACCTCGACAACCTCGGACGGGTGATCGATGTGCTTCCAAGACAGCTCGGAAACGTGAACCAGACCGTCTACGCCGCCCAGGTCCACGAATGCACCGAAGTTGACGATGGAGGACACGACGCCCTTGCGGACCTGGCCCTTCTGGAGCTGGTGCAGGAATTCGCTGCGAACCTCGGACTGAGTCTGCTCGAGCCATGCGCGGCGCGACAGGACCACGTTGTTGCGGTTCTTGTCGAGCTCGATGATCTTGGCCTCGATCTCCTTGCCGACGTACGGCTGGAGGTCGCGGACGCGACGCATTTCGACGAGCGAAGCGGGGAGGAAGCCACGAAGACCGATGTCAAGGATGAGGCCGCCCTTGACGACCTCGATGACGGTGCCCTTGACGGCCTCGTCCTTCTCCTTGAGCTCCTCGATGGTGCCCCAGGCACGCTCGTACTGAGCGCGCTTCTTCGACAGGATCAGTCGACCTTCTTTGTCCTCCTTGGTGAGGACGAGAGCCTCGACCGCATCTCCCACGGAGACGACCTCATTGGGGTCGACGTCGTGCTTGATGGAGAGCTCACGAGAAGGGATGACGCCTTCGGTCTTGTAACCGATGTCGAGCAGAACCTCGTCGCGGTCGACCTTGACGATGGTTCCTTCGACGATGTCGCCATCGTTGAAGTACTTGATCGTGGCATCGATGGCGGCGAGGAAGTCCTCGGCGGAGCCAATGTCGTTAATGGCAACCTGCGGCGAGGTGACGGTTGTGGAGGGCATATGTTGAATTGCTCCGGACGAGTTGTGGTCGGTTGATGGATTTTGTCGGACGAGATGCGCGACTGTGGCGTACAAATGTTGGAAGTACTTTGTGAAGTACTAGATCGAAGTACCCAGCTGCATCAATAACGAACAACCGAATACCGGATCACATTCCACACCGCGGAAGCGCACCGCGAGCTCCCTCGGTCCGACTGATTCCGAGACCTTGGTAAAGATCTCATATAGACAATCGGTCGGATGACAGACACTCGCGTGAGTAAGACTACGCGTCGGCTATCTTGCCGGGCAAACCCGGGTACCCTGCGCCCGCATCACCCGTTCTACTGTGTTGTTCATGTCTGACGAGCGCCATGCCGCTGCCAATTCCATTCTCGGTACCAGCGGCGTCGGCCGAGTCCGTGTCGATTCGAGTTCCAGCGACCGCGCCAGCCGTGCGTGGTGGGACGCCGACGCCGACGATTACCACCGAACCCACGGCGAGTTTCTGGGCGTGAACAGCGCGGAAGGTGAATTCGTCTGGTGCCCCGAAGGGCTGCACGAGGGCGATCACCACTTGCTCGGCGACATAGTCGACAAAGACATATTGGAAGTCGGTTGCGGCTCGGCGCCGTGTGCCCGATGGCTCGCCGGACATGGTGCTCGGGCCGTCGGTCTCGACATCTCGATGGGGATGCTCGCCCGCGGGCAGGACGCGATGAATGCCGGCGGACCGGCAGTCCCGTTGATTCAGGCAAGTGCGGAACTCCTGCCGTTTGCCGGCGGGAGTTTCGACATCGTTTGTTCCGCGTTCGGCGCCGTCCCGTTCGTTGCCGATTCGCAGCGAGTGATGAACGAAGTCGCCCGGGTTCTGCGTCCCGGCGGATCGTGGGTCTTTGCCGTCAACCATCCGATTCGATGGATCTTCCCCGACGATCCCGGGCCGAAGGGCTTGACCGCGACCCTCCCCTACTTCGACCGCACCCCGTATGTCGAGGTCGATGACAACGGAGTCCCCACCTACGTCGAGCATCACCGCACCATCGGCGACCGGGTTCGTGAGATCGTCGCCGCCGGACTTCAGGTGCGCGACATCATCGAGCCCGAATGGCCGGAGTGGTTGGACCGCGAATGGGGACAGTGGAGTCCCCTGCGCGGCCAACTCTTTCCGGGCACTGCAATTTTCAGCGCCGTCAAACCCTGACGGCTACAGCAGCTTCGACAGGAAAGCCTTGGTCCGGTCGTGCTGAGGATTGGCCAGGAGTTCCCGCGGCTCGCCTGCCTCGACCACAACTCCCCCGTCCATGAACACCAACTGGTCGGCGACCTCGCGGGCGAATCCCATCTCGTGGGTGACGACCACCATCGTCATACCTTCTTTGGCCAACTGCTTCATCACGGTGAGAACTTCACCGACCAGTTCGGGGTCGAGCGCGGACGTCGGCTCGTCGAACAGCATGAGCTTCGGGTCCATCGCGAGGGCGCGGGCGATGGCAACTCTTTGCTGCTGACCACCCGACAACTGGGCCGGGTAGGCGTTGGCTTTGGCGCTCAACCCGACCTGATCGAGGAGGTCCTTCGCTCGTTCGACAGCCTTCTTCTTACTGACGCGCTTCACCTGCGTCGGCGCTTCGATGATGTTCTCGAGAGCGGTGCGGTGCGGGAACAGATTGAAGTGCTGAAACACCATCCCGATGTCGCGGCGTTGTTTGGCCGCTGCTCGCGGGTGAAGTTCGTACAGTTTTCCGTTCTTCTCCGAGTAGCCCACCAGGTCGCCGTCGACGTACAGTCGGCCGGCGTTGACCTGCTCGAGGTGATTGATGCAGCGCAAGAACGTCGACTTGCCCGACCCGGACGGCCCGACGAGACACAGGACCTGACCGGGGTCGATTTCGAGCGAAATCCCTTTCAGGACCTCCAATGCGCCGAAGTTCTTACAAACTCGGTCTGCTTTCACCATGGGGGTCATTTGCGTTCTCCTCCGGGGGTATCCGGAAGCGTTTCCACTACCGTAGCTTTTCCTTGCGCGTCGGCCAGTGCCTGAAGTTGGCGTGTGGTCAGTGCTCGGGTTGCGCCCTTCGAATAGTGACGCTCGACGTAGTACTGCCCGATCATGAGCAGACTCGTGATTGCGAGGTACCACGTCGCCGCCACCATCAACAGGGGAATCGGCTCGAAGTTGGCGCCCGAGATATCGCGCGCTCGACCGTACAACTCGAAGCTGTAAGGGACCGCCGTCACGAGCGAGGTGGTCTTGAGCATGCTGATGACCTCGTTACCGGTCGGCGGAATGATGACGCGCATCGCCTGCGGTAGAACGGTTCGTCGCATCGTCTGACTCCACGTCATACCCAATGCAACAGATGCTTCGGTCTGGCCCTCGTTGACCGAACTCACGCCGGCGCGGACGATCTCGGCCATGTAGGCGGCCTCGTTCAATGCCAAACCGATCACGGCAAACAGAAACGCTGCCTGCAAGTCCTGGAGATTGATGTGCGCAAACTGATGTACGAAGGGAATACCGAGATCGATGCTCTTGTAAATCGACGGGAACAGGCCCCAGAAGACCAACTGCACGTAGACAGGTGTTCCTCGAAAGATCCACAGATAGCCCCAAGCCGCGGCGCGAAGCACCGGGTTGGGAGAGAGTCGCATGACTGCCAGAATCACACCGAGGACGATCGCGATCACCATTGCCAGCACCGTCAGCTGGATCGTTGTCCACGCACCAGCGGAGATGCGTTTGTCGAACAGATACTGACCGTAAGTCCCCCATGCAAAGGCTTCGTTGGTCGCCGCGCCGTAAACGAACAGTCCGAAGAGGACCACGACGACGACCGCGGCAATCCAACGACCAGGTCTGCGTAGTGGAATCGCCTTGATCGGCACCGGATCGCCGGTCTCAGTTGTTGTCATGTTCATCAGCTTTCCGCGCCGTTGATCTTGGATACTTCGATGACGCCGGCCTCGACACTCCAGGTCTGCGCGATCTGTTGATAGACACCGTTGTCGATCAGGTACTGCATTGCCTGCTGCAGGGCGGGACCGAGGGCGGAGCCCTTCACGATCGGCCAGCCGTAAGGCGCCGAATCGAAGGGTTCTCCCGCAGCTTCCATCCGGCCCTTGCTCCGTTTGATCGCATAGCCGGTCACTGGTGAATCAGCGGACAGCGCGTCGACTCGACCGAGAATGAGCGCGTTGGCCGCGTCGTCCTGGCTGTCGTACTTGATCTTGTCGATCGGGGGTTTGCCCTCGGCCACGCAGGCCTCGCTCTTGGCAGGCACCTCGTCGATGTCCTCGGTGGTCGTGGTCTGCACCGCCACCCGAAGCCCGCACGCATTGTTCGGATCGACTGGCTTGTCCGGCCGCTGGGCCCACTGGATACCCGCGCTGTAGTACGTGACAAAGTCGACCGTCTTCTCGCGCTCCTTGGAGTCGGTGAACGAAGACATGCCGAGGTCGTAGCTTCCCGACTGAATAGCGGGGATGATCTTGTCAAAGTCGGCTTGGTTGAAGACAGCTTCGACCCCGAGCACGGCGGCAACGGCATTCATCAGGTCGACGTCGAAACCGACGATGTTGCCGTCCGCGTCCTTGAATTCGTTTGGCGCGTAAGGAATGTTGACCCCGACCTGCAGTTTGCCCGAATCCGTGACCTTGGACGGCAGAAGTGCGGCGATCTCGGGCACCTTCTGGACATCAAGTGGCGGCCCTTCCGGAACGAGACCCTCGTTGTTGGTGACACATCCGCCGCACAATGCGACGATCAAGCCCACCAACAGGACTCGCACCACGTTGGCGCGGATACGCCCGCCACTGCTCGAGCCATAACTCACGCCACGTGGCCTTGGTGCCCGTGCGTTTTCATCGACCACGACTCTGCTCTCCACTCGTCGATCGCCGCACTTGCAACGTCCATCCGAAATTCAGTCGAACGGTAGGTTACGGCAGGAGTTCCACCGTCGCCGACTTCGCAAGATTCCGGCCTGTCGTACAAGAATCAGCGACGCAGAGTGTGTGCGTACACGACTTCGGAAAATTCGCTGGTCGATGCCAAACCGCCGAGGTCGGCGGTCGCGATGCCCGACGCGATGGTCGTGCGAACCGCGTCTGAAATGCGGCGTGCTGCCGCAGACAACAACCGATCGCCACGCGCATCATCGAGCCAGTCGAGCATCATTGCACTCGAGAGGAACAGTGCCGTCGGGTTCGCCCGATTCTTCCCGGCGATGTCGGGTGCTGCACCGTGCGCAGCCTGAGCCATGACCTGCGTCTCGGAAGCGTTGATCGACGGCGCGGTTCCGAGTGAACCGGACAGCTCGCCCGCCAGATCCGACAAAATGTCGCCGAACATGTTTTCGGTCACCACGACGTCGAAGTCTCCGCCGCGTCGAACGAGGTGCGCCGCCATCGCGTCGACGTGCTCGTCGTCGACGACTACGTGTGGGTACTCCGCAGCGACGGTTCGGCAGGCGTCACGGAACAGGCCGGTGGTCAGTGTGAGGACGTTGGCTTTGTGGACGATCGTGACGTGATTGCGCCGTCGCGACGCCAACGCGAAGGCAGTGCGTGCGATCCGTTCACACGCAGCGCGGGTGAACACACCGACGGCCAGCGCGATGTCGGGCGTCGGCATGAACTCGCCGCTGCCGACTGCCATGTTCCGATCCGCGTACAACCCCTCGGTGTTCTCGCGGACGATCACCAGATCCATGTCGGGGACCATTGCCTTGACACCGGGGAACGCCGCTGCCGGCCGAATGTTCGCGAACAGCTCGAACTTCTTCCGGATGACGCCGCCGGGTGTGAGTTGTCCGCGAAACCTCTCCGGATAGGACGCACTGTCGTGGGGTCCGAGAATCCAACCCTGCAGCTGCCCCAACCCATCGATGGTCTCGTCGGGAATCGGCGTGCCGTGGCTGTCTATGGCCGTACTCCCGAGCGGAAGCTCGACCCACTCGACGGGCGGAGCATGAACCGCTGACAACGCCGCATCCACGATCTGCCGTGTCGCCGGGACGATTTCGTGGCCGATTCCGTCGCCGTGCATGAGCCCCAGCCGCATGGCCGAAGTACCGATTGCGCTCGCACCTGTCATCAGGCAATCATTGCTCACCATGGTCCAGTCGGTGGAATTGCTCCTCGATCCAGTGAGTGAGTCGGCAGTGCGAGCACAATGGCAGCTACTCGCCGACGCCGGTTTACCGAGTCAGGCCTCTCATCACAGCCCGTCCAACCGTCCGCACATCACGCTGTTCGTCGCCCGTGAGATCCCCGCGGAGATCGACGAACTGTTGAAGCGGCGCTTCTCGGCCCTGGACTTCGAGGTCCGACTCGGTGGCTACGTCGTGTTCGGCGGCAAGCAGATGGTCTTGGCGCGCTCGGTCATTCCTTCGCGCGCACTCCTTCACCTGCACCGAGAAATAGCCGAGTCAACAGTTGGCTCGACGGCACTTCCCGCCCACGTCGAGCCCGGCGCGTGGACGCCTCATGTAACGCTCGCCCGACGCGTCGAACCTGCACGTCTGGGTGAAGCCATCGCCCTGCTGGGCACCGACGTGATTCAAGGGCGCTGCGGCGCGATCAGGCGCTGGGACGGCGAACAGAAGACGGAATGGTTACTGACGCCGCCGCTGTGACAGAGCGGGTTGCACGTCGGGTCACCAGGATTCCCGCGATCACCGCGAGTGCACCAACCGGCTGATTCCAGCCAACGCTTTCGTTCAAGACTATTGCGCCGAGAGCGACGCCCACCACTGGACTGAGATAAGTGACGGTGGACGCCGCAGTCGGCCCCCACTCCTGAACGACATTGGTGTTCCAGATGAATGCGAGCCCGGTCCCCAGTGCGCCCAGAGCGATCATCGACAGGACAATTGCCGGCGTCAGGTGCATCGGTGTATTCGCGATGACCGGTGAGGCCAGAACCATCACGAAAGCTCCGATACTGATCTGTAATAGCGCGACTGTGCGGGTGTCGACGCCGAGAGGAAGCACGAAACGTCTGAGGTAGACAAACGAAATCCCGTACGATGCAGTCGCTCCCAGGCAAGCGACCTGAGAACTGACACTTCCGCCGACGCCGAGATTCCACGGCGCCAATACGATCAGCACCCCACCGAATCCGAGAAGCAACCCCAGCGATTTGTATCGCGTCAGCGTCTCCCCCGGCAGAAAGGCAAGGGAGACAGCCATAGTCATCAGTGGTGTGGTGGCGTTGTAGATGCTCGCGAGTCCCGAGGACATGTTTTGCTCCGCCCAACTGAACAGCAGCCACGGCACGATGCATTGTGTCGCTGCGAGAAAAGCCATGTGTTTCCAGACGCGAAAGTCCCTCGGTAGGCCGATCCGGCTGACCGCTGACACGAGAACCAGCGCGAGCGCACCGAAGACCAAGCGCCACAGAACTACCTGCGTGAAGGACAGACCTTCGAGCCCGATCTTCATGAAGAGGAAACTGGCTCCCCACACCACCGCAGCTGCGGTGTATTGAAAGGCCAGACTTGCCCTCAAAGGGTGAAGTCTCCGTGCGGACTGACGTCGTGACGAGTGTCGGGCGTTCGGCCGGCAAGAGCTAGTACGTTCAGGACCAGTAGGACCAAGACGCTGACGACGATGATTGCCATGTGTCCAGCCTGACGGAATGTCCCACGTGGCAGTAGTGGCAGAAAAGCCAGACTTGGACGATTTTCTGCCACTTTCCTGTTTTTCTGTCACACTCGAAAGATGCTCGCGAAAGTGGTGGTCCCACTGATGCCGATGACCGAGGCGTTCGAACTCGGCGTGGCATGTGAAGTCTTCGGCTTCGACCGATCCGACGACGGCCTCCCCACGTACGACTTCTCTCTGATCGCCGCAGTTCCGGGTCCGATCCGAACGCGGTTCGGGTACAACATCGATGTTCCGTACAACCTCGATTCTCTCGACGACGCCGATCTCATCGTCGTGTCCGCCGGCGGAACCTACGACGCCGGCGACGCGTACATGTGCTCACCGAGTCCCGACTCGAGTGTCGATCCCCTGTTGGTCAAACTCAACGAGGCCGTAGCCCGGGGCGCCAAGGTGGCGAGTCTGTGCACCGGAGCGTTTGTCCTCGGGGCGGCTGGACTACTGGACGGAAGGCGATGCACGACGCATTGGCGGCATGCAGAGAGGCTTGCCCAGACGTATCCGGAAGCCAAGGTCGATCCGGACGTGTTGTACGTGGACGAAGATCCGGTGTTCACCAGCGCAGGCACCGCGGCAGGAATTGACCTGTGCCTGCACATCGTCCGAAAAGAACAGGGTTCTCGCGTTGCCAATGGCATCGCGAGAAGGATGGTGGTGCCGCCCCATCGTGACGGTGGGCAAGCCCAGTACGTTGCCACTCCCCTCGCCTCGACGCCGAGTGCAACCCTTGCCCCGCTCCTCGACTGGATGACGGAGAACCTCGCCCTCGACCTCACTGTGGGCATGGTCGCAGCCCGCGCGAACATGTCCGCGCGCACGTTCGCGCGCCGTTTCCAAGCGGAAACGGGAACAACCCCCGCCCGCTGGCTCAGCGATCAGCGAGTACTGGCCGCCCAACATCTCCTCGAGAATTCCGACCTCTCCGTCGACGTCATCGCAGAACGCGTCGGATTCGGCGGCGGTGCCGTGCTTCGCCAGCACTTCATTCGTCTGCGTTGCACCACGCCGCAGGCCTACCGCCGGACGTTTCGGGCGACCGAGAACGCAAGCTGAAATCGGCTCAGGGAAGAATCAGCGGTTCCGGGGCGTTGCACACACCAACAGCCCGCACAATGGAAAGGACCCCTGTGGCCACCCAGACACTCACCCAGCAGAACTTCGACGAAACGATCAACGGCAGCGACGTCGTCCTCGTGGACTTCTGGGCCTCCTGGTGCGGCCCGTGCCGCCAGTTCGCACCGACGTTCGAAGCCTCTTCGGAGAAGCATGCCGACGTCGTTCACGCCAAGGTCGACACCGAGGCCGAGCAGGGAATCGCAGCGGCCGCCAACATCCGCTCCATCCCCACGATCATGGCCTTCCGCGAAGGCGTACTCGTGTTCAACCAGGCCGGCGCGCTTCCCGCCGCTCAGCTCGAGGAGCTCGTCACTCAGGTCAAGGCACTCGACATGGACGAGGTCCGCAAGCAGATCGCAGAGCAGACCGCATCTGCTGAATAGCGTGAAAAGGCTGGGCCGGAATCGAAGTCGATTCCGGCCCAGCCTTTTTCGTTGCTCCCTAGTGAGCCGCGCTGTCCCAGCTTCGACCGGTTCCCACCGAAACATCCAGAGGTACCGACAGCTCGATGGCTGTGGCCATCTTGTCCTTGACCAGCGCGGTGACCTCCTCCAACTCGGAGGCAACCACTTCGAGCACCAATTCGTCGTGCACCTGCAACAGCATGCGCGACTTCAATCCGGCGTCGGCGAGAGCCTTCTGCACGTTGATCATCGCCACCTTGATGATGTCGGCCGCAGTGCCCTGGATCGGCGCATTGAGGGCAGCACGTTCGGCAACCTCACGACGCTGACGGTTGTCGCTGTTGAGGTCCGGCAGGTAGCGACGACGACCGTAGAGCGTCGAGGTGTAGCCGTCCTTACGTGCCTGCTCGACCACCGCGTGGAGGTAATCCCGCACGCCGCCGAAACGAGCGAAGTACGCATCCATCTGCTGCTTCGCTTCTTCGGTCGAAATCTTCAGCTGCGACGCCAATCCGTAGGCACTGAGCCCGTAGGCCAGACCGTACGACATCGCCTTGACCCGGCGACGCAGTTCAGGAGTCACCTCTTCGATCGGTACACCGAATGCACGCGAGCCGACAAAACTGTGCAGGTCCTCACCGGTGTTGAATGCCTCGATCAGCCCCTCGTCGCCTGACACGTGCGCCATGATGCGCATTTCGATCTGGCTGTAGTCGGCAGTGAGCAGAACGTCGAACCCCTGCCCGACTACGAATCCGTCGCGAATCTCGCGCCCCGCGTCGTTTCGCACCGGGATGTTCTGCAAGTTCGGATCGGTCGACGACAGGCGTCCGGTCGCGGCAACCGTCTGATTGAACGTCGTGTGAATGCGTCCGTCTTCGGCTACGGCCTTGAGAAGACCGTCGACGGTCACCTTCATACGCGTCGCATCACGATGCGCGAGAAGGTGTTCGAGGAACGGGTGTCCTGTCTTGTCGAACAGACCCTGCAACGCCTCGGCGTCGGTGGTGTAGCCCGTCTTCGTCTTCTTCGTCTTGGGCATGTCGAGTTCTTCGAACAAGACCACCTGCAGTTGCTTCGGCGAACCCAGGTTGATCTGCTTGTCGATCACCTCGTAGGCGGAGTTTGCGGCGTCGGCGACCTGGGAGGCGAAACGGCTCTGAAGATCGTGCAGATGCGCGCTGTCGACGGCGATGCCGGTGGCCTCGATCTGAGCGAGCTCGATCGTCAACGGCAGTTCCATGTCGGAGAGGAGCGACTTGGACTCGATCGACTCCAACTCGGTGTCGAGTGCAGCTGCCAAGTCGAGAACGGCCTGAGCGCTGAGCATCGCGGTCTCGGCCGCTTCGGCATCGAGCTGCTCGGTGTCGTCGAGCAGTGAAAGCTGTTCCTGGCCGGATGTTTCGGCGCGCAGTTCACGCTTGAGGTAGCGGAGCGAGAGGTCGTCGAGATTGAAGCTGCGCTGGCCCGGCCGGACGAGGTACGCGGCCAGAGCAGTGTCGCTGGTCAGTCCACCGAGCGTCCAACCACGCCCACGCAGAGCATGGATCGCCCACTTGGCTTCGTGCAGCGCCTTCGGCTGCGATGCGTCGGCGAGCCAATCACCGAGAGCTGCTTCGTCTTCCGGTGTTGCCGTCGACGCCGCGATGTATGCACATTCACCGTCGGAGGCCGCGATCGCGAGTGCAGTGACGTCGCCGGCGAACGGAGTTCTGGTTCCGAGCACCGTCACGCCGTGACGCTCACCGGTTCGTGCGTGGGCGTCGAGCCACGCGGCAACCGCACCCGGGGCGAGTGCGTCGCCGCTGACCTCGAACCCTTCCTCTGCTTCGGGCTCGGACGACGACAGGGTCGCGAACAGTCGATCGCGGAGAACCTTGAACTCGAGATCGTCGAACAACGCATGAATCTTCTCGCGGTCCCACGGGGCCAACACCAACTGCTCGGGCGTGTACGGCAAGGGAACGTCGCGAACCATTTCGGTGAGCTGACGATTGAGCAGGACGTTCGCGAGGTTCTCCCGCAGTGAGTCGCCCACCTTGCCGCGGACCTTGTCCACGTTGTCGACCAGTCCCTGCAGGTCGCCGTACTCACGGATCCACTTGGTAGCGGTCTTCTCGCCGACGCCGGGGATACCGGGGAGGTTGTCACTCGGGTCGCCGCGCAGGGCAGCAAAATCCGGATACTGCGACGGAGTGAGGCTGTACTTCTCCTCGACGGCCGTCGGCGTGAATCGGGTGAGCTCCGAGACACCCTTCTTCGGGTAAAGCACAGTGACGTTGTCGGTCACCAGCTGCAGCGAGTCGCGGTCGCCGGTCACGACGAGAACCCGGTATCCGAGTGCCTCCGCCTGCGTGGTCAAGGTGGCGATCACGTCGTCGGCCTCGAAACCTTCCTCGGCCATGACCGGGATGCCCAGCGCGCCGAGAACGTCCTTGGTGATGTCGATCTGGCCCTTGAATTCGTCCGGAGCCTTCGCGCGCTGCGCCTTGTATTCGGGGAACAGGTCGGCGCGAAACGTCTGACGCGACACGTCGAAAGCCGCGGCCAAGTGGGTGGGCTGCTCGTCACGAAGAAGGTTGATCAACATCGACGTGAAGCCGTACACCGCGTTGGTGGCCTGCCCACTGTGCGTCTTGAAGTTCTCTGCAGGCAGCGCGTAGAAGGCGCGAAACGCCAACGAATGCCCGTCAAGAAGCATCAGAAGAGGGCGATCGTCCGCCTTGCCGGTGGTGCCGGCTGGAGCGGTGGACGTGCTGGACCGAGTTGTGGTTGCGGGGCTCACGGTTCATCAGTCTAGGGATCGCGACCGACATCGACGCCTTCGCCGTTGTTTACGCAGGAACAGACACAAGAATCGGACAATTGATGCAGCCTTCGGCCTTCGATACGGAACCGAAACATCCCGGAAATCTCAGAACCCCATCTGAAGCGAACGGAGCCGTTAGAGTCCGGAAATCGCAGCAGCGAAACAATCCCTCTGCTGCGCGGCACCTTTGTCCAGACGCGCTATTCCCGACCCGCTCGGAGGACGTACGTGGCCCCACCCGTAGTGAAACGGCAGACCCTCGCGACACTCAGCCGACTACTGGCCTTTGCATTACTGACGTTCTTCGCATTACTCAGCCTGGCCGGAACTGCTTCGGCTCAGGAACCGACCACTTCCCCTACACCGCCGACCCCGACAGCATCCGCAACACCGACAGCACCGGTTCCCGACAACGCTGTCCCCGTCAGCGGCAATCTCAACAACGGCGGCACACGCCTCGAGGGCGTCACCGTCCGTGCGCTCGATTCTTCCGGCACGGAAGTCGCCACCGGAGAATCGGCATCGAACGGCCGTTGGGAACTGGCCGTGGCACCGGGCACCTACACCTTCGAGATCGTTGCCGACACACTTCCCGACGGGGTCAGTGTGCAAGCCGCTGTCGAACGCGAGGTGGTGGCCGGCCGCGCGAACACCGTGATCTTCTCGTTCGGCGAGGTACGTACCGCCTCGAATGTCAGCTTCGGCGAGAAGCTGATCCGCACGACGGTCGACGGTCTGCGGTTCGGCCTCGTGATCGCGATCGCCGGTGTGGGTTTGAGCCTGATCTACGGCACCACCGGCCTGACCAACTTCGCTCACGGCGAGATGGTGACGTTGGGAGCCGTTGCTGCCTGGGTGATCAACACGTCCTTCGGCGTTCCGCTGATTCCCGCCACGATCCTCGCGATCTTCGTCGGCATCGGCATCGGCCTGCTGACCAACGGAATCGTCTGGAAACCACTGCGTAAGCGCAAGACCGGGTTGATCGCGCAATTGGTGGTCTCGATCGGTCTCGCGATTTCATTGCGCTACTTGATCCTGATCTTCTTCTCCGACCGCGCCGAACCGTTCGACGACTACCAGGGCCAGGTCGAGAAGAACTGGGGCCCGATCGCACTGACCGACGCCAACGCGATAGTCATGATCGTCAGTCTGGTCGTCCTGGTCGGCGTCGCACTGCTTCTGCAGAAGACTCGCATCGGAAAGGCCATGCGTGCCGTCTCCGACAATCGTGACCTCGCCGCTTCGTCCGGTATCAACGTCGAGCGGGTGATCATGTTCGTCTGGGGTCTCGGCGGCGGATTGGCCGCCCTCGGCGGTGTGCTGTTCGGTATCTCCGAGCTCGGCGGACGCGTCCAGTGGGAAATGGGCTTCAAACTGTTGCTGCTCATGTTCGCCGGAATCACCCTCGGTGGTCTGGGAACCGCGTACGGGGCGCTACTCGGCTGCGTCATCGTGGGACTTCTGGTCCAACTCTCGACGCTCATCATCAACCCAGACCTCAAATACATCGGCGGACTTCTCGTCTTGATCGTGATCCTCGTGGTTCGCCCCCAGGGCATCCTCGGATCCAGACAAAGGATCGGGTGACGAACATGGACATCATGGGAGCTTTCCAGGTTTCCTTCGCCCAGCTGATCGGGCCGTCGGCAATCTTCTACGCACTGTTGGCAATCGGGTTGAACCTGCACTTCGGCTACGCCGGACTGCTCAATTTCGGTCAGATCGGTTTTGCCCTTCTCGGCGGCTACGGCGTCGGCATCATGACCGTGACCTACGACCAGCCGCTCTGGCTCGGCATCCTCGTCGGACTCACCGCAGCCGGGCTCCTCGCGCTCGTGCTCGGTATCCCGACGCTGCGTCTGCGCGCCGACTATCTCGCCATCGTGACCATCGCCGCTTCGGAGATCTTGCGTCTGATCTTCCGCTCGACCGCGTCGGATTCGGTGACCGGTTCCACTAATGGCCTGTTCGGTTTCGCAGACCCGTTCACCGCACTGAGCCCCTTCGACTCGGCCAAGCAGTACTCATTTCTCGGCGTGAAGTTCTACGGAGACGACCTCTGGTCGATGGTCGTGGGGTGGACGCTGGTCTTGATCTTGTGCGGATTTGTCTACCTGTTGACGCATAGTCCGTGGGGGCGCGTCCTCAAGGCGGTTCGCGAAGACGAGGACGCAGCGCGATCGTTGGGCAAGAACGTGTTCGTGTACAAGATGCAGGCGCTGGTTCTCGGCGGCGTGATCGGTGGTCTGGCCGGGGTGTTCAACGCTTTGCAGACCAAGTCCATCAACCCGGACTTCTACTCGACCGCGCAGACGTTCTTCGCGTTCGGCGCACTGATTCTGGGCGGGGCGGCAACGGTATTCGGCCCGGTGGTCGGCGCAATGTTGTTCTGGTTCCTCCTCGCCATCCCTGATGCCTTGCTGCGTCAGGCGATCTCCGGCGAGAATCCGCTGCTCTCGCTGACCGAACAACAGGTCGGGGCCACCAGGTACGTCCTGCTCGGATTGATGATTGCTCTCCTGATGGTCTTCAGACCGCAGGGAATACTGGGTAACAAGCGGGAGGTGCAACTCAATGCTTGACGCCGATACCAGAGCACAGATCTTTGCCGACGTTCCTCACCTTCCCGGATCGGCGAAACCCGACCCGGTGTTGGTCGCTGACAACGTCTCGCGGACGTTCGGCGGTCTCAAGGCCGTCGACGTCGATCACCTCGAGATTCAACGAGGGTGCATCACGGGTCTGATCGGTCCAAACGGTGCCGGAAAAACGACGCTCTTCAACCTCCTTACCGGATTCGACCGGCCGGACACCGGTACGTGGTCGATGGACGGTCAATCGCTGGGCCGCATGTATCCCCACCAGGTAGCCAGGAAAGGAGTGGTACGGACGTTCCAGTTGACCAAGGCGCTCTCCAAACTCACCGTGCTGGACAACGTACGTCTCGGTGCCACCGGCCAACGTGGTGAACGCATTTTTGCATCTCTCGTCCCGTGGATCTGGAAAGGCCAGGAACGCGAGATCACCGAACGCGCCAACGAACTCCTCGCACGATTCAAACTCGACACCAAGGCCGACGACCTCGCCGGTTCACTCTCCGGTGGGCAGCGCAAACTGCTCGAAATGGCTCGCGCACTCATGACCTCGCCCTCGGTGGTGATGCTGGACGAACCGATGGCGGGGGTCAATCCTGCTCTGACGCAAAGCCTGCTCGGACACATCAAGTCATTGCGCGACGACGGAATGACCGTCGTGTTCGTCGAGCACGACATGGACGTGATCCGAGACATCAGCGATTGGGTGGTGGTCATGGCGCAGGGCAGCGTCATCGCCGAATCCACCCCGGACGAACTCTCGTCCAACACAGCCGTCGTCGACGCATATCTGGGCAGCCACCATGACCAGGCCCTCGAGTTCGACGACAACGGAAATCCGGTGGGCGAGACGGCCGTTCTGGCCGCCGCCCTGGCTGAAGCCGAGGTCGAAACCCTCGAGACGGGCGGGGACCTGTCGGAACCCGACATCGACAACCTTCCGGCCGATCTCGCCGCGACGCTGGAATCGAGTCCCGAGGAACCGCGCGGAAGGCACGAGAAGCCATGAGCGAGAACCACGCACGTTCACTCACGCCTGCAGAGTTCGCCGCGACGGCCGAGGAGCATCAGCGACTGTCGGCAGGTGCCCTGCTCCGCGCCGACAGCCTCGTCGCGGGCTACATTCCCGGCGTCAACATCCTGCGTGAATGCAACTTCTTCCTGAAGGAAGGGGAAATCGTCGGGATCATCGGACCGAACGGCGCAGGCAAATCGACACTCCTGAAATCACTGTTCGGACTGATACCGGTACGCGAAGGGTCGGTCACCCTACGCGAGGACAACATCACGTCTGCGCCCGCTCACGTCCTCGTTCAGAAGGGAGTCGGGTACGTCCCTCAGACACAGAACGTCTTTCAGACTCTGACCATCGAAGAAAACCTCGAAATGGGCATTTATCTGCGGCCCAAGGCATTCGCGGAACGATTCGCCTTCGTGAGTGAACTGTTCCCTCTTCTGAGTGAACGACGAAAGGTGAAGGCCGGCGCACTCTCCGGCGGCGAACGCCAGATGGTCGCGATGGGCCGGGCCCTGATGATGGATCCGTCGGTGCTGCTGCTCGACGAACCGTCCGCGGGCCTGTCCCCCATGTTCCAGGACGAGGTGTTCATCCGCTGCAAGAAGATCAATGCTGCCGGTGTCTCGGTCATCATGGTCGAGCAGAACGCGCGCCGCTGCCTTCAGATCTGCGACCGCGGTTACGTACTCGATCAGGGTAAGAACGCGTACACCGACACCGGCGCCAATCTGATGAACGACCCCAAGGTGATCGAGTTGTACTTGGGAACGCTCGCTGGAAGCAAAGAGAAGTAGGACAGACACGAGAATGGGCCAGGGTCGCGAGACCCTGGCCCATTCTCGTTGGCTGCTTACCTGCCCACGACTTACTTGCCCACCACCACGAATCCTTCTGTGGTCAGGGTGTTCTCAGGGCCGAACTTGAGCTTTCCGTACGAACCGATGGACGGCTCCCCCGAATCGTTGAAGTCCAACTCACCGGTGATGCCGTCGTAGTCGATGTCGGTTCCCGCCTTCACCAACGGCAGGCACTCGACGTAGGACGTGCACTTGGTGCCGCCTTCGGTGACGCTGTTGATGTTGGCCGCGATGTCGGTACCGGCCGTCGACTTCGCCTGCTCGGCAGCGAGCGCTGAGATCACCACCGCGTCGTATGACTCTCCGGCGTAGTTGAAGTCGATCAGAGAGGGGTTCACAGCCTTCAGACGATCCTGGAAGGCAGCTCCGACGTCCGTCAGGGGCGTCGTTCCCTGCATGGTGTCGAGCAACGGCTTCGCCACGGATTCGCCGAGAGCGTTACCCATGTTGCCGTCGACGCCGTACATCGCCATTCCGTCCGACGGGCCGATGCCCACTTCGTGCATGCGCGTGATGATCTTCGCCGACTCTTCGAAGCCCACCAGTGCCACTGCATCCGGATTGAAGTTCTTGACTTGATCGACTTCGGAGTTGAACGACTGCGCGTTCGGGTCGTAGATGATCTTCTCGATCTGATCGGAGGGGACACCCGAATCGATCAGATTCTTTTCGATGTTGTCCGCCAGACCCGTCCCGTACGGGTCGTTGAGGGCCATGATCGCTACGCGCTGACCACCGTCGTCCGAAATGAGCTGTGCGACGGCCTGAGCCTGCAGTACGTCCGTCGGAGCGGTGCGGAAGTACATGCCCTTGTCTGGGTAGCAGACGAATTGGTCCGAGGTGTTGGCAGGCGAGAACATCACGACGCCTGCGCTGGCGATCTTGTCGATCACCTTGAGCGAGACCGAAGACGACGCGGCGCCGACGATGACCTGAGTGCCTGCAGCCAATTCGCGGTCGACGGTGGTATTGGCGGTGTCCGTTGTGGTGTCACCCGAATCGCCGGGAATCAGCTGGACCGGTTGGCCGAGAACGCCTCCGGCTGCATTGACGTCGTTGACTCCCAGCTGGGTGCCCGCGACCATCGGCGGCCCGAGGAACGACAAGCTGCCTGTATCGGGAAGAAGCGTGCCGATGCGCAGCGCTTCCGTGGACGGGGTGGCGCCGGCCTTGGCCTGCTCCGGGGTGCAATCAGTCGTGACGGATGTCGTCGCGGCAGAAGCGCCGGACGTAGAGCCACTCGAAGACGAGTCATCCGACTTGTCCGAGCTACAGCCTGCAAGTGCCAGTGATGCCGCGCCGAGAACTGCAGCAGTACGCACAAGTGTTCGTCTAGCCATCCCACGCTCCTAAGATCAGCCGGTGCTCGCGCCACCCGAACTGGCGCTCGCTGTGGGATCAGACGCTAGACCTTGGAACCGTTTCGCGATCCTTCAAGAAAGCCCTGTGACCTGACTGTTATCTGAAGGTGCACAGAGTTTACACGGCTGTAGCGCTGCGCGACGTTTCGACGGTCGACGCAGCAACCGGGTAACCCGGACACTTTGCTCAAGCGTCCGGTTCACCGCCCAGAGTTTCCAGTACGACCTGTGCGACCGCCTTCATCGTGGAGCGCCGATCCATCGCGGCGCGCTGAATCCACTTGAACGCCTCAGGTTCGGTGAGCGCTTGGCGAACCATCAGAACACTCTTGGCTCGCTCGATCAGCTTGCGTGCTTCGAGCCGGTCCGAAAGATCAGCGACCTCACGCTCGAGCGCCGTCACCTCGCGGAAACGACTGACCGCCAATTCGACAGCGGGAACGAGGTCACTGATCGAGAACGGCTTGACCAAGTAAGCCATGGCGCCGGCATCGCGTGCGCGCTCGACCAACTCGCGCTGACTGAACGCTGTGAGAATGACAACAGGAGCGATGCGTTTGGCGGCAATCTCCGAAGCGGCGTCGATGCCGTCTCTCCTGGGCATTTTCACGTCCATGATGACCAGATCAGGCTTGAGCGACTCGGCCAACTCCACCGCGACCTGCCCGTCACCGGCCTCACCGACGACGTCGTAGCCCTCTTCGCGGAGCATCTCGACCAGATCCATGCGGATCAACGCCTCGTCTTCAGCGACGACAACACGACGGGGTGCGAGCTGATTGCCTTGCGGCTGCGGCGAATTCATGGCCACCATCCTCCTCCATCGAACCGCCCCGACACGAGACGCGAACGATTAGAGGGTACCGGTGTTTGACATTGAAATCGCATCTTCTAATGTAGTCATCGCAACAAGCCCTCGTATCCCAATTGGCAGAGGAAACGGATTCAAAACCCGTCCAGTGTGAGTTCGAGTCTCACCGAGGGCACAACGAGATAAACATCAAAACCCCCTGGCGACAGGGGGTTTTGGTCATCCTAGAGCGGCTTCCAGGGAATCTTCTGGACACGCTTTGGACACAGACTCCGCAGCCGCAGCGTCCAATGCGTCCGCGAGGTCGCCCAGTTGGTCGGCGAACAGGTGCCCATATCGGTCCATCGTCAACGTGGCCGATGCGTGACCGAGCTGAGCTTGGATGGCCTTCGGATTGGCTCCCGCCGCAATCATCAACGAGGCCGCAGTGTGGCGCAGTGCGTGCACACCAACTTTCGGGAAACTCGGGTCGTGCGCCTGGCACCGTTCCACCGCACCGGACCACCACGACTTCGCCGAGGGCAATGTCATGTGACCGCCCCGCACGTTCGGGAAGACGATGTCATCCCTCCCCTTACCCTCGCACTGCCTCGCGAGTGCCTCCGCGACCAAACGAGGTACCGCAATGGTGCGTTGGGCGTGAGACTTGGGCGAGCCCAACTCGACTCGTCCAGCCACCGTCACAGCGTTCTCGACAACGCGGACACGTCGCCGCAACAGGTCCAGGTGTCGAACCCTCAACCCTGCCGCTTCACCGAACCGCAGTCCGCCGAAGCCAAGGAGCAACACGAGCCCTCGACGCTCCCCCGCCTGCTCGGCCAACGCTTGCAGTTGCGCCATCGTCAGGTAGGTCTGCTCCCCTCGTTTCCGTCGCGGCAGTTTGACCCCTCGAGCGGGGTTCACCACGAGCAGTCGGTCCGCGACCGCGTCATCCAAGATCGACGCAAGGACACCGAAGCAGCGCGTGATGGTCACCGGGCCGCTACCGACCGACATATCGGCCACCCATTGCTGGACGTGGGTTCGTTTGATGCGCCCGACGGGGGTTTGACCCCACTTCGGTTTGACGTGGTTGTCCCACGCCGATTTCACGACACGAGCCGACGAGGGTTTCAGGTGCGCTTGCCGCCCGAGCCACTCGACGCCCAACTCTCCGATAGTCGCTCGCCCTGCGCTCTGGTGAACGAATGCGCCAGTCTGCTTGTCCACCTCGACTCGCGCCGCGTAGGCGTTCGCGTCCCGCTTCGTCTTGAAGCCGCGCTTGCGGGTCGTCTGATGGTCCGGTGTTCGGTAGCGGACCTCGTACCGGGTTCCGGCCTTCGTCTCGTACTCCGAGACAGTCGCCATTACTTGGACTCCAGCGCGGCCGCGAGCTGAGCGCGGAGTTCGCGTGAAATCTGGCCTCGCCGCTGGTTGTTCGCGTCAGGCTCGAGTGCCGCCAACCGGTCTCGCTCCTCGGCGAGGGAACGACCCCACAGCCGCAGTGCTGTTGCCATCAGCTCCGCAATCTCGATCTTGAACGCCCGAGCTGCGCGCTTGTCCGCCAAGGCCGCGCCGTCCGTTGCGTCGAAGACCGCGTTCAGTTCGGCATCCGTAGTAATCCGCAGGTCCGCCTTCGCTTCGGCAACCCCTGGCCAGCCATTCGCCCGAGCCCGGTCCGTCAACGTCTCGTGCACCTGGTGTTGCTGCGCGGTCTCGACGCCTGCCCAGGGTGCGCGGTCGTCGCCCTCAAACCGCACGGGCGCTCCTTCCA
The DNA here is from genome assembly GCF_023221595.1 of Rhodococcus qingshengii JCM 15477. Taxonomy (NCBI): domain Bacteria; kingdom Bacillati; phylum Actinomycetota; class Actinomycetes; order Mycobacteriales; family Nocardiaceae; genus Rhodococcus; species Rhodococcus qingshengii. The sequence continues at coordinate 3,432,838 of NZ_CP096563.1, forward strand.
GAGCTCGTGCGAGCGCTGCCGACGAGACCGCGAGGCCGCCCGTCAGCTCTACGAAGTCGTCAGTAGCGACCAGGTCCGCCAGTCGCACAGCGCCCCCTGTCACCTCCCCTAGAGCGTCTGCCAAGCCAAGAACCGTAGGCATCGTTGGGTTGATGCGTCCGCCCTCCATGTCTCCGACACGTCCTGTGCTCCAAGGCATTCCGCGCGCACGTACGGCTCGCGCGAGCTGCTCCATTGTCGCCCCTGCTTCCAGGCGCAACCTTCTTGCGTTAACACCGATCACGTTGGCTAAGTCTGTCGTCATTCGCTCACCGTATACGAAGTCGCGCCGCTTGACACGCGGTGGCACGAGATGCTTCTATATTCTCGTGTTACTTCTCAATAAGTGAAGTTCATCGACACGAGATAGGAGACGAGCGTGAGCCCCACCGAGATTCCACGATTGTTGTCAGCGAAGGAGGCGGCCGACGTACTGCTCACAAGCGAAGGGGCGCTGGCCGCACTGCGGTATCGAGGCGCAGGTCCGAAGTTCAGAAAGCTAGGCCATCGAGTCGCGTATGCGGTCCAAGACCTGCGGGACTACATCGACTCCGACATTCGTACGGGAACGGCCGCCGACGCGACGGCCTGAATACGAAAACGCCCCCAGTGCGCCAACACCGGGGGCGAATCCAACCACCAACCCGAGCGCGCAGCTCGGACCGAAAGGGAAATCAACGCATGCTTATTCAATCAAGCACCCCCGAGAACGCGCAACCAGGCCCCGACGCCCCCGTTCGCGCCAAGTTCACGCCGCGACATGGGTCAGTCTCGATCGGCCGTCAATCTGGCCCGAGTGTTGTCGTCCGTGACGTGGGCGACGCCCATTGCCTGATCGATGACCTGCAGTCCGCTGTCCGCGAGATGGCTCGCCACCAGGAAGCCGAGGCCACGGCATGAAAATTCCGACCAGCCAGAGGAACGAACGCCGGGACACGACCCGGCCGGTCGGCGAGCATCGTCGTTCGGGAGACGGTACGACACCGAGCAGTGGAGGCCACCAGACGAGCGTCACCGCTAAGCAGATGGAAGCCCTCGGCGCGCTGCTGCGACTCATCGACGAACGTTACTCCTCCGGAACCGCTTCCGAGTTGGTCTATTTCAAAGGTGTTCGAGTATCGCTCCACGTACGAAACAGCCAGTCGCCCAACGGAATACTGCTCCGTATCACCTCGACCTACGGTGCCGAAGTTCTCGAACTGGTCCCGGCAGTGTCCCAGCAGTTCGACGCGGAAACCTTGGACAGCCAAAGCGTCCAAGACACCATCGACCAGGCACGCGACTGGCTCGACCGCGAGGTGCGCAGGGTTGTTCCTGCAGTGCAGCAAGCCAAGGTACAACTGCTCACCAAGCAGCTCGTAGACGCTGAACAGACGCGGCAGAGCGCCAACGCCTCAGTGTGGAATCGGCCGACCACTACGGAGGCCACCGAATGACGGCCCAGGAGCGATTCGAGCTGAAGGCGACCGGGTGGGCGTTTCTCGTCTACCTGCTGCTCTGGGGCGCGCTCGTCTTCTGATCGCGTGACCCCTGACACGAATAATCCCCGACGCGCCCAGCGGACCCCGCCTCCATTCGGGTACCCGCTGGGCGCGTTCGTTCGCCCGGAAGACCAACGAGCGGCCACGAGAATCCGTCTCCGGAATCTGTTGTCGCCGAGGGTTTTTCTCCCTCTTGACCTCCCTCGATTCCGACTGGCCTCGACCAAAATAATAATACTTCTCCGGCAGGGACATCACATGATTTCGTTTCCTATGAGCAACCAAGAACCTAGACACGACGAGGCCGCAGAGGCCCCGGTACAGCGACCGAAACCCGGAACTCCCGAGCATCAGGAATGGGTCCGCGCCAAGGCTCGCGAGAGGGCAAAGAAGCGATCACAACGGCTCATGTCCGACCCTGCAACTGCGGCCGTCGAACGCGAACGCCGTCGGCTCCGCGCCATGGAGGCTCGCCATCGCAGAACTGCCGGAATCTTGCCCCTACCAATCGGCCAACGCGTCCCGAAAGAGCAGTGACCCCGAACAGCAGTCCGCCCCAATTGCTGGCAGGCAACCGGGGCGAACGGAGCGCGTACGCACACGCTGAACACGACACCCAAGCGTAACACGCGCTCCTCAGAACAAATGAGGAGTAATAGTGAAATCCGCAGCACGACAATCCAAATCAACACCCGGCTCCACAGCGCCCCCTGCTGGCCCGTTCGCCCAGCATGCGCCCGCGCTCGCCGCTGACGGCTGGGCAGTCTTCCCGCTCGTTCCCCGAGATAAGACCCCCTATGCAGGGTCGCACGGACACCTCGACGCGACTACCGACCAGGTGCAGATCGAGCGGTGGACCCGCATTCACGCGAACGGGAACATCGGTATTCGTCCGGCCGTGGGAATGCTCGTCGTAGATATCGACTCCGCTGCTCTCCTCGCGCCCTGGATGAACGAGCACGGCCTCTCGTTGCCTCCGACCCGTGTGGTCCGCACCAATCGCGGAAGCCATTACTACTACACGTTCTCCTCGGAGCGTCCTCTACTGGCCACGATTCCGGGCGTAGACCTCAAGACCTCGAAGGGGTTCGTCTTGGCTCCAGGGTCCGTCCACAAATCCGGCCGCATCTACCGCGTGTGGCGAGACCTCCCCATTACCGAACTTCCGGCCGAGTGGCTCGAGCACATTCAGCGCCCGGAGCCGAAGCCGCGCCCTCCCGTGGTCACGAGATCAGGAGGAGCTCCCGTGGGAACACCTGGGCTCCGACTCGTCCGACTGCTCGGCGTCAAAGCCGAGGGCGAACGAAGGGGGTTCCTGATGTACGCCATCGGCGAGGCGTACCGCGTCTATGGCGGCTCTGCGGAACTGATCGAACGCCTATGTAACACAGCAATATCAATTGGGTTGTCTCCCACGGAGGTTGACGCGGCTCGCCAGTACATCGAAGAACAGGAAACCTCGTGAAACTGTCCGACACGCTTCTAGAACTCGTCAACGGCGAATTCCCCCAGTCCCTCGCGGACTCAAACGGGCGGCTGCTGCTGGACGACTCACCGCTCTCTGCTTACCTCGCTGGCCGGATGCGTGACCAATTCCGGCACGCTCCCGGTATCGGATGGATGCGGTACTCCGGGAAGGTCTGGAAACCAGTACACGACGACCGGGTGACGAAGGAGGTTCAGCGGCACTTCACGGACATGTTCGCGGAGGAAGCGCCAACGGCCGACGGCGACCGGAGGAAACGCCTCGCGACACTGCTTGCGGCCCACAAGATTCGAGCGGTCAAAAGCCTGTTGCGTGGATTGGTCAAGGAAGACGCCGAGCACTTCGACTCGCGGGAACACGCCCACCTGCTCAACTGCAAGAACGGGGTGGTAGATCTGCGCACGGGCGAGCTACTCCCCCACGACCCGAACCTATTGTTCACCAAGATCACCGCGTGCGACTACGTCCCAGGGAAGCGCCACAAGGATTGGGACTCCGCACTGCATGCTTTGCCCGACGCCGAGACTGCGGACTGGGTGCAAGCAAAGCTAGGGCAGGCCATCACCGGCGAGGCACCCTCGGACGACGTGATGCCGCTCCTGCAGGGTGGTGGACAGAACGGAAAATCGACCATCCTCGGATGCCGCTACGCCCTCGGCTCGTACGCGCAGATCGTCCCGGACAAGCTCCTGATCTCGCGGCCGTCTGATCACCCGACGGAGCTAATGACCCTGCGCGGGTTGCGCTTCGCAATCTTGGAGGAACTCCCGGAGGGTACGTTCTCCGTCCGGCGACTTAAGGCCATCCTCGGCACCTCGCAGATCACCGCACGCGGGATCGGACGGGACAACGTCACCTGGGACGCGACCCACACCCTAGTAATCTCTACGAACCACAAACCGAGGATCTACGAGACCGACCACGGCACCTGGCGACGACTCGCCCTCGTGGTGTTCCCCTGGCGCTACCGCGCAACCCACGATGCTCTCGAGCGCGAGACCGACCGTGTAGGCGTGGACGGTCTGCGCCGCAGCATCGAGGACGGGAAGGAACAGCGGGAAGCGTGCCTCTCCTGGCTCGTAGAAGGGGCGATGCGGTGCTATGCGGGCGGTGACCATCAGCGAATCCCCGCGCCCTCGCCGAGGGTCGTAGCTGACACGAAGGCGTGGCGAGGGCAAGTCGATCTACTGGCGCTGTTCGCGGAAGAGCACCTCGAATTCGACCCGAACGCGTGTGTCCTGTCGCGGGAACTCTACGACGAGTTCACCCGATGGCTTTCCGCTGGAGGCCACACCAGTTGGTCAGACCAGACGTTCACGGAGAAGCTCCTGGACCACGACCTGGCCGAGAAACACGCCATACGACGAGAACGAAAGAGACTCGGGCAGTCTCAGCTGTCCCGACCCCACATCGCACGCAACGCGGCCGATCCGAAAGGTCCACAACGCCTGACTGTCGGGGTTCGGTTCCAATGACGCGGCGCGCTATCCCGGTAAATGCGTTCTGGGACTATGGAACTGGAGTGCTGGTACGCCAGCATGGGGCGATAGAACGTCGAGCGTGACGGGGTGTGACGGGGTTCTCGGGTCGTTCTCTGGAATCCGTCTCATGAAAAACCGGCTGAGAACTACGGCACACCCCGGCACACCCCCGGTCGGAGGACCTGTCGTCATTGGGGGAATTCCCACTGACCGCGTACTTACGACGAACTCTCGAAAGCCAAAGCGGAGGCGTTCCCACGCCGCACGGGCACCGAAACCCTCGGAACGCCCGCGAGGCCAAGGGAAGCCAAACGAGACCCACCGACGCCCCCTTCGGGGGGAGCGCCTCCGCTTTTGGCTCGCCTGGGGGACGTTCCGACCTGGCCGTTTCGCGGGGAACGCCCCCTGGCCTTCTGACCTTCTGGCCTCGCACACAGCACCCAAGCGGAGGCGTCCAACCCCGCCGCCCTCGAACCCAAGGAGATCTCAAATGACGCGGAACCTGCAGTACAACGAACTGATCGAAGTTGTCAGCGCCTGGTGGGACTCCCGAGTAGTCCAAGACACCCAAGGTTCGCTCTCGACTGCCGAGGCCCTCGGCGACCTCGCCCAATGGTGCAACAACCTCGGGTACGAGACACCGCTCGAGCTTCATTCGAAACAGATCATCTCGCAGAACCACGCCGGGAAAACCACTGACCTGCGCTCCCGCACGCAGCGGGGTTGGCGCGGGTTCTCGATCCCGAACCTGGAGGACACCAACTGGAAAGCAGCGTGGGCCGCAGTCCCGACTGAAGAAGTGCCGAAACGCCCACGAGGGGTACTCGGGTTGGCGGTCCGAGTTCGCCGCCTATGGCTCCAAGGTCGCCTCGGGTTCATCCCCTGTTCGGAGATCCGTCCGACCCGCCAACTCCTCGCGCTGACGAACGCCAGCGCCGCAGACCTTCTGTTGGCGGCCGAGCTCATCAACAAGAATCTCGACCTCGTCCTGTCGGCTGACGTGCGGGATCGCGAGGTAACCGCGCATTGGGCGAAAGTCGAACTCCGAGAATCGCAACGCGAGTTGAACCGTCGCGTTCAGGCTCGCCAACGCCGCGACATGTTCCCACCGACCCACACGGAAATCGAATCCGAAGCGGCTTCTTTCGCCGTCTGAACCCTCGTGGGGGTCGGAATGCCCACCAACCCCCGCGAACGTCTCCCGGTAGACGCGAGACACCAGAACACCACCCCGAGAGCGGTTCGGCCAACAACCAACGACCGAACGGAAAACCCGTGAAGATCAACGTAAATATCGACACCGCCCTCTCTGACGACGACGTTCTCGACCTGATCGACGAAACCCGTTGCGCAGGCATCGGACCGCAAGCGCAGGTGGCGTCCCGAATGGCAGTCGCGCAGGCGCTACTCGGACTCACTCAGGAAGTGCGAGCACTCCGCGAAGAAATCGCCGCCAAGCGATGACCCCGGCCGCATTCATCACAGGCGTGGTCGCGCTCGACCCCAGAGCTGCCGCCCTCGTCGCGAAGGCCATCCGAACCGGAAACGAGCAGCTCCGCGCCCACGGCGCACCAGGGTTCACCCGCGACGTACTAGCCGCAGGCGTAGCACTCGAGAAAGCCAGCCGAGCAGGTGCGAACGCCATAAACACCAGTGCCGCAACAACACCCAATGATGGACTGGTCCAGGACGCCGAGCGGCTGACAACCGAGCAGGCCGCAAACCTTCTCGGGGTCACTCCAAACGCCGTGCGGGACTTGGCACGCCGAGGTCGCCTCGACGGCCACAAGATCGGCCAGAACTGGACCTTCGACCCCTGGCAGATCGAGGCCCGCAAACGACACCAACGACAAGGCAACTCATGACGACCAAGAAGAAACCCCCAATGACATCGAAGGAGCGGACACGAGTCCTCGCCGCTGCCGCCGAAAAACGCGCATTGAAGCGGCAGTATCCGGGCTTCTACGCCACGCGAGACGCGACTGTGAAAGCGGCCGTAGCCACAGGCCGAATCCTCGCAGCTCGAGTCGGTTACTGGAACGACCAATACGACCTCAACCCAGTAGAGACCACCGAACGACTGCGGGCGTTGCAGCCCGTGCTGCTGGCCTCGAACAACCCGACCTCCACTGAGGACCGCGTGTGGCACGAGCGCCACCTCGCCGCAGGCGGGAAACAACCCGAAGCCGACCTCGGATGGTTCGACACGGCAGACCTCACCGCCTCGGCCGCACCTCTCACCACGGGCACCAGCAACACCACCCACCTCGCCAGCGCCGCCAGCGCCGACGACCTCGGATGGTTCGACGCCGCCGACCTCGAAGCCGACATCGCCGCATCGGCACCGGCCGAAACCCCAACCACCAACAACACCGCCTCGTCTGACGACGACGGCTGGTTCTCCTGAGGAGCTAGAACATGGTTGCAAACATCAATGACGTCCAACGCCTCCGCGACACCGTTCAGGCACTCGGGGCCGAACTGCCCCAGTCGCTATCCAAGACCGCCGAGCTTGCATCGGCTATCGCCAGTAGATCGGAGGTTTCAAGCGCACCGAATCTCGAAGGGCTTCTGAGCGATCCTGATCTGACGGCCGCTGAAATCGAAGGTTTCATTTCGGACGTGGGCATGGCCAGCGCCCGCGAGTACCACTCGTCGCGCCCACGGGAAATCGCCGTCCATACCCTCATCCAGCAATTCACCGCAGACCTGCGCGGAGCCGGGGGCGACGCCCTGATGGACACCCTTCGACCCAAATTCGAGGAAGCAGCCGGCGCCTTCGCCGAGGCGGGCCGGCGGCTGGATGGCGGGGCATCGGCCGAGTCCATCCTCGCCAGCGGCGAACCCGAGCAGATCGAGGCGTGGCGCGCCCTGCCACAGGCGCAGGCAAAGGCCGATTCGATTCGTGGTCTAGTGCGCTTGATGGTTGTGCACTTCGGGGTTGTGAGGACTACCGAGTACACCGAGGACCACGCGCAGGCCGCGTTCTTCTCGGCCTCGTCTGCTCAGTTGATTCAGGCGGGGCACGCATTCGGGGGTACACACCACGGCCTACGGGGTGGAGTGTGGGCCAAGGTGCCGTTGCGAGTGCTCAACACGGTCACCGAAGCGCGAGCGATCATGGCGGATGCAGAGTCCGGACCGTTGGAACCTGCCCGCAAACCCACCGAGCGAGAGCTCGATAGTTTGCCGCACCGCTAGACGGTCCGAGGGGGCCCGGTCCGATATACCCCGTCACAAATGTCGAAGTACCTGGGGGCCAACTCCTCCGAGGTCAATTGGCTGTTTCTCCCTCCGACATTCTGCAGGGCTCTCGTCCCCGGTCGTGGGGGTTCTCGACCTACTCGCGGGGGTATTCCGAGGCCCCCACGGACTCGGAATCGCTCCGAGGCCAAGCGAGACCCCAGAACGAGCCTGTCGGAACCAATTCCACAGCGGGCGTCAACGTCACCGGCCTGATACTCCAATTCGCATCAGGAACCGGAATCGAAGGCAGGTTAGGGCAAGCCATTCTCCCCCACTGATCCGGCCTGCGTCCATCGCTTCGCGTGCAGCAACCCGCCGCGACCAGAGAACCCCTACCCGCTGGCTAAGAGCCGAGTGGGTGGGGGTTCTCTGCTATCCAGGAACTCTTCACCAAGTCTGTCAGGAGAAAAGCGCCGATACTTCAGTCAAGACTTGAGCCATCACAGACTCGTTTACTTCGCCGAGAGAACCCTTCGCCTGGTCGAACGCTGCCGGGCTGGCACCCCATATTCTGCGTGCACGAACGTAACTCCCATGAGATAACCCGAATTTGCGCCAGTTCAGTAGTGCGACATCACCAAATTTGGCTTGCCCACCATCTCCAAACGATGTGATTGGCGCAACCAGCACAACGGCGTCGTCACGAGAAGTGTGAGCAGAGAACCCAATCACTAGGACAGGTCTCAACTTCGATTCGTCCGGATCATCGTTGTAGGGCACCCGCGCAAGCCAAATCTGGCCGCGCTGAACTATCACCGTCTACCTATCGCGGGGTTCTGTTACCTCAATCGTCCCAACGGTTGGCCATGTCGCGATCAATACCATCCGAAAGCGCAGCATCGCCACTGCCGTACTCCGGCATCACGGAGTACGTTTCACTCCGTCGAGCACCGCGCATGTAACCGAGCCGAGCACCCGCGATGGCTGAGACGACGCCACTCGCGCTCACTCCGCGCGAATTCGTCCGTGGGGAACGCACAGCAACCCAGCTTGAGTCGTCGGAATCGGTTGCTTCCGACTTCGTGCCCTCATGTACTTTGACGGAACTCACTGGTCTACTCCCATTTCCTTCACAAACTCCCCGGCAAGCGATTCTGACACGTCCCGCGCCAGGTCATCAGTGAAACCCATCACTTCTGCGACCGACTCCGCGTCGACCACGTCGCCACCGAATTTTCGGCTTATTACTACGTCACTCAGGATGCTAACTCCTGGAACATCGTCGTGGACGAGGTTCGCAACACCCGCGTGGTTGTCCAGACCGCCTTGAGGCTTCTCTATGCGGCCGATTCGCGGGTGTCGCAAGCGAAATAACAGCTCGTCAGCTTCAACTATTCCCCACTCTACCTGAGCTTTTACCTCTTCAGCATCCAGGTCGAGGAGCGCAGATCCATCAGTCGCACGGAACACCCCACCTACTGGACGACGGGTACCCATCTTGACTCCAAACCGCGCGCACGCCTCGTGGTAGTCGACATCACAGAGGTCAACGGTCCCCATCGAGAACGATCGCGAGAGGACGACGTCCTTCGGTTCAAGCACTTCGAAGACACCAGACACGGCCGGTAGGAGGTGTGAAATCGCTGCCCCCGCTAGCCCGGACTCAAGTCTCATACCCGATCTCGTCACGGTAATCCGCAAGTCTTCAGACAACAGCGCAATCCCGACCATGTCGCGCTTCTCAGTGAACGCTACTGGGTCGAGGTTCTGTTCGAACCACTCAAGAAGCGACAGGTGACGCCGTGTGTAGGTAAGGATCGGCGTCCATGCGAAAACGTGGGTGGACGTCCACCGGTGATACATCGTTCCAGCCTACATAGCCCAGCTTTCCGGCGTTCATCCCCCTAGTCCTCGATCACTCAAACCGGGGGGCAACTCCGCCCAGCCTGGATCGACTCACTCCCCGCCGCTCCTGCACACTGATCTGAGCTAAGGAATAGACGCCCCCTGCCCAGCACCGATCAGGGGGCATTCCATGGACACGGTTTGGACACATTCCGCCCTCAGTGAGCATCAAGTCGTGTCACTAGATAATTGGTAAATTTGCAGGCGGCAGCCGGTACGGCTTCATCGCCGCTGGACCCTCGGTGGCCGATTTTTATTTCGAGTCTCACCGAGGGCACCACCTGCCGCAGCTGGCCGCACCGCAAGGTTTCGGCATTCGGCTGTACCCCAGATCGACCGCCGTTAGATTCGATCCATGAACGGTCACCGGCTGATTGCTCTGCTCGGAGCCATATCGATTCTCGCGCTGCTCACCGGGTGTCAAACAGACGGCCAATCCAATACTGCCGGCGAATCCAGCACTGCCGGCGAATCTTCCACCCAGGCCGCGCTCGATGCTGCAACACAGACCGGCACCCTTCAGGTCGGCTCTCCCCCTGTCGATGCCCCATCCACCGAGATCTCCATGCCTCCCCCGTTCCCGAACGACACGGAGGTCCCTTCACCGACTCCGCGCGTCGATGTGACCGAGATCGACGTGATCGATCACGATGGTTTCACCCGCATCACCTATCGCTTCGACGGAAGCGGATCTGTGTTCTGGAAAACCGAATACGTCAGTGAAGCAATCCGAGCGGGTGACAGCACAGTCGTGGACGTCGGAAGTCGATCGATACTTCAAGTCGACCTGATGGGAGTCCAATCGGATTCGTCGCTCAACTCCGTATCTCACGAGGGCGAAAACATCACGCGCATAGACAGTGCAGCCAGGAACAGTGCGATCCTGCAGTCGTTTGTCGGCACGGTCGACATCCGTCCGGCATACACCGTATCGACATCCGATTCACCGTCCCAGTTGACGATCGACATCCCCAAGGCAGACAGCTGACTGTCGAATACCCAATTGCGCGCTCAGCTCAGCCATTCCAGCGCAGCGGTGCTCGACGCGGTAATTCGGTTATCGCGGGGCGGATGAATACTCCGTCTCGAAACCGAGGTCTCACAATCGATCCGAGGCGATTGCGGGGTCCGGTTCAACACGACTGTCATGATTCTCACTGCATGCCCGAACGTCCGCTGCTCGAACTGCTGCTGCCAGTGTTTGTTCCAGCAGGACTGCCACCGTCATGGGGCCGACGCCACCCGGCACTGGTGTGATCGCACCGGCATGTGGGAGCGCAGCGGCGTACTCCACATCTCCGACGTTGCCCTCGTTGTACCCCGCATCGATCACCACTGCCCCAGGCTTGATCCACGCCCCTTTGATCAGTTCCGGAACACCGACGGCCGCGATGACGACGTCTGCCGAGGCGACGTGGGCGGCCAGGTCGACGGTGCGCGAATGGCAGTATGTCACCGTTGCGCCTCGACGCAGGAGGAGCATTCCCATCGGCAATCCGAGTATCGGGCTTCGGCCGACCACGACAGCATGCTTTCCGGAGAGTTCGACGCCTGTGGCGTCGAGCAGGCGCAGGATGCCACTCGGCGTACACGATTCGAATCCCCCACCGGTCAACGCCATTGCCGCAAAAGATGCCGAAGTGACGCCGTCAACGTCTTTGTCGGCCGAGATGGCATCGAACGCGGCCCGTTCGTCGATGTGGTCTGGCACCGGGTGTTGCAGCAGTATGCCGTCGATCGAAGGGTCCGCCGACAACGCTCTCAGCACGTCGACCAGTTCTTCGGTGGTTGTACTCACCGGGAGTTCGACCGTCCGCGACGTCATTCCGACGGCGACAGATCGTTTGGCCTTCATCTGTACATACGCCTTCGAGGCCGGGTCCGCTCCCACGATGACGGCGGCCAGGCAAGGAACGTGCCCCGCCTCATCACGAAACTGCCTGGTGCGCACTGACAGGTCCGCTAGCGCAGCATCCGCAATTGCGCGTCCGTCGATTATTCGAGCGGCCACATTCTGGCTGGGCAGATTTTCGGTAGACAGATTTTCGGTGGGCCGATTCTCGATAGACATGGATCCCCTTCACACAAGATGTGTGAAGCACCCAGGCGGTCGATGCCTCGCGATGTGCACTCCCCGGTGGTAATTCCCACCCGCGCCAGTCGTGCGTGGTCAGCGTACCGCGCGTTTGTCTCACTGCCACGAAACGCATCCGGAACGCCGCTCTCAAAACGAGACAAATCGACATAACCTATCAATAGGTAACGATCTGACCTGCAGTTATTCCATCCTAAGCGTTTAGATGGCACGATGGGGGCAACCGCACGGGCACCAAGCATTGGAGGCACCGATGGACAACGGCAAGATAAACCTGACCTATGACGGTCGGGTGTCACTGAGCTTCCAACTGGCGATTCCGCACGCACCGGACAAGGTCTGGAAAGTGATAACGGAACGCGAGTACCTCGACGCCTGGTTTCCGGCGGACGTCGATTTCGATCTCACTCCCGGCGCGGATCTACTGTTCAAGGTGACACCGGAACAAGTCGAGCGTTTCGGACTGCCCGCAGATCACGTGACGCGCGGGACGGTCATCAGCGTCCACCCACACCGAATTCTCGAATTCCTCTGGGACGCAGACACTCTTCATTGGGAACTGGCACCGGACGGCACCGGCGGCTGTTGGCTGACTCTCACCCACACGATGGAGGACGAGGAATCCGCGTACGCGCACGCCGCCGGCTGGCACGCGGGCTTGGAAGTTGTTGCGGCCCAACTCGATGGACGCGAAGTCGACTGGTCTCCGTGGGACCGCGCCGACGAACTCTCACCGCAATATCGCAAGTCTGCTTGATTCTGGGCCCGAGTTCAGTCTCGGGCCCGCATCTCATTCCCCTTTACGCGGGAAATGCCTGATCATTCCTTCTTGGACCACCGTCGCCAACAACAGACCTTCCACCGAGAAGTACCGTCCCGTTGCCAGACCGCGCGAACCTGCGGCGACCGGCGATTCGGTGGCGTACAGAACCCAGTCGGTGAACCGGAACGGGCGATGGAACCAGATCGAATGATTGACCGTCGCCGCGACGATACGATCATGACCCCAGGACAAACCATGAGTGGTCAGAATCGAATCGAGCACGGTGGTGTCGGACGAATATGCCAGCGTCGCAGCGTGAATGAGCGAATCGTCCGGCAGATCACCGTCGGGGCGCATCCACACCCGATTGTGGTTGAGTTTCTCGCCGGTGCCCTTGAGGATCCACGCCGGATCGTTGGCGTACCGCATGTCGATCGGCTTGAGCGCCGCACTGAAATGCGGCAGTTTTTCCTCGTACCCCACCAGATGATCGCCGATGGGAGGCAACGACTCCGGAAGTGGAACATCCGGGATCTCGACAGCATGGTCGAGCCCCTTGCCGGAGTCCTGGAACGCCGCGAGCATCACGAACAATTCGTTCTCACCCTGATAGGCAGTCACCTGACGGTTGGCGAACGCCCGCCCGTCGCGATGACGATCCACCCGATACTCAATGGGCGCCTTGACATCTCCGCCGCGAATGAAATGGGCATTCACCGCATGGATGGGGCGATCACCGTCGACGGTCCGCCCGGCGGCCATCAGTGCCTGAGACACCAACTGACCGCCGAACGTCCGCGAACCTACCTGTTTCGGGTGGTATCCACGGAACGCGTCTTCACCGATCTGCTCCAGATCCAACAGACCGAGGAGAGTACCGAGGTCGGTGGACGCGTTCGCGTGGGTCACTCAGTGGTCCTCTTCGCCGATACGGTGGACGTGAATGAGGTTGGTGGAACCGACAGTTCCCGGAGGGGATCCGGCAACGATGACCACGAGGTCGCCCTTGACGTACCGCCCGAGGGAGAGCAACGCACTGTCCACCTGACGCACCATCTCGTCGGTGGTGGCCACCGCATCGACCAGGAACGTCTCGGTTCCCCACGTCAGCGTCAGCTGACTGCGCACCGCGGGCAGCGGTGTGAAGGCGAGCAACGGCAGCGGCGTGTGCAGACGAGCCAGTCGACGCACCGTGTCACCGGACTGAGTGAACGCAACCAAAGCCTTGGCGTCGAGACGTTCGCCGATGTCGCGTGCTGCGTACGAGATGACACCGCGCTTGGTGCGCGGGACGTGGGTCAACGGTGGGACACGGGTCGATTCGTTCTCGACGGCCTCGACGATGCGAGCCATGGTGCGAACGGTTTCCATGACGTACTTGCCCACCGAAGTCTCGCCCGAGAGCATGACTGCGTCGGCGCCGTCGAGAACGGCGTTGGCGACATCGGATGCCTCTGCGCGAGTGGGACGTGAGTTCTCGATCATCGACTCGAGCATCTGCGTCGCGACGATGACCGGCTTCGCGTTCTCACGAGCAATCTGGATTGCGCGCTTCTGAACGAGCGGGACCTGCTCGAGCGGCAACTCGACACCGAGGTCACCGCGGGCGACCATGACGGCGTCGAACGCGAGCACGATGGCTTCGAGATTGTCGATGGCCTCGGGCTTCTCGAGCTTCGCGATGACGGGAACGCGGCGCCCGACTCGATCCATGATGGCGTGAACCAATTCGACGTCCGCCGGTGAGCGAACGAAGGAGAGTGCAATGAAGTCGACACCCAGCTTGAGAGCGAACTCGAGGTCGGCGATGTCCTTGCCCGACAGGGCTGGAACGGAGACGTTCATACCGGGCAGTGAGAGGCCCTTGTTGTTGCTGACCGGACCGCCTTCGGTGACCCGACAGACGACGTCGTTGCCGTCGATGGACGTGACGACCAGGCCGACCTTTCCGTCGTCGACCAGCAGTCGATCGCCGGCCTTGGCGTCGCGCGCCAATTCCTTGTACGTGGTCCCGACGCGATCGTGCGTTCCCTCGACGTCGTCGACGGTGATACGAACCTCTTCACCGTTGGCCCAGGTGGTCCGCTCGTCCTTGAATCGGCCGAGGCGAATCTTGGGCCCCTGAAGGTCGGCGAGAACACCGACGGCCTTTCCGGTGGCGTCCGACGCGGCGCGGACGCGAATGTAGTTTTCTTCGTGATCGGCATGCTCGCCGTGGCTGAAGTTGAGGCGCGCCACGTCCATGCCGCTCTCCACGAGCTCACGGATGCGGTCGCCAGAAGCTGTCGCAGGTCCAAGTGTGCATACAATTTTTGTCCGTCGGTTCACGGCTCGAGCCTAGTCGCTACCCCACCGCACTTCTATCCGGCATTTGCGACCTGCACTTTCTGTACTTACTCGATTCAGTTGTTCAGCTCACGAACAGCGGAAATGCCTTTGGATGAACCGGAGCCGGAAGCGCCGACTCGCCTGTGAGAAACACGTCGACGGCACGTGCGGCCGACCGTCCCTCGGCAATCGCCCACACGACCAGCGACGCCCCGCGATGCGCGTCGCCGCAGACGAATACGCCGGGTGTCCGGGTCTGCCACCCGACATCACACTCGATTCTGCCGAGTGGATCGGTGCCGACATCAAGGTCGGTGAGCAGCGGGGCGGTTTCGACGCCGTCGAAACCCAGAGCGAGTAGGACCATCTCGCACACCAGATCCGTCGTGTCGCCGGTCTCCACCAGGGTCCGTTGTCCGTCCTTCGCTCGTGACACGGCAACCGGAACCATCCGGATTGCGCGGACCGCACCCCCACCGTCGTCGAGAAATTCCTGCGCCGCCCATCGGAATCGTTTGTCACTGCCCTCCTCATCCGCCGGCGAGGTGCGCAGGACCCGCGGCCACAACGGCCATGGGTCGCGATCTCGATCGCGGCGTGCCGGAGGTGGGACGTGGTAGTCCAATTCCGTCACCGAGAGGGCGCCTTGGCGATGCACCGTGCCGAGGCAGTCGGCGGCCGTGTCGCCGCCACCGATGATCACGACGTTCTTACCTCGCGCCGAGATGCTCGACGCACCATCACCCTCGCATTCGTGGTTGGCCGCACGCAGGTACGTCATCGCACGATGGATTCCGCGAAGACTACGACCCGGTACGTCGGTGTCTCTGGCACGATCAGCCCCGACCGCCAGGACTACCGCCTCGAAATCCGTCGAGAGGTCGTGCGCGCTCACGTTCACTCCGACGGCGCAGTCAGTGACGAATCTGGTCCCCTCGGCGGTCAGTTGGTCCAGCCGCCGGTTGATGAGGGCCTTGGGCAACTTGAATTCCGGAATTCCGTAGCGAAGCAGTCCCCCGATCCGATCGCTCCGCTCGAACACCGTGACACTGTGTCCGGCTCGTGTCAGTTGTTGAGCCGCGGCCAGCCCCGCCGGTCCCGAACCGACAACCGCAACACGGTTTCCGCTGTGAACTACCGGTGCCTGCGGCCCCAACCAACCCGATTCCCAGGCGTTGTCGACGATCGCCTGTTCGATGCGCTTGATGGTGACACCCCCCGACGTGTGCTCGTCGTCGAGTGCGAGAACGCAGGCCGTTTCGCACGGTGCGGGGCACAGATGTCCGGTGAACTCGGGGAAATTGTTGGTGGAATGCAAATTCTCCGAGGCTTCGGACCACCGTCCACGCCGAACCAGGTCGTTCCATTCCGGAATGAGATTGCCGAGCGGACACCCCACGTCGGCCGAATGGCAGTACGGCACAGCGCAGTCCATGCAACGCGAGGCCTGTGCAGATACGTCTCGATTTCGCACGACGGGATCCAGCGACTCGTATACCGACGCCCAGTCGCCGACACGCACATCGGTCGATCTGGTCGGTGAGCCGGATCGTTTCACGTTGAGGAACCCGCGTGCGTCAGGCATGAGCCGGCTCCACCAGTTCGTTCTCTTCCACGACCTTCCGGTAGTCGACAGGCAAAACTTTGGTGAATCTCGGACTCTGGCCAACCCAGTCGTCGAGAAGTTTTGCCGCCACCGGCGAGCCGGTCGCAGCCAAATGCTCGCCGAGAATTTCGACCAGCTGACTGCAGTCTTCCGCCGAAGGCCGCTCCAGAACGACCATGTCGCCGTTGACCTTCTCTGCCTTCACGTCGAGTACGAAGGCAATTCCGCCCGACATTCCCGCAGCAAGGTTCCTACCAGTTGGGCCGATGATGACGACGCGACCCCCGGTCATGTACTCGCACGCATGGTCGCCGACGCCTTCCACCACAGCGACCGCGCCCGAGTTGCGCACCGCGAATCGTTCCCCGACACGCCCCCTGGCATAGAGCGCACCGCTCGTAGCGCCGTACAGCAGCGTATTGCCGGCAATCACCTGATCCTCCGCCACGAAGGGCGCGTCCTCACTCGGCCGAAGCACAATTCGTCCACCGGAGAGCCCCTTCCCCACGTAATCGTTTGCATCGCCGACGACGACCAGCGAGATGCCGGGCGGCAGGAACGCACCGAGTGACTGGCCTGCCGTTCCACGGAGCACGACGTCGATGGTGCCTTGAGGTAGCCCGACGGCGCCGTAGCGTCTGGTCACCTCTGCGCCCAGCCTCGTCCCCACCGCCCGATCCGTATTGTGTACTGGCAGTTCGATATGCACGGGTCGAGCGTCCTCGAGTGAGTTCGCGGCGCACTCGATCAGGGTGCGTTCGAGTTCGCTCGAAACAGGTACACACGGCGGGTAGGCCGCGCCGGTCGGCGCGGCCGGAACGTCGAAGAGTGGTGAGAGGTCCAACGTGCGGCTCTTCCAATGCGCCACCGCCGGAGACATTTCCAATACGTCTGCGTGCCCCAGCGCATCGTCGATACTTCGAAACCCCAGTTCTGCCAACAACCGTCGTACGTCGGCGGCGATGAAGCGAAAGAAGTTCTCGACGTACTCGGGCCGGCCGGTGAATCGCTCGCGCAGTTCGGGATTCTGCGTCGCTACTCCGACGGGGCAGGTGTCGAGGTGACATACCCGCATCATGACGCACCCGGCCGCGATGAGTGGCGCCGTGGAAAACCCGTACTCCTGCGCCCCCAGCAACGCGGCGACGACGACGTCCCGCGCCGTGCGCACACCCCCGTCACACTGGACGACGATCCGATCGCGTAACCCGTTGAGCACCAGGGTCTGCTGAGTTTCGGCCAGCCCGATCTCCCACGGCGTACCCGCGTGGTGGATGGACGAGAGTGCCGCAGCACCCGTCCCGCCGTCGTGACCGGAGATCAGCACCACGTCGGCGTGCGCTTTGGCCACACCTGCCGCAACAGTCCCGACTCCGGCTGCGCTGACCAACTTCACGTGTATCCGCGCGCGATTGTTCGCGCATCTGAGGTCGTAGATCAATTGGGCGAGATCCTCGATCGAATAGATGTCGTGGTGCGGGGGCGGAGAAATGAGCCCGACCCCAGGCGTCGAGTACCGGGTTTCCGCGATCCACGGGTACACCTTGGACCCCGGAAGCTGCCCTCCTTCACCCGGCTTGGCACCTTGGGCCATCTTGATCTGAATGTCGGTGGCATTGACCAGGTAATCGCTGGTCACCCCGAAGCGACCACTCGCGACCTGCTTGACAGCGCTTCGACGCTTGTCGTCACGCAACCGCTCCGGCGACTCTCCGCCCTCACCGGTGTTGGAACGCCCGCCGAGAGCATTCATCGCAACCGCCATCGTCTCGTGCGCCTCCGCAGAGAGGGAACCGTAGCTCATCGCACCGGTGTTGAATCGAGCGAGAATCAACTCGACGGGTTCGACCTGATCGAGCGGAATCGGCGGACGAACCTCACACCGAAATCGAAACAATCCCCGCGGTGTTCCGCCCTGCGCGCTCAGTCGATCGACTTCATCGCTGTAGCGACGAAACATCTCACTTCGCCCGGTCCGGGTCGCATGCTGAAGGAAGAACACGGATTCGGGTGTGAACACATGCAATTCACCATCGCGGCGATACCGGTACTGTCCACTGTCGGTCAACTGACGATTGTCGAACTGACGATGCTGCACTGCGGACGACGAGAACGCAGCCGTGTGGCGCATCAGAACTTCGCGCGCGACTTCGGTGATACCGATCCCGCCGATCCGGCTCCGTGTGTTGCAGAAGTATTCGTCGACCAACTCTCGACCCAAGCCCACGGCCTCGAATACCTGTGCGCCCGTGTAGGAGTGAACCGTAGCGATTCCCATCTTCGACATCACTTTGAGCACGCCGAAATTTGTTGCTCTCAGGTAGTTGTCCGACGCAGTCTTCGGATCTATCCCGGGAAGTTCGTCCTGCTCGCTGAGGGCTTGGACAGATTCGAGAGCAAGATACGGGTGGACAGCCGCCGCACCGTAGCCGATCAGCAGCGCGATGTGATGAACTTCGCGCGCGTCACCCGAGTCGACGACGAGGGAAACCTTGGTCCGCAGGCCATGACGAACCAGATCGTGGTGCACGGCTGATACTGCGAGCAATGACGGAATGGGAGCCTGCTCAGGGCCTGATCCACGGTCGGAGATCACCAGAATCTCGATTCCGGCTGCGGCGGCTGTTCGGGCGGACTCACGAAGCCTCTCGACGCCTTCGGTGAGACTGCCCCTCGGATCGAAACTTGCGCGAAGGACAGCGCTTCTCGGAGTTCTTGCGCCGTATAGTTCGGCAACCTTCGCCATCTTCCCCGGTCCGATCACCGGTTTGTCGAGAACAATCCTTCGGCACGACAGCGCCGACGCTTCGAACAAGTTCTGCTCAGCGCCGAGGGTGACACCAAGCGTAGTGACGACTTCCTCGCGAATCGCGTCCAAAGGCGGGTTGGTCACCTGAGCAAAGAGCTGAATAAAGTAGTCGTACAACAGCTTCGGCCGATCCGAAAGAACGGCGAGAGGCGTGTCGACACCCATCGATCCCAACGGCTCCGATCCTGAGCTTGCCATCGGGACAAGAATGTCCCGCAGGTCCTCGGCGTGGTATCCGAAGAGCAACTGCCGTTGCAACAGCGGAGGCGGATCGCCTCGGGCAGGCGCAGTCTCGGGGATGTCCTCGAGGTCTACCAATCCCCCGTCGACCCAGTCCCGGTAGGGGGCTGTGCTCGCGAGTTCGGACTTGATCTCCGCATCGGAAACGATCCGATGGCGAGCGGTGTCCACGAGAAACATGCGTCCCGGTTCGAGGCGCCCCTTCTCCAACACCTCGGACGTGGGAGCGTCGAACACACCGCTCTCACTGGCCAACACGATACGGTCGTTCTTCATCCGCCACCATCGCCCTGGGCGAAGACCGTTGCGATCCAACACGGCCCCGACAACAATGCCGTCGCTGAACGTCACGGACGCCGGACCGTCCCACGGTTCCATCAGACAACCGTGAAATTGGTACAAGGCCTTTATCTCGTCGGGCATCGAAGAATCGTTCTCCCAGGCTCCGGGAATCATCATCGCGATGGCGTGTTGCACACTGCGGCCCCCGAGCGTCAAAAACTCCAGTACTTCGTCGAACGACGAAGAGTCGGATCCTCCCGGGGTGCAGATCGGAAACAGGCGATCGATGTCCCCACCTAAAAGTGTGCTCCGCAGCATCGGCTCGCGAGCGCGCATCCAATTCCTGTTTCCCACAATCGTATTGATCTCGCCGTTGTGGGCGATGCAGCGATACGGCTGAGCGAGTGGCCACGACGGAAATGTGTTCGTGGAGTATCGACTGTGCACAACTGCCAACGCAGTTCGCATTCGGTCGTCGCGTAGGTCGGTGAAGTAACCGGATAACTGCGTCGGCGTCAGCATGCCCTTGTACACGATGGTTCGGGCGGACAACGAGGGGAAATACACCGCATCATCGGCCGAATGAATTCGCTCGACTTGTCTCCTGAGCGCAAACACTCGTCTGTCCAAGGCAATTCCGCCCACACTACGATCTCGCGACTCGGCGCACGTCACAAAACACTGACTGATGTACGGAGCGCACTGCGCGGCAACGGTTCCGACGCAGTCTCGGTCGACCGGCACCTCTCGCCACCCGATAATCTGCAGTCCTTCTGCCGCTGCGTACCGGTGTATCCGAACTACCGCGCGCCAACGTGCTTCCTGATCCACCGGGAGAAAGCAGTTTCCGGCCGCGTAGGTGTTCTCACCCATCGCGTTGGGTGGTGGAAGCTCGAACTCGGTCACCGCGTCGAAGAACTCCGTCGGCAGCTGAATCAGAATGCCCGCGCCGTCTCCGCTGTTGGATTCGCGCCCAACTGCGCCGCGATGGGAGAGATTGCCCAGGACCGCGAGCGCATCGTCGACAACGGAATGCAGGTGGCGTCCAGAGGTGTCTGCTACCACGGCTACACCACACGAATCGGTTTCCTGATCGGGGTCGTACAGGCCCCGAGGTTCAGGTATTCGAGAAAACAGCACTCGGCGACCTCCACGCGGACATGCAGCCGACGTGCGCTAGTTTATCAGCCCATAACCGCAGGTCGCGAGAGCAAAACGGTGACCCCCTGATACCGAGGCATCAGGGGGTCACACTTGCCGAGGGTCGTTTCGATCAGCTACGCAAAGGGCGGTTGTACTGATCGCGCACACTGCCGGTCAACATCATGATTCCGTCGATGAGCGGCCAGATGCCACCGATTCCACACGTCAACCAAGTGACCGCGATCTGTGCGACAGCCATGCCGGGCTGGTTGAGATAAAAACGTCCTGCACCGAATCCGCCGAGCAGAATGCCCAGCAATCCGGCAGTCGTCTTCGACTTGTCCGAGTACGGTTCACCGGTCATCGGGTCACGTCCGTATGGTGCGGACGGGTCGACCAGGCCGTAGCCAGGCTGAGGATAACCCTGAGCTTGTGGGTACCCCTGAGGCTGACCGTAACCCGGCTGTGAGTATCCCGGCTGGGGGTAGCCCTGCGGCGGAGCCGCGTAGGGATTCGGAGTCTGATCTGCCGGTGCACCGTAGACGGGACCGTCCGTCGGGGTTTGGGTCGGCCTCGAGTAGTCCGGCGCCGGATAGTTCTGGGCGGCGTAACTTTCCTGCGACGTGTACGGCGCTGTCGGCTGATTCGGGGTGGAATCAGAATCGGCAGCGGGAAACGCTGTGGTCGATTCGGTTCCGGTCGGCGGCGGGTAGATGGGGTGGTTTCCCCACCCCGGACCGTTTCCGACTCCCGAATACGTGTCCCAGCCTGGACCGGTGCCGGTGGTCTCCGTCGACGGCGTCTTTTCGGTGGGTGCCGAGGTTTCCGTCAACGACGCATCCGCCGTCGCGTCGTAGTCGAACGGCGACCCGAACTGCGGTGGAACCGGCGGCTGTGATCCAGACGAGTCCCCCGACTCGGAAGGTTCCGGATTCTTGTTCAAGTTAGGCAACGTACTTTCCTTCGATTCGACGACGGTACGTAATAGCTTTTGTTATCGGACTTCGAGAAGGTTCGACCTTCTCGAGGCCAGTCCCCCACACATGTTTCCTCGGTTCGCGCTCGCGACTCATCCTCGCAATGGCCGGCGAGCACCGTCCCGCGCATTGCCCGAAAGTATCACGTTGCCGTCGACGAACGCCCAGATCCAGATTCCGATCGCAAATGGAATTCCGATGAGGAACGCCGACATGAACAGCGCGAAGAACATGCCGAGCAGTTGGCACAATCCGATGCCGACACTTCCGATATAGAGGCGCCCGACTCCACAGATTCCGAAGAAGCCCAGCAAGATCTGCAACAGTCCAGCGGTGGCCTTCGACTTGTCGGAATACGGTTCCCCGGTTACCGGGTGCCGACCGTACGGGGCGTAGGGATCTCCGAACCCGTACATCGATGGAGGCGGCAATGGCTGCTGATATCCGTACGGATTGGGCGCGCCGTAGACCGGTCCCTGATCCTCGGGGAATCCCCCCTGCGAATAGGGACCTGTCACGGCTTGTCTTTCTTCGACAGCTTCACCGCGTCCGACGACTCATCCGACGCTGCCGTGGAGGCGCTTGCCTCACTGGAAGCGGATTCAGCAGCATCGGATTCAGAATCTTCAGCGTCGGCGACTTTCGCGTCGGCCTTCGCCGAATCAGTTTCGGTAACTGGCGCCGCGACTCCTGCTTCGCCGGCAGCTACCGCAGCGACGTAGTCCTTCGACTTCAAATCAGCCGGATCCTCACGACCCTTCTTCGCCAGGAAGAAGTAGGCCAGTGCGGCGAAGAACACGATCCCCGAAGTGAATGTGTTGACGCGAATGCCGGCGATCTCGTAGGCGAAATCGTCGCGCATCAGTTCGACGACGAACCGGCCCAGGCAATAGCCCGCGACGTACAGAGCAAACAGGCGTCCGTGGCCGATCTTGAATCGGCGGTCGACGAGGACCAGCAGGATCACGATCAGGACGTTCCACACAGCTTCGTAGAGGAACGTCGGGTGAACGACCCGAATGACTTCTCCGTTGGAGACACCTGCCAGTTGATCGAGCTGGCCGGAAGAGTTCACACGCTCGAAGATCTCGAGGCCCCATGGGACGGTGGTCTCGCGACCGTACAACTCCTGGTTGAAGTAGTTGCCGATACGACCGATGGCCTGCGCGAGCAAGATTCCGGGCGCAATCGCATCACCGAGCGCGGACACCGGAATGCCGCGTCGACGGCAGCCGATCCACGCACCGATGCCGCCGAGGAACACTGCTCCCCAGATTCCGAGGCCTCCCTGCCACACCTTGAGTGCGTCGAGTGGCTGACCGTTCTCGCCGAAATAGGCGGGCCAGTCGGTCAAAACGTGGTAGAGCCTGCCACCGATCAGACCGAAGGGAACGGCCCAGATCGCGATGTCGAGAACGGTCCCCTTCTCGCCGCCGCGGGCGACCCAACGACGATCTCCCCACACGATCGCGACGATGATGCCGAGGATGATGAAGAGCGCGTAGGCGCGAAGCGCCACCGGTCCGACGTACCAGACGCCTTGGGGCGGGCTGGGGATATAGGCCAGCAGGTCCACAGTTGAGGTCACGACGCCACGGTAGCCGAGCGGACGCCCTCGGCGAGTTCTTCGGTGAGCGAGCGAACCGCTCCCAGGCCGTTCTCGACCGCGGAGACCAGAGCCGAGCCGACGATGACGGCATCGGCGTATGCCGCGATTTCGGCAGCCTGTGCGCCGGAGCGAACTCCCAATCCGACGCCGACGGGAATGTCGGAATGCGCGCGGATTCGTGCGGTCAGTTCCGGAGCCATCGAAGACACGGCGTCGCGAGCGCCGGTGACACCCATCGTCGAGGCCGCGTAGATGAATCCACTACTCGCATCGAGTGTCATCGCGAGTCGTTCTTCCGTCGAGGACGGAGCGACAAGGAAGATCCGGTCGAGGTGGTGCTCCTCGGATGCTTCCATCCAGGCGCCGGCTTCTTCCGGAATGAGGTTGGGGGTGATCAGTCCGAGCCCGCCGGCGGAAGCGAGGTCTCGTGCGAACTTGTCGACGCCGTACTGCAGTACCGGGTTCCAGTAGGTCATCACGACGGCCTTGCCGCCGACCGAACTGATCTGCTCGATCACGGTGAAGATGTCGCGAAGGCGAACGCCGTTGGTGAGTGCGGTTTCGGCTGCACGCTGGATGGTCGGACCGTCCATGACCGGATCGGAATACGCGACACCGACTTCGATGATGTCGCAGCCGCCGTCGACCATCGCCTTGAACACGTCGATCGATTCGGGAACGGTCGGATAACCGGCAGGCAGGTAACCGACGAGGGCGGCACGCTTATCAGCCTTGCACGCGGCAAAGGTGGGTGCGAGGCGTGATGGTCGTTCGCTCACTTGTCCGAGCCTTCCGTGTTGTCGTTCTCGTCTGCTGCATCATCCGGAGCGGCTGCCTGACCTGAGGCGCCGTCGAAAAGACCGAACCAGCTTGCGGCGGTGTCCATGTCCTTGTCACCGCGACCGGAGAGATTGACGACGATGATCGCGCCCTCACCGAGTTCTTTGCCCAGTCGGAGTGCGCCGGCGACGGCGTGGGCCGATTCGATGGCCGGAATGATGCCCTCGCGGCGTGAGAGCAGCAGCAGCGCATCCATGGCTTCACTGTCGGTGACGGGTTCGTAGGTCGCGCGCCCGATATCGCTCAGGTAAGCGTGCTCGGGTCCGACGCCCGGGTAGTCCAGACCAGCAGAGATCGAGTGCGATTCGATGGTCTGACCGTCTTCGTCCTGGAGGAGGTAGGAGTAGGCACCCTGGAATGCGCCAGGGGTACCGCCGGCGAACGTTGCTGCATGCCTTCCAGTTTCGACACCGTCGCCGGCTGCTTCGTAGCCAACCAGCCGTACCGACAGATCGTCGATGAACGGGTGGAAGATTCCGATTGCGTTGGAGCCGCCTCCGACGCAGGCTGTGACTGCATCGGGCAGGCGGCCGGTCAGTGCCTGAACCTGGACGCGTGTTTCGAGGCCGACCACTCGCTGGAAGTCCCGAACGATGGTGGGGAACGGGTGCGGGCCTGCCGCGGTACCGAAGCAGTAATAGGTGTTGTCCGCGTGGGAAACCCAGTCGCGCAAGGCTTCGTTGATCGCGTCCTTGAGCGTGCGCGAACCGGTCTCGACCGAAACGACCTCCGCGCCGAGCAGGCGCATGCGTGCGACGTTCAGTGCTTGACGTTCGGTGTCGACAGCACCCATGTAGATGACGCACTCGAGACCGAGCAGTGCACAGGCGGTGGCCGATGCCACACCGTGCTGGCCTGCTCCGGTCTCGGCGATGATGCGGGTCTTGCCCATACGCTTTGCCAGCAGAACCTGACCGAGAACGTTGTTGATCTTGTGAGAACCGGTGTGGTTCAGATCTTCACGCTTGAGAATGATGCGCGCACCACCGGCGAACTCGCTCATTCGCGTTGCCTCGAAAATCGGCGACGGGCGTCCCGTGTAATCGCGCTGCAGGCGATCGAGTTCGTTCAAGAACGTGTCGTCCGCGCGAGCCTTTTCGTACTCCGCGGTGACCTCTTCGATGACCGCCATGAGAGCTTCCGGCACATGCCGGCCGCCGTAGACGCCGAAATGGCCGCCGGCATCGGGATCATGGGAGCGCTCGGTGAGTCCCGCGCTGGCGGGCGGCAGATTGCCGCCCTTGAATGCTGCACCTGATACTGCACCGGAGCCTGGTTCCTGAGTACGTGAAGTCACCCCACCAGTCTGCCCCAAGGGTGCCGCTGGTCACCGCCCGGGTGCGTCAAAGCACGCCGGGCCGGTGATGCGCTTTATCGAGACGGTTTCGGGCAGGACGGGTGTGCGCCGGCGTTGACCAGATCGGCGACGGCCTTGCGAGGGTCGCCGCTGGTCACGAGGCCTTCACCGACGAGCACTGCGTCGGCGCCCGCCCCGGCGTACGCCAACAGATCGGCAGTTCCGCGAACACCGGACTCGGCAATCTTGATCGTCTCGGTCGGAAGACCGGGAGCGATGCGACCGAAGGTGTTCTTGTCCACCTCGAGAGTCTTGAGATTGCGGGCGTTCACACCGATCACCTTGGCGCCGGCTTCGAGCGCGCGGTTGGCTTCTTCCTCCGTGTGCACCTCGACGAGGGCAGTCATTCCCAGAGATTCGGTGCGATCGATCAACGAGGCGAGCGCCTGCTGCTCGAGTGCCGCGACGATCAGCAAGATGACGTCGGCGCCGTGAGCGCGAGCCTCGTGAATCTGGTACGGCCCCACGATGAAATCCTTGCGGAGCACCGGAATGGTGACCGCTTTACGGACTGCGTCCAGGTCGGCCAACGAGCCGTGAAAACGGCGCTCTTCGGTGAGAACACTGATGATGCGTGCGCCACCGGCTTGGTACGCCGCGGCAAGCTCAGCGGGATCGGCAATGTCGGCCAACGCACCCTTTGACGGGCTCGCTCGCTTGACCTCGGCGATGACGCCGATGCTCGATTCCAGAAGTGCTGCTGCAGCATCGAGTGCAGGCGGTGCAGCGGCCGCAGCAGCCTTGACTGCAGCGAAGTCGAGTACGGCTTCGCGGGCGGCGACGTCAGCGCGCACCCCGTCGAGAATCGAGTCGAGTACGGTCATCGTGGCCCGAATCCTTTCTGGGCAAGAGCCCGATGTGAGATACGTCATCAGGGTGGTCTCAGCCTAGTGGGACGAAATTTTGCTACTCCGTCGGGGTACCCACGCAGGTGAGGGTTCAGTCTTACTCAGTGGGACGACCCCGGTTTCGCGCCGTTGTCTCCCCCAACTCCGTCGTCCCCGTCAGTCGCTGTCGGGTCCTCTCCGGCGTCGAGCGCATCCCACAACATCCGTTGTGTCACAGGCTCGTCCGATGCGGGTTTGTCTCCCTGACCGAGCTTGGCCGCGGCCTCGCGGCGCGCGGCAGGGTTGTCGTATTTCGACGACAACCCGCCTCGCACTGGAGGTTTGCGCATCAGAAGCACTGCCGCGCCGAGCGCCGCCACCGCTCCGAGCAACGCAAGCAAGGCAGGCAGTACCGAAACAGTCGTCGAGAGATCTTCCGGGTGACCGGACAACTCGGCCAAGTCCACCGCTCGGTCCGCAGAGGCTCCGGACACCAACAACTGCACTGCCGGAACCGCTACCGCGACGGCGACGAGGGCAACCAACAGTCCGACTACCCGAAGTGCCCAACCTCGCACCGCAAACGACGCCGCGATCGCCGCCAGAAGCGCGAGCGCGAGCGGAGTCATCGCCGCCGCCCAGGTGCTGCCGTCGAGATCCGTCGTCCTCTCCAGCGTCTTGCCGTCGCTCGAGGTCAGATGAACCCACGTCATTCGTGAGCTGCCCCACAGAGCTGCTGCCGACAACGCCAGCAGAAGCGTTCTCGGCACGGCGGTGCCACGAGAAACGCTTGTAGGCTCCGCTGCACTCGACTCGTTCTCACTCACTGATCGTCACCTCCGATGGTGCGCAGGGTGTGCGCCGACGCAATCGCGCTCAGCACTGCCATCGCCTTGTTGCGGGCCTCGGTGTCCTCGTAGACCGGATCCGAGTCGGCGACGACGCCGGCGCCCGCCTGGACGTATCCGATCCCGTCCTTGATCAATGCCGTTCGGATCGCGATCGCGGTGTCGGCGTCGCCGGCGAAGTCGAGGTAGCCGACGATGCCGCCGTAGATACCGCGCCTGGTCGGTTCCAGTTCTTCGATCAGCTGCATCGCTCGGACCTTGGGTGCCCCCGAGAGGGTTCCAGCGGGGAAGCATGCGGTGACGGCGTCGAGAGCGTGCTTTCCCTCGGCCAGATGACCGGTGACGGTCGATACGAGATGCATCACGTGGCTGTACCGCTCGATGTGCCGGTAGTCGTGCACCTTCACCGTGCCCGGGCGACAGACACGACCCAGATCGTTTCGCCCCAGATCGACGAGCATGAGGTGCTCGGAGTTTTCCTTCTCGTCGGCGAGGAGGTCCTTCTCGAGCAGGATGTCGTCCTCCTCTGTGGCACCGCGCCATCTGGTTCCAGCGATCGGGTGTGTTGTCGCGACGCCCTCAGCAACCGTGACCAGTGCTTCCGGGCTCGAACCGACGATCGAAAACGCAGTCTCTCCATCACCGTTCGGCACGTTGAGCAGATACATGTACGGGCTGGGGTTCGACGCGCGCAGCATCCGGTACACGTCGATCGGCGCTGCAGTGCAATCGATCTCGAATCGCTGCGAGAGAACTACCTGGAATGCCTCGCCCGCTTCGATGTCGCCGATCAACTTTTCGACATCGACACCGAAGCTCTCGGTGGTGCGCTGACGACGGTAGTTCGGAGTCGCTTTCGAAAATGTCGACACCGTCGATTTCGCCGGCGCCGCGAGAGCACGAGTCATCGCGTCCAACCTTGCGACTGCGTCGTCGTACGCCGTGTCGACGCGCTCGTCCGTGCCGTCCCAGTTGACGGCATTGGCGATGAGGGTGATCGCCCCTTCGTGGTGATCGACTGCGGCGATGTCGGCGGCAAGCAGCATGACCATCTCGGGGATCTGCAGGTCGTCGACCGCGGAGTCACCCAATCTCTCGAGGCGCCGCACCGCGTCGTAGCCGAGGAATCCGACCATTCCGCCGGTCAGCGGGGGCAGGTCGGGCAGCCGCTCCGAACGAAGCAGCTCGAGGGTGGCACCGAGCGCGTCGATCGGGTCGCCGCCGGCCGGAGCGCCGGCCGGAACGTTGCCGTACCAGGCCGCCTCTCCGTCCACGACGGTCAGTGCAGCAGGACTTCCGACGCCGATGAACGACCACCGCGACCACGAACGACCGTTCTCGGCCGACTCGAGCAAGAAGGTGCCGGGACGATTGCCGGCCAGCTTCTCGTACGCCGAGAGCGGAGTTTCGGAGTCCGCCAACACTTTCCGAGTGACCGGAACGACCCGGTGCTCAGCTGCGAGAGCTCGGAACTGCTTCCGGGTGGTGGTGGAATCGGACGCGTCACCGACGATCGCGGTGTCGGACGACCGTGCGGACATGGAGGTGGGCTCGCCGTGCATGGCTCCATCATCCCAGGCTCCCCCGTGTGGCCGTCGTGCGCGGGTAACCTCGGCCGAATGAAACCAGGCCAACTCGCTCCCGATTTCTCACTGCCCGACCAGGACGGGACTCCGCACTCGCTGACGAGCCTGCTCGAGAACGGACCCTTGGTCCTCTTCTTCTACCCGGCAGCCTCGACACCGGTGTGCACCGCCGAGGCGTGCCACTTCCGTGACCTCGGCAGCGAATTCGCCGCGGTGGGCGCTTCGCGAGCGGGCATCAGCACCGATACGGTCGAAGCTCAGTCCACCTTTGCCACCGCACAATCCTTCGACTACCCCCTACTCGCCGACACCGACGGCAAGGTAGCCGAACAGTTCGGCGTCAAGCGCGGACTCCTGGGCAAGTTGGCTCCGGTCAAACGCTCGACCTTCGTGATCGACACCGACCGCACCGTCCTCAAAGTCATCTCGAGTGAACTACGCGCCAACACCCACGGCGACCAGGCGCTCGAGTTCCTTCGCAATCGAAGCTGACTCACCTGGGCGACCTGATTCTCTGCGCGATTTGAGATCTCTAGGCGACCTGAATCGAGCGCTTCGCAAGCCCCATCCAGAATCCGTCGATCACCTGGGTGGGCACCTGTTCCGGATCGGATGACGCACCGAGCGTGACGAACAACGGGGCGAAGTGCTCGATGGTCGGATGCGCGTACGGCATCCCGGGAGCTTGAGCGCGGAAGTCGATCAAGGAATCGACGTCACCGGCAGCGAACCTCTCCCCTGCCCACGCGTCGAATTCCGCCGACCATCCCGGGGCCTGCGCCTCCGGTGACGGATCGCGCAGGAACGGTAGCCCGTGCGTGGTGAATCCGGATCCCACGATCAGTACACCTTGCTCACGGAGTGGCCGTAGGCGCTGTCCGAGATGGAGCAAACGCTCGGGATCGAGGGTGGGCAGCGAAATTTGCAGTACCGGGATGTCTGCGTCCGGGTACATCACCGTGAGCGGCACGTAGGCACCGTGATCCAGGCCTCGATTCGGCTGCTGAACCACGCGTTCGTTGTCCGGCATCAACGCGGCAACCTGGGCGGCGAGTTCCGGAGCGCCGGGAGAGTTGTACTTCGCGCGGTAGAACCTCTCGGGAAAACCACCGAAGTCGTAGATGAGCGGGGTGCCCGTGGTCGTCGATCCGATCGTCAGCGGTGCTGATTCCCAGTGCGCCGATACGACGAGGATTGCCGTCGGCCGCGGAAGATCGCCGGCCCACGCCCCCAACTGGTCGACCCACAACGCGCTGTCCACCAGCGGCGGAGCACCGTGGCTGAGATACAGCGCAGGCATGGTTGTGGTGGACATACGGACTCCTCGGGATAGACATTCGTCGTAAGTTGAAGGTTCAACTTAATATAGAACTCAACACTTGCGTCCCGCAACTATTCCCCGCAGGATTCTTCTGGACATGCGTCTGAGACGCTGTACACAAGCACGCTCCGTGCACGAAGAATGCTCGACCCGAAGGAGAAGTCACCGATGAGTGAACCGACCGCGCAGCCCGACGCGCAGTCTCAGACGAAGTGGCTCACAGCCGAGCAGCAAGAAGCATGGCTGACACTGATCGCTCTCGTGACACGGTTGCCTGCCGCACTCGACACTCAACTACAACGCGATTCGGCACTCACACACTTCGAATACTTCGTACTCGCGGCACTCTCGGACGCCCCCGAGCACAAGCTCCAGTTGTCGGTACTGGCCCAGCGCGCGAACGCGTCCCTGTCCCGCCTCTCGCACGTGATCACGAAGATGGAGAAGGCCGGCTGGGTGAAACGGGAAGTCATTCGTGGCAGCCGCGGCTCCAACGCAGTGCTCACCGACGAGGGAATGGCAAAGGTGGTCGCGGCCGCACCGCCGCACGTCGCCTCAGTTCAAGGTCTCCTCTTCGAGGGCCTCGACGATCGCCAGGTCGCCCAGCTTTCGTCGTTGGGTACAGCAATGCTCACCCAACTGGACAAGGGAATCGCCGCCGGACTCGGCAAGGCCTGACCACATCCCCGAGACGAGCGACTGATGATCAAGACGGCAGCTTCGCGAGGTCGAGTGCAGCCAAGTGACTGAACAGCATGCTCGCTCCGATCGGGTTTCCACCGCCGGGGTACGTAGTCCCGCTGGCCGCTGCCATCGTGTTCCCCGCCGCGTACAACCCGGCAATCGCCGTACCGTCGGCTTTGAGCACCCTCCCGGTCGCGTCGGTGCGTAGACCACCTTTGGTCCCGAGGTCGGAGATGCCGAAAGCGGCAGCGTGAAACGGCCCTTGGTCGATCGGTACGAGCGGCGAAGCCCCTTCGGAGAAGGCGCGGTCGTACGCAGCGTCTCCTCGACCGAAGTCCGTGTCGACGCCCGTCGCCGCAAACGCGTTGAATCGCTTCACGGTCTCCACCAGTTCCGCTGCGGGAACATCGATCTGGGCAGCGAGGTCTTCGAGTGTCCGTGCACTCTTCCACAACCCCGCATCCACATACTGCTCCGTCTGTGCCATGGGTACGTTGGGCGCCTTCACCGGCGGCACTGCGCCTTCGCTGTTGTCGTAGATCATCCAGTACGGCGTGGTTACTTTCCCTGCCCGCATGTGTTCGATGACGGCGCGGCCCAAGCGGTCGTACGGCGCTGATTCGTTGACGAATCGGCGACCGTCGTCGTCCACGAAGATTCCGCCGGTGAACCACAGCGCAAACGCGGAGCGGCCATCCGGATGGGTCAGTCCCGGCGACCACCAGGCCTCTCCCATGAGGTCGGTGTCGGCGCCCGCGGCGACCGCCGCCTGGTGTGCCTTCCCGAGGTTGCCGGGGCAGCCCATCGTGTCGAGAGCGGATCCGGGGACACCGAATTCGGCCCGCAAGGTCTCGTTCTGCTCGAATCCACCGGCGGCGAGGATCACTCCTCTGCGTGCCTGAATGGTTCGACGCCGACCATCTCGGTCGACGACCGCGCCGACGACCGATCCGTCCTCGACGACCAATTCTTCGAGAGTGGTCTTCAGGTGCATGGTGGCGTTCGGGAGTTCCGCAAGAGCCAACAGGAATCGACCGATCAACGACTGGCCGCCGACGAGGTACTTCGGCAACTTCTCCCCCAGCCGTTCCGTCGCCAGCGGCGGACGAAGCGAATCACGAAGGGCACCCATCTTGTTCGCGTTCATCGGCTTGGGAACAATGTGCCGTCCACTCGCTCGAGCCTTGGGCTCTTCACCGAAGTAGTCGGGCCACGGCAGTATCTGAAACTCGAAGTTCGAGTCCTCTTCGAGGTAGTCGATCAACCCGGCGCCACCTCGAACGTAGGCTTCCTGAACGTCGGCGGGCGTACGATCACCCACCACTGATCGGTAGTACTCCAGCGCATCCTCGATGGTGTCGTCGTCCCCGCCCCGACGAAGAACGGCGTTGCACGGGAACCACATTCCGCCGCCGCCCGAGTACGCCGTTGTTCCGCCGTACTTGTCGGTTGCTTCGATCGCAATGACGTCGAGGCCTTCGCGGGCTGCCGTGTACGCGCCGGTGAGTCCGCCGCCTGATCCCACAGCGAGTACGTCGCACGTCTCGTCCCACTTCGTCATCGTCAGCCTCTCTGATTCTGGGCACAGTTTCCGAACATGTTCTAGAAATCGTTCTAACACGTGGACTTAGCGATCGCGGGGGTTCGAAATTCTGTCCCACCGAGCGGGAGCGAGACATGACGCCGAGGGGGAGCGAGACATGACACCGAGCGGGAGCGAGAACGAGCAGCGATAGCGCACACTTTGCTCGCACCGGTCTGATCCCGTAGTGTCTGGACACATGTCTGGTAAGACCAAGTTCGAGTCCACTCGTCGACGGCTCACACAGCAGCAAGCCGAAACCGTCGATCGATTGACCGCGGCAGCGATCACGGTCCTGCGCGACAAAGGGTTTGCCGATCTGACTGTACGAATGGTGGCAGCGGAAGCCGGTGTCGCCGCAGCCACGGCATACACCTATTTTTCGTCCAAGAGTCACCTTGTGGCAGAACTGTTCTGGCGCCGACTCGACGCGGTACCGCACGAGCCCTCCCCCGAGGCGGAACGAGAAGCGCAGGTCTGCTCGGTCCTTCGAAGCGTCGCACTCCTCGTTTCCGACGAACCGGAGCTGGCCGCGGCCGTGACCACTGCGATGATGGGCAATGATCCCGACGTCGAACACCTTCGGGGACGTATCGGCAAGAACATCCGCGAGCGGCTCATCGAGGCGCTGGGGCCGTCATACGATCCCGACGTACTCGAAGCACTCGAAATCTCCTGGTCCGGAGCGCTTGTTCGAGCCGGCATGGGTTACGAGTCCTATTCGCAGATCGCAGACCGGCTCGAAGTCACTGCCAGGCTGATCATGGCGGGCCGCGACAACCTTCACTAGATGGGGGTCATGGCACTCACCAGCCATGTGCCGTCGACTCGATCGAGTGTCACCTCGACTCGGCTCGACGTCGACGCTGGTGCCGGCCGCGCGGTACTCGTCGTGATCTGATCGACGAACACGAGCACTTCCGCGCGGTCCGCGGCAACGGAGAGCACACCGACATCGACGACTCGGGCTTTCGTGCTGATTCCCTGCTCCTTCGACTGTGGGGCAACTGTTTTCGATCCGAATTCGGTGAAACTGTCCTGAAACGATCCGCCGGCGCCTTCGGCCGCTCGTGCGAGATCGTCGTCGACGGTATCGCTGTTGTAGCTCAGGAGCTTCTCGACGAGCGTGGGCGCCACACCGATCACCTCGGCACGTGCGGTTTCAGCGTCCCCCGAACGGTGGTGACTCCAGATCGCAGTGCCGCCGACTCCCATCAAGACCAACGCTGCAAGCGCTATGACCATGCGCTTCACGGCACGAACTCCACACTCGACATCAGTACCCGCCCGTCGACGTCCTCGACACCGACGCGCAGACGGTAGGTGCGCGCCGAAGACTCTCCCGCTGAATTGCCGACCTGAGCAGATGCCGCGATCAGCACCACCCCCGAGTTACCGGATTCCGATGCCAAGGCTGCGGTGTCGACACGCCCGTCGGAATCGACGGCAAAATCACGGATGGACGCGACGAACGCAGATTCGCCGGACTTCAGTTCGTCGGCAAAGGTTCCCGTACTCAGCGACTGCAGTGTCTCGAGGTCCTCGTCGACTGTGGCGGAGTGAACGTCGATCAGAGCGAGGGCTCCTGCGACCGCACCGTCGACGTACTCTTGACGCTGGGACTCTCGCGCGCGGTCCGATCGAACTGCCAGAGCACCGAAGACGACAACGACGCTCAGAGCCGCGAGTGCAATCCAGACCAGGGCAGTGAGTACACCGCGCTTCCCTCCGACCGGATCCAGCACCTCACCTCTCAGCGATTCGTCGGCGTCAGCAACTGTTGCCACGGCTCACCCTCCCCCGGGCCGGAGTCAGCCGGAGCCAACTCCGTGTGTTGATAGTCGACTCCGTCAGGCCCGGTGTACAACTCGCCGGGTGCATTGGTCCCCGACGGCACGTACGCTTCGGGGCTCCGGCAGATCTCCGGGCTCGGTGCTCGTTTGCCCGGTACCTCCATGCAGGGAATGTTCCGAGATCCACGAACGGCGAAGACCGAGTTCTGTGGCACTTTGCAGTACAGATCAGCCGGGGTGTCCGGCACACTCGTCTGGGTCGGGTCCCGTCGCTGATCGGCCGGAAGGTAACCGGTCGAGCACGCCGCAGGGTCCTGCGCTTGGAGATGGAAGTTGACGTTCGCGGCGCCGTCCACCTGCCCGCGTTGTACGACGGTTTCCTGTGCCGCGACCAGTGGCGGCAAGATGACGAGCACCTGCTCCAAACCGGCGTTGTACGTCAAAGCCACCTGAGCGGTGCTGGTGAAATTGGCAAGCAGCACAGGCAAAGTGGGTTTGAGGCCTTGAAACAGCAGGTCGGCTTCAGTCGCGAAGCCCGGTCCGGTCTCGAGGATATTGCGCACGGACCCGTCGGCGACCTCCAACTGTCCACTGAGTTGAGCGACACTGGACGCCCACTGGCGAATCTGATCGCCCGTCACCACCTGTGTCTGCAGGAGCGGATCCAACTGCTGTACGAGCGTCGTAGCCGGCGTTGTGGCAGCGGACATCTGATCGACGAACGAAGTGGTCGAATCCAGCAGACGAGCCAGATCCTCTCCCCTGCCTCCGAAAGCTGCCGCGGACTCGTCGATCACCGATCGCAACTTGTCCTGCGGTACGGATGCGAGCATCGCCTGCGCCTGATCGAGGACCGGTCCGATCTCGGTCGGGATCGTGACAGCGTCGGGGCCGATCACGTCTCCGTCGGTCAGAAAGGGTCCGTCCGCGGTGCTCGGTTGCATGTCGACGTATTGCTCGCCGATGGCCGACACACTTCGCACCGCTACTGCGAGCCCGCTGGAGGGAACGGGAACCGCACTCTCCAAAGATAATTCGGCGCGTACCACTCCCGGAGACAGACGCACCGACCTGACCTGACCGATGGTGTCGCCGCGATAGGTCACGTTCGCGTTCCGATACAGGCCACCGGCGTCCGGCAGTTCGACTGTCACCGAATAGCGCCCGATTCCGAGCATGGTCGGAACTCTCAGGTACGAGATAGCCGCTGCGCTCATGCCTATCACCGCCAGGATCGCGAAGATCGTCAATTGCCTTCGCACCAACTTCGTGAGAATCATCGTCCACCTCCCTGGGCGGGCTGCGCTGTGCCAAGTGGGCCGGGCTGCCCTGTGCCGAGTGGGGCGGTCAAAGGATCGACCAGT
The DNA here is from genome assembly GCF_023221595.1 of Rhodococcus qingshengii JCM 15477. Taxonomy (NCBI): domain Bacteria; kingdom Bacillati; phylum Actinomycetota; class Actinomycetes; order Mycobacteriales; family Nocardiaceae; genus Rhodococcus; species Rhodococcus qingshengii. The sequence continues at coordinate 3,468,470 of NZ_CP096563.1, forward strand.
ACTCCGTTCTCCACCGGAGTTTGCGGCGCCCCGAACGGCGTACCGAAGCCGAGACCCGACTGGAGGCGATTACTCGTGAGGTCGATCAGCGCCCACAAATTGGTGTAATCGCCGCGCATTCCGTCGTCGATGGTCGTCTGGGGGAAGGGGAAGGTACTCAGGTTGCCCAAATTGTTGATCAGGTCCGGTCCTGTTTCGACCACCTTCTGCAGCGTCAATTCCAAGGCGCTCAAATTGGCTTTCAAATCGTCGCGGGTCCGGTCGACCAGATCGGTCCCGACGTCCCCGAACCTGCCGACCGCATCGAGGGCGGTGGTCAGGTCGACGCGTTGGGCGCTGAGTTCCGCCAAGGCCGGATCAAGGGTCTCCAACGCCTCACCGAGAACGTCTCGCTGAGCCGTGATCTCGCCGGCGAAGACGTCGAGATTCTCCATGGTCGTGACCATCGCATCACGTTGGCGGTCGAGTGTTTCGGTCACGGTATCCATCTGACTCAGCAGGTCGCGCGCCGCATCCGTCCGTCCGCCGAGCGCCGTGTTCAGCTCCGTGGTGATGCTGTGAATCTGAGCGAGCCCGCCGCCGTTGAGGACCAATGACAGTGCCGTCAACGCTTCCTCGGTGGTGGGATAGACGCCGGCCGACGCGAGGGGGATCACCGATCCCTCCGACAACCGCCCTTCCGGCGCAACATCGGTAGGCGGCGCAAGCGCGACGTGTTTGGACCCGAGCAGGCTGGTTTGGCCGATCGTGGCAGTCGCATTGGCGGGCAGGGACACCGAACCGTCGAGTGCAACCGTCACCCGTGCGTGCCAGTTGTCGGTCTCGATCGCACTGATACTTCCGACCGTCACGTCGTTGACCATGACCGGAGAGTTGGGACTTATCGACGTGACGTCCGGCATCTCGATCACGACTGCGAAACTCCCCTCACCGCGCCCAGCCGCGCCTGGCAGCGAAACCGAATTCAGCCCGCTCCATTGGCAACCCGCCAGAACCAGCACGGTGCTCGCCCCCACACAGACTGTCACCCACCTCCGGGTAGTCATCGGGGTTCCGTCGACGGCATGAGCAGTCCGGCCAGGTCAGGCGCCGGGGGCATGATCGGAAAGCTCAAGGCGCCAGTCGGTTCCAGATCAGGCTCGCTGTACACCAGTTGGTCCGGAAGAGCCCCGAGCGCCCGGGTCGGATTGATGCTCAGGTCCGGGTAGTTCGCCTTGATCGTGTTGAGCAACGGGCCGAGGTATTCGATGCACAAATCCGCGCCCTTCTTCGAGGTGTCGTTGGCCAGGCCGGCGATTCCGCCGCAGATCAAGTCGATCGGGTTGCCGACGTTCTGGAATGCGGGCACACCCACCATCGCTCCTTGGGCCGGCCGGTAGACGTTGTAGTAGTTCGACAACGCTGTCGGAGCCAGATGCAGTACCTTCTCGAGACCTGCGCGCTTGTCGACCAATACCTGGGACACGTCGGCCAACTTCGCGATCTGCTCCGTCAAGCCGGTTCGGTTCTGTTCGACGAACCGCTGTACGTCGACGACGGCGGCGTCCAGATCGGCGAGAGCCGGAGCCAATTGCGTCCGGCTCTCGGCGAGCACACTCGAGACGTTTGCCAGTCGTCCTTGGAACTGAACGATCTGTTCGTCGCTTGCGGCGAGTGCGGTCGTGAAGGTCTGCAGGCCGCGGATGGTGCCGAACAGATCGGCTCCGCCTTCGTCGAGTGTGCTCATAGCCTCCGAGAGTTCGGTCACCGAGCGCCCCAGCGCTTCCCCGTTGCCAGCCAGTGCGGATCCGGCACCGTCGAGGAAGTTGGCGGCGGGACCGCGATCGTCCCCGACGGGGCCCAAAGCGTCGGCAGCCCGGCCCAGCTGTTCCTTGATCTGGTCCCACTCGACCGGGACGGCCGTTCTGTCGAGTGGGATCTCCGCACCGTCATTCAGTGCGTCGGCGCCGTCCGTCACCGCCGGCGTCAACTGCACGAAGCGGGCCGAGACCAGCGACTGGGCAACGATCACCGCTTTCGCGTCCTCGGCGACGGGAACCTCGCGCGCCAATTTCAGTTCGACGCGCATTCGATCTCCCTGTGGGGCGATCGCGGTGACGCGGCCGACGTCGACTCCCACGACACGAACGTCGTCACCGACATACAGACCGGTCGTCGAGGTGAAGTAGGCCGTCACGTTGTAGTAGCGCAGATGTTGCACCGCAAGGTATCCCGACACGACGACGATCGCCGCACCGATGACGCTTCCACCAACGACGGCGATTCGGCGCCAGTTCACCGGTTTGCGAACTCGTAAGGCACCCATCATCGAACCTCCGGAATCGGTAGCGGCGCAGGTGGTAGCCCGAACATCGCGTTGATCAACGGTTGGGTGTATTGCGCCGGCACCAGGTTCTGGACGTAGGCGTAGTAGAAGGGGCCGCTGGCCACGGTGTCACCGAGCGTGCCCACGTACGTACCGAGACCGTCGATTCCCTGAGAAAGGTTGTCCTTGTTGTTCTGCAGAATTCCGACAACCGTGTCGAGTTTGCCGAGGACCGGCTGCAATTGCGCCTCGTTGTCGTGGACGAGTCCGCTCAGCTGGGTCGACAACGCCGAGATGTTCGTGATCACTTCCCCCAGCGCCGCCTGTCGCCGATCCAGTTCTCCCAACAAGGCGTTGCCGTCGACGAGTAGCGCGTTGACCTGTGGTCCACGCTCGGCCAGCGTCCCGGCGACGTCGTTTGCATCGGACAGCAAGGTGCGCAACATGTCGTCGCGTCTATTGACGCTGTCGGAGATCCGTGCGACACCGTCCAGCGCCGGCCTCAGGTTCGGCGCACTGTCGGACATCACCTGCCCCACTGCGTCGAGCGATTCGGAGAGTTGGTCGAGATCGATGTCCTCGACCGTCGTGGTGAGGTCACCGAGCACGTCGGGCAGCGAGTACGCCGATCTTGTTCGCTCGACCGGGATCTCGCCGCCGACCGCGATCCTTCCCGGACCGTCCAGATCGAGCGATACCGCTCGCTTGCCGAGCAACGACATCGTGGTGACGGCCGCCGATGTGCTTTCTCCCAAACCGATCGAGCCTTCCAGTGTGAAATCCACGCGCGCGAGTCCGTGCTCGACCTCGATCCGATCCACCGTTCCGATCTTCACTCCGGCGGCGTTGACTTCGTCTCCCGGCGCGAGACCGCTGGCGTCGGCGAACACCGCGCTGTACCCGACACCCGATTTCAGGAACTGCAGATTCTGATACTGGAGCGATGCCAATACGACGGCGGCCGTGACGACCAATCCCACGACCCCCACGCGTACGGCCTGGCTCTGTGCCATCTCTCTCATCGTGGTGCGCACCTTCCGGTCGTCTGATCCACCAGGTCGACAGTGAGCGGCGTACCGTCGGCACCGTCGACCTTCAGTGCGATTCCGCACAGATAGAAGTTGAAGAACGACCCGTACGAGCCGACTCGGATCAGCTGCTTGTAGTTCGAGGGCATGGACGCGAGAATCCGATCGAGCTCACTTTGTTGCTCGATCAGCGGATTCAGGCTTGCGTCCAGCTTCGACAGGTTTCCCGCGATGTCCGGGCGAACTCCGGCGAGGAGATCGGCGAAGGTGCCTGATGCGGCGTTCACACTCTCGACGGCAGTCCCGATCATCTCCCGGTCCGCCGCGAGCCCGCTGACCAGCTGTTGTAGGTGATCGAGAGTGTCACTGAACTGACCACCGCGGCTGCGCAATTCGCTGAGCACACCGTCGAGGTTGCCGATCACTCGACCGATCAGTTGGTCGCGGTCTGCGAGAGTGTTCGTAATCGATCCGGTGTGCGCCAGCACCGATGCCACAGTTCCGGACTGGCCTTGAAACACCTCGAGCAAGGACATCGACAACGCGTTGACCTGCTCCGGGTCCAGGGCTTGAAACAGCGGCTTGAAACCACCGAGTAGCGCATCGAGGTCGAGTGCCGGTGCGGTGCGATCGACAGGGATGCTCTCGCCCTCCGGTTGCGGTTCCGCGATCCCCGGATCGTCGAGCAATTCGAGGTATCGATTACCCACCAGATCCTGATATCGAACAGCGGCTCTGGTCGATACGGTCACGGTGTCACCCGTATCCACACTGAAACTCACGTGGGCACGGTGATTCCCACCGAATTCGACGGAGCCGACAGAACCGACCGGCACACCGGCGATGCGCACCTTGTCGCCGGCTCTGAGCCCGGAGGCGTTGACGAACTCCGCCGAGTACGACCTCGCCTCGCCACCTCGCATCTGGCCGAACACGAGGATCAGCCCGGCGTTGACGAGGATCATCACCAGAACAAAAATTCCGAACTTGACGGTGTACCCACGAACTTTCATCGGATCTCCGTCCCGAACAGGTAGCTCATCAGATCCGGAACCGTGTTCATCGGTTGCCCACCATTCGGCTGACGCTCGGGCGCAAACGGATTCACCCCGGTATCGGTCACCAGGTACGGCGCATTGATGTTCGGGTCGCGCAGTGGAAGGCCCATACACTGCGGGCCACCGGTTGCCGCGACCTTCGGGAGGTCGTCGGGATATCGGTACGGTTCGGTTCCGGCGATCAGACCGATCGACATCTTGATTCCTGGTTGTCCGTTGTAGGCGCCGTCGCCGATCTTCTTGCTCTCCTGAAGTCCGTGGAACATGCAGGGAATCACCGGGGAGTATTCCTCGAGCAGTGCGGTGGTCGGCCGCAGTAACGACAGAACGGTGTCGATACCGTCGGCGTTTTCTCCCAGTACGTCTTCTCCGGTGCGGGCGACCCCGATCACGTTGAGCAAGAGGAGATCAAGATTCTGCTGCTCGTCGAGAACAGTGGTTCCCGTAGTCGTGAGCGAGTCGAGGGTGTCCATCAAGTCGAGAACAGCGTCGCGGTAGGTCTGCGTGACGGCTGGCAGGTCAGTCAACACGTGATCGAGAGCCTCACGTGCAGTGTTGAATTCGAGCAAGGAGGAATCTGCTTGTTCGAGTGCGACCCCGAGCCGTTCGCCGCGTCCTTGCAGAGCAGTCGAGAGGGCACCCAATGTCGAATCGAGTTTGCCCGGGTCCACCGTCCGGAGCACGGCGGTGAGTTTCTCGAACACCGTGTTCAGCTCGACAGTAACCCGGGATGCGTCGATCGTCGCCCCGGCGGCAAGTCGCGCGCTGCTCGGCTGCTCCGGCGAGGACAGGCTGACGAACTTCGCGCCGAAGGCCGTGTTCGACGTGATCGCCACATCCACGTTTGACGGAATCGATTCGAGCGCTTCGGGATCGATCGACAACGACAGTTGTGCGGTGGCGTCGTCAGTCGGCGTGATGGACTCCACCGAGCCCACGGTCACCCCGGCCATCTTCACCCGCGCGCCCGGATCCATCACGAGCCCCACGCGCTCCGCGATCACCGTGATCGGGACGCGAGCGACAAACACCTGGTTGAAAGACGCGACCGACAAAGCGATGACCCCGACGATCGCCGCAGCCAAGCCCAGAGCAGCCAACTTGTAGCCGTATCTGTGCACGCAGTCCCCCTAACCGGACAGATTGAAGTTGCCGGAACCGCCGTAGAGCGCGAGTGAGACGAGCAGGGTCACCGCCACGACGCAGATCAGCGAGAGCCGAACCCCGCGGCCCACTGCAGTTCCCACGCCCGACGGTCCCCTGGACGCGTTGTATCCGTAGTACGTGTGGATCAGCATCACCAGTAGTGCCATCACGAGCACTTGAACGAAGGACCATGCGACGTCGACCGGATCGAGGAACGTCGTGAAGTAGTGGTCGTAAAGACCGGAGGACTGACCGAACAGCACGACCGTGGTGAATCGTCCGGCCAGAAAAGATCCTACGAGCGCCAATGAGTACAGCGGCAAGATCGCGATCATCCCTGCGGTGACGCGGGTGCTGACGACGTACGGGACCGAACTGATCGCCATCGATTCGAGGGCGTCGATTTCCTCACTGATGCGCATGGCACCGATCTGCGCGGTCGAACCTGCGCCGATCGTGGCCGACAGGCCGATTCCCGCGATGACCGGCGCAGCGATACGAACATTGATGAAGGCGGAGAAGAATCCGGTGAGCGCTTCGACTCCGATATTTCCCAGTGAGCTGAAACCTTGGATCGCAATGGTGCCGCCCGAGGCGAGAGTCAAAAATCCTACGACCGCAACCGTGCCGCCGATCACTGCCAAAGCTCCGGTGCCCATGCTGATCTCGGCTACCAGCCTCAACACTTCTTTCGGGTGTTTGCGAATTGCCCACGGGATGTGAGCGATGGCGCGCGCGAAGAAGACAGCTTGTCGCCCGACGTCGTCGATCGAGCGTGACGTTCGAGCCACCCGCGCCCGCGTGCGTCCGAACTTGCCGATTTGTGCCAGCGAATCCGACAGCGTCACCTCGATCACCCCGCCGTCAATCGGATGCCGACCGCGGTGACGATGGTGTTGACGACGAACAACGCCATGAATGCGTACACCACCGTTTCGTTGACGGCCTCCCCCACGCCTTTCGGCCCACCCCGTACCGACAGTCCGCGATAGCAGGCCACCAATCCCGCCAGCATCCCGAACAGCGCAGCTTTGACCATCGACAACGCCACCTCGGGGAGGCCGGTCAGCAACGTGATTCCCTCGACGAAGGCGCCAGGGTTCACGCCCTGGAGAAACACCGAGAAGGCGTAACCGCCGGCGATGCCGATGACGCAGACGAGTCCGTTGAGCAGCAAAGCCACCACGGTCGACGCGACCACCCGAGGAATCACCAGCCGAGTGATCGGATCGATCCCGAGCACCTCCATGGCGTCGATCTCTTCACGAATCGTTCTCGATCCCAGATCGGCGGCGATGGCAGTCGCGCCCGCACCTGCCACGATCAGCACCGTCACCACCGGACCGACCTGAGTCACGGCGCCGAGCGCGGCCCCGGCGCCGCTGAGGTCGGCGGCACCGATCTCACGGAGCAGGATGTTGAGCGTGAAACTCACCAGGACCGTGAACGGCACGGCCACCAATACGGTCGGCACGATCGACACCCGGGCGATCATCCAACTCTGCTCGAGAAACTCTTGCACCTGAAAGCGGTTGCGGAACAAGCCCACTGCGACATCGGCGCCCATCCGGTAGAACTGGCCGAGTTCGCGCATCGGGCCCGCAAGTGCAACTCTTCCGCTGTACACGTCAATGCCCCGAAGGACATGACGTGGAGTTGCCGTAGTCGACCTTGAATTCCTTGATCCCGTTGAGCCAACCGGACGAGAGCCTGCTCGGATCGCCGAGCTTGCTGATGTCGGGCATGTGATCGGCGATCTTGCCGAAGATCAGATCGACCTCCATTCTGGCCAGGTTGGCGCCGACGCAGTAGTGCGGCCCGGTTCCTCCGAACGCGAGGTGCGGGTTCGGGTCTCGGGTGATGTCGAAGACGTCGGGGTTCCCGAAGACGGTTTCGTCGAAGTTCGCCGAGCCGTAGAGCAGTACGACGCGCTGCCCCTTCGCAATCGCAGTGCCGGCAATCTGTGTGTCCACCACTGCTGTTCGTTGCATCGACGTCAGTGGCGAAGCCCAGCGGATGATCTCGTCCGCGGCGGTGCGCGGACGCTCGCGCTTGTACAGTTCCCACTGATCCGGATGCTCGAGAAATGCCATCATGCCGAGTGTCGTTGCGTTTCGCGTCGTTTCGTTGCCCGCGACAGCCAACATGATGACGAAGAAACCGAACTGTTCCGGGGTGAGTTTCTGCCCGTCGATGTCGGCATGCACCAAGCGCGAGATGATGTCGTCGAGCGGTTCCTCCCGTCTCGCCTCAGCCAGTTGATAGGCGTAGCCCAATATCTGCGCCGACGCCATCCGAGACTCGCCGGCGAGTGACTCGTCGTCGTATCCCGTCATCTGATTCGACCATTCGTACAGCTGACGGCGCCCGTCCTGCGGTACACCGATCAGCTCCGAGATCGCCTGCATGGGTAACTCGCTGGCGACCTGGCTGACAAAATCACCGCTACCTTCCGCCACGGCAGCCGACGCTATGTCTTCTGCCCGCGCTTCCAACCCGGCCCGCATCGCTTCCACCGACCGCGGAGTGAACAAGCGTGCCACCAACTTGCGCAGCTGTGTGTGCTCAGGGGCGTCCTTGTTGATGAGGACGTGTTTCGTCGCCTCCAACTCCTCCGCCGAGATGTTGTCTTCATGCCGCGGAATGCAGCCGTTGACGTTGCTCGAGAACTCCTCGCTGCGCAACGAGACGTCGCGGACGTCTGCGTGGCGGGAGACAACCCAACAACCACCGTCGTGAAATCCGCCGGTACCCGGTTCCTGGGCGTTCCACCAGACCGGAGCGCATCGTCGTAGTTCGGCGAACTCGGCAAGCGGGACGCGCTCGCCGTACAGATGCGGGTCGGTCACGTCGAACCCGTCGGGAAGGTCGATCTCAGGCATTGCAGATGCTCCTTTACGGATGGGTGCCGGGTGCCGGGTGTTGCGTGTGAGCGCTAGTCGATCCGGTGGACCGGGTCGCTGTTCTGTGAGAACTCCTTGGCCCAGCGGTAGTCCGGCTTGCCGCTCGGCGCTCGAACGACCTCGTCGGCGATCCAGAAGGAACGCGGAATCTTGTAGCCGGCGAGGTGACTGCGGGCGTGCTTCTCGATGGATTCGAAATCCGGTTCCACACCGTCGCGGATGCGAAGCACCGCCGCCACCCGATTGCCCCACCGCTCGTCCGGAACACCGATCACTGTCGCGTCGTAGATGTCGGGATGGGCCTTCACCACGGCTTCGACTTCTTCCACGAAGACCTTCTCGCCGCCGGTGTTGACCACCATGTTTCCCCGTCCGAGGAGGGTGACCGAGCCGTCGTCCTCGATCCGCGCCCGGTCTCCGGTCACCACTGCCCGCGCGCCGTTCACCTCGCGGAATATCTCGGCCGACTTCACCGGATCGTTGTAGTAGCCGAGTGGAACGTTTCCGAGTTTCGCCAGCCATCCTTCGGCGCCCGAGCCCGGCTCCAACACTCGGTTGTCGTCGTCGACGACGACCGTGAATCTGTTGGCGCCCACTTTGGGTCCGCCACGCTGCTCGAGCCCTTTGGTTGCGAATCCGATTCCGCCGAAGCCTGTTTCGGACGATCCAACCGAATCGGAGATCATCAGATTCGGAAAGACGTCGAAGAACGCATCTTTGACCGATCCGGAGAAGAGCGCAGCGCCGGAGGCGAGCACGGCCAGGCTCGACGCATCCGGTTGCAATTCGTGATGGGCTTCGACCAGTGGACGGCCCATGGCGTCGCCGGTGATGACCATGACCTGCGGGCGATATTCGGCGACGACTTTCCAGACCTGCGCCGCATCGAACTTCGGTTCGAAGATGACGGTGTTTCCGGAGAACAGAGCGTTGAACGTCGGCATCAGTGCCGAGGTGTGGATCAGCGGTGGAAGCATGCACCACCGCATCGGTTCGGCTGCCGCGGCGCCACCGCGCGACTGCTGGTACTCGTCGGCGATCGGCTCACCCGAATAGAAGTCGTAACCGCCGGCCAACACGCGCCAGATGTCTTCCTGCCGCCAGACGACGCCTTTCGGTCGTCCGGTTGTTCCGCCGGTGTAGAGAACGTAGACGTCGTCGCCGGAACGCTCGGGAAAAGCATGTTCACCTACGCGCAGCGGGGATTGGTTGCCGAGCGCATCCTCGTACGCCACTGCCCCCGGAATCGACGGTTCGTTCCCGAGAGCGAGTTCGTCCGCCACCTCGATCACGTACTTGACCCGCGGCGCGGACACCAACGCCTCGGCAACCCGCTCAGCGAAACCACGATGGAAAACCAACGCCGTGAGATCCGCGTTCTCGTACAGGTAAACCAATTCGTCGCTCGTGTAGCGGTAGTTCACCGTGATGGGAACGCCGCGGATCTTGAAGGCCGCGAGGACAGCAACCATCGCCTCGATCGAGTTGTGCAGTTGAATACCGATGTGCGAACCGACACCTAACCCGACGGACTGGAAGTAATGCGCCAATCGGTTGGCCCGCTCGTCGAGCTCACGGTATGTCACCTCGTCGCCGGAAACGATCAGCGCGAGGCGATCGGGCATCGCATCGACGGAATGCTCGAACAGGTCTGCAAACGTGTACGCCATAGGTTGAGTCCTTCGGGTTCGGCCGGTCAGACGACGAAGAGAGGCAAGGGGATTCCGCGATCTTCGAATACGAATGCCGCGCCGGTACTGACCTTCGTGATGGCGACTTCGACGCATTCCGGAGCGGGAGCCTCGGTGATGTCGACGGCCAGAAGAAGCCCCGCGGCATCTTCGGCCACCACTCTCACGGTGAAGTGCGGATTCACGCCGCGGACCAAAGCTTGGAGAGGATCAAGGTGCTCGCTGCCGAGCAAGGTCGGCCAACCGCCATCGCGGTCGACAAGAGCTTCTCGCGAGATCCGCAGCTCCAGAGCACCGCCGTCCTGTCGAATCTCGCTCTCCACATACTGCTTCGGATTCAGCAAGGGATGCACGGACAGGACCAATGCCAACGATTCCAGCGTCGAAGGAAGCCCGAGCGCATCTCGAATACGCTGTGCCGCAACTCCCGCGATTCCGGTCAATTGCTTTCGCGTGATCTCGCGAGCCTTGTCTTCGTCGGCACGGCGGCGAACCGCTGCCAGAAAGCCCAACGCCAACAGATGATGCTGCACGCAGATCTCCTCTGCGATACGAACCAAGGCTGATCGCGAGAAGTCGGAAAACCTCAGGTCGGACAACAACGGACCCGAGTAGTCCGCCCTACCGTCCCCACCGTGATCGATCGGGCTCAGCTCGACCGTCACCGCGGCGGTGCGTCCGATCTGCTCGGTGTGCGCGGTCATCACGGGAGGCGTGTGCGACGGGTCGATGGAAACGGTCCAGGCGCAGTGCGGATGTCGGTCGGCGGGCCTGCGCGGTGGTCGGTGAATCGGCCGGATCTGGGCGCGCGGGTTGGTCGCGATGGCCGTTGCATCGAAAGTCGGATCCTCGATGTCGTGACACATCGAGGTCACGAACTCATCGCCCAACGGCTCGACGTCCATGAGTGCTCCGCAATGGTCGAGCCAGAATTCACCGTGCAGCGGATCGTCGACCCGGTATCGGAAGTCCATGAACTGTGGAGGAGCGCCGATGTCGAGTTGTAATCCTTTGAAGATCGTCACGACGTCGTCGCCCTCGTATCCGAGAGCCTTCTGCATGCGGCGGGTGTACCAGGGGCTGGCCGACTCCCACTCCTCGACGGCCACCTGTGCCATACCCTCGCGTCCGAATTCGACGATCAGATGCGCCATGCCCGAGCGATCGATCAGCTGCCCGCACAGGAGCAACTCGGGCACCAGCACGGCAAGGTCGCGCTGCGAGAGTGCCTTGAAGGAATCGCGCACCGACATCGGACTCACCACAGCGAAACCGGCGCGGTGCCCACCGGATACCAGCCCGGTAGCGGGTCGCCCGAGATCGATCGCTGGATCCGGCCCTGCATCCCCTTCGAGAGAGCGTTGTTGCCGATCATCTCCATGAACAGTGCCGACACGTTCCCGAAGTCGAAGAAGTCACGCTGCCACGACCATTGGAAATCCCCGCCGTAGCGGAACCAACTACCACCGATACCGTAGACGGAGTAGTTGCTACCGTCCTCACGCTTGGCATCGGAAATCTGCTTCCACAAGCCGATCACGTTTCCGCTACGGTCGTCGATCACAAAGTCTTGATACGGATACTCCCAGCCTTCGAGGCCCTTCATCTCGAGACCGAGCGCGACTTCGCGAATCTCCTCGCGCCCCACCGCCATGAAATCCTGCTTGGGGCCGTAGTTCCACCCGTACGTGGCGTCCTCGGTATACATGTCCGCCAACGGTTTCCAATCGCCGGCGGCTTCGGCCTTTTTGTTCGCCTCGATCCAGCGTTGGACCATCTCGTCGAGCTCTGCGCGGTCGAAACCCGTCATCTGAACTTCCTCCCTCGAGCACATGAATTCGCTGCAATCAATCGACAATTCTCAGGGCGCCGGTCGGGCAGTACCTGACCGCCATCTCGGCTTCACCGCGGAGCGACTCGGGTGGGTCCGAGTCCAGAAGACTGACCTTCCCCCGCTTCGGGACGACAAAGATCTCCGGTGCCTCCAGCTCACACGCCGCATGGCCTTGGCACAGGTCGAGGTCGACTTCGACGTGCATGATCACCCCTCACGCCCGGGACGTGTTCGGCGCCGGTACCTCACCGCGCACGGCTGCTGCAACTGGACGACCATCTTGCTGTGGTCGTTTCGGTAGGATTCCGACGGCTGCGCCATCTCGAACTCGAAGTCCCGCAGCAGGATCGAGAAGATCGCTTTGAGCTGCATCTGGGCGAACGCAGCGCCGACGCAGCGATGCCGGCCGGCTCCGAACGGAATCCACGTCCAGCGGTTGACGATGTCCTCTTGATTCGGGTCGATGTACCTCCCGGGATCGAAGGTGTCCGGCCGGGGAAAGTCCTCGGCGATTCGATTGGAGATCGCGGGTGTCGCGGCGACAAGATGGCCCTCTCGGATCTCGAAGCCGCCCACTTCGAAATCTCCACGTGCCACCCGCAACAGGATGATCAACGGCGGATGCAGTCGAAGGGTTTCCTTGACCACAGCCTCGAGAACCGGAATCTGGCGCAGGGCATGAAAACTGATGTCGGCGCCGTCGGAGTACAGATTGTCGAGTTCGTCGACGACGTCCGTCATGGTGTCGGGATGCCGCAACATCTCGATCAGCGACCACGCTGCCGTGCCGGAAGTCGTATGGTGGCCGGCGAACATCATCGAGATGAAGATTCCGGTGATCTCGTCGGCACTGAACCGGAGGTCGCCGTTCTCGTCCTTGACCGAGACCAACACGTCCAACATGTCGCGGTCATCCTTGCCCTGCGGAGGATTCGCGATGCGCCCGTTCATGATGTCCTGTACCAGAGCGACCAACGCCAACCGGGCCTCGTCGCGGCGGCGGAAACTCTCGATCGGCGCGTACGGATCCACGAAAGCCAATGCATCCGTTCCCTGTTCGAGCTCGTGATACAGCTTGGCGAAGCTATCATCCAGTTCGTCGCGGAACTTCTTGCCGATCAGGCACGCCGACGAGGTATAGATGGTCAGCTCGGCGAAGAAGTCGAGCAGATCGATCTCGCCTTCGTCTCCCCACTGCGCGACCATCGCCTCGACTTCGCGGCCGATCGTGGCGGCGTGCCCGCGCATGTGTTCGCCGCGCAGAGCCGAGTTGTGCAGCATCTCTTTACGCCGCTCCGGGCTGGCGTCGAAGACGACGCCTTCACCGAATATCGGCTTCATGAAGGGGTAAGCCGCTTGTTGGTCGAGATCCTCGTCGGTGGAGCGGAAGAAGAACTCGTTTGCCTCGGCTCCGGACAGCAAGATCACTGTGCGGTCGGCAAGTTGAAAGGCGCCGACGTCACCACATTCCTCACGCACCCGGCGCATGAGCGCTATCGGGTCGGTTCGCAGTTCCTCGAGATGCCCGTGCGGGAGATCCCCGCCGGACACCCGCGGCGGCTCTGGCAGTGTTCGCGACGTCTCTTGCACTCCGTGCGTCATGTCGTCTCCTGTGAGTTCGCAGTGGGAAGTTTGTCCAGTGGCGCCTCGGGCTGAACTTCGACGAGCACGATGTGTGCTCCTCGCGGCGCCGACACAACGGCGACGATGGCATTGGCGATGTCCGAGGCGCGCAGAAAGTAACCATGGCGGGCGAACCCCCACTTGCTCCACGATTCCCCGACCGGTCCGATGATCTCCGGCGTCGTGTCCATCCCCATGCCGGTCAGTGTCGGCCCGGGTCGCACGATCGACGCGCGAATGCCTGTTCCCTCGAGCTCCATTCGCATCTGACGCCCCATTGCCTCGAGCCCGGCCTTCGCTGCGTCGTACGCACCCATGAGTGGACGCTGGCGCTCGGCACAATCCGAGCCGATCAGTACGAAGTCACCGCGCTGTCGTTGCCTCATACCGGGGAGAACACGATGCGCCAATCGCTGCGCACCGACGAGGTGAACTTGGATCTGCCGTAGAAACGCCTCAGGATTCATCTCGTCCGCAGCCCCGAATTCGAGGTCTCCGGCACCGGAGACGACGATTTCCGCGGGGCCGTGGACTGCCTCTGCGGCCGAGACGAACCCGTCGACCGAATCACCGTCCGTGACGTCGAGGAAGTGGGCGAACGCTTCACCACCGTTGCTGCGGATCTTCTCGGCGATGGCTTCGCATTCGGCGACTCGACGCGCACCGAGTGCAACCGGATGCCCGAGTTCGACCAGGGCATACGCGGTGGCTGTGCCGATTCCCGACGACGCACCACTGATCAGTGCCGGCCGGCGAACAGGATTGGGTTCGAAACGAGGCATCAGCGCACCTGCACTTTCACCGGCAGGGCCGCAAAGCCCCGGACATTTGTCGAATGAACACGCTCGATTCCGGACTCGACGACTTCGTAGTCGCTGACCCGCCGCCCGAACTCCGCCAGGGCGATCTTGGCTTCGAGCTTGGCAAGGTGGGCACCGAGACAGAAGTGCACGCCACCACCGAAACTCGCGAGTTTGCCCGACGAACTCCGGCCGATCTGGAAGCTGTCGGCATCGTCGAAGACGTCGGCGTCTCGGTTGGCCGATCCGATCAGGAGCAGGACCTTCTCCCCCGCCGGAATGGTGCGTCCGTGGTATTCGAGGTCGACAACCGAAGTCCGAGCCACGATCTGACTCGACGTGTCGTAGCGAAGAGTCTCTTCCACCCATTCCGAGGCTCGTTCGGGATCGTCGAGGACCGGTGCGATCTGCTCCCGGTGGTGCGAACCCCAGTACAGAGCGTTTCCGAGAAGCTTGGTCGTGGTCTCGTTTCCGGCCACGACCATCAGAAACATGAATCCGAGGATCTCCTGGTCCGAAAGCTTGTCTCCGTCGATCTCGGCGTCGAGCAAGGCCGAGGTCAGATCGTCCGTCCGCGATCGGCGACGCTGCGCGATCATCTCCTTGTAGTAGCCCATCAAACTGATCGAAGCCTCCACCGCAGGTTGCGGCACGTCGAGAACACCCGCCTCTCGATGCACCACCAGATCCGCCTTGCGCCGCAGTTCGGCTCGGTCGGGTTCGGGGACACCCATGAGTTCGGAGATGACGTCCATCGGCAGCTTTCCCGCCACCTCCGTAATCCAGTCGAACTCCCCCGCGCCCAGCGCGGGTATCAGATGTTGCTTCGTCAGTTCGAGTATCCGGCCGTCGAGCTCCGCAACACGCCGCGGTGTGAATCCGCGAGAAACCAACTGGCGCAACCGCATATGGCGGGGATCATCCATAGCGAGAAACGACATCACATAATGCGCGTGTGGACCGTATGCAGCGGGGTCGAGTGATACTCCGTTTGCGCTCGACAGACGCTTGTTGTCCTTGAATCCGTCGACCACGTCCGCATATCGCGACAATGCCCAAAAGCCCACGTCCGGATTGTGATACAGGGGTGATTCTTCGCGCAGACGCTTGTACGTCGGATACGGATCGTCGTGAAAGTGGTAGTCGTACGGATTGAAGACCACCGGATCGATCAAAGCTTCTGTCATGATTTCTCCAGGATCAGTAGAGCTGAGGCCTCGAGGCGTCCAGCGATTTGCGCGTAGGTTCCGTAGCCGATCCCTGCCCGCAGAAGCGCCCCGGCATAAAGCATTTCGAGCGCTTCCAACACTTCGGGTTCGCCATTCGGATCCAACGCCGAGGCGAGTCGTTGATGGATCTCGAGCCCGATCCGGCCGCGAAGATGTTCCACTTCAGGGTCGGATCCGAGCAGTGCATTGGTCACGGCGGCCGATACCTCCGGTTCGTCCGCGAGAAGCAGCGCGATATTTCGAAGTACAGACAGCACGTGCGCGGTGCGATCCAACCCTGAGCCATCAGGCGCCGACGAGTTCTGAAGTCTTCGCCAGAAAACCTCTGCGACGAGATGCTCCTTGGACGCGAAATACGTGTAGGCGGTCGCAGTTCCTACACCCGCTTCGGCCGCAACCGAACGGACAGTCAGCCCGGAAAACTCTTGTTTGCGTAGAACTTTCACTGTTGCTTCGGCAAGCCTGGCCACAGTTTCCGCCTGTTTGCCCGTGAGGCGCCTGCGAGTGGATTCGTAGACAATCGATCCCCCGCCACTTGAATCGCCCCGTTTGCTGGACACGTGTCTGGACGTTACTACAGCGTCCTGTCCAGGGCAACGAAATGGGGAAACTCAGAAAATTCACCACGAACAGGCAGCAGCGACGCGAAAAGTTCTACTACAGACCGATCTTCATCCCGGCACCAGCGTCCACGCGCAGTTGCTGGCCGGTGACGAATCGCGACTCGTCCGAGGACAGGTACACGACTGCATGCGAGATGTCCGCGGGTTCGACCCACGGGATCGGCATCGCCTGCATGAACGGGAACGTCACAGCCGCATCCTCGGCGGTCGGATTCTCGAGGTCGGGACGGAACGTCCGGTACATCGGCATGCTCTGCAACATGTCGGTGTTCACATTGGTCGGATGAATCGCGTTGACGCGAATGGAACTCGGCCCGAGGGTCAGCGCCAACGAACTGGTATAGGCCTGAATCAGCTTCTTGGCCAGGCCGTATCCGTCGCCACCCGGACCCTGGAGCGCCTGTTGCCCGTTGAATCCGGTCTGCGGCACCAGACCGGCAACAGAGCCGATCGCGATGATCGAACCCCCTTCGCCGAGGTATTCCATCGACGCGTGCACTGTATTGACGACACCGAGAAAGTTCACATCGAAGGCGTCGACGAAACCGGCGGTCGACACGTGTTTGCCCAGCGGACAGATACCGGCGTTCGCCACGACGACATGCAATCCGCCCAACTGCCCTACCGCCTCGGCAAGTGCTGTTTCGAGTCCGGCGCGATCACGGACGTCGACACGCGCCGTCACCACCTGCTGCCCGGCCTCCTTTACCAGGCGAGCGGTTTCCTCCAGATCGGCTGGACTGGCGAGCGGGTATTCGTTGCTGGCGATGTCTGCGCACAGATCGAAGGCGATGATGTGCGCGCCCTCCTGCGCGAGACGGACGGCGTGACTGCGCCCCTGACCTCGAGCAGCGCCGGTCACCAACACCACTTTTCCGTCAACTCTGTTCATTTCGACCTCTCTCCTGTGGATGTGAAGACGTGGTTGTGAATGTGCGGTGAACCGTAGCGGCGCCGCACCGGACACGAGGCGGTTTTCGTCGAAGCAGATCCGAGACCCTCTCGAGACCGCTGGGCTCTCGAAATCTCTTATGCCCCAAAAACCATTGCCTCAACCACAAGTGTGAACTAGAGTCCAGACACATGTCCAGAAAGAGAGGGTTTGCGCTATGACGCTTCGACCCGCAGACAGTTCTGCACTTCTCGTCGACGGAAAACTGGTTCCCGGATCCGGCGGGACCTTCGAAGTTTTCAACCCGGCGACCGAGGAACTGATCGGCCGTGCGGCCGAAGGCACCGCCGCGGACATGGACGCGGCCATCGCCGCTGCGCGCCGTGCGTTCGACGACACCGAATGGGCACGCGATCACGGGTTTCGCGCTCGCTGCCTGCGCCAACTGTGCGATGCACTCCAGTCCCACATCGAGGAGTTGCGTGAGATCACCGTCGCCGAGGTCGGCGCACCGGTCATGCTGACGAGCGGTCCGCAACTCGAAGGCCCGATCGAAGATCTTCGCTACTGGGCCGATCTGATCGAAACCTATTCGTGGGAACAAGATCTCGGGCACGCGTCTCCCATGGGGATTCCGACCCATCGCCGACTTCTCAAGGAAGCCGTCGGCGTCGTCGGCGCAATCACACCGTGGAACTTTCCGCACCAGATCAATTTCACCAAGCTCGGTCCCGCCCTCGCAGCCGGCAACACCATCGTTCTCAAACCCGCGCCGGACACGCCCTGGTGCGCCGCGCTGGTCGCCAAGGTGATTGCAGAAGAGACCGAGATCCCGGCCGGCGTAGTCAACGTCGTGACGTCGACGGATCACTCCCTAGGCGCGCAGCTGTGCAGCGATCCGCGCGTCGATCTCGTGTCCTTCACCGGTTCCACCGCCACCGGACGCACAGTGATGGCCACGGCCGCGCAAACTCTCAAGAAGGTCTTCCTCGAACTCGGGGGTAAGTCCGCATTCATCGTCCTCGACGATGCGGACATCAAAGGTGCATGCTCGGTTGCCGCGTTCTCCGTCTGCGTTCATGCCGGTCAGGGATGCGCGCTCAGTACCAGACTTCTGGTGCCGCGCGCTCGGTACGACGATGCTCTGGCCGCGGCATCTGCCGCGATGGCGGGTATCCGAGCCGGCGACCCCAGCGCGCGCGGAACGGTGTGTGGCCCGGTCATCTCGGCGCGCCAGCGCGCCAGGGTGGAGAGCTACCTCACCCTCGCGGTCGAAGAGGGCGGCACGATCGTGACGGGTGGGGGCCGTCCCGACGATCGCGAGAGGGGTTTCTTCGTCGAACCCACTCTCATTGCCGGGCTGGACAACTCGTCTCGCGTAGCGCAGGAGGAGATTTTCGGGCCCGTCCTCGTGATCCTTCCGTACGACAACGACGACGACGCTATCCGGATTGCCAACGATTCCCCCTACGGCCTGTCCGGGTCGGTGTGGGGCACCGATCCCGATCGCGTCGCGCACGTCGTTGCCGGTGTCAGAACCGGAACGCTGAGCGTCAACGGCGGCGTCTGGTATTCGGCCGACGCACCGTTCGGCGGCTACAAACAATCCGGGATCGGCCGCGAAATGGGCCTCGCGGGTTTCGAGGAATACCTCGAAACCAAGCTCGTCGCTTCACCTTCCTGACATTCCACACCCTCACCCCACACCCTCACCACAGAATGATCACCACGAAAGTAGGTCGACATGGGACGTTTCGACGGTCGCACCGCGATAGTCACCGGAGCAGCGCAGGGTATCGGAGAGGCGTATGCCCGCGCTCTGGCCGCGGAGGGGGCCAACGTGGTCGTGGCGGACCTCAATCGCGAACTCGGTGAAGCTGTCGCCAAGCAGATCACGGCAGACGGTGGAAGTGCCGTGTTCAAGGACGTCGACGTCGCCGACGGGGAGTCGACTGCGGCACTTGCCGACTTCACGATCGAGCAGTTCGGCAGCATCGAGCATCTGGTGAACAACGCTGCCATCTACGGCGGAATGAAGATCGATTCCCTGTTGACGGTGGACTGGGACTACTACCGAAAGTTCATGAGCGTCAACATGGACGGCGCACTGCACGTGTGCCGGGCGGTCGTACCTCATATGCGAGCGAAGGGCGGTTCAATCGTCAACCAGTCCTCCACAGCAGCCTGGCTGTACTCGAACTACTACGGACTCGCGAAAGCCGGTGTCAACAGCCTGACACAACAACTCGCGACCGAACTCGGCTGGTCGAACATCCGGATCAACGCCATCGCTCCCGGTCCCATCGACACGGAGGCGACTCGAACCGTCACCCCCGGCAACATCGTCAAGGACATGGTGAAGCGAATCCCGTTGCAGCGCATGGGAACGCCGGAGGATCTCGTCGGCATGTGCCTGTTCCTTCTCTCCGACGACGCAGGCTGGGTGACCGGGCAGATCTTCAACGTCGACGGAGGCCAGGTGTACCGGTCATGACGCAATCGGCGCCGAAAGCCAGCGCTTCGAAAACCAGACTGGGATACATCGGCCTAGGCAACATGGGCGCGCCGATGGCGCAGCGCCTCCTGGACTGGCCGGGCGGACTGGTGGTGTGTGATGCCCGCACAGAAGCGCTCGAACCGTTCACCGCTGCGGGCGCGAGCGCAGCATCGACGCCCGCCGACGTTGCAGCGCAGGCGAGCATCATCTCCGTCACGGTGCTCGACGACGCGCAGGTACGCGAGGTTGTGTGCGGGCTGCACGGGATTCTGTCGACCGCACAGCCGGGCACTGTCGTCGCGATTCACTCCACTATCTCGGACACCACGGCGGTGGAACTCGCTGACATCTGTCAACAGCGTGGTGTTCTGCTGGTCGACGCGCCGATCAGTGGCGGTGCCGGCGGCGCAGCGCAGGGCAGGCTGGCAGTGATGATCGGCGGCTCCGACGAGGCGTTCGGAGCCGTCCGCGAGCCCTTCGGATCCTGGGCCGAGCTGGTGGTTCACGCCGGTGACGTCGGCGCGGGAACGCGAATGAAGCTCGCACGCAACCTTCTTCACTTCGTCTCGTTCACCGCCACGACCGAGGCCGCGCGACTCGCCGAAGCAGCAGGACTCGATCTCCGCACGCTCGGAAAGGTCGTCAGGCACACCGATGCGATCACCGGTGGCGCGGGCGCGATCATGCTCCGCGACACCACCGCACCGGTCTCGGAGGACGACCCGTGGTTCTCGATACTGCGGCATGTTCGCAATCTCGGGGAGAAGGACTTGGCCTTGGCCATCAACCTCGGTGATCGGCTGAATCTCGACCTGCCGCTCGCGCACCTTGCGCTCGCCGGACTCGGTGCCGGTCTGGGAGTCGGGAATGACAGCGAAGACAGGCCGGCCGAACCTTCAACGGCATCTACTACTCGGGAGCACGCATGACCGACACCACTCACATGACCGATGCCGGTGGAACCGACGAAAGCCGCATCTCCGAGGCCCGTGCTCGTGGCGTCGCGAAGATGAACGAGGTGTACGGCTGGGAGCTTCCCGCCGACGTTCCCGGCGACTTCTTCGCGGTCACCGCCGACCACCTCTTTGCCGACATCTGGACGCGACCGGGACTGTCGGTACGTGATCGACGACTACTCCTGATCGGTGCCATCACCGCCCAGGGGCAGAACGATGTGGCGAAGATCCAGATCAACGCTGCTCTCCACAACGAGGAGTTGACCGAGCAGCAGTTCGAAGAGGCCGCAATCTTCCTGTGCCACTACGTCGGCTGGCCGCTGGCCACCGGGCTCAACAATGCGCTGATCGCCGTGAAGGCCGACAGACGTAAAGCCGCGCGCGCCAAGGAGAAGGCCGCGGCCGATTCCGCGAAAACGGACACCGACTGACTTTCGGTCGAGATACTGCCATCAGGGCATCGATCACACCCACCGATTCCCCCACCAACCAACCAGAAGAACGAAGGATCCGAATCCATGGCCGAGGCCAGCTCAATCCGTCCGCAGTCCTCCGCAAACATCGAGCAGTGGCACTTCGAGGCTGACGTCGTCGTCGCCGGCTACGGCATTGCCGGAGTGAGTGCTTCGATCGAGGCCGCGCGAGCGGGCGCCGACGTGTTGGTGCTCGAGCGCACGAGCGGCTGGGGCGGCGCTGCGGCGCTGGCAGGCGGATTCATCTATCTGGGCGGCGGGACCCCGTTGCAGCAGGCACTCGGGTTCGAGGACTCCCCCGCCAACATGAAATCGTTCATGATGGCCGCACTCGGTCCCGGCGCCGACGAGGAGAAGATCACCGACTACTGCGAAGGCAGCGTCGAGCACTACAACTGGCTCGTCGACAACGGTGTGCCGTTCAAGGAGAGTTTCTACGGCCAACCCGGCTGGGAAACACCCTTCGACGACGGACTCATGTATTCCGGCGGCGAGAACTCGGCACCGTTCAACACGATCGCGACACCGGCCCCTCGCGGGCACGTTCCACAGATGAGCGGCAAGCGCACCGGGGAGAAGGGCGGTGGTTTCATGTTGATGAAGCCACTGATCGAGACGGCCGAAAGCCTCGGCGTACGAGCAGAATACGACATGCGAGTCCAGCGCCTGGTCGTCGACGGAGATCGAGTGGTCGGCATCATCGCCAAGCAGTACGGCAAGGAAGTGGCAGTTCGAGCACGCACGGGTGTCGTTCTGGCGACGGGAAGCTTCGCCTACAACGAAGCGATGATCCAGTCGTACGCCCCACGGCTGATCGGGCGCCCCGGTGCGGCTATCGAAGAGCACGACGGAAAGTCCATCCAGATGGCGCAGGCTCTCGGGGCCGACCTCGCGCACATGGACGCCACCGAGGTCGCATTCTTCGGCGACCCCCAGTTGATGATCCGCGGCATTCTCGTCAACGGACGCGGCCAGCGCTACGTCAACGAGGACACGTACCCGGGAAGAATCGGCCAGGAGACGCTGCTGCGCAACGAGAATCAGGCCTACCTGATCATCGACGAAGCTTCCTACGAAGAGGGCTGCGCCGCCGACAGTTCCACACCGTTCTTCAGATTCCAGCCCAAGTGGGTGGCCGAGACCGTCGAGGAACTCGAATCCGACATGGGTCTGCCGGAAGGCACCCTCCAGTCGACCGTCGAGGTCTACAACCGCCACGCCGCCCGTGGTGAGGACCCGGTATTGGGAAAGAAGAAGGAGTGGGTCAAGCCGATCGGCTCACCCGTCGCTGCGCTCGATCTTCGCAATTTCACCGCCGGATTCACGCTCGGCGGTCTGCGCACGTCGATCAACTCGGAGGTCATGCACGTCTCCGGCGAACCGATCCCGGGTCTGTTTGCCGCTGGACGATGCACCGCCGGTGTCTGCGCTGGCGGGTATGCCTCCGGAACGTCCCTCGGAGACGGCAGTTTCTACGGGCGACGCGCCGGAGTCAGCGCTGCCAAGGGCTGAGCGTCTCTTCTCAGATGTCAGCGTCCTCGCTGCGACGTTCGAGGAACAACGTGTCACGCCACCGCCCACCAAGTTGAGCGATACGCGAGCGAGTGCCGACGACTCGGAATCCGACGGCCTGGTGCAAGGCGACGCTTGCCCGGTTCTCCGGGAAAATCGACGACTGCACTGTCCAGATCTCACTGGCGTCGGCGGCTTGCACCTGTCGGCGAAGCAGCAGCTTGCCCACGCCGCGCCCGCGAGCGCCGCTACCGATGTAGATGGAGTTCTCGGCGACCCCGCGGTAGCAGTCTCGCGAGGACACCGGGCTGAGGCTCGCCCAGCCTTCGACGCGGCCGTCGATCTCGGCCACCCATCGATGATCGGGTAACCATTGCGCGTCGAGCTTCTCGGCGGATGGCACCGAGGTGGTGAACGTCGCGGTTCCGGTGTCGATTCCTTCGCGGTAGATCGAGCGGACGGCATCCCAGTCGCCGGATTCCATGCGGCGCACCACCACGTCATCGGGAAGAACTCCCAGTGTGTCTTCGACCGGACCGCGAGCAGCCACGACGGCGGCTGCTGCCATCAGATCGGAGTATGCCGTTCCGGCAACACTGACAACCGAAGTGCCTTCACGCACCGAAGCCTCGACAAAACCGACCTCGATCAAGGCCTCGAGGTGGGCACTCAACGCCGACGGCTCGAGTGATGCGGCGTGTGCAATCGTGTCGACGTCGATCGGACCGCCGGCAGCAAGTCGGAGCACTCGCAGCCGCGTCGGATCACCCAGGCACGCAAACCTGCGCGCAAGTACGTCGGTGTCGAGGGGAGCGAGTGTTTCTGAACTCATGAGGCGACTATAACGCCGCTGACCTGCAGTTTGGTCGGCTAGGTTCGGCAAGAGTGTCCCGGAGTGAGAAACAACTCAGCCACCGACCCCAGGGTTCGCCGGCTAACGCGCACCGATCGACGCGGCAATCATCGACCACGAGTTGTGAAGATCGTCCTGCCAGTAACCCCAAGAGTGAGTGCCAGTTGCCCGGAAATCATAGGTGGCCGGGATGCCCAAGGAGTCGAGCCGCTCGGCCAAACGCTGGGTGCACTGGTTCGTCCCAGCCTCGATGACTCCACCCACGATCACCTGGTTCGCCAGAACGCCGAGGTCGCCGTTGACCATCGGTCCGCCCAGATTCTCGTGTGGGCCGGGCAGGCCCGATCCATTGCTGATGTAGAGGTCGACCCCCCGCAATCTCTCGGCGTTGACCACAGGATCGTTGGCTACCCAGCCCGGACCGCCGGGAGGACCCCACATGTTGTCCACGTTGCCGCCGCGGAATCCGACCACGAATCTCACGTAGTCCTGACCGGGTTGAGTACTCGTCTCGGCACACCCGCTGAAAGCACCGACGGCACGGTAAACCGATGGCGCCGCCTCGGCCAGGCTCAGAACCGAGGTACCTGCCATCGACAATCCGGCAACGGCATTCGTACCCGTAGTCCCGAGCGTGGCATCGACGATCGGTGGCAACTCCTGGGTGAGAAATGTGGTCCACTTGTTCAGTCCGAGAACAGGATCGGGCTTCTCCCAGTCGGTGTAGTAGCTGTAGGCACCGCCGATCGGGTTGACGACGTTGACGTTCTTGTCGCCGAAGAAGTCGACGACGTCTGTCCGTGTCTGCCACGTCGCCGTGTCCTCGCCTCCGCCGGCGCCATTGAGTAGATAGAGGGTCGGCCGGGGCGCACTTGTGTCTGCCGGCCGAATCACCTCGAGCGGAATCACCTTGTCCATCGCCGCCGAGTAGACGTACATAGTCAGCTGACGGGCGTTGATCTCCTCGACGTGATCGAGAGCTGAACCGCCTGAAGGGGATGTCGGGGCCGGGTCAGCCGAGGCCAACGCTGCTTCGCCGAACAGTCCCGTCCACGCGACGAGGGCGACGACAAGCATTGCCCGAGTACGTCCGATTCTTCTCATTGCCGCTCCTCGTGCTCGATTGCGGTGCCCGGCAACAGCTCGGTGGCGCTCGCTTCGCGGGCGTGCGGCTTGGTGGCTTGAAGTTGTCATGCCCGTTCGGGGTATCCGGAAAACATCGAGAGCACCCGGGCGAGCTCCGGTCCGATGACCGCCATGGCCGGAGGTTCGATCATCTCGTTGTGTTCGCAGCGCACGGGCACCTCCACGATCCGGCCCGTCACGAGTGGGCTCCATTCCTGCGGCGACCTGTCGCGCGGAATCGTGTCGTCTTCTCCGGATGCCAGGAAGATCAGCAGATCTCCTTCGTAGACCTGGGGAACGAACTGGTGCGTGATTCTCTGCGAAGTCTCGTACCCTCGGGCAATCCGTTCGAGGTCCCGACCGTCGACTCCCGTCTCGGGCCCGAGCCTCCGGGCCAACACGGCCGCCGCCTCGTCGAAGGTCAGATCTCGGTCGGTCTCGATCTCGAGGCCGAGTCCTCGCAGTATGTCTCGGACGTCGAGTTCGGCTGACGCAGGGGCATCGCCGTTGTCGGGGTAGCTGTCCATCATCGCCAGTGTGGCGACGTCGCGGCCGGACGATTGCAGTTCGACGGCCATGGCGTGCGCGATGACTCCGCCAAGGGACCACCCGAGTAAGTCGTACGGCCCGTCCGGCGAAACGGCCTCCACCTCTTCGACGTAGCGATGGGCTAACTGTTCGATCGACTGATAGTCACCGTCGTCGCTGAGAGCGGGGAGCTGAAGTCCGTACACGGGTCTGTCCTCGGGCAGATACCGCACCAAGCCGGCATACCCCCAGGACAGGCCGATACCGGGGTGCACACAGAACAGCGGTCGCCCAGTCCCTTTCGTCCGCAGTGGAACAACCACGGCGAGAAGCTCTTCCATACCGGCGTCGGCTGTCGGCATGTCGAGGCGTCGAGCGATTCCAGCGGGTGTCGGGTCGAGGAACATCCACTGAAGCGGGATTCTCCGTCGGAAACGAGAGTGCAGTGCGCTGACGATTCGGGTGGCCACCAGGGAGGACCCGCCCAGGTCGAAGAAGCTGTCGGTAGTGCTCACCCGGTCGACACCCAGAACCTCGACGAACGAGTCGACCACGGCGCGCTCGGTGTCGGTGACCGGCTCGCGGAACTCGGCTGCAGCCGAACCGAATTCGGGTTCCGGTAAGGCCTTTCGGTCGAGCTTGCCCACCGGCGTCATCGGAATCCGCTCGAGAAGCACCACTGCCGACGGAACCATGTGCGAGGGTAGTCGGTCGGCTGCGTACGCCCGTATCTCGTCGGTGCCGGTGGCGTCAGCAGCTGACGCACGCACGTACGACACCAGGACCGTTTCACCCGACGGTCCCGTATGGCCGACAGTCGCGGCGAAGTCCACCGACGGATGGCGTGAGAGAACTGCATCGATTTCCCCGAGTTCGATCCGAAAACCACGGACCTTGACCTGGAAGTCGCTGCGCCCGATGTATTCGAGCGTGTGATGCACTCCATCGCCGGAGCCAACGATTTTGGCACTGTCACCGCCGGATTCACGCCAACGCACGACATCTCCGGTGCGGTACATCCGGCGCCCCGGCGACCCGTACGAGCACGCGACAAATCGTTCCGACGTGAGCGACGCCCGATTATGGTACCCACGTGCCATACCTGGACCGATGATGTACAACTCCCCCGGCACGCCCACCGGGACGGGCTGCAAACGCTCGTCCAGCACCAGGAAGCCGAAGCCCACTGCCGGCGAGCCGATGTTCACTCCCGCACCGGGTTTCATCGAATCGCTGACGCTCGCCTGCACGGTGGTTTCAGTCGGGCCGTAGCCGTTGTGCAGCCTCCGACCCGGCGCCCATTGCGCGACGATCTCCGGCGGGCAGGCCTCGCCCACCAGATCGAGAACACGGAGCGCCTCGAAACCGTTGTCACCCAACGCCGCCAGCGCGGTCGGTGTAATGGTGGCATGAGTGACCTGCTCGCGCCGGAAAACATCGGCCAATTCGGCGCCACCGTACACAGCAGGCGGAACGATCACGACTTGCGCCGAGGCGCTGAATGCCATCGTCAACTCGAAGATGGAAGCGTCGAAACTCGGCGATGCCAACTGTGAGACATGAGAGTCGTGAGTGACCTCGAACCTCTCACGAGTTTCGGCCGTGAAGCTCGCCAAACCTCGATGAGTAATGTTCACTCCCTTGGGTTTCCCGGTAGATCCCGAGGTGTAGATCAGGTAGGCCGGATGATCGAGGTTCAGTTCACCGGTTCGATCGTCATCGGTGATCGGTTCCGGCGACAGCGCGGCTACCCGCCGGGCGAAGTGTGGGTCGTCGAGTTCCAGCCAGGGAAC
This sequence comes from Rhodococcus qingshengii JCM 15477, assembly GCF_023221595.1. Classification (NCBI taxonomy): domain Bacteria; kingdom Bacillati; phylum Actinomycetota; class Actinomycetes; order Mycobacteriales; family Nocardiaceae; genus Rhodococcus; species Rhodococcus qingshengii. The sequence goes on from NZ_CP096563.1 coordinate 3,495,339, forward strand.
AACGTCGGGTAGGTGAGTTCGGCTGGTCTGAACAGTCAAACCGAGCGAGGCTCGGCAATCGGCGAGCATGTATTCGACGCGCTCGCGCGGATAGGCCGGATCGACAGGCACAAAAGCCGCTCCGGCTTTGGTCACCGACCAGATCGCCACCACCGATTCGATCGAGCGAGGCATTCCCAGTGCCACGAAGGACTCCGGGCCCACACCGCGACCGCACAACTCCCGGGCAACACGATTCGACCACTCGTCCAGGTCGCGATAACTGAGCTGCCGGTTCTCGAGCGACAGGGCCACCGAGTCAGGATCGATCGCCACGGCGTCCGCCAACAACTCAGGCCACAATTTCGGAGGTACTTCGGGGAGCCCATGCGCCGGCGTCAACTCGCGACGTTCGGGATCGCCGAGTAGGTCGATGTCACCGATCGGTACCTGCGGATTCCGGGTCACGGCCTCGAGCACACGAACGAACATGTCGGCAAAACCGCCGACCGTACCGGGGTCGAAGAGATCAGTGGCAAAGTCGACGGCTCCGCTCATCCCTCCCGGTTCACCGCGATCGTCGTACTCCTCGGCCAGAAGGAATTCCAGGTCTACCTTCACTACCTCGAGTTCAGGGTCGATTCCGCGGACTTCCAGTCCCGGTAGCTTCAGAATCGGTCGTTTGTTGTTCTGGAATTCCAGCGACACCGAGGAAATCGGTGCATAGGCGCTCGACCGTTTCGGCCCGACCGCATCCACTACCCGCTCGAAGGGCACGTCGGAATGAGCGAACGCGGCGAGGTCGACTTCGCGGCAATGCTCAACCAACTCGCGGAACGATCGAGCCGGATCCACCTGTGTGCGCAGTGCGAGCGTGCCGACGAACATGCCGACCAGATCATCGAGGGCACGATCTCCCCGGCCGGCGATCGGCGTGCCGATCACGATGTCGTCGGTGCTGCCCAAACGTGCCAGCAAGAGCGCGAGCGCTGCATGCACAGTCATGAATGCAGTGGACTCGTGCTGCCGCGACACGTTCAGAATACGGCGGTGAAGATCATTGCTGATCGAGAAGTGAATCCGCGAGCCGTGAAAACTCTGTTGCGTCGGCCGGTCTCGATCGAGCGGAAGTTCCAAGAGGTCGGGAGCACCTGACAGTGCACGTCGCCAGTAAGCCAACTGCTCACTGATCACCGACCCGGGGTCGTCGACTGAGCCCAGAATCTCCCGTTGCCAGAGCGCAAAGTCGGCGTACTGGACTGGAAGCGGCGTCCACTGGGGATCCCCGCCGTACGCGTGGGCCTCGTATGCAATCATCACGTCTCGGGTCAACGGAGACATCGAGAAGCCGTCAGCCGAGATGTGGTGCACCACTACGGCAAGCACGTGTTCGCGCTCATCGATGGTGAACAACGCTGCCCGCAGGGGAATTCGTGCGGCGACGTCGAAACCGGCCGAGACCATCCGGGCAAGCTCGTCACGGAGATGATGTTCGTCGGTCACCGATGTCTCGGTCAGTTGCGGCAGCTCGGCGCTCTCGGTGGGCAGGATGTGCTGGACCGGTCCGTCACCGTGGACCGGGAACATCGTTCGCAGCGATTCGTGGCGGGCGATGACATCGGACATCGCTGATCTCAAGGCCGGTTTGTCGAGTTCACCGCTCAACCGCACCACGAGCGGAATGTTGTATGCAGGAGAACTGGTGTCGAGTTGATTGACGAACCACATCCGCTGCTGAGCAAACGACAAGGGGATGTTGTCGGGTCGGGGGCGCGGTCCCAGTCGCTCCGACCCTTCGGCAACCGACTGGCCGATCACCGTAGCCAACTCGGCCACCGTCGGCGTCTCGAACAGATCCCGCACGCCTACGGTAGCTCCGAGCACCGCCCGTAGCCTCGCCGCGACCGAAGTGGCGCTCAGAGAATTTCCACCGAGCTCGAAGAAACTGATGTCGGTACCGACTCGTTCGAGGCCGAGCACCTCGCCGAACACGTCCGACACTGCCTGTTCGACCGGGCCGACCGGGGGACGGAAATCCCCTGTGGTCGTCTCGATTTCGGGTCTTGGCAACGCCGAACGGTCGACTTTTCCGACAGCGGTCAACGGAATGTTCTCCAGCACCGTGAGAACGGCAGGCACCATGTGCGAAGGCAAGCGCCGGGCCACGGCGCGACTCAGGATCCTGGTGTCCAGTCGACCCGCCGTGGGCACGACGTACGACACGAGTCGGGTGTCTCCGGTGGGGGCGGAATCGGCAACCGTAACGGCAAAACCGACGTTGGGCTCCGACATGAGCACACTGTCGATCTCACCGAGTTCGACACGGAAGCCTCGAACCTTGACCTGGAAGTCGCTTCGCCCGACGTACTCGACACACATGTCCGCCGTCCATCGCACGATGTCGCCGGTGCGGTACATCCGCGTTCCTGGGTCAGCCGGGTTGGCAACAAAGCGTTCTGCCGTCAACCCCGCCCTTCGGTGACATCCCCGTGCCACGCCTGGTCCGGCCAGGTACAGCTCGCCGGGGACCCCGACGGGAACCGCTTGAAGTCGAGTGTCGAGCACCAGTTCGCTGACGCCCCTGATGGGTCCACCGATGGTGATTGGTTCTCCGGCGGTCATCGGCGGGCTGACGTTGGACATGATCGTTGCTTCGGTCGGTCCGTACGCGTTGTACAGGCGGCGGCCAGGTGCCCAGCGAGCGACGAGGTCGGGCGGGCACGCCTCGCCCCCGAATACGACTTCCGAAAGTTGTTCCAGCCCAGCCGGGTCCACCGATGCCAATGCCGCCGTGGTGACGAACGCGTGCGTGACGGCGTGTTCTGCCAGAAGTTGCGCCAGGTCCTCGCCCCCGTAGATCCCTGGTGGAGCGATAACCATCGTCGCCCCGGCTCCGAAAGCCTGCAGATATTCGAAGAGCGACCCGTCGAAACTCGGAGTGGAGAAGTGCAGCGTGCGTGATTGTGGAGTTGCGCCGTAGCGTTCGAGCTGGTCTCGGGCGAAGTTGTCGAGCCCTCGCTGCGTGACCACCACGCCCTTGGGCACGCCGGTCGACCCCGAGGTGTAGACCACGTAGGCAGCTGAATCCAACCCGATCGGACGGAGTCGGTCGTTGTCGGTCAACGGGCTCCCCGAGAATCCCTCGCACTTCTTCGTGAAATGCGGATCGTCGATAATCAGCCACTCCGCGATATCGGGCAATCGATCTCGGCCCGCGGTGGTGGTCAATCCGAAGCTGACCTTCGAATCGATCAGCATGTGATTGATCCGCTCGTCCGGATAGTCGGGATCGATCGGCACGAACGCAGCGCCTGTCTTGGCGACGGCAAGTATCGACACCACGGACGCGAGAGAACGTGGGACACCGACCGCTACATAGTCCTCGGTTCCCAGGCCGTGCGAGACGAGCATGCGAGCAATGCGATTGGAAAGGATGTCCAGCTCGCCGTAGGTCATGCTGCCGTCCGCCGATTCCACGGCCGGTGCGTTCGGATCACGCTGGGCTGCCTCGTCGAAGATCTCCGGGAAGACGCGCGACGACCCGCCAGCCGTGCCACGGACTGGCACCAATTCAGCATGTTCGGAGGCTGCGAGTACCGACACCACAGCCAAGGGACGATCCGGCTGGGTACACGCTTCGAGTACGCGCCGCAGTCGTCCGGCGATCTCTTCGATGTCGGCGGCACCGAAAACCTCGGGTATGTACTCGAATTTCAGGCGGAGCCTGGTGTCGACCGATGCTACGAGGCTAAGCGGGTAGTGGGCAGCGTCCTTGGCTTCGACATCGGTGATCCGGACCCCCGCAATATCGGTATCGGACGAAAGCCCCTGACGGTCAACGGGATACGATTCGAAGACAGTCAACGTGTCGAATCCGATCTCCGGCCCCGCGCCTACGTGGATCTCGGAAAGCCCGAGACAGTGGTGATCCGACAGCTCTGCTTGCTCGGCCTGGATCCGCGCGAGGAGTGTGCCGATACTTTCACTCGGGCGCAGCGTGATTCGGACCGGAATTGTGTTGATGAACAGCCCGACCATGGTTTCGATCCCGGTCAGCTCGGGAGGTCGACCCGACACCGTCGCTCCGAACACCACATCGTCTCTCCCGGTCAGTGCAGCAAGGACGATCCCCCACGATGCCTGAACAATCGTGTTGATCGTCAGCCCGAGTTCACGCGCCATTCCGCGAAGTGAGGTTGTGAATTCCTCGTCCAGATCGAACACCCACTCGGCCGCCATGGTCGAGAGTCGACGCGATCGAACCGCTGGAGCCAACAGCGTCGGTCCTTCGACTCCGCTCAGCGTCCTCGCCCAGACTGCTCGGGAAGCTTGCTGATCGCGGCGGCTCATCCAGGTCAGATAGTCGCGATACGCGCGCGCGTGAGGCAAGGCCGCCACTTGACCGTCGGCGGCATAGAGCGTCGCCAATTCCCGGATCAGCAGGGGCATGGACCAGCCGTCCAGAAGGATGTGATGATTGGTGAGCACGAGCGTGAACTTTTCGGGGGCGAGAGCGATCAGGGTGAATCGGATCAACGGCGCCCGTGCCATGTCGAACGGGCGCGCTCGGTCCTCGGCCAGCGCTCGATCAATTTCCTGATCTGGTGCACCAGTGAGGTCGATTTCCTGCCACGGCGCTGCCACGTTGCTTCGGACCACCTGGACGGCACGGCCGTCGGCGCTGTGAAGGAAGGCGGTACGCAGGTTCTCATACCGGCCGAGCAGCGCGTCGGCGGCGCGGCGCAGGCGCTCCGAATCGACTGCGCCGGCTAGATCGAGAGCCACTTGTACGAGGTATGCGTCGACCGATCGTTCGGCCAATTCGGCGTGGAACAACAACCCCGCTTGCAGTGGAGAGAGTGGCCAGACATCGCTCAGGTCGGGACACCGACTTTCGAGGTCGTCGATCGCCTCCTGTCGAAGATCGACCAGATCGAAGTCCGAGGGTGTGAATCCGCCGCCGCCCGCCGCGAACTCTCCGAGCCCGGCCAGTGCGTCGAGCCACCACTGCCCCAGTTGCCGAACGTCGTCCGCACCCAGAATGTCCGGTGGGAACGTCCAGCCGGCAACGAGCTGCGGACCGTCCTCGGTATCGCTGTCGACCGTCATCACGTTGACCTCGAGGACGCTGGCGAGTGGAAGATCGACGGCCGCAACCGTCCGCAGGTCCTCGTCACGGATCGGTACCCATCCCGCTGAAGCGTCGGCGTCGGATCCACCGACGCGTCCGAGGTAGTTGAAGCTGATCTGAGGCACCGGAAGTTGCGAAAGAGTGTGTGCCGTTTCGCGGTTCAGATAGCGCAGCAACCCGAAGCCGATGCCGCGGTCCGGCACCGCCCGGAGTTGTTCCTTGACAGTCTTGGCAGCGACGCCGGCAGCCGGGCCGCCGGCGAAGGCGTCACCCGGATCCACTCCGCTCAGATCGATCCGCACCGGGAAGATCGTCGTGAACCATCCCACCGTGCGAGCAAGATCTGCCCCGGGAACCACCTGTTCCTCGCGTCCGTGCCCCTCGAGACTGATCGATGTCTCCGGATTGTCGATGCCGCGGTCCATGCGCCAGCGGACCATCGCAAGTGCCAAAGCCGTCAACAATCCGTCCTCGACGCTCCCGTGAATCGCCTGCGGAACTGTCGTCGACACGGCCTCGGTCAATCCCGTGGGAACTCGTACTTCGATGTCAATGGTGGCCGAGGCGGTGTCCCTCTTCGTCAGGGCGCGCACACCCAGAGTCGGATCCGGGCCCTCGAGCACCTCTCGCCAATAGTCGATTTCAGCGACCCGATCCGGCTCGCGCGCGGCGTCGACGAGGCCATGTGCCCATCGACGCATCGAGGTTCCGACCGGAGCAAGTGACGGGTCGACGCCTGACTGCACCTGCGCACAGGCAAGTGCAAGATCGGGGATCAGGATTCGCCAGGAAACACCGTCCGTCACCAGATGGTGCGCTACCAGTAGCAACCGTTTCCGGCTCTGCCGGTCCTTTTGAATCTGCCCGTCGGTGTCGAGCAGGACTGCCTGCACCATCACACCTGCCTCCGGGTCGAGCCGCCCCAGAGCTGCGTCGAGTTCTGTCGAGACCGTCTCCGCGGCAGAACCCCCGAGGCTCACGTGGCGTACGACGGTCTCCGCCCGCACCGTACCTACAGGCGCAACGTCCATCCGCCGAGCGGATTCAGGATGATGCGTCGCCCGGATGCCCGCGCGGAGGATGTCGTGGTGGTCCAGCACAGCCTGCATGGCCAGTGTCAGCGTGACCTCGTCGAGCGTGGCAGGAACCGCGAGCAGAACAGATTGGGAGTACCGGCGAAAATCTCCACCACGGTCAAGCATCCATTCGACGATCGGCGTCAATTCGATCTCACCGACGCCGCCGCCAGGTAATTCGTCGACGACGACCCGGTTGCCAGCCGTTCCGGCCGTCTCGGACAGCGCCGCAACAGTTTTGCGTTCGAACACCTCGCGCGGTGTGATCAGAACTCCGGCAGACTTGGCGCGCGTCACCAACTGGATGGACATGATCGAGTCACCGCCTAGAGTGAAGAACGAATCGTCGACCCCCACCTCTTCGAGTCCCAGAACTTCGGCGAACAGACTCGCAAGGATGTTTTCCGTCGCGGACGCGGGGCCACGACTTACGGTTGCCTGTCGCCCGAAGTCAGGTTCAGGCAATGCATTCCGGTCGAGCTTTCCGTTCACCGTCAGCGGCAAACCCTCGAGAACCGTCACGACAGCGGGGACCATGTGGGGCGCCAACCTCTGTGAGACATACTCGAGCAACGCCGCCGGAGAGATAGTGGCACCGGACTCCGGCACCACGTAGCCCACCAACCGGTCTCTGCGGGCTACCACCGCCGACTGAGACACGCCCACTCCGGAGAGCAGTGCAGCCTCCACCTCGCCGAGTTCGATTCGGTACCCCTTCACCTGCACCTGCAGATCGTTTCGTCCGAGGTACTCCAGCTGCCCGCTGTCGTTCCAGCGCCCCAGGTCACCGGATCGATACATACGCGCACCACTGACCGCGAGGTCGGGAATGAACCGCGCGGACGTCAGACCGAACCGGCCGAGGTATCCGCGTGAAACCTGATCACCGGAGACATACAGTTCACCCACCACACCGGGCGGCACCGGGTGCAACCGCTGATCCAACACATACACACGCAATCCGGGTAACGCCCGACCAATCACCGAGGCCGATCGTTGACGCACCAGCACACGATCGAGCGGTAAATGGCTGACGTGCACAGTGGTCTCCGTGATGCCGTACATGTTGACCAGATCTGGTGACGAAGTCCCGCGACGGGCGTACCAGCGCGTCAACTGTCCGAAGTCGAGCGCTTCTCCGCCGAAGATCACGTAGCGCAATGACAGGGCCGCACCCCCGGTAAGCCGGTCGGCTTCCGCCAATTGATAGAAGGCGGTGGGAGTTTGATTGAGCACCGTGACACGTTCGTGCCGTAGCAATTCGAGGAATGCCTCTGGTGAACGGGCCGTGAAGTAGTCGACCAGTACCAGTCGGCCACCGTGTGCGAGTGCGCCCCACATTTCCCAGACCGAGAAGTCGAATGCCTCCGAATGGAACATCGTCCACACATCGCCGCTGTCGAAGCCGAAGAGCGCTCTGGTGTTTGCCAGCAACGTCACTACGCTGCGGTGAGAAACCTGCACCCCCTTCGGGCGCCCGGTGGACCCCGAGGTGTAGATCACGTAGGCCACCGATTCGGGCCGGAGCGGTAGCAGCCGATCTCGGTCGGTCACCGCAAGCGGAGAAAACCTGTGCAGCGCATCGAGAATCACCGGGTCGTCTACCGCAATCACTGGAATCTCGCTGTCTGCGATTTCGTCACTGTCTCGTATGTAGTCGCCGTCGGCCCGGGTGGTCAACACACACTTCGGCCGGGCGTCACGCAGCACGAAGTCCACCCGGTTTACCGGAGAAGTCGAGTCCACCGGTACGTATCCGCCACCCGCCTTCACCACCGCCAGCAATGCCACCATCAGGTCGATCGAGCGGGCCATCGCGACTGCCACCAAGGTTTCCGGCCCCACCCCCTGCGCCACCAACAGTCTAGCGAGGCGGTTTGCTCGCTCGTCGAGTTCGCGGTAGGTAACCGACAATCCGCCGCAGCGCACCGCCACGGCATCACCGGACGTCAGCGCCGTGCGATCGAAGAGATCCGACAACGAATCCTCGTCTGTTCCGGCGCCAGAGGGCGTGGGCGCAACCAGCAACCCGCTGAGTTCGCCGGCCAGAATCATGTCGATATCACCGACGACCACCGACTGGTTCTCGGTCACGGCGCCGATCACTCTTTCGAAGCGCGCCGCGATGCGCGCCACCGACATTCGATCGAAAATATCTGTTGCATAACGGAAACCGGCGCTGATACCAGCGGGCTCACCGTGCTCGTCGACGTGCTCCATCACACTCAGTTGCAGATCGAATTTCGCAACCGCGAGATCGACGTCGAGCGAGCGAACCGTCAGTTCCGGCAAGTCGAAGCGCAGTCCCGTATCGGTCTGGAATTCGAGGAGTACCTGAAACAGAGGTGAATGCTCGGTGGAACGGTCGGGCGAGAGGTAATCCACCAACCTCTCGAAGGGGATGTCTGCATGGTCCAGAGCACCGAGATCCGTTGACCGCACCGCGGCCAACACCTCGGCAAAGGTTGCTCCGGATGAGACAGGTGTGCGAAGGACGAGCGTGTTGACGAACATCCCGACCACATCGTCGAACACCGATGCACCGCGACCTGCGACCGGAGTCCCGATCACTACGTCGTCCGCTGTAGTGAGCCGTGCCAGCAATACCGCCAGAGCCGCATGCATCACCATGAACAGAGACGAACCGTTCTGGTGTGCGAGTTCGTTCAAAGCTCGATGGATCTCGGGCGAGAAGTCCATCGAAACCACCGCGCCCTCGGCAGACCGTTTCGAGGTTCGTGGTCTATCGAGAGGGAGCGGCAAGACGTCCGGAATACCCGACAGCTTCGCTGTCCAATAATCGAATTCGGCCGAGGGCGAAGTTTCCGGACCAACGTCTGCGTCGACGATCTCACGCTGCCAGAGGGTGTAGTCGGCGTACTGAATCGGCAGCGGCACCCAGTCCGGGCTCCGACCTTGCGTGCGCGCGGTATATGCACTCATCAGGTCGCGTGCCAGTGGTGCCATCGAGAAGCCGTCTGCGGCGATGTGGTGAACAACGATCGCGAGTACATGCTGCTCCGGTCCGGTTCGGAGTAACCTCACGTGCAGCGGGAACTCTTCGGACACATCGAATCCGATGTCGAAGAACGCGTGCAAGTCCGTGAAAAGCCCCTCGCCGGGAATCGGCACGGGGTGGATTCGAGGAGCAGCGACCGCGGGTTCGGCGATCACCTGGTAGGGCCCGTCTGCGGACGCAGGAAAGATCGTTCGAAGGGATTCGTGCCGTTCCACCACATCACCCAGCGCGGCTTGGAGCGCACCCGAATCCAGGAACCCGTCCAGTTGTAGTGCGACGGGGATGTTGTAGAGCGGAGACGACGTGTCGAACTGGTTGACGAACCACATCCGCGATTGCGCGAACGACAGCGGAATACGTTCTGGCCGTGCCCTACTCGTGATGGGCACACGAGTAGCTTCCTCGGGTCCAGGCTCGCCCGGCGCGGAGTCGATTGGATCTATCGAGGCCGCCAGGTCCGCGACCACGGGGGCGTCGAACAGTGCATTGACCCCCATATTGGTGTGCAATGCGGCGTTGATGCGGGCGATGACTCGAGTGGCGCTGAGGGAATCCCCGCCGAGTTCGAAGAAACTGTCGTCGGCACCCACCTGGTCGAGACCGAGAACGTCGGCAACAGCACGGGCGATTCCGATTTCGGCAGGAGTGGCGGGAGTCCGAAACGCAGCGCTCGCAAAATCAGTGTCCGGGAGGGCTTTACGGTCCAACTTCCCATGCACCGTCACCGGAAACTCCCCCAACACCACCACCACCGACGGCACCATGAACCCCGGAAGAGACCTCCGCACCCCCTCCAACACCACCACCTCATCGACCACCACCCCCACCTCACCCACCACAAACCCCACCAAAAAATCCCCACCCACACCCGACCGCAACACCACCACCGCACCAGCCACCCCCACCTGAGCAGCCAACACCGCCTCCACCTCACCCAACTCCACCCGCTGCCCCCGCACCTTCACCTGAAAATCCGTGCGCCCCACAAACTCCAACACCCCACCACACCCCCACCGCACCACATCACCCGTCCGATACACCCGAGCACCCACCACCCCCGACACCGGATCCGCCACAAACCGACCCACCGTCAAATCCACACGACCCTCATACCCCCGAGCCACCTGCACCCCACCCACATACAACTCCCCCACCACACCCACCGGAACCGGCCGCAACCGCGAATCCAACACCAACACCCGCGTATTCCACACCGGCCGACCAATCGGAACACCCACCCCCACAACACCCTCCACCACATGAAACGTCACATCCACCGACGCCTCCGTCGGCCCGTACAAATTCACCAACTCCGCACCACACACCCCCGCAAACCGCCCCGCCAACACCGACGACAACCCCTCACCCGACACAAACACCCGACGCAAACCCGAACACCCCACCCCCAACTCCCCCACGCTCAACTCCCCCACGAACACCTCCAACATCGACGGCACAAAGTGCACCACCGACACCCCCCACCGCTCGATCACACCCACCAAATACACCGGATCACGATGCCCACCCGGATCCGCCACCACCAACCCCGCACCCACCATCAACGGCCAAAACAACTCCCACACCGACACATCGAACGACACCGGCGTCTTCTGCAACACCACATCCCCCACACCCAACGGAAACTCCCCCTGCATCCACAACAACCGATTCACCACCCCCGCATGCGACACCACCACCCCCTTCGGACGACCCGTCGACCCCGACGTGAACATCACATACACCGCATGCTCAGGCAACAACACCCCCAACCGATCCCCCACCCCCACCGGACCACCCGAAAACCCCGAAACATCAACACAACCCACATCAACAAACCCCACCCCCACCGGCAAACACCCACCATCACCAACCCGCGACAACACCACCACCGGATCCACCACACCCACCACAAACCCCACCCGCTCCACCGGCGCACCCACATCCACCGGAACGAACACCCCACCAGCCCGCACCACCGCAAACACCGCCACCAACAACTCCACCGACCGCGACAACGCCACACACACCCGCGACTCCGGACCCACCCCCAACGAAATCAACAACCGCGCAAAACGATTCACCCGAACATCGAACTCACCCCACGACAACACCACCCCACCACACACCAACCCCCCACCACCCACACCAGCAAACCGCCCATCCAACACATCCACCAACGTCAAACCCCCCACCACAACCCCCACACCATCCCAACCACCCACCACCAACCCACGCTCACCGGCGACAAACACGTCGACCTCACCGACCGGTGTATCCGCGTTCGCTGCAAAGGCGGCAAGAATCCGCGACATTCGCTGTGCAATGGTGTCGACCGCGGCGCGGTCGAATGCCGCCGGCTGGTACCGCAGGCTGACCTGCAGCGTCGGTTCCGCGACCGACAGCACGGTGAGCGGGTAATGCGTGGCGTCGCGGGCATTCACAGCGGTGACGCGCATACCGGCAATGTCGGTGTTCCCGCCCATCCCCGAGGTATCGATCGGATACGACTCGAAGACCGACAGTGTGTCGAACAAATTGCCTGTCCCTACGACAGATTGAATCGCGCCGAGTCCGACATAGTGATGATCGAGCAGAGCTGTCTGCTCGCTTTGCAGTCGAGCGAGCAGCTGCGTACACGTCTCGTCCGGATCCAGTCGCACTCGGACAGGCAACGTGTTGATCAGCAGCCCCATCATGTTTTCCACACCAGGCAACTCGGGTGAGCGGCCCGAAACCGTGACGCCGAAGACTACGTCGTCACGGGAAAGCATCCGAGACAGTAGGACACCCCACGCCGCTTGGATCACCGTGTTCATCGTGATCCCGCTCCGTTGGACCAGCGCACCGAGTCCGTCGCGCACCGAATCGGGTAGATCGACGGCAACCTCTTCGGGCACCAGCTGCTCCGCGATCGGCGTCGAAGGCGCCAACAACGTCGGCTCGTCGACGCCTTCCAAGGCGTCCTCCCACGCCGCGAGCGAGGTCTCCATATCGCGGTGCATCAACCATTCCAGATAGGTGCGGTACGACGGAGTCTCGGGAAGATCGGCCGGGGCCCTCTCGACCGAGAGACTGTCGTCCGCGTATCGCATCAACAGTTCGCGAACCAGCAACGGCATCGACCAACCGTCGAGAACGATGTGATGGTTCGTCACCACCAACACACACCTCGTCGGCGAGATTCGCAGCAACGTCAGCCGAAGCAGTGGCGGCGAAGCGAGGTCGAAGGGTGCACTGCGATCCTCGGCGAGGCGGCGCTCCAGATCTGCGTCGGTTACCGATCCGCGATCACTCAGGTCGACCTCGGTCCAGGGAATCACGGCATCGTCGACAATCAACTGCACCGGTAGGCCGTGTACGTCGTAGACGAACGCTGCACACAGATTCGGGTGGTTTGCCAATAGTCCGGCAGCAGCGCCGCGCAAACGCTCGGAATCAACCGCTCCTTCGAGCTCGACGAACAACTGCGCTGTGTAGACGTCCGTCGACGTGACCGCCAGTGAGGCATGGAACATCAGCCCGGCCTGAAGGGGCGACACCGACCAGACATCGTGCAATCCGGGGAAGTCGTTCTCCCAGCGTTCGATCTGTTGTTGGTCGACCGAGACGAGGGGAATGTCCGACGGCGTCAGACCGCCCGCATCAGGTCGCGACGCGTGCGCGCTGAGTCCGTCGAGCGCACGACGCCACAGTTCCGCGAACTCCGCGATGTCAGACCTGTCGAGCACTCCGCGGGGAAAGGTGAAAGATGCTGTCAGGCACGGCCCGTCGACGTGGTCCTCAACCGCGGCGTTGATGTCGATCACGGACGCCACAGGCATGGACGGGTTCTGGGTTCCGCCGAGCCTTCGATTGCCCTCCACCGGCAGCCAGTCCTGTGTTCCGTCAGAGGAGCTGATCCGGCCCAAATAGTTGAAACTGATCTGAGGAGAACGGAATCGGCCGAGTGGGTCGCTCTCGCCCGACAGGTACCGCAACATCCCGAATCCGATTCCATGATCGGGGATCGCACGCACGTACTCTTTGACAGCTTTGAGAGCCCGCCCGGCGTCGGCGCCACCTGCCAGTGCGTCGTCGACGTCGATTGCGCCGAGGTCCACGCGCACCGGGTAGAGCGTGGTGAACCAACCAACGGTGCGACCGAGGTCTGCGCCAGGAACCACCCCTTCCTCGCGGCCGTGTCCTTCGAGAGTGATCAGGGCGGCAGCGGTGTCCGAACCGCGGCGTCGTCGCCACCCGATCGAGGCCAACGCAACAGCGGTGACGAGTCCGTCGTTCACGCCGGCGTGGAATGCCGCAGGAACCGTGGTGAGAAGGTTCCTGGTCACCGAAGGCGAGATGTCCACTGTAACGGTGTCGACCGTGTCGTCGACGTCGATCGTGGGATCGAGTGGGCGCGAACCGATCAACGGGTCATCGCCGTCCAGGATCGTTATCCACATGTCCCGTTCGACGCTCCGGTCGCCCACGTGCTCGACAAGCCCATGCGCCCATCGCCGGAACGACGTTCCGATCTGTGGCAGTTCGGGCGTGACACCGGCCTGGAGTTGTGCTGTCACGGACGCCAGGTCGGTGACCAGAATGCGCCACGAGACGCCGTCGACAACCAGGTGATGAATCACCACAAGTAGTCGGCCCCGCCCGGTCGACACGTCAGGTTTGTCGGCCAGGTCGAACCAGATCACGCGCACCATGTCAGCCGCGGCGGGATCCAAGCTGTCGGCCGCGGCCTCGAGTTCTCCCGACGCCAAGGCCCTGAAACCTTCGTCGTCCACCGAATCGACAGCTACGCGGTGGATCAGTCCTTCGGCCGAGATCGAGCCGGGTGGTAAGACTTCCATGACCCGGTCACTCTCAACCAAGCGAGCTCGAAGCATTCCGTGGCGGTCCAGCAACACCTGGAGACCACGGACAAGGAGGTCCTGGGTGAGATCATTGGGAGCTGTCAGCAAGAGCGCCTGGGAGAACCGTTTCACTCCGCCGCCACGCAGCCCGCCACTGCTGCGGTCGAGCATCCACTGCGCCACCGGGCTCAGTGGAACAGTTCCGACAGCGGATCCCGGTAGCTCCGCGAGTACATCAGGCCTGTCCTGCTCAAGGTGCGCCGACTCGGCAAGCGCGGCGACGGATTTGTGGTCGAAAACATCTCGGGGTGAGACGATCACACCCGCATCGCGAGCGCGGGCCACCAATTGGATGGACATGATGCTGTCTCCGCCGAGCTCGAAGAAGGAATCGTGCACTCCTACCGCGTCGAGACCGAGAACCTGCGCGAACAGAGCGGCAAGAAGATTCTCGGTTTCCGTTCGCGGTGTCCGGTCGGGTGTGGCCGTGGACGAGAAATCGGGTGCGGGAAGCGCTGCGCGGTCCAGTTTTCCGTGAACCGTCAGCGGAAGTGCGTCGAGCACCACCACCGCCGCCGGCACCATGTACGACGGCAGGCGCTTGCCTGCATGGGCGAGGACGTCTCGCGGATCGACACTCGCTCCGCGATCGGGAACCACGTAGCCGATCAACCGATCCCTGCCGTCGCCGTTCCAGACGGCCGTCACCGCCTGGGCCACGCGCGGGTGCGTCTGCAGTGCCACCTCGACTTCCCCGAGTTCGATGCGGAACCCACGGACTTTGACTTGGGCATCGGTGCGCCCGAGATACTCCAGCCGTCGGTCGGGCGTCCACCGCACGCGATCGCCCGTGCGATAGATCCGCGTTCCCGGCGCACCGAAGGGATCTGCGACAAACTGCGTGGCGGTCAACGGGTATCGCCGGTGATAGCCGCGAGCGAGAGCCGGCCCGGCAAGATACAACTCCCCCGCGACACCTACCGGTACCGCTCGCAGACGCGAGTCCAGCACTACCTCGCTGAATCCGCGAGTAGGTGTGCCGATAGTGACCGGGTCGTTCGGAGCCAGTGCCGCACTGATGCTCGACACGACAGTTGCCTCGGTAGGACCGTAGGCGTTGAACATCTTTCTGCCCGGAGCCCAGCGGGCCACCAATTCCGGCGGACACGCTTCCCCACCTGTCACGACACAACCGACAGTGGTGAGACCGTCTGGGTCGACGGACGTTAAGGCCGCCGGAGTCACAAAACAATGGGTGACGCGCTCGCGCTCCAGTAACGCCGCCAGTTCCGACCCGCCGTAGACGGTCGGTGGCACGATCACCATCGTGGCTCCAGCACCAACGGCCATCACGAGCTCGAGAACCGACGCGTCGAAACTCGGCGAAGCGAAGTGCAGAGTTCTGGATCGGGTCGTGGCGGCGAAGGTCTCACGCTCCTGGAGCGCGAAGTCGCTCAACCCGCGATGTGTGACCGTCACGCCCTTGGGTGTTCCTGTCGACCCCGACGTGTAGATCAGATAGACCGGATTGTCGATGCGAATCGGTGCCTTCCGATCCGCGTCGGTGACTTTCGATGGCGAGTACGCCCGCAGCCGTTCCTCGAAACCGGCATCGTCGAGGACCAGCCACGGCACGAGGCCGGACAATGCCGCGTTGTGAGCTCGAGACGTTATCCCCCACCCTGCACCGGAGTCGCCCAGCATGTGCTCGATACGAGCAGCAGGATGTCCCGGGTCCACGGGAAGGAATGCCGCACCTGTCTTGGCAATGGACCACACCGCCAGAACGGACTCGATGGAGCGTGGGAGACACAACGCCACCACCGATTCGGGACCCACTCCGGATTCGATCAGCATGCGGGCCAATCGGTTCGACTGCGCGTCGAGTTCGAGATAGGTCACTTCACGTTCCTCGAACACCAGCGCAACGGCGCCGGGATCCTGGGCAGTCGCCATATCTGTTGCTGCAGTCAGCAAATCCGGAAGGGTCTGAACAGCGGCGGAAATCTCACCTCGCACGGGTACCAGTTCGGCTGACTCATAGGCGTCGAGGATCTCGATATCTCCGATCCGTGATTGCGGATCCGTGATAACGCGCTCGAGAATCCGTTGCAGGCGGTCGGCGAAGCCCGCTACCGTTTCCTCGTCGAAAAAATCTGTGGCATATCCGAATTCGGCGCGAAGACCGTCCGATTCGCCGGCTGCGCCGGCGTTCTGCGTCACCGTCAACTGAAGATCGAAGTTGATGGTGTCGATCTCGACGCCCACGTCGGTCACCTGCAGGTCGGGGAGTTCGAGTGCAGGCCGTTCGATGTCTTGGAACTCCAACATGACTTGAAACAGGGGCGAGTACGCCGTCGAACGTGAAGGATTCACGATCTCGACGACTCTTTCGAACGGCACGTCCGCGTGAATGAAGGCGCTCAGATCTACGTTTCGGACCTGGTCGAGGAAGTCTCCGAAAGTTGCGCCGCGGTCCACTGCAGTGCGCAACACCAACGTGTTGACGAACATGCCCACCAGGTCGTCGAGTTCGCGCTCCCCACGCCCGGCGATGGGAGTTCCGACGGCTACGTCGTCCTCATCACTGAGCCTCGCCAGCAGCACCGCCAAGGCTGCGTGCACAACCATGAAGACCGTGGCGTTGTGTTTGCGCGACAGGGCAACCACACCGGCATGCACCTTCGGACCGAACACGAACCTGATCCGTCCGCGTCGAAGCGAACGCACATCAACACGCGGTCGATCGGTCGGAATGTCGAGAACCTCCGGTGCGCCCGCAAGATTCTCGGCCCAATAGCCGAGCTGTTTCGAGATCAGAGACCGAGAGTCCGATTCCGAGCCCAACCAACCACGTTGCCACAACGCGTAGTCGGCATACTGGATCCCGAGCGGCGCCCACTGCGGTGCCTCACCGTTCACACGGGAGGTGTATGCGCTCATGAGATCTCGGGCCAGCGGTACCGTGGAGAATCCGTCGGCGGCGATGTGGTGAATCACGATCACCAGGACATGCGAGTGGACCTGGTCGTCTCGCCGCAACAAGGTGGCGCGCATCGGGACCTGCTGCATGACGTCGAAACCATCCGAAACGATCTGCCGGCAACGCTCGCGCAGCTCTTCCTCTCCCTGCACAAGTATCGGTGCAAGATCCGATACCACCTGTGAGGTAGACATGATCACTTGACGCGGGCCGTCGTCAGTGAGAGGAAAAACAGTGCGCAAGGACTCGTGCCGCTCGACGACGTCGACAAATGCCGCGTGAAGTGCACTCAGATTCACTGTGCCGTCGAGCCTCAACGCGCACGCGACGTTGTAGGCGGCGGACTCGGGGTCGAACTGATTCGCAAACCACATTCGCTCCTGCGCCGGCGAAAGTGGGATATCCGTCGTCGTACCCCGCGGCCTCAACGCCGGCTTGGCCCCCTCTCCTCCGCGACACTGCGCCAACTCGGCCAGCGCTGCAACGGTAGAAGCATCGAAGACGTCGCGAATGTTGATCCGTTCGCCGAGAACAGAATTCACTCGCGCAACCAGCCTGGCCGCACTGAGAGAGTTCCCACCCAGGGCAAAAAAGTCGTCGTTCACGCCCACCGTCGACGTTCCCAGCAGATCATCGAAGATTGCGGCAACCGTCTCCTCGACCGGCGTTCGTGGCGCAACATACTGCAGCGGTTGAGGTTCGAAGTTGACGTCCGGGAGGGCTTTACGGTCCAACTTCCCATGCACCGTCACCGGAAACTCCCCCAACACCACCACCACCGACGGCACCATGAACCCCGGAAGAGACCTCCGCACCCCCTCCAACACCACCACCTCATCGACCACCACCCCCACCTCACCCACCACAAACCCCACCAAAAAATCCCCACCCACACCCGACCGCAACACCACCACCGCACCAGCCACCCCCACCTGAGCAGCCAACACCGCCTCCACCTCACCCAACTCCACCCGCTGCCCCCGCACCTTCACCTGAAAATCCGTGCGCCCCACAAACTCCAACACCCCACCACACCCCCACCGCACCACATCACCCGTCCGATACACCCGAGCACCCACCACCCCCGACACCGGATCCGCCACAAACCGACCCACCGTCAAATCCACACGACCCTCATACCCCCGAGCCACCTGCACCCCACCCACATACAACTCCCCCACCACACCCACCGGAACCGGCCGCAACCGCGAATCCAACACCAACACCCGCGTATTCCACACCGGCCGACCAATCGGAACACCCACCCCCACAACACCCTCCACCACATGAAACGTCACATCCACCGACGCCTCCGTCGGCCCGTACAAATTCACCAACTCCGCACCACACACCCCCGCAAACCGCCCCGCCAACACCGACGACAACCCCTCACCCGACACAAACACCCGACGCAAACCCGAACACCCCACCCCCAACTCCCCCACGCTCAACTCCCCCACGAACACCTCCAACATCGACGGCACAAAGTGCACCACCGACACCCCCCACCGCTCGATCACACCCACCAAATACACCGGATCACGATGCCCACCCGGATCCGCCACCACCAACCCCGCACCCACCATCAACGGCCAAAACAAC
This sequence comes from Rhodococcus qingshengii JCM 15477, assembly GCF_023221595.1. NCBI lineage: Bacteria > Bacillati > Actinomycetota > Actinomycetes > Mycobacteriales > Nocardiaceae > Rhodococcus > Rhodococcus qingshengii. The sequence goes on from NZ_CP096563.1 coordinate 3,513,973, forward strand.
TCCCACACCGACACATCGAACGACACCGGCGTCTTCTGCAACACCACATCCCCCACACCCAACGGAAACTCCCCCTGCATCCACAACAACCGATTCACCACCCCCGCATGCGACACCACCACCCCCTTCGGACGACCCGTCGACCCCGACGTGAACATCACATACACCGCATGCTCAGGCAACAACACCCCCAACCGATCCCCCACCCCCACCGGACCACCCGAAAACCCCGAAACATCAACACAACCCACATCAACAAACCCCACCCCCACCGGCAAACACCCACCATCACCAACCCGCGACAACACCACCACCGGATCCACCACACCCACCACAAACCCCACCCGCTCCACCGGCGCACCCACATCCACCGGAACGAACACCCCACCAGCCCGCACCACCGCAAACACCGCCACCAACAACTCCACCGACCGCGACAACGCCACACACACCCGCGACTCCGGACCCACCCCCAACGAAATCAACAACCGCGCAAAACGATTCACCCGAACATCGAACTCACCCCACGACAACACCACCCCACCACACACCAACCCCCCACCACCCACACCAGCAAACCGCCCATCCAACACATCCACCAACGTCAAACCCCCCACCACAACCCCCACACCATCCCAACCACCCACCACCAACCCACGCTCGGGCGCGCCCAAAATTTCCGTATCCCCCACTGGCACTGTTGGATCCGACACGACCGACCGGAGGAGGCGGACGAAACGCTCGCCGAACTCGGCGACTGTGGTGCGCTCGAAGATATCGGAGGCATAGGTGAAGGCGGCATCGAAACCCATGGGGACGCCGTCTTTGCCACGCTGCTCGGAGAGCGACAGTTGCAAGTCGAATTTGGCGACACCGACGTCGACTGGAACAACATCGACATCCAGTCCGGGTAGTTCGAGGTGGGGATCTGCGGTGTTCTGGAATTCCAACAGAACCTGGAAGAGCGGTGAGCGAGATGACGAACGCTCCGGCGCAACTGCATCGACGACTCGCTCGAACGGCACCTCGGCTTGTCCGAACGCTGCCAGATCGACTTCGCGAGTTCGTGAAAGGATCTCCTCGAAAGTCGCGGCGGTGTCAACGGTGATTCGCAGGACGACCGTGTTGACGAACATCCCGACCAGATCGTCGAGGACTTGCTCGGCGCGCCCTCCTACCGGAGTCCCGATCGCTATGTCCGGCGAGGCGCTCAGCCGTGCCAACAGAACCGCCAGCACTGCGTGCATCACCATGAACGGTGTCGCGTTGTGATTCCGAGCGAGTTCGAGGAGTTCACTGTGCACGTCTGCGGGCACCGAGAATCGGACCGATTCACCGCGCATGGATCGTTCCGCCGGTCTCGGTCGATCCAGCGGAAGGTCGATCACGTCAGGTAGACCGGCCAGGGTGGACGTCCAGTAGTCCAACTGCTTCGCCTCGAGCGTGTCCGGATCGTCGTCACTGCCGAGCAGTTCGATCTGCCATTGGCTGTAGTCGGCGTACTGCACAGGCAAAGGCGACCAGTCCGGTGCCCGTTTCGCAGCCCGCGCCGCGTAGGCGCGGGTCAGGTCGCGGGCCAGCGGCTCGAGGGATGCTCCGTCCGCCGAAATATGGTGAACCACCAGCGCAAGGACATGATCGTCCGGCGTGACCCGAAAAAGGGAGCCGCGCAGGGGCACGTTCGCGCTCACGTCGAACCCCTCGCGAGCGAGATCGGCGATGCGCCTGTCCAAGGCTTCCTCGTCCACGGATACTTCCCACGCGATCTTCGACGTCACGCGTTCCGAAGGCACTACTACCTGATGGGGGCCGTCGACCGACGCCGGGTAGACGGTACGGAGCGATTCATGCCGATCGACAACATCTCCTACCGCGCGCTGCATTGCAGCGACATCCAAGGCACCTGACAGTCGGACCACCATCGGAATGTTGTAGGCCGGGGACGACGTGTCGAACTGATTGACGAACCACAGGCGTCGTTGTGCCACAGACACCGGAATCTTGTCCCTGTACGAATGTGCCTGCAGGATTGGACGCTTCGAACGCGTGCGATCAACGCGGGATGACTTCGCATCCCGCACGTGACGGGCCAATGATTCGATAGTCGGTGCTTCGAACAAAGTCCGCACCCCGAAATCGATTTCTTCAGCGGCATTTACTCGAGCGATCAGCTTCGTGGCAATCAGTGAGTTCCCGCCCAGCTCGAAGAAGTCGTCACCCGCACCCACCGTCTCGACGCCTAGAACATCGGCAAAAATCTCGGCGAGCACTAGTTCCTCAGCGCCCTCGGGCGGTCGAAAGTTGTCCGACCGAGCATCGAACCGAGGTGAAGGTAAGGCAGCGCGATCGACCTTTCCCGCCGGAGTTACCGGCAACTCGTCGAGTAGAACAAATGCCGCAGGAACCATGTACGACGGAACACGGCTCGCGACGTACCGCGTCAGCTCGGCCGTCGAGAGCGCACTTCCGCCGGCAGGCACGACGTACGTGGTGATCATCGCTGTCCCGGAGGGAGCCGCCCGCGCCACGGTGACTGCATTCTCGACCTGCGGACACGACCGCACGACGCTGTCGATTTCCCCGAGTTCGATACGAAATCCGCGAACTTTCACCTGGAAGTCACTACGACCGACGTACTCGAGTCCACGGCCACGGCGCCGCCGCACCAAGTCCCCCGTTCGATACATCCGCCGGCCCGGGAGACCGAACGGGTCGGCCACGAATCGTCCTGCGGTCAACGCATACTTCCGGTGATATCCACGTGCGAGCGCGTCTCCCGAGATGTACAGCTCGCCCACAACACCGTCGGGGACGGGGTGCAATCGCTGATCGAGCACGATCTCCTCGAAGCCGCGGAGCGGACCGCCCACTGTGATGTTCTCCGACGACACCATCGGCTCGCCGATGTTCGACATGACGGTGGTCTCGGTCGGCCCGTACGCATTGCACAGCCGGCGACCAGGAGCCCACCGCTGCACAAGATCCGGCGGGCAGGCCTCACCACCGACCACCACGTCGCCGAAGCCCGAAAGGCCCTCGGGCGAAACTGTTCCGAGCGCCGCAGTAGTGACAAAACCATGCGTGACACGCTGGGATTCGAGGAAGTGAGACAACTCGTCACCGCCGTAGATCGTGCTCGGCGCAATCACCATGGTCGCTCCGGCACCGAAAGCCAGCAGGTACTCGAAAATCGAGGCGTCGAAACTCGGGGTCGAGAAGTGCAACGTTCGCGCATCCTGGGTCGCACCGAACCGCGAACGCTGTTCGGCAGCAAGCGCTTCCAGTCCACGATGCGAGACCGTCACCCCCTTGGGGAGTCCGGTGGACCCGGACGTGTAGATCACGTATGCGGGATTGTCGGGCCGGATCGGGTGCACCCGATCGACATCGGAGATGGAACGCACGGACAACCGTGCAAGTCGGCCACGGAACTCGGCGTCGTCGATCGCTGACCAGGGAACCGAATCCGGCAAGCGATGAAGTTCCGCGACGACCGTGAGTCCCAGTACGGCGCCGGAATCGGTCAGCATGAAGCGAACACGTTCATTCGGATAGGTTGGATCCACCGGCACGAATGCCGCGCCGGCTTTGCTCACGGCCAACATCGCGACAACCGATTCGACCGAACGCGTCATACCCAGCGCCACAACCTTTTCCGGACCGATGCCGCGGTCGATCAATTCTCGGGCCAACTTCGAGGAACGCTCGTCGAGTTCTCGATACGTCAACTCGTCATCGAGATACGAGAGGGCCACGCCGTCGGGGTGTGTGCGCGCCGCACCGTCGAACAAATCGGCCAGGGTGCGATGCGAAGCGCGCGGTTCACCGCGGACAGGCCGTATCGCGGATCGCTCGTCGTCGGACAAGATATCGATGTCGCCGACCATGATTGCCGGATCCGCTGTGACGGATTCCAGGACGCACGCGAACCGCAAACCGAGGCCGCGTACCGTCTCGGCGTCGAACAGGTCGGTGGCAAACGCGAGCCTCACCGAGATTCCGGACGGCGTACCCACCTCGTCGAAAGTCTCGACTGCAGACACTCCGAGATCGAAGCGGCTGAGGTCGGGAAGGTGCTCGTCAGCGCTGGCGACGGACTCGAACGTCACCTGTATCACCGGCGCATACGCAGGTACATCCTCCACCTCGAGCGATTCCGCCACCTGCCCGAGCCGTATCCCACTGTGCGGCAGCGCATTACTTCGGACCTCGACGGCACTGCCCAAGAGTGCCGTGAACGGCGTCTCCAGATCGACGCGACTCCGGATGGCGACGATGTTCGCGTCGGATCCCGCGGGCGTACCGATCACAACATCCGAAGCACCGGACAACCGGCTCACCAGGAGAGCAAAGCTCGCATGTAAGACCGCACGAGTGTCCGTCCCGAGATCACTCGCCATCGCCGTGATCCGCGCGTGGGTGTCGGCGGCGATCAGGACCTCAACCTGTGCACTGTCCAGCGATTGCGTTGCAGGCCTGGGTCGATCGAAGGGAAGTTGCAAAAGTTCGGGCGCCCCGGCGAGCTCATGTCTCCAATACTCGAGGTGCCGGACTTCGCGTTGTCGTCGCTCGCCCTCTCGGGCCGTCGGGCCGTGAATGTCTGCGAGTTCGGCACCGGAATCAGACGCGATCAACTCTTCCAGCAAGCCGACAAAGTTCCGGTGGTGCTCGCGTAAACCCGCCTCCTCGTATCGGATCGGGTTTGCCCGGAAGTCGACACGCAGCCTGTCGCCGCTCGGATACACGTTGACCAGAAGGTCGTCCACCGGCCCGGAGGTGACGATGTGATACTCCCCAACCACCTCGCCCAACTGCACCTCCTGGCGAAACAGCATGACGTTGACCATGGGCCCGGCATATGAGTCTTCGCCTTCCAGACCGCTCGTCACGCCTGCGTCCCGACGGATGTCGTCGAGGCTGCAGCGCTGGTGTCGCAATGCACCCATGAGCTCATGCTGGACCTGGGCGAAGAGTTCACCGACGGTGTCGACCGCTGCGACACGGATGAGCAGTGGTGTGACGTTCACCATCATGCCGCCCGAGTCCCGCAGCACCGCCGTAGTCCGTCCGGACATCGGAACATGAATCTGGACAGTCTCTTTCGCCGTCATCCGCGCGAGGTACAACGCGAGCGCAGCGATGACCGGGGCAGCGTGGTTCTCGGATTCGTAGAGAAGGGCACAACTTCGGTCCGAGATCAGTGTGCTTTCGAGTCGGCTCTCGGTTTGCGCGGGCCCAGAAGCCTCCGCCAGGCTGGATCCGGCGAGGGTGGTATTGCGCTCAGCCCAGTACTCCCGGTCGGCGGCGAATCGATCCGACATTCTGTACCGCTCGTCGATGTCGTACAGCGTCCGGAGTGTCGCCGCACGACTCGGCTGCGAGTCCTTTCTCGCCGCCGAGGCCGAGTACCGATGCGCAATGCGGTTCATCATGGTCATGGCACCGAAACCGTCGAGCGCAACATGATGGATGCGGCTGTACCACAGATAGTGCGCGTCCCCGACGCGCAGCACAGCGGTCGCGACGATTCCGTCGACTGCCAGGTCGAGCTGCGTCCGGCAATCTCGGCGCATCCACCCGAGGGCATCCTCGATCGGATCGGGGAACCCACGGAGGTCGACAAGACGGACGGTGATCTCAGATGTCTCGTCCACGTACTGCATCGGTTGACCGTCGATCTCGATCACTTTGAGCAAAGGAGATTGAAACTCGTATGCCACCGCTCGCGTTTCGCGATCCAGCAGTTCGACGTCGAGTTCGCCGCGCAGCTCCACGTAGTGCGCTATCAGAATCGGGACTTCGGGATCGAATTGCTGAGCGAACCAGGTTGCCCGTTGGGCGGCCGAGAGCGGAAAGAGCGTCTCATCAGAAGGGTCGGTCCGACTTACCTCGAAGGGTTTCACAGCGCCCCGCCCCGCATGATCTCCGCGGCCGCCGAGTGCGTAGCCGCGTCCGAATCAACAGCGCGAAAGCAAGAGGCTGATCGCGCCTCTCAAGCAGTCGTACCCAGAATCGGCAAGCGCATGCACCGCCCCACCAGTCGATGTCACGTACGTATCGCTCATGTTTCGCGTGCCCGATATGTACTAAAAGTGTGAATGCGTCTCGTCACCTCGGTAATGTCCCACTCCGAGAAGACACATCCCCCGAGGGGAGCAGGCGCATGGACATCACCACCATTACCGACGTGATACGCCGACCACCGGATCGCCCAGGGGACGTGTGGCGTCCCGGCGACGCCTGGCTCGCGGGAGGAACGTGGCTGTTCTCAGCAGAACAACCCGACACGCGTCGACTGGTCGACCTCACCGCGCTCGGTTGGACACCACTGGAGGTCGGCCCGACTCATTTCGGTGTCGGAGCTACGTGCACCGTTGCCGAACTGTATGCGTTTGTCCCGCCGGACAATTGGCGTGCGAGTCCACTTATTCGCGTCAGCTGCGAGTACTTCCTCTCGTCTTTCAAGGTGTGGAATTCGGCCACCGTAGGCGGCAACATCTGCATGTCGCTTCCGGCCGGACCGATGATCACCCTGGCAGTTGCACTCGAGGCTTCGTTCACACTATGGGCCACCGACGGAAAAGTGAGGACCGTCGACGCGTGCGACTTCGTGACCGGTGACCACCAGAATGTCCTGGAGCCGGGCGAAGTCCTTCGGAGCATCGAGTTCCCGGTGCACGCACTCACCAAACGGCACGCCCACCGCCGCTTCAGTCTCACGCACCTCGGCCGTTCGACGATCTTCATGATCGCGACGCAGACTCCTGGCGCCGACGACTTTCACCTCACCATCACCGCCGGCACCACCCATCCGATCCGGCTGACGTTCGACACCATGCCGGACGAGCACTCTCTGCGACGAGCCGTCGACTCCATTTCGGCCGACATTTGGTTCGACGATCCCAACGGAACCCCAGACCACCGCCTCCACCTCGCCCGCCACTACGCCGACGAGCTCCGAAACGAACTCACGGGGAGCCAGTCATGAGCTACACGGTGAACGACCGGCAGTTCCACGAGGAGCCGTTCCCGGGACAGTGTCTCCGGACGTTTCTTCGGCACCTCGGACACCACGGGGTGAAGAAGGGGTGCGACGGCGGGGACTGCGGGGCGTGCACAGTGTGGCTCGACGGAACACCGATACACAGCTGCATCACGCCCGCCTTTCGCGCCGACGGTCGCGCGGTAACCACGATCGAGGGACTCGGCACGCCCGAAGATCTCCATCCGATTCAGCAGCAGTTCCGGGATGCACCCGGCTTTCAGTGTGGGTTCTGCACCGCCGGGATGATCATGACCTCGGCGGCGCTCACCGACGCGCAGAAAGAAGACTTGCCGCGAGCGCTCAAGGGAAACCTGTGCCGCTGCACCGGTTACCGATCCATCGAAGACGCGGTCAACGGTGTCGGTGCTATCGAAGTTGCCCTCCCGGGACAGGCCGTCGGAACCAGCGTCGGGGCGCCGGCGGCCACCGACGTGGTGACCGGCCGAGCCGAATACACTATGGACACCGCCATCGACGGCATGCTGCACCTGAAAGTGCTGCACTCGCCTCACGCACATGCACGCATCACCTCCATCGACACCACCGAGGCGCTCGCCGTCCCCGGTGTCCATCGCGTCTACACCTGGAAAGACGTGCCGCGCAAGCTCTTCACCACGGCAATACATACCGACCACCTTGTCGATCCGGACGACACCTACATTCTCGACAACGTCGTGCGGTTCGTGGGTCAGCGTGTAGTGGCCGTCCTCGCCGACTCCGTCGTCGCTGCGGAAGAAGGCCGTCGGAAGGTGAAGGTCGATTACGAGATCCTGCCTTCCGTGTTCGATCCGGAAGAGGCCATGGCCGACGGCGCTCCAGCCCTGCACGGATCCGACGATCCCTTTGTTCGAGATCCCGAGCACAACATCCTGCTCGAACTTCACGGTCACGTGGGCGACGTCGAGGCCGGGTTCGCCGAGGCCGACGTCATCCACGAAGGCACCTACTTCTCGCCGCGGGTTCAGCACGCGCACCTCGAGACGCACGGTTCGATCTCCTGGATGGAAGACGGACGCCTTCACGTTCGCACAAGTTCGCAGTCCCCCTCCATCGCCAAGGTCAAACTCGCCCATCTCTTCGACCTCCGCCCGGATCAGCTACGCGTGTTCTGCAAACGCGTGGGCGGCGGGTTCGGAGGAAAACAGGAAGTGATCAGCGAGGATCTGGTGGCGCTCGCCACCCTCGACACCGGTCGTCCCGTCTGCCTCGAGTTCACCCGAGAAGAAGAGTTCACCACCGCCTCGCCGCGTCATCCGATGAAGCTCACGATCAAGCTCGGTGCCAAGTCTGACGGAACCCTCACGGCATTTCAGTACCGAAACATCTCGAACACCGGTGCGTACGGAAACCACGGTGGAGAGACACTCTTTGCCGGCGGCGCGGCGGTCTCGCTCTACCGCTGCGCCAACAAGAAGTTCGATGCGTATTCCGTGTACACCAACAATGTTCCGAGCGGCGCTCTACGTGGGTACGGGATGACGCAACCGGCCTTTGCCGTGGAATCGGCCATGACCGAATTGGCCATCGCGCTGGACATGGATCCGCTCGAACTGCGTCGACGCAATATCGTCCGACCGGGCGATTCGCTGATCGCACTCGAAGACGGCCCAGACGATGTGATCTTCACCGAAGACGGACTGGGGCAATGCATAGATCTGATCGACGCCGCGTTGAAGCGCCAACCGGTTCCCTCGCTCGGAGCGGATTGGCTGATCGGCACCGGCACTGCCAGTTCACTACACGAGACCGCGCCACCCACCGAGCACATTTCCGAGGTTTGGCTCACCCTCGGCGAAGACTGTGTATACGAACTTGCCATCGGCACAGTCGAATTCGGTGAGGGAACTTCTACCGCCCACGTGCAGATCGCCGCGAATCAGCTGGGCACAACACCGTCACGTGTACGAATCATTCAGTCGGACACCGACCGAACCGGTTTCGACACAGGCGCTTTCGCCAGCGCCGGCCTGTTTGTCGCTGGGAACGCGGTACTTCGCGCGTCGAATGCGCTCCGCGATCGCCTACTTGCCTTCGCCGCGCACCACACCGGCGTGTCGATTGACCAGTGCTCGATGGACGACGACAAGATCGTCTGCGGTAGTACTCGATTAACACTGCAAGAGATACTCGAGGCCGCACGCCCGCGCGGGATCCGATTCACCGAGGCGCGGAAGGCATACGGATCTCCGCGCAGCGTGGTGTCCAACACTCATGGCTTCCGGATTGCCGTCCATCGCATCACCGGCGAGATCCGCATTCTCTACAGCGTCCAAGCCACCGACGCTGGGGTGATCATCAATCCGGCGCAGGTGCGGGGACAGATCGAAGGTGGCGTCGCCCAGGGCGTCGGCTTCGCACTCACCGAGAACTTCCACGTAGACGCAAACGGCGCGATGATGAACCCGAATCTACGTAACTACCGGATCCCGACATATGCAGATATCCCACGCACGGAGGTGATCCTCGTCGAGTCATCAGACTCCGTCGGCCCACTCCGCTCCAAGGGCATGGCGGAGTGCTGCATCAATCCGGTTGCCCCTGCATTGGCGAACGCACTGCAGGATGCAACCGGGTCACGATTCCGGTCACTACCGCTCACCCCGGAACGCATCTACTCAGGCCTGAACCGATGACCGCGAACACGTCGGCGGACAGCGCCGCGACGGTCATCATCGGCCAGCGAGTGCGTGCCGGACTGGAGAAAGAATTCGAGGTCTGGCAGAAAGATCTCAACCGAGCCGCCGCAGATTATGCAGGCTTCCTCGGGGCAGAAATCGCTGCTCCGACGCCCACCCAACCTGATTGGGTGATCGTGTATCGATTCGACTCCATCGCTCATGTTCAGGCGTGGATCAACAGCGCGACGAGGCAGGACTACCTCGACAGCGGTCGTCAGTTCTTCGACGGCCCGGCCACGCAGCAGGTAGTGAGCGGCGGGATCAGGCCTCCGGACCCACTGCTGACTGTCGTAGTGACGCACCGAGTCGGTGACGACAGCATCGACGAGTTCCTTGCCTGGCAGGATCGCCTTCGGGAGGTGGAGAGTGCTTTCGACGGATTCCGCGGCACCGAACTGTTTCGCCCCGTCGACGGTGTGCAGGATGAGTGGACCCTGCTGTATCGCTTCGACAATGCTGCCCATCTCGACACGTGGCTGACTTCCCCTGAGCGACAACAACTTCTCGCCGAGGGTCGCAAGTTCCACGACTTCGAACTGCGAACCGTCGACAATTCGTTCGGCAGTTGGTTTGCCTTCGACGAGAACGGAAACGAGGCCCCTCCACCTTCGGAGACAAAAACCTCGATCGCGGTCTGGGTCGGTCTCTACCCGACTGTCGTCTTGCTTACTTTGGCGCTGTCACCGCTGAAGCTGCCACTCTGGCTCGGATTGTTGATCGGCAACCTGTTGTCGAGCTTCATCATGAGTTTCTTCACGATGCCGTACTACGTGAATCGGCTCCTGCACCGTTGGCTGCGTCCACCTCCGGGGATTCCTGTCGCAAAAACCAACGCACAAGGGGTGGCAATCGTCGCCGCTGTGACGTTGTTCTGGGTTGTCGTCTTCTACCTCGTGACTACTCAGTTCTGGTCGCTGCCCTGAACTCTCCGGAATACGAAATGCCAGCGCATGTAACGGGGCATGATTCTTCCCCGGTGCATACGCTGGCATTTTCAGTTATGTCCGTTCACGCGGCCGTTGGTGGGCTGTTCCCGCCGATCGGCTGTTGATACAGATCGATCGACATCGGCGGATAGAACACCGTCCTCCGATCCGGGCCGATCTCCACCCGCCACTCCGTGTGGAGCAGTGTCCGGTGATGATGGCCGCACAACAAGATCAGATTGTCGAGATCCGTTGGGCCACCATCGTTCCAGTGAACAATATGATGGGCATCGCACCACCCCGACGGCGTTCCGCACCCCGGAAACGCACACCCACCATCACGAACCGCCAACGCCCGCCTCTGGGGTACCGTCGCGGTCCTTGCTTCCTTACCGCAGTCGAGCGGAACACCATTCTCGTCCAACAAGATCCGCGTCACGGTGCAGTCGCACGCCAACATCCGCGCAGTGTCGATACTGATCGGGCCCACCCAATCCGCCCACGCAAACCCGAGTTCCTCCGTCGACGGCAGGAGGTCTTTCAAAGCCTGCAGATCCGTCATGTCTTTCGCGGACGCGGTAACGGTGATGTGCGGTTTCACCCCGCCCTCGATCGGACCCAACCCCGCTCGCTCGTACCGCCGCAGTAGTTCGCAGAACCCGTCCGCCCGTCGTAATGCCGGCGTACGCGTGTCCTTCACGCCGTCCTTCTCCGGTATCGGCGCAGACAGACTCGACAACAACGTGATCGGACGCGCCCCGTTCACAGCATCCAGATCGCCCTTCACAGTGACCCGCCCGTACAAACCTTTCGACGCGTAGAACTCGTTACGCTCCGAATCCTCACCCACCGGAACGCCGTCCTCACGCTTGCCGTACTGCTTCTCGATCCGCCTAATCGCCGCCCGCACCGCATCACAATCCGCGATGTTCTTCGACGCCAACCCCAACAGAATCCCGCGAGCCTTGTCCACATCCGCCGGCGTCATGTTCTTCGGCGGATGCTGACAAAACGACGCCACCTGACGGGCTTTCAACGCATCCACGTCACCACGATGAAACGCATCCGCCACAACAGGTTCGAGCATCAACAACCGCGCCAGACTGACCAACAGGCTGCACTCACCGATCTCCAAATTCGTCGAACCATGCAACCACAGCGCGATCGCCCGAAAACCCCTCCCGCCGAGAACCTCCCGGGAAAACATCTCCACGATCAACAACACCATCCGCGACTGCAACTCGTGCCGGACACGCACCAGATCCAGAACCTCACCCTTGAGGCCCTCACCATCCAGCTGCCACGCTCCCCGACTGTCCATACCGAAAGTTTAATCGAACACACTTTCGATAACCAGAGACAAAACGGACAACTTCGAGAACAGGAAGGCTCGAGACACGTTGATATGAAACTACTTTCAGCAACTCTCAAAACCGGATCATCGGCCGCCGAGCGGCAGAACTCCCCCGCCGACGGGATAGGGCGGCAGCGTTCCCACAAGCGTCGGTGTCAATGTGGTCGCAGACGGATCGGCACGACCGAGAGTGAATTTCCGAACTTCGGCACCCGCTCCGTTGCTGCCGCTGACGAGGAGATCCGCGCCGGTAGTCGTGCTCGTCGTGGCCACTCCCACACCCGACTCTGGAGCGGTGAACGGGTCGAAAGCTGCAACCTCCCGAAATGCCACGTCCGTCGAATGGTGATCTGGACTCTCGAGGTACATCTCGGGTGCACCGTCGAGCCTGGATCCACTCGAGAAGACGCGGATTGATCCTTCTCCTCCGAGCATGCCTGCCACTATCGACTTTGCGCCGCCCTCGGCGCCGGCCACCCAACCCGTCGACAGAGACACCCCGTCGCGGTAGCCCTGATCGAATGCCAAGAACTGCGACGTCATTACAGGACCAGCCGTATGACCTGCGTGTTCATCGGAGCCGCCCTGCGCAGCCGCCGTCGGTTCGTACAGGTCGTAGCGGAACGTCTTGATCAACGGCTCCTCGCCCGCACCCGGTGCGGTCACGATGCTCGCTCGACCGGAGTGACTGTCAACCATTCCGGTTGCGAACGTGACTCCGCTACTCGATCCCGGGTACGGCGAGAACGAACCGAATTCTGCGGGTGCGGACCTCTTGTCCGCCGGAAGGTCGGTGGAGTAAATCTTGACCTGCGACTCCATCCCTGGGCCCGAGGCAACGATGATGTTGTCCGCCAGTGCGTTTCCGTCGATATCGACTCCGCCGATGTTCACTCCGCCACGAAAACCCACATCGAAGGGGGCAAATCTTGCCAACTCGTCGGTGAACGGCACGCCGCCGACTGCGTTGTACGCCACCACTTCCGGAGCCGAGCCTGCACCTGTTCCAGCGACCAGATCAAGCACCATGTCTCCGTTCACGTCCGCCATCGCAACACTCGGGGTGCCTTCGAACGACGGGAAGGGCGTCACAGCAGTGATCAGTTTGTCGCCGTTGGCATCGAATATCTGCACCTTGGCGGGCACGCCGGCCGAACCAGGTATCGCGACGGCATATGTCGATACCTCGGGAATCACGTTGACAGTCGCCATCAAACCGTTGTCCTCGTGATTGAGTCGGTGGCAGTGAATCACAAAGGTTCCGGTGTACTCGGTGAACTTCGTTCGCAACGTCACTGACGCAGGCTCGAGAGCATTCTCATTCTCGTCAGTCACCGGCGCGGGCACGTTCACGTTGTCGATTCCCCAGGGCTGAACGCCCGTCGTGGTACCTGCGACGGGATCCACAACTTCCGTTACCTGGAAGTCGTTGACGTGAATATGCATCGGGTGTTCGTCGTTGTTGAGGTTCGTGATCTTCCATTCCTCAACGGAATTCAGTCGCGGTTGAATCAGCGGAATGTTGGGGAACGTGTTGTCGGCGAATTCGTAGGTGAAGGCCTTCGGATCACTGTTGCTGGCCTTCTCGTTTCCGAACCCACCGGACACTGTGAGGTTGCGGGTCACGTCGGGCGTCATCGCTGCGGTATCCACGAACGAGGTGTAGGTATCGAGCTTCTGTCCGAACTCGAAGGGGGTCGTCTTTCCTTCACCCTCGTCTGGCGTCGCACGGATCAACTGCTGAGTCGGGAACGTGAAGAATCCGTCCGCGTAACTGATCACCGACGGGTCGACGGTGACGGTTCCGAGTTCGGCGGGCGGATTGTCGGTACCGTTGTTGGTGTAGAGAATGCCTGGATTGCTCACCGGCTTTGCACCTTCGAGCGGTGGCATCTCCAGCACCAGATCGCCGGACTCCGGCATCGTCACTGCGATTGCGTATCGCGAGGCCGGCGGAATCACCAGCCTGGTTCCGTCCCCGTCCACGGGTGGCCTGACCTCGTCGAACGGGTTTCCGTCCTGCCCTACGATGGCGAACTTCGGATGGGCGCCGGTTGCGGTTTCCGTCAACGTGACCGGCATGTAGGCAAAGTCGCTGATGTTGGCAAGCACCCAGATCTCGGTCTGCCCCGGCTTCAGTTTCAGCGACGGCTGGAACTGACCGTTCACGGTGTACTGCACATCGCGTTGGTTGTCCGGCAGTGAGGGATCGGCCGGTACAGTCGTCGATTCACCCACGAAGCTCTGCAGATTGCCTGGAACGAATTGATTCTGTCCACGATGATTGGCCGGGGACAACGGGCCGGTGTACCAGTTGGTGAAATACTGCGCGCCCTCGGTGGTGTCCGAGAAATTCACCGGAGCAAGGCTCGGACGGTACGTCCCGTCGGCTAGTTCCGTACCGGCGGGTGGCGTCAACGTACTGACGAATTGGGGCCAGTTCGCGTCGTTGAGCTGTCGGCCCTTTCCTTTGCGGTCGAATACGAAGTTGTACTGCAGTGCCATATCGCGAATCGGAACGTCGTTTGCCGTCACGACAGGCAGATTGCCGTCCGGCCGGCCGATTTCCAGTAGCCCGGCCAGGCCCATGTACGTCTGCTGGGCGGTGAGGGTGTGCCGGTGACTGTGATACCAGTACAGACCGTTCGGCATCGTCCCCGGAATCGCGTAGTCGTACACGTTTCCCTGGCCGGCGGGAATGTTGAGCAACACGTTGTCCGCATTGCCGTCCGGACTCACGTGCACTCCGTGCGTGTGCAGATTCAGCGGAGCCGACGTCAGCGCCGGCGGATAGATCGGCACGTCCCCGCCCGCCGGTGTGAATGCCGGATCGTAGAAGTCCTGGATCGTGAGATCCTGCAAATCGTTGTCGTAATGAATGATCAATCGCTCTCCGGGATTGACGCGGAGAGTCGGCGCCGGATAGACGTCACTCGCCGAGGTCGATCCGTCCGACGCCGTACCGCGGATGACCTCGTACCCGAAGAGCAGAAAATTCGACACGGGCGCCGAAGCGGTATCGAGCGGAATCACTCCCTGATGAGCGGACAAGCGCACCTCGAGAACACCATCTCGGCTACTCAGTTTCACCGGCTCCCGGTAGTCGACGGCGGTTCCGTCCGAGCCGTAGTTCGCGCCCACCTCGGGCGCCGATTCAGCGGACGTACACGCGGCCAACGCCATCGTCATGGACACCACTACTGCTGCGGCTAACGACTTTCCTCGCAGTGCGATCACTGGTTTCCCCGTTCCATGGTGGCGTGAGATACGTCCGATCAGCGCTCATCAGCCTATCGAGAAAACATCGGCTGAACAGTACATTCACGACAAATTGCCCACCTAGTGCCCGCTCGAGCGCTTCACCTTGCAAGCAGTCTCAGCAAACCGATCAGAAATCGAGAAGCACAGCCACGGGACCCGCAATTACGTTGAAACACATGAACACACCACAGAAGTCCACTTCCGACCACACGTCGTCAATCCACGCATCAGCAGGGAGCGCCCAGATGACCACCGCGCAATCCGTGATCCTCGACGTACCCGACCTCGTCGCAGCCGAAGCCTTCTACAACGCTCTCGGCGTCGGAGATCGAATCCAGCTACGCGAATCGAACGAACCGACAACCGGGTTTCGTGGGTACACCATTTCGCTCGTCGTCTCCCAACCGAACATCGTCGACGCCTTCGTCGGCGCCGCACTCGCAGCCGGTGCCGCCGTCTTGAAGCCGGTGAAGAAATCCCTCTGGGGATACGGCGGAGTCGTCCAGGCTCCAGACGGTTCGATCTGGAAGATCGCCACGTCGTCGAAGAAGAACGACGGGCCGGCCACCCGCACGATCGACAGCCTCGTGCTGCTGCTCGGCGCCGAAGACGTCAAGGCCAGCAAGCAGTTCTACCTCGACCGCGGACTCGAGGTGTCCAAGAGCTTCGGTCGCAAGTACGTCGAATTCACCAGTGCAGCAAACAATGTGACACTCGCACTGTATGGTCGCCGCGCTTTGGCAAAGGATGCCGGGGTTGCTCCGGAAGGCACCGGATCACACCGTCTGACCGTTGCCGGCGCGTCTGGAACCTTCACAGACCCAGACGGTTTCGCCTGGGAAGCCGCCTGCGCTTGACATCAAGCACAGATCACCGGGAAGGCGGCCGGTATCAGACTTCGGAGTTGGCCGCGTCATGCGCCGGGTACGCATGCACCAAGGCAGTAGCGAGTTTGGGCACCGCGTGAGTGAGCGAATGCTCGGCGCTGTGTGCAATCGCATGAGCTTCGGCAAGTGTTGCCCGGGGATCGATGTCGAGTTCTGCATCGGCATGCAGTCGGTGTCCGATCCACCGCATCTTCAGATCACGAACACCGAGGACTCCAGGTTCGTGCATCAATGCATGCTCTGCGTCGTCCACCAACTCAGGTTCGACGCCGTCCATCAACCTCCGGAAGACGTCTCGCGCTGCAGTCCTGAGCACCGCCACGATGGCAACGGTGATGACAAGGCCGATGATCGGATCTGCCAACGGGAAACCCAGCGCAACTCCCCCCGCCCCCAGAAGGACTGCGAGCGAAGTGAATCCGTCGGTCCGAGCATGCAATCCATCGGCCACCAGGGCCGCTGAACCGATTTGCCTGCCGACCCTGATCCGATACAACGCCACCAATTCGTTTCCGATGAAACCGATCAAACCTGCCGCCGCTACCCAACCGAGGTGCTCGATCTCGACCGGGTTGATCAATCGCCTCACCGCCTCGACACCGGCGATCACTGCCGACAGTGCGATCATGGCGAGCACGAACAGTCCGGCCAAATCCTCCGCACGCCCGAAACCATAGGTATAGCGCCTGGTCGCAGCGCGCCGACCGAGCGCGAAGGCAATCCAGAGTGGGACTGCCGTGAGCGCGTCGGAGAAGTTGTGAATGGTGTCCGCCAGCAGCGCCACCGAACCCGAGATCGCCACGATCGCGACCTGAGCAACTGCGGTGACTCCGAGCGCGACAAGACTGATCTTGACCGCCCGGATGCCGATTGCGCTCGATTCCAATGCGTCGTCGACACTGTCGGCAGCGTCGTGACTGTGCGGCGAGAACACTTCGCGGACTGCCGATCGAAATCCCTTCGGCCCGTGGACATGGCGGTGGCCGTGGCCGTGGGACGTCTTGGGTTCGTGCGTCATGACGCACCTTCTTCTTGATCGGTCCGATCGACGTTCGCCGAGCGCTCCGGGTGTATCTCCCGAAGCTCACCTTCACTACGGTGATGCCCCGGCAATCCGGGTCCGGCATGCTCCGCATTGAAGACCGCATCCGTAACCAGTTGGCGCACATGGTCGTTCTCCAGGCGATAGAACACCGTCGTACCATCGCGGCGCGTTCGTACCAACCTTGCCATGCGCAATTTCGCCAGGTGCTGCGACACCGAGGGCGCCGGCTTGCCGACGCGTTCCGCCAGTTCGTTCACCGAGCACTCGCGGTCTACCAATGCCCACAAAACCTGCACACGGGTTGCGTCGGCCAGCATGCGGAACACCTCGACGACGAGGTCGACCTGATCATCGGGAAGCTTACGGCGACAAACACCACTATCTGCGTTCATACGTAGATAGTAGATCATGCTGGACGCCGAAGATGACCTCTCGTCGATTCACCAGTTGTGCAAAGCTTGGCGGCAGAGCCCTTCGCCACTCGCAGACCGGGAGACAACGATGAGTACCGACGATTGGAACGCAGGAATCATTGCGGAATTTCGGGAGAACGAGGGCAAGGTAGGTGGCCCCTTCGAAGGTGCGCCCATGGTGTTGGTCCACCACACAGGACGCAAATCCGGACGCGATTTCGTGAGTCCCATGATGTATCTGGCAGACGAGCAGGATCCGAAGACCATCTACGTTTTTGCATCCAAGGCCGGTGCCCCGACCAATCCCGACTGGTACTACAACCTCGTTGCCACCGACCAGGCAGAGGTCGAGATCGGCACCGAAACATACCCGGTCTCCGTCAGCGAAGTAACCGGCGAGAAGCGTGACCGCATCTACGACGAGCAGGCCAGTCGATACCCGGGATTTGCCGAATACGCGGAGAAGACAGCTGGGATCCGCACAATCCCGGTGGTAGCCCTGACTCGCGCGTAAATCCTGGTAGCACCTCCCAGTCGTTTCCATTCGGAAACGGCTGGGATCGTTTGTACGGAATCAGGTCGCTGAAGGGGCTTTGACCTCACCCTTCGCATGCCGTCCGAGCAGCACGTATCCTACCCAGGATCCGACAACCACTGTCGCCGCGAGCGCCTGTACAAGGCCTTCGATACTCGCCGGATAGAACACGCCGGTGATGTAGTGCGAGATGAATCCGGTGGACGGCAACTCCGCGATCCCGGCCATCCGGCGGGCCCAGTTCTCGAGATTGGTCAGCGGGCAGTCATATCCGACCGCTATCGAACCGGCTCCCCAGACGACTGCAAGTAGGTGGAAACCGATGGTACGACGCCACTTCCACGCCACGAATCCACCCAGCACCACATAGAGAACAAACCCGAAGTGAACGAACACCGTTACTACTTCGATGAGCCGATACACCATCGTCGTCTCCGCTCGTGGCGCGGAAGTCCCGCAACAACCAGACTAATCCGATGTTAGTCCTCGTAGAGGTGATCTACCCGGTGTATGCAGCGGTCGTGCGAGCAGCGGCGGCTGCAGCCGCATCCGGGTCGTCGCCCGATGCGATCGCAGCTTCGGCCCACAGTTCACTGCTTCCCGCGATGAATGCCTTGGCCTCGTCGCTCGCCGACCACTCGGGTGTCTCGAGTGGCGTCGCGATCCCCAGTTCCACGTGTCGAGCCAGCCCGAGCAGTCCCATGTCCCACCCGACGCCGACGGCACCTGGACCGTACTCGGCCCACCGATCCGGCTCCACGTCCGCGGCGTGTGCGAAGTCGAACAGAATTGCACGACGGCGCTCCTTGGTTCGGGAAAACTTCAGCGCAGGCGCTGCTGTAGATGTACCGCTACCTCTTCTCCAGCGGCGCTCTTGCCGATCGCCTTGCACAGCGCCACGCGCAGCGGAAGCCAGTGAGGTCCGTCGCCGGAGGGCATCAGCGTCGCCTCGAAGGGATGCTCACCATCGAGGGTTCCGAGCACCTTCACAGCGCGTCTGGTTCCCAGAAGTTCCGCCGAGCCGGGCACGGTCAAGAACGTTGCGAACGCACCGTCTTTCTCGATGGGAGCGGTGAACGAGTAATCGAGCGGTTGTGGAGTCTTGTCAGTGGCCATCTCGCGTCACTGCTCAGCAGCGAGCAGGACGTCGGTGTCGAAACACGTGTGAGTGCCGGTGTGGCACGCGGCGCCCTCCTGATCGACGATCAGCAAGACGGAATCGCCGTCACAGTCGAGGCGCACCTCGTGCACGTACTGGGTGTGCCCGGAGGTCTCTCCCTTGACCCAGTACTGCTGCCGCGAGCGCGAATAGTACGTCCCCTTACGGGTTTCCAGTGTTCGCGCGAGCGCTTCGTCGTCCATCCAAGCGACCATCAGCACATCACCGGTCGACTTCTCCTGCGCAACCGCGCTGAACAGTCCGGCGTCGTTTCGCTTCAGCTTCGCCGCGATTGCGGGATCAAGGCTCATATGACGTTTATACCTTCCACCTGTGACTTCCGTGGAATTCCCCTGCACGGCCGCCCTAGAATGGAAGTTCCTTCGCTGTCACCGTGGAAGAAGATCCGACATGAACCATCAGCATCATGACGGTCCGCACCCGGAGTACACCTGCCATCTCGCGAACCCGAGTACCGATCGCGTCCGAACCCGCCACGTCGTTCTCGGCATCGGCCCAGGTGCTACCAGCAAGAATTTACTCAGCTACGCACTGACGCTTGCCGCCAAGGAGGATTCAGCCCTCCACGTCGTTCACTGCATCACGTCCGAGGACCTACCTGTCGAAACCGACTCACCAGAATTCGAAACGCGTCTGCACGACGAGATGGTGTCGCAACGCGAGCAGACAACCTCGGCACTTGCCTCGCACGCCGACACCTGGACGTACGACTGCACCTATGGAGACCCGGCCGGTGTCATTCTCGCAACCGCGGACAAATACGACGCATTTACCATCGTGATCGGATCTCCGCGAAAAGGCGCTGCCTCCGCGGTGAGCCGACTGATGCACATCTCGGTCACTTCCCGACTGAACCGGCAGAACCGTTATCCCGTGATATCGGTTCCGACCGGAGTCAGCTCGGCAAGATAGCCGAACGCGGGACAAGCCCGCCTAGATGATCGAATAGTCCTCGAGCGGAAAGCGTTTCGCTTCGACGAACGCATTCCGTGTAGACGTGGGCCGCAGAATCGCAGCCTCGCCGTGCTGATTGAAGTAATAGCTTCGTGCAGTCTGGCAACTACCGCCGTAGAAGACGGAGTCCGCCAGGTTCTCGGTCATCCGGTCGAGAAACTCGGCGTTGGCAGTTTCGGTGACCTCGAATGTTTCCGCGCCGCGCCGTTTCACCTCGCCGAACAGTCGATCCATGTGCTGCATCTGGGATTCGATCGTCGTGAAGTAGGACAACCCGCTGTACGAGTACGGACTGGCGAGCGTGAGGAAATTGGGGAAATACGGAACCGCGACCCCTTCGTAGGCCTGGAAACGGTTGTCGCGCCACCACTTACCGAGGTTTCGTCCCTCGCGGCCGATAACCTCGATGGCTGGAAAATTCACATCCCAGAGGTTGAATCCCGTTGCCAGCACCAAGGTGTCGATCTCGGTCTTGCGACCGTCGGCGGTGACGATTCCGTCGGCAGCGATGTGGTCGATCGGCGTCGTTTCGAGATGCACGTTGTCCTTGGTGAACGTACGGAAGTAGCTGTTGGAAAATGTGGGACGCTTGCACCCGAAGTCGTAGTCCGGTGTGAGTTGTTTGCGAAGGCTGGCGTCGCTGACCTGGGACCGCAGAAACGCACGTGATGCGGCCGCCGCACCCTTGTTCAACAGTTTGACCTGCTTGTAGTGCAGGACCGCGCTGACCATGATCATTTCTAGGATCGACGAACTGACAGCGCGCGCGATTCGCTGGGTGAGCGGAATACGCGAGAACAGCTTCTGCACTGCATTCGGAATGGGGACGTCGATCTTGGGAACCACCCAGATCGGGGTGCGTTGGTAGACGGTCAACTCTGCGGCCTGACGCGCCACCTCGGGGATCAACTGCACAGCGGTGGCGCCGGTTCCGATGATTGCGGTCTTGGTGCCGGACAGATCGTAGGAATCGTCCCAGGCCGTGGTGTGGATGATCTTGCCGGCGAAGTCGCCGATACCGGAGATGTCGGGCCGATGCGGTTGCGAGAGGAAACCCGTCGCAGTCAGGAGGTACTTGGCAGTGATGTCCGGCGCGCCTTCGACGGATACGACCCAGTGCGAGGAATCCTCGTCCCAGCGGGCTCCATTGACCACGGCACCGAACGTCATGTGCTTCCGCAGATCGTACTTGTCCGCGACGTGATCGGCGTACTTCTTCAGTTCCGCGCCCGGCGCGAAGAGCCTGGACCAGTTCGGATTGGGCTCGAACGAATACGAGTAGGTGACCGACGCGATGTCGACAGCCAGACCGGGATAGCGGTTGACGTGCCAGGTTCCACCCAGATCGTCCTCGCGCTCGAGGATCGCCAGGTTGTTCAGGCCAAGCCGCTTGAGTTGAATGGCCGCACCCATTCCGCCGAAGCCCGCCCCCACTACTACTGCGTCGTACTGCACTGCCATCGGAGAATCCCTCTCGTGAACTGCACATCAGAAAAACTGCACATCAGAAACTGACACGTCATTCCGTTATTGAGAACGGTATCATTCCTGATGTGACGAAGGCCATGACCAGAGCGGAACGAAAAAAGGCGGAATTGCGCCGCGAGATCATCGACGCATCATTCGAGTGCTTCGCCCAGCGCGGCTATCACGCAACCGGAATTGCCGACATCGCAACAACTCTCGGAATCGGCCACGGGACCTTCTACCGGTACTTCGAGAACAAGCGCGACATCATCGATCACGTCATCGACGACCTCGTCGCAAAGATCATCAGCGCACTGGCCACCGAGAATGCTCCCGACGCCGCCAGCACACTGGACGAGTACCGCGCCCAAGTGGGACGGATCGCCGAGGCGCTCCCCCGCATCTTCTTCGACGACCCCCGCATCCCGCGGGTTCTGCTGTTCGAGACGACAGGCGTCGACGCCGATCTCACTGGCCGGATGCTCGATCTACTCGACCAGTCGGCATCCTTGACCGCGGCGTACCTGCATCACGGAGTCGAATGCGGCTATCTACGCGCCGACCTCGACGTCGACAACACTGCGCAGGCCGTCAACGGCATGATGCTGGCAAGTGCGATTCAAGGATTGCGAGCCGGTTCGTCCGTCGACTGCACGGCGTTGAACCAAGCCATCAGCCGCCTCATGTTCGACGGAATCCGCGCCGAGAACGCCTAGCGAACGACGATTCCCTCGGCACGCATCGCATCCTTGACCTCCGGGATGCTCAGATCGCCGAAGTGGAAGACACTTGCTGCGAGAACTGCGTCTGCGCCCGCTTCGACTGCAGGGGCAAAGTGCTCGACCAGGCCGGCACCGCCACTGGCGATCACCGGTACGTGGACTGCCGCCCGGACAGCGCGGATCATCAGAAGGTCGAAGCCCGCTTTGGTGCCGTCGGCATCCATCGAGTTGAGCAGGATCTCCCCCACTCCCAACTCTGCACCACGCTCGGCCCACTCGACAGCGTCGATCCCGGTGCCGCGCTTGCCCCCGTGCGTCGTGACCTCCCACCCCGACGGTGTGTCCGGCTGCCCCTGGGGAACGGTGCGGGCATCGACCGAGAGGACGATGCACTGCGAGCCGAAACGCTCACTCAGTTCCTTCAGCAGTTCCGGGCGCGCAATCGCCGCGGTGTTGACGCTGACCTTGTCGGCACCGGCACGCAGCAGACGATCGACATCCGCGACCGTGCGCACTCCACCGCCGACGGTCAGAGGAATGAAAACCTGCTCGGCAGTGCGACTTACGACGTCGAGCATCGTGCCGCGATCCGACGTGGAGGCGGTCACATCCAGGAAGGTCAGTTCGTCGGCGCCCTGAGCGTCGTACGCTGCCGCGAGTTCCACCGGATCTCCGGCGTCGCGAAGATTCTCGAAATTGACACCCTTGACCACTCGCCCGGCGTCGACGTCGAGGCACGGAATCACACGAACTGCGAGGGTCATGACTGTGGTCCTCCTGAGGACGAAGCGCGCGGATCACCGAGCGCGTTGAGGATATCGAGAATCTCACCGTGGATGCCCGGAGCGGCGGCGAGCACCGACTCCGATTCTACGGTCCACGGGCGGCCGGCCAGGTCGGTGACCACCCCGCCCGCACCGCGAACGAGCGCGACCCCGGCCGCGTTGTCCCACGCGTTGCGGCCGTAGACGATCGCGCCGCCCAGGATGCCGGCCGCGGTGAAGGCCAGATCGACTCCGGTGGAACCGTGTATCCGGATCCGCGAGGACACCTTGCTGATCTCGGCGAGGAGGTCGAGACGGAAACTGCCGGGGATCCGCCCTCGACTGTTGACGTTGAGCGCACCCAAGCCGACGATCGACGACGCCAGATCGGTTGGCTCCAGCGGCGGTACGGCGATTCCATTGACCAACAACGGACCGCCGGCGCGAGTCGCGTACGTGTGACCGATCAATGGAAGCCAGGTCAATCCGAGCACCGGAACACCGTCGTCGAGAAGCGCCAACAACGTTCCGGCAGTGGGCAATCCGGCCGAGTAGTTGAAAGTACCGTCAACGGGGTCGAGAACCCAGACGAGCCCGGAACCGACGTCGGGACCGCCGAATTCCTCGCCGTGCACCTCGATGCCGGTCTGCTCGAACAACTCCGCGGTCAACCGCTTCTCGAGCGCAAGATCGACCTCGGTGGCAAAATCACCCCAGCCCTTGCGGACCGCACTCGGGGCGCCGACACCGGAGACGAACTGATCGTGGACGCCGTCGAGAAGCCGACCCGCAATCGCGAGAAGTTCGTCGAGGTCACGCGTCGGAGTCATCTGGAAAATCTATCCGGAAACTGCTGCCAGTGCTTCGGGGAGAGTGAAGCGACCGGCATACAATGCCTTGCCCACGATCGCGCCCTCGACACCCTGATCAACCAGGCTGGAAATGGCGAGTAGATCCTCGATGGTCGACACACCACCGGAGGCGACGACGTGCGCGTCGGTGACCGCGCACACCTGGCTGAGAAGTTCGAGATTGGGACCGGTGAGTGTGCCGTCCTTGGAGACGTCGGTGACGACGTAACGAGTGCAGCCGTCACGGTCCAGACGCGCGAGGGTCTCCCACAGATCGCCGCCGTCGGTGACCCAGCCGCGACCACGTGTGCGGTACTGACCGTCGACGAGACGAACATCGAGGCCGACAGCGATCTTGTCGCCGTACTTGGCCAATGCACGCGCACACCACTCGGGATCCTCGATAGCGGCAGTACCGAGATTCACGCGAGCACAGCCGGTGGCCAGTGCGGCTTCCAGGGAAGCGTCGTCGCGGATTCCACCGGACAGTTCCACCTTGACCGTCAGGTCGCCGATGACGCCGGCCAACAGTTCACTGTTGGACCCACGCCCGAAAGCAGCGTCGAGGTCGACAAGATGCACCCATTCGGCACCGTCGTTCTGCCACGCAAGAGCAGCGTCGCGGGGCGACCCGTAACCGGTCTCACTTCCCGCCTCTCCTTGCACGAGGCGAACAGCTTCACCGTTGACGACATCTACAGCAGGCAAAAGGACCAGGCTCACGTGCGGTAACCCTAGTAGGTCAGGACCTCGAACCGTCTTCCGGGTCACCGAACGCTTTTCGGGTCATCCGCTTGGATACGACGCCCATTGCCACAATCGCAGCGGCGACCCCCACGAGACCGATCACGAGGCCGACGCCCGGCGATGGTTTGAGAACAACGATGACGACAGTTGCGACCGCCAGCGCAACCACAGCGGCGCCGAGCGAGAACAACGCCAGACGGGCGAGGGAGAAATCGTCACCGCCGTTCGGTCCGGATCCCCCGGTCACAAACTCTGCACCCAGTTGCTCAGCAACTCGGCGCCTGCGTCACCGGATTTCTCGGGGTGGAACTGCGTTGCCGACAACGCACCGTTCTCGACGGCAGCGAGGAACTTTCCGCCGTGATCGGCCCATGTCAGCTTCGGGGGTGCAATGTGCTCGGACGGCGCGAGCTCCCAACTCTGCACACCGTAGGAGTGGACGAAGTAGAAGCGGGTATCGGCGTCTATGCCCTTGAACAGGGTGCTGGACTCCGGCGCCTCCACGGTGTTCCAGCCCATGTGCGGCAAAACCTCTGCTTGCAGCCTCTCGACGGTGCCGGGCCATTCGCCACAGCCCTCCGCCTCGACACCGAATTCTACTCCCCGGTCGAACAGAATCTGCATACCGACGCAGATGCCCAGCACCGGTCGGCCACCAGCCAGGCGTCTGCCGATGATTCGGTCACCCTGCACTGCACGCAGACCTTCCATGCAGGCCGCGAACGCGCCGACGCCGGGCACCACGAGACCGTCGGCCGCCAGTGCAACCTTCATGTCGTTGGTCACCTCCACCTGCGCCCCGGTGCGCGCCAGTGCGCGAGTGGCCGAATGCAGGTTGCCGGAGCCGTAATCGAGTACAGCAATCGTGGAAGCGCTCATGCCCCAACTCTATCGGGCAACCCTGCTGCCGATCACTTTGCCGCCCGCGGCCAGTGCCGGGAGGAGCGCGACAACTACCGCGGAGACCGCGAACACCCATGCGTAGCCGGCAGTCGTGGCCACGAATCCCAACGCCAGTGCACCGATTCCGGTGCCGGCGTCGTAGCCGATGTTCCAGATCGCGCTGGCGGATCCGAGTTGCCTCGGGCCGGCAGCCTGAAACGCCATGACCAAGGATTCGTTCTGCACCGCCCCGAACCCCAGCCCGAAAAGGACCGCCGCGCAGAACAAGACCGGCGTCGACCCGCCGTCGACGTTGATCGCGAACAGCACCAAGCCGATGGTCGACGACGCCAACGCCGGCGCGAGTGTCCGACCACTGCCGAGACGATCGGCGATCAGTCCCGCCGAGTACCGGCCGACCAACATCGACCCACTGGCGGTCGCCAACACCACTCCAGCAACGGCCGCACGCTCCGAGATTGCGATCGGCAGTAGAGACGACAATCCGCCGAACGAGGCGGACACACACGCCAGAGCGAGCACCGGAACCAAGACGGCGAACACACTCAGTCGAACGGATTCCCCGGTCGGCTGGGCGAAGATCTTCGGCAACCCGGCAATGGCCACCAGCGCGAGCGCCGGGATCAGCGCACCGAGGACGAACACCGGTGTCGCCGACCACCGTTCCATGATTGCAAGCCCCAGCGGAAGCCCCGCCATTTGTGACGCTGCGATCGCGATTCCCTGGGCACCGGTGGCACGGCCCAGAATTCGTTTGGGCGCCAACTCCGCCACCAGTGCACTGCCGGCCACCGTCAGCATGCCGAAACCGATACCACGCACCGCGGAAACCGCCAGGACAGGACCGGCGTCGGCCGAGATCAACAGCACCAACGACGGTGGACCGAGGAGCAGACACCCGACCGCCAGCACGCGCCGGTAGCCCTGCGTCCGCAACAACCGAGGCACGAGCAGTTGCGTCAAGACCGTGGCCGCCATGAAGACACCGGTCACCGATCCGGCAAGCGCATCCGATCCGCCGGACTGCGCAACCAGCAACGGCACCACCGGCAACAGCAACGACCAGCCACCGAAAGCTGCTGCCGCCATGATCAGGACACCGATCATGCCCGGAGTGCGAAGCAATCCCGGCGATGGAGCAGGATCTTGCGTCTCAGACACAGTCACTTTTCGCGTCACAGACGCAGTGCGCCCGCTACCGCCGCCAGAACCGCCAATGCCAGAAGGATTCCCGACGCAAGCTTGTTGACCTTGAACATCGAGTAGGCGCCGCCCACGGCAATACCCGCGCCGATGAACAGCAGATAGGTGAAGAGGACGCTCACAGTGTGCCCTTCGTCGACGGCACGCCACTCACGCGCGGATCCGGCTCGACCGCCTCACGCAGAGCGCGCGCAACGGCCTTGTACTCGGCTTCGGTGATGTGATGCTGATCGCGGCCGTACAGAACCCGAACGTGCAGTGCGATACGTGCATTCAATGCGATCGACTCGAACACGTGGCGGTTGATCACCGCGTGATACGGAACGCCCGGGTACCCGCCGATGACGGAATGCACCATGTAGTCGGGCTCACCGGTGTGCACGCAGTACGGGCGACCGGAGACGTCGACCGACGCGTGCGCCAGCGTTTCGTCCATCGGGATGAAAGCGTCGCCGAAACGACGGATGCCCTTCTTGTCGCCGAGAGCCTGGCCGAGCGCCTGGCCGAAAACGATCGCGGTGTCCTCGACGGTGTGGTGAGCGTCGATCTCGACGTCACCCTTCGCCTTGACGTCGAGATCGAAGCTGGCGTGCGTACCCAGGGCGTTGAGCATGTGGTCGAAGAACGGAACGCCGGTGGAGACGTCGACGATGCCGGTCCCGTCCAGATTCAGTTCGACGACGATGCTTGATTCCCGAGTTGTTCGTTCGATCCGCGCGATGCGATCGCTCATGCCGTCTCTCCTGAATTCGTGTCGACCAGCTGGGTGCCTGCGATTTCGTCACTGGCCTTGATGAACGCGTCGTTCTCGGCTTCGAGTCCCACGGTGGCCCGCAGATATCCGGGGATGCCGATGTCGCGGATGAGAACCCCGCGGTCGAGGTATTCCTTCCACGCCTGTGCACTGTCGGTGAACTGACCGAACAAGATGAAGTTCGCGTCACTGGGAATCACTCGGAAACCGTTGTCCGCCAGCGCCTTCGACACTCGATCGCGCTCGGCGGACAAGGCATGCACACTGCCGAGGGTCTCGTCGGCGTGACGCAGGGCGGCACGTGCCGCCGCTTGCGTGACCACCGAGAGGTGATACGGCAAGCGCACCAACAACAGTGCGTCGATGAACGCGGGAGCGGCGGCGAGGTAGCCGAGTCGGCCACCGGCAAACGCGAAAGCCTTGCTCATGGTGCGGGTCACAACCAGCTTGGCCGGGAACTCCTCGATCAGCGTCATCGCGCTGGGGGCAGCGGAGAACTCCGCGTACGCCTCGTCCACGATCACGATGCCCGGCGCCACGTCGAGGATGCGTCGCAGTTCCGCAATGCCGACGCTGTGTCCGGTCGGGTTGTTGGGGCTGGTCACGAACACGACGTCGGGTCGACGTTCCGCGATCACGGTGACGGCAGCATCCACGTCGAGTGCGAAGTCGTCCCGACGGAAGACCTCGACCCACTCGGTATCGGTACCGTCGGCGATGATCGGGTGCATCGAGTACGAAGGCACAAAACCCATCGCGCTACGTCCTGGACCTGCGAACGCCTGAAGAAGTTGCTGCAGAATCTCGTTCGATCCGTTTGCCGCCCACAGATTGTCGACGGTGACCGGTACACCTGTCTGCTTCGCCAGGTACGCCGCCAGATCCGTCCGCAATGCGACAGCGTCACGGTCGGGGTAGCGGTGCAGCTCCTTCGCGGCTTCGCGCACGGATTCGGCCACATCGGCGATGAGCGCCTGGGTCGGTGGATGCGGGTTCTCGTTCGTGTTGAGCTGAACCGGAACCGTCAACTGCGGTGCGCCGTACGCCGACTTTCCACGCAGGTTCTCGCGAATCGGAAGGGCGTCGACCGAAATCGACTCTCCAGGAGCACTACTCATCGCAGAGCCTCGAATCGCAGACGCACAGCCTCGCCGTGAGCCGGCAGATCCTCCGCATTGGCCAGCGTGATGACGTGTCCGGCAACGTCTTTCAGTGCAGACTCGGAGTAGTCGATCACGTGGATTCCACGAAGGAACGTCTGCACACTCAGACCGGAGGAGTGGCGTGCACACCCGGCCGTCGGCAGAACGTGGTTGGAGCCGGCGCAGTAGTCGCCGAGACTGACCGGCGCCCACGGGCCGACGAACACGGCACCAGCGCTGGTGACCTGAGCTGCCACCCCGGTTGCATCCTCGGTCTGGATCTCGAGGTGCTCTGCCGCATACGCATTGACGACGCGCAGACCAGCGGAAACATCAGAAACGAGCACCGTGCCCGACTGGCTACCGGTCAGTGCCGTGGTGACGCGCTCGCGATGCTTGGTGATCTCGAGCTGCGCAGCCAGAGCCTTGTCGACCGCGTCGGCCAAGTCGACGCTGGTCGTGACAAGAACGCTGGCGGCCATCACGTCGTGCTCGGCCTGGCTGATGAGATCGGCGGCAACGTGGACCGGGTCAGCGGTGTGGTCGGCGAGGATCGCGATCTCGGTGGGACCGGCTTCCGCGTCGATGCCGACCAGTCCGCGGCACAGACGCTTGGCGGCAGTGACGTAGATGTTGCCGGGACCGGTGATGAGGTCGACCGGGACAAGCTCGGTTCCATCGGTGTCGGTTCCGCCGTAGGTAAGGAGGGCGACGCCCTGCCCGCCGCCGACGGCCCACACCTCGTCGACGCCGAGCATGGCTGCTGCGGCAAGGATGGTCGGGTGCGGCAATCCGCCGAAGTCGGCTTGGGGCGGCGAGGCGACAACAAGTGATCCGACGCCGGCCGTCTGAGCCGGCACGACGTTCATGACAACGCTGGACGGGTACACGGCATTGCCGCCGGGCACGTACAGCCCGACGCGCTCGACCGGAACCCAACGCTCGGTGACCGTGCCACCCGGAACGACCTCGGTGACGGTGTCCTTGCGACGCTGATCGGCGTGCACCTTGCGGGTGCGCTCGATCGCAACCTCGAGGGCTTCCTTGACTGCGGGGTCGAGTTCACGAAGTGCGCGCTCGAGCTCGGCCGCGGGTACACGAACCGAAGCCGGACGAACGCCGTCGAACTTCTCGCCGAATTCGAGAGCGGCTTCTGCCCCGCGATCACGGACGGCTTCGACCATCGGGCGAACCTGATGCAGTACCGCGTCCACATCCACTCCACCTCGGGGAAGCGCGGCGCGAAGTTCGGCCGTGGATGGGGTACGACCACGCAGGTCGGTGCGGGCAAGCATGAGAGTTCCTCTCGTACGCAAACGGGGTGCCTGTGCAAGCGGCAGCAAACCGGTCCGGCATCACAGGCCCTGAACAGCGCGCCTGAAACACAGAACTGATGTCAATTATCCAGGATAGGCGCACCCCGTTTTTCACCGGTCCACCTGCAACGCTCACTGCAGGTCCGGCGCCCGCCGCCGGGCGAGTTCGATCAGCTCGTCCCTTCGAGGTGTTGCCACCGAGATTTCACGGCCGTCATGCAGACGAAAGCGGACCCCGTCGCCGGGAGATGCGAGAATTACCCGCATACCTGGGCCGGTCATTCGATAACCGATTCCGGAGCCCATCCCGATATGTACTGCAGTGGCAGACACAACTTCGTCCCACCGAAATACCTGACGCAGCCCCGGAGACAGCGTGATCGACACTCGTTCGACGTCTGTGGTGATGATCACGCGCACCTTCCACATGTACGCGGCCAACCCGAAGGACAGGACCGCGGACAACACGGCGCCGACGTAGCCCGCCGAGTCGCGATCCACGATTGCCGCGAACCCGCAGACAATTACCAGGACAATTCCGAGGACGACGCACAATGCGACCGCCGACCGCCGCAGTAGTGGGCTCAGGGGAATGGACTCGTGAAATTCGCGCACAGCACCCCCGCCTCGATCGCCGACAACCCCACCCCGAGGAATGACACCGGGAACACGACCATCCCATTACTCGCGCTTTTATAACAAACACGTCACGCACAGCTAGGGTCCAAAGTCGTGACAGACAGTGACGTGGCCACGACCGCACCTCCGGCCTTGCCGACCCCTCAGCGATCCAGCGGACCGAACCGAGCACGGATCGTTGCGATTGTCGCATCGATCCTCGGCATAGTTTTGTGCGGATCAGTGCCGTTCCTGCCGATCGAGCAAGACACCGCCGCCGTCAACTGGCCGCAGGCCGGGTCGACGACAAGCGTCGAGGCGCCATTGGTCTCGTACACACCGTTGCGCATGGAGGCATCGATTCCGTGCGCGTCGATCAGTGAGTTGGCTGCCACCGGCGGAACGCTCGTCTCGACTGCTCCCCCGGGTGCCGCCGATGCGCGCCGCTACGGATTTGTTGCCACTGTCTCCCCCGAATCCTCCGACGCTCCCGCTCGGGTCGACGTTGTCCTACGCGATCGAGTGTTGCTCTCGACACCCGTCGCTGATCTGCCGAGTGGATGCGCACTCACGCTCGCCGCCGAACCGACCCGAACCACCTTCAGTGCCACCGGTTCCGAACCGCGCGTCATCGAGGGCGACAGCCGGCCACAGGTAGTCGGCGTCTTCAGCGACCTCGATTCGGCGGCAGCCGGTTTGAACGTCTCGATCGAGGCGGACTCTCGCTTCACGTCGAGCCCGTCGGTGATCAAGACTCTCGCCATGATTCTCGGGGCACTCACGGCTGTCGTGTCCCTCTTCGCGCTGCACCGCCTCGACAACCGCGACGGCCGGGGCACACGCAAATTTCTGCCCGCCCGATGGTGGAAGTTCACCGTCCTCGACGGGGTCGTCGTCGGAACTCTGGTGCTGTGGCACTTCATCGGCGCTACCACCACCGACGACGGCTACCAGTTCACGATGGCAAGAGCCTCCGAGCAATCGGGCTACATGTCCAACTACTTCCGGTGGTTCGCGGTCCCCGAAACCCCGTTCGGAACGCCGTATTACAACATCCTCGGACTCCTGGCCCACGTCAGCACCGCAAGCCCCTGGGTCCGTCTGCCTGCTCTGTTGGCAGGCATCATCACCTGGCTCGTCATCAGCCGGGAGGTTGCGCCTCGGCTGGGCGCCGCCATTCGCGGAAATCGACTCGCCCTCTGGACCGGCGCGCTTGTCTTCCTCGCTTTCTGGCTTCCGTTCAACAACGGACTGCGCCCCGAACCGATCGTTGCCCTCGGCGTGCTGCTGACCTGGTGCTCGATCGAACGCGCCGTCGCGACGAGACGACTTCTGCCGGTCGCAGTCGCGATCCTGATCGCCGGATTCACCTTGACTGCCGGCCCTTCCGGCCTCATCTGCTTTGCCGCACTCATCGCCGGAATACGCCCGATCATGCGCATCATCATCGAACGTGCGCGCACCACCGGTTACGTCGCGGCTGTCGGGCCACTGCTAACTGCCGGACTCTCGATTCTCATCCCCGCGTTCGGCGATCAAAGTCTGGCCGCCGTCATCGAGATGCAACGCGTCCACTCGATCTCACCGAATCAGCCCTGGTTCGACGAGTACCTCCGCTATCAGTACCTCTTCAACATCTCCGTCGACGGTTCCCTGACTCGCAGATTCGGTGTGTTCGTCATGGTTCTGTGCCTTGGCGTCTGCACCGCGATGATGCTGCGCAAGGGGGGCCGGATTCCCGGTTTGGCCGCCGGCCCGTCACGCCGCGTCGTGGGGCTGACGATCGGCGCACTGCCACTGCTGATGTTCTCGCCGACCAAGTGGACGCACCACTTCGGAATCTTTGCCGGACTCACCGCCGTTCTGGCGATGATGACGGCCGTCGCCGTAGGAACAAAACTCCTGCGCTCGCCGCGCAATCGGGCCCTCTTCGCGGCGGCCGTCCTGTTCCTCCTCGCGGTGGCATTCACCGGCAGCAACAGCTACTACTACGTGTCCAGCTACAGCGTTCCGTGGTGGGACAAGCCTGTGTCCATCAGCGGACTCGGCGCGAGCACCGTCCTCCTCGGGCTGACGGTGCTGATGCTCGGCGTCGCCGCGTGGTACTTCTTCCGTGAGCCGTACACCGCGGGGAAGGAACCGTCCGCGAAGCACGCTCGACTGCTTGCCATCTCGCCACTGACGGTTGCCGCAGGTGCCATGGTCCTCTTCGAGGTGCTGTCCATGGCCAAGGGCGCGGTCACCCAGTACCCGGCCTATTCGGTGGGCCGTGCAAACGTCGACGCCGTTCTCGGCCAACATTGCGGTCTCGCCAACGACGTTCTGCTCGAGACCGATCCGAACGCCTCGATGCTGACGCCCCTCTCGGGCAGCGTCGCCACAGGACTGTCCGCCGGTGGGGCTACGGGATTCGATCCGAATGGCGTCGCTTCCGACCTTCGAGCAGACAAGGAAGCCACGGCTACCGGCGGCGCGAACACCGTCGACACCTCCGAGGACACCGCCGGCAACTCGGCCGGAACCGGCGGTGGCGCCGGACAGACCGGAGTCAACGGCAGTTCGGTCGCGTTGCCGTTCGGTCTCGACCCGGCGACAACACCCGTCATGGGTAGTTACGGTCAGCCCTCCCCCGGCACTCTGACCAGTGACTGGTACCAACTCCCCGACGTGGGCGAGAACGCCACGCGTGGCGACATCATCTCGATTGCCGCGGCTGGTCGTGTTCGGTCCGTCGACAAGGACGGAATCGTCACCTACGGCCAGAACGTCGAGGTCGAGTACGGCACAGCGCGTGGCGTCGACGATGCCGAAACAGACGCTGTCGAAACACTCGGAAAGATCGCGCCCCTCGACATCGGCCCGGCGCCGTCATGGCGGAACCTGCGTGTGCCGTTGGATCAGATTCCCGTCGAAGCCAACAGCATTCGACTGGTCGTCAGCGACTACGACAGCAAGCCCGACCAATGGGTGGCCGTCACCCCGCCGCGGGTTCCGAAGACCCAGAAGCTCAACGACGTCGTCGGTTCACAGGCGCCCGTCATGCTGGATTGGGCTGTCGGACTGGCATTCCCATGCCAACGCCCCTTCGATCATCGGGTCGGTATCGCCGAGGTCCCCGAGTATCGGATCCTTCCCGACCATTCCGGTGCGCTCGTGACCAGTGCCTGGCAGGACCACTACGGTGGTGGACCGTTGGGGTGGATCGATCTGCTCCTGACCGCGCAGACCATTCCGTCGTATCTCGACAACGACTGGGCTCGCGACTGGGGTTCGATCGAGAAGTACACACCGATCGATCCGAGTGCAGTACCTGCCCAGGTCGACGAAACGACCGTTCAGCGCTCCGGGACGTGGAACCCGGGATCGATGACCATGGATTTCTGAGCGGAATTTCTGAGCGGCTGGGTCACTGAGTGACACGGTCCAGCCGCGGGCGGATCGGACGAAACGCCTGCGACTGGACACTTGTATGACTTAGTCTCCCAGGCATGGGAGCCCTGTCACGGTCTATCGCGCCTGCGCTGATGGCACTGACGTGCCTGTTCGGGGTGCTGGCCCTTCCCGCGCACGCCTCGGCTGAGGTACCGGATGACTTCCTCTGGGGCGTTGCCACCTCCGGGTTCCAATCGGAAGGTTCGTCGCCGGACAGCAACTGGTCTCGATACTCCGATTCCGGACGAACCCACGACAAGATCGGTGACTCGGTCGACTTCCGTCATCGCTACGCCGAGGACATCGACCGGGCGGCCGATCTGGGATCGAAGGTTTTCCGATTCGGCGTCGAGTGGGCGCGAGTTCAGCCCGCCGCCGGGAGCTGGAACGAGACCGAATTCGCCTACTACGACGACGTGGTAGCTCACATCCGCGCGCGGGGCATGACTCCGATGATCACACTCGACCACTGGGTGTATCCGGGATGGGTTGTCGATCAAGGCGGCTGGACAAATCCGAAGACGGAAGCCGATTGGCTGGTCAACGCAGAGAAGGTAGTCGAGCGGTACTCCGGAATCGGGGCACTCTGGATCACGATCAACGAGCCGACTGTGTACGTTCAGCGCGAATTGACCTACGGCGGAATCGCACTCACCCAGGCGCCGTCGATGTTCGACTCATTGGTCCGAGTCCACCGGGCGATCTACGACCGCATCCATGTTCTCGATCCCGGTGCCCGCGTAAGCAGTAATTTCTCCTTCATTCCCGGCGTGTCCGAGGCGATCGATTCGGTATTCACGGATCGAGTTCGCGACAAGCTCGACTTTCTCGGCATCGACTACTACTACGGTGTGGCCCTGAACAATCCGACTGCCGCGTACGCCGCACTCGACGAGTTCTACAACGTCACGCCGCAGCCCGAAGGCCTGTACGACGCATTGATGCGGTACTCGGGCAAGTATCCGGAACTCCCCCTCTACATCGTCGAGAACGGCATGCCCACCGACAACGGAGCGCCGCGCGCCGACGGATACACACGCGCGAATCACTTACGCGATCACATCTATTGGATGGAACGCGCCCGAGAGGACGGTGCCGACGTGATCGGCTACAACTACTGGTCCATCACCGACAACTACGAATGGGGTTCGTACCGACCTCGATTCGGCCTCTACACGGTCGATGTTCTCGGCGATCCCACTGCGGCCCGAATCCCGACCGACGGCGTCGCCGCCTACCGCCGAATCATCCACGACAACGGCGTCGGAGCCGACTACGTGCCCGTCATGGCCCCGGCTTTCTGCTCGCTCGTCGATCCTCCCCGCAGCTGTACGGCTACTCGATGAGGGCCGTTTTCCGAATTTCCTCCACTCCTCGTCGTTAGGATGTCCCATGCGAACACTGCGAAATATCGCCGGAACTGCCGCTGCCACCGCTGTCCTGATCCTGGTTGCCGGAGGCGCTGCGACGGCAGCCCCGAACCCGGCCGATTCACCCCGCGAGGCGCAAGCACGCGCCTACATCGACGCCCTCGTCTCCCATGACGTCTCCGATGTTCATTTCGCCCCGGATGCGACCCGCGTCGAAGCCGGACTCAAGACGGGGTTCTCCGGACCACAGATGTCCGCCGACCTCGAAAACGGCATCCAATACCGCGTTATCCAGGGCGTCCGAGACCTCGAGATGTCGGAGGCCGGGGACATCGTCTCGACCACCTACCTGCTGGACGCGGGAATCGGCGGCACTCGCCTCATGACCGTGGAGATTCGTGAAACCTTCGAAGTCCGTGACGGTCTCATCCACGACGTCGTCGCCGACATCATCCCTGTGTCTGTGTCGTGACGCGCGCCCGATAGCTACTGGGCGGTGCACCCGAGACTCGGGTGCACATCGCCGCGAAGGCAGCCGGCGTCGAGTATCCGAGTTCAGACGCAACGGCCGTCACACTGGCCCCGGCAGAAAGTTTCGGAAGCGCGTGAAGAATGCAGGCACGCTGCATCCACGACGACGCGCTCATCCCCGTTTCCGAGATCAGCAAGCGGTGCAGTGTCCGTTCACTGACGTGGAGTCGGTCAGCCCACCGCGTGGGCGAGTCATGGATCGACGGGGCTGCGAGATACTGCGCGCACAACGCCCGCAATCCCGGGTGCCGAGGCAGCGGGAGTTCCACAGGTAGGGGCGCAAGATCGCGAAGTTCGTGCAGGATCAGCTGAAATACCGCGGCGCTGCGTCCGTGTGCGGGGAAGTCGTCCTCCACATTCAGCTCGACATCCACGTCGACTGCAGCGACAAGTAACTCACGCAGGAGCGACGATACTGCGACGACTCGGCACCTGACCGGGAACCACGGCGCTGCCGACGGTTCGATGTAGAGGCTTCGCGTGCTGACGCCGTCCATTGTCACGGCATGAGCGACACCGGCGGGAATCATGACCGCATTGGACGGCAGAACCGTCCACTCACCGTCTTCGGTTTCGACGTTCATCGCACCGTTCACAGCGAAGAGAAACTGGGCTCGTCGATGTTCGTGGGCGGCCAGCACATGACCGGGTGGGTAGTCGGTTCCGAGTGCGAGAACACCGCGGGGTGAGTGATCGACGTCGTTGATCGAGATGTTGCGCACCGGAGGAACCTACCGAGTCCGTGTCTGATTGACAATGGAACCTGGCGAACCTTCGAATGTGCGCCAGCGGAGAAATCGCTACCGTTCATCAAGTGCTTCACTACGCCCTCATCCTTCTCGCTTTCGGCGCCTTGACCGGAGTCACCACCGTTCTGTTCGGATTCGGTGGCGGGTTTGTCACTGTCCCAGTCGTTTACGCTGCATCGACGCTGAGGCCGGACGTCATCGATCCGATGCATGTCGCCGTAGCATCCTCGGCGGCCGTGATGGTGGTCAATTCACTCGGTGCCACAGTCGCATTCAGGAAGTCAGGACGGCTTCGGACGGAGTACATCAGACCTCTGATCGGCCCCGTCGCACTCGGAGCCGGGCTCGGAGCGGTTGCGGCGGGCCACGTAGACGACGGCGTCGTCCGGATTCTGTTTGTGCTCTACCTCCTGGTGACAATCCTGGACAGTCTTCTGCGACAAGGGTTTCTGACACCATCTGAACCTCGCGAACATCTTGACCGTCACGGCGTCCGCGCTGTCGGGATAGGCATCGGTGCCGTCGCAAGTTTCCTCGGAGTCGGCGGGAGCGTCATGACGGTTCCGATGATGCGACGCGGCGGAGTTCCGATGGCCGACGCCGCCGCGAGCGCCAACCCGTTGAGCTTGCCTGTCGCCGTCGTCGCGACTGCGGTGTATGCGGTCTCATCAGGGCACAGATCAGCCTCGGATCTGTCGGCGGGCAGAGTCGGCGCTGTCGACCTTCTGGCCGTCTGTGCACTACTCGCCGGTTCTCTACCGGCGATCGCGCTGAGCCGACGAATCGTCGGTGCCATACCGGACCGAGTCCATGCCGCCGCCTACATCGCTCTACTCGGCGTCGTCACGGCAGTGATGGTGATTGCTTAGCGAACGGCGTATCGCAGATAGACGACGCCGCCGTCGAAGGTTTTCTCCTCGAGCAGCTGCAGATCAAGCCGGCTTTCCGGGAGAGCTCGCAATCCGCCACCGATATTGACCGGACACAGGAACAGTCTGACTTCATCGACCAAACCCGCCGCGAAAGCACTAACCGCAACCGTCGGTCCACCGATCGAGATATCTTGTACCGCTTCACTCTCGAGCAAACGGATGGAGTCTTCATCGAAGCTCGGGACAATCCTGGTACGTGCGGTCGACACCTCGTTCAGCGTCGTGGAGTACACGATCTTGTCGATTCCACGCCAGATCTGAGCGAACTCGGCGGTCGCCGCCTCGATTCCGGCAAACTCGTCCGGAGCCGAAGGTCCTCCTGCCACCGAAGAACGCTCGAGATCCTCGGATGCCATTGTTTCCCAGGGAATCATCGTCTCGTACATCCGGCGCCCGAGCAGGTACGTGCCGACTCCCCTCTCTAGCTCGTTGACGAACGCATGGACCTGCGCGTCGGGAACCGCCCAGTCGAAGTTTCCTTGCTCATCAGCCACATACCCGTCGATCGAGCAGATCGCCGAGTAGATCAGGCTCACCATCGGTCCACGTGCAGCACGTTGTCGACCGGTTCACGGGCGGCGGGTTTGAACGTCTCGCCGGTGAAGTACGCCGTCGGGATGAGCGCAGCCTGATGGAATCCGGCCGGAATGCCCAGCAGCTCGGCAACTTCCGCTTCACGCTGCAAATGCAATGTCGTCCACGCCGTACCGAGCCCACGTGCCCGCGCGGCCAGCGCGTAACTCCACGCAGCCGGGAGTAGCGAACCCCACAGGCCGGCTTGGTTCCCCTCCGGCAGCGTCTTGCCCGCCTTGATACACGGAATGAGAAGGACCGGCACCTCACCCATGTGCTCACCGAGCCACGCGACGCTGGTGCCCACGCGTTGTTGAATCGGCGCGCGATCGGGATCATCGGCGAAGAGTTTTGCCGCCGAACCGTGAGAGGCAAGGTACTCGTCGGTGACTTCCTTGTAGATCTGCCCGACTGCTGCACGCAGTGCCGGATCGGTCACCACCATCCACTGCCAGCCCTGGCGATTCGAACCGGAGGGCGCTTGCAGGGCGATCTGGAGGCATTCCTTCACCAGGTCCAACGGCACGGGACGGGTCAGATCCAGACGCTTTCGAACGGTCCGCGTTGTGGTCAGCAATTCGTCGGGTGTCAGGTCGAGTACGGGATACGACGTCATCTCCCGATCATTGCACTGCCGCGAGCAGTGAGCAGGACTGTCCGTCTACACTTTTCTGATCCCGTGCGTGCTCGTTGTCGGGAGTATTTCCCGATCAAAGGACTTTCGACATGAGTTGGCACGTCTGGTTGGCGTTCTTCGGAGCAAGTTGGGTGATCAGCCTGTCGCCGGGGGCCGGCGCCATTGCGTCGATGTCGTCGGGACTTGCCTACGGCTTGCGACGCGGATACTGGAACATCTTCGGGCTGCAGTTGGGATTGTTGCTGCAGATCGGAATTGTCGCGGCGGGGGTCGGTGCAATTCTCGCCAGTTCGACCGTGGCCTTTTCCTTGATCAAGTGGTTCGGTGTCGCATACCTCGTCTACCTGGGGATCAGGCAGTGGCGATCGGCGCCCACCGAGGTGGAGACCGACGAGGCAGCCGCGAGCAGCTCCGGTCCGATGATGATGCTTCGCGGATTTCTCGTGAACGCGAGCAATCCGAAGGCCGTCGTTTTCATGCCTACTCACAAATAGGCGCGCACGATAACGCCTCTAATGTGACGTGCGATACACCAGACATGATCGCAAACCTGCAAGAAGGAGACGAACAATGATCGGATACCTGCCTGACCTCGGCTACGGTCTGGACACGACTTGGACCAGCGTCAGTCTGTGGAATGCGTTTGCCGCATGGTGGAATCAGTTCTAATGGGCCACCGCCTGGCATGATGCTTTGATGGAAATTGTCTCCCTCGTAATTTCAGTGCTGGCGGTGTTTGTCGCAGTCGGCAACTTCCTATACACGCAGGCCAGGATGGATCAACGCGAGAGCGTCAAGTGGCGTCGTGAGACTCTGACAAAGGCCACCAGCGAATTTATCGAGGCCTCCGAGACCCGCAATCAGCTCCTGATCCTGAATAGAAACGACTGGTTGAAGGACCATAACGATCAACAGATTGCACTGATTAGCAAAATGAAAATGTGCCGAAACCAGTTCTGGGTAATCGGCGCAGAAGAACTATACAAACAAGCTGGTGTCATCATGGAGATGCATGTCTTCGGCGCAAAGGGAGCAAGCCTGCACGGTTCGAACGCAGATCCCACCAGCGCTATTGTTGACATCAAGAACCTAAACATAGAAAACTCGAAGCTCATTATTCTGACCCGGCGATACTTGAACTCGAAGCAAATCAAGAAGTCAATCTCGAAGATGTCTCGCGATGATCGCCAGCCAGACAGGAAAAAATGCTAGAAGTCACGAAAATGCCGTCACCTACCCAGTGACGGCATTCTCTGAAAGGAAGTAACACAGTGAGTGTGTTGCTACCAGACAATTATATCATAACTACCCTATAACTAGCTCGCCGTATAGCTCATGACATACAGCGTTACCTAAGATATCTATCTGAGTGTTCACGTTCACGATATTGAACACCAGACCAGGAAAGTACTGACCGTCATACCGAGCGCTACGCATGTTACCCATACGGCTGTTCAATGGGATCAGCTCTGGAAGCTCTACCTTTACCGGCATAGTCTTCCAGTAGTTGGCACCGAACACTTCCAGCGCATTGTCT
The DNA here is from genome assembly GCF_023221595.1 of Rhodococcus qingshengii JCM 15477. Classification (NCBI taxonomy): domain Bacteria; kingdom Bacillati; phylum Actinomycetota; class Actinomycetes; order Mycobacteriales; family Nocardiaceae; genus Rhodococcus; species Rhodococcus qingshengii. The sequence continues at coordinate 3,554,499 of NZ_CP096563.1, forward strand.
GGTTTCAGGCTTGTCACGTTGCATCGGTACGTACGCGGATTCTCGTAATCCCATCTTTCGATCGATTCCCCCGTTTCCCAATCCACTTCATAGACTTTCACGTACACATCTACGTAGCTGGGATACGACTTCGGTATCAGACTCACCAGCGCCACCAGCTTGGCATACGCTTCGCCTTGAACGTGAAGCCCTTCGTACCGAACGATCGGCTACGGTTCCAGCTCAGCTGCTTGACAGCATGAATCACCAGTGGACTGACCGCAAACAGCTGATCACCGAACTCGACCATGCTGCGATCCTGTTCGACACGCTTCACGTTGGCCTGTCCGAACACCTGCGTATTGCTGGACATATATGCGGCCTGCCAACAGACGGCATACTCCAACCATGCTCGATCAGTCAGGTTGGTGACCACACTCTCCGGTCTACCGCTCACGACTTCTACGATTGCCTGAGCCTGTCTGATCAGACTATCGTCAACATTCACATCAGTTAGCTCCTTCACTTTGATTACAGTGGCATACATTTACATCCATCCTTTCTCTACTTCAATTGTCATACGTTCGGCATAGTCGGCACGATCATCGGCATGCAGCAACAGTTGAAGCTGATACTTACCTACCTCGGTAAAGATCGTTTCTCCCTCGAACACGAACTTGATCTTGCCGTTTGCTGCATCAGTGATCGTGGCTACTCCCCCGGTTAGTCCTTCTCCTTCGGGATCGATGAACACGACTGATGCGCCGCTGTATGCGCTCAAGTTTCTTGGCTTGTCTTGCTCGTCACAGACAGTGAACTCGATAGGCTCTACTGGCTTCTGACGCAAATAGTAAATATGATTCATTTTTCTCCTGTTCTGTATTGCTTGCGCACTAGACGTGCATGTATTGACTTGCTACCTAGCTCAGCTCGTAAATTATTTACTGGCAAATACGCTGTCATTGATATTGGTGTATATACCTGTTGTATCGACAACGAAGCAGACAGCGCACTCAGGCTGAGCTGTGCAATGTCAAGGGACAGTAGGAACTGCCCAGGGGCGGTCGTGAGACCTGCCCGCTGACGGTCACGAGAACTGCCCGGTGGTGGCCATGGGATCTGCCCAGTGGGCTTGCGGCCACCACCGACCAGAGCACTCAGCTCAAGGGACTCACCCCTCGGCCGGCGAGTGCCTGGGTAAGTCGCACGGAGTCTCCGCTGGTCTGGCACACGTGGGCGTGGTGCAGTAGCCGGTCGACGGTGGCGGTCGCCAGCGTCTTGGGCATCAGCTCGTCGAACCCGGACGGGTGCAGGTTCGAGCTGATCGCGACCGACCGCTTCTCGTAGGCGGCGTCGACGAGCCGGTAGAGCCCCTCGGCGGCATCCTGGGCGACCGGCAACAGGCCGATGTCGTCGACGACAACGAGATCGGCGCGCAGCACACGGGCGATGGCCTTGGACACCGTGTCGTCGGCACGATGGCGGCGCAGCAGGACCCCGAGGTCTTCCAGGGTGAACCAGGCGACCTTCAACCCGGCCTCGACGGCTTGGTGACCGAGTGCCTCCAGTAGGAACGTCTTCCCGGTCCCCGACGGCCCGCACACGACGAGGTTTTCCCGACGGTGGACCCATTCCAGGGTGCGGAGTGCCTGCTGGGTCGGTGCCGGGATCGAGGATGCCTCGGGCTGCCACGCATCGAACGTCTTCCCGGTCGGGAACCCCGCAGCCGCCCTGCGGGTGGCCAGTGCGGAGCGTTCCCTTCCGGCGACCTCCTCGGCGAACAGAGCCTTGAGCACCTCGGCGGGCTCCCAGCGTTGGGCCTTCGCGGTCGCGACGACCTCCGGTGCGTGGCGACGGATGTGGGGCAGCCGAAGCCGCCGCAAGAGGTCCTCCAACTCGGCCGGCAACGGCGGCGCGGACGCCATCGATGGTGTGGTGGTCTTGGTCGTCATCGGGTCACCTCGTTCCCCTCGCGGCTGTCGTGCTGGCTGTCGTGCTGGCCGAGACGTGCCCATCCGGCGGTGCCCTGGGTCAGCGACCGTTCTTCGCCGGCACGGTGCTCGCCAACAGCGGGTTGCCGGGCGTGGTGGTCGAGGATCGAGGACAGATCGGCCTCGGCGAACCGGCCGTGGACGGCGGCGTGGCCGAGTGCCCAGTCGACCTCGACGGGGTCGAACAGCTTGGCCAGGCTGAGGGCTTCGGCCATCTTGACCCTCATCCGCGGCGTGCCCGCCGCAGCGGCCTCGACCAGCCACAGGCGGGCGCCCTCGCCCAGGTCGAGGAACTCGGCTTCCGCTGGGTTCTTCGCTCGCGGCTGCCGGTTCAACGGACCTTCCGGCTGCGGTGGGAAGTGCTCGTCGTTGATCCTCGGCGTGCCCGGCGTCGCGCGCGCGTGGCGGGCGACCTCGGCGGGTCCGTCCTCGCCGACGTGAACGATGACGACCTCCTCGCCGTCGCCGAGTCCTTGGGCACGAACCCACACCGTGGCGCCGAGCAGGGTGTGTGGCACCGAGTACTGGCCGGACTCGAACATCACCATCGGCGTGTTGCCCGGCACTACCCGGGTGGTGCCGAACGCGACTGTGTGCGGCTGTGTCGGGACCGGGTGTAGCCGTGTCCGCTCTTCGGCCAACATCTCGACCGGTGGCCGCTTCGTGGTCCGGTGAGCCCGGGTGTTGACCTTCTGACAGAACGCCTCACACGCCTCCTCGAGCTCGCTAAACGACGCGTACTCCTCACGCAGGTTGGTGTCCTTGGGCACCAGGTCGGCCTTGCTGATCTTCACCGACGACTCGGTGCCGCCCTTGGACGCCGGATCCGCCGGCACACAGGTGTGGACCACGACCGAGTAGTGCTCGGCGAAGGTGACGAGCTGTCCGTTGCGGACCGGGATCCCGGCGATGTGCTCGGTCGTGACGGTCTTCTCGTTGTCGGTCAGCACGTAGGTCGGCACCCCACCCAACCGGCGGAAGGTCTGGTCCAGCGCGGCGAACACGGACGGCATGGTCTTATCGCGCAGCGCGATCACGACCCGGAACCGCGACCACGCCAGCCACGCCACGAACAGAACCGTCTTGACGCCGTCGACGACAGGTCCGTCGCCGTAGTCGTACTGCAGCCACATCCCCGGCTCGGTGACCCAGGGCCGGTGGACCCGCACATGTCCTGACCGGTATGACTTCTTCACCGATGCGACCGCACGACGGGTGGTGCGCTCCGAACCCTTGTAGCCCATCGCGAGCAGCTTCTCGTGCGCTCTGTCGGCACGGACCTTGCCCTTGGACCGCTCGACCCACTCCTCGACCTTGGGCAGGTACTCATCGATCAACTGCGGCCGAGTCACGGCCTTGTCCAGCTCACCCCCGGCAGCACGGCGGTCCACGTAGTGCTTGACCGTGTGGTGCGAGCATCCGGCCAGCTCGCCGGCATCACGCAACGACCCTGTCAGGTCGTAGGCATCCAGGATTTCCATGATCTCCTCGGCAGACTTCAAGTTGTCCCTCCTCAGGGCGACGGGCGCTTCAGCACCGCCGATCGCACCTGAGGAGGGGCCTCAACCGTCGGAGCCGGTGAGGCAGACGACGTCGTGTCGGGCAGATCCCATGACCGCCACCGGGCAGGTTTCATGTCCGCCAGCGGGCAGTTTCGTGGCCGTCTCCGGGCAGAATTTCATGGCCGCCGACAGTGCAACACCTGAACGTAACGAGAGCGCCGATGCACTCACGCTCAGTGACGGTTCCCATACGCTCAATGTCAACAGGGCAATACCCGTAACTAGCGTCAGGGCTGGCTGAGCACCACCGAAGTGTGCACTAACCTGCAATGCGCTGAGCTTCCTCGCATAGATGGCAATCTCATCGATCTGACCTGACCAACCCTCTGTGGCGCTACCCAGATCGCTACCCGATGCCAACGCATGTGATCGACTACCTGTATTCGGGATGCTCAGATCCCCTACGGCAACACTCATTATCTCGACAGAATCGACGTACAATCGAGCATTACCGCTTCCTACCGCAAGCACGACGTGATGCCATTTATTGTCGTCATATCTACTGGCGGAGTACTGAGATACGCCATTGAGATATATCTCTAGCTTGCCTGGACTGGCTACCGCGTTACCTCGAAGACGTAGCAGAATCGCCTTGCCTCCCCCGTCACGTCTCCACAATGTCGGATAGTCGTTGGTCGCTGGTCCGGTCTTGAACCAACATTCGACTGAGAATGTGCCTGCTGAGTAATCCGTGAAGGCTGATTGCATGGCGATTGCTTGCGATGCGTTCAACGTCCAACCATTACCAACCTTGCCGCTCGTGACCGTAGGTACACCTACCAACGACTTATTTGCTCCAGATACCGTATCGAATGCCGTATTGGTCTCACATCGAAAGTAGACAAGTGGACTATCTGCCAGAATTACGTCCTGATACATCAGTACGCGATCACCAGTAGTCCACGTTCAGTGTCATAGGTACCAGTCTCTGTATTCAAGTACTCGTATTCGAACCTGACCGTCACATCTTGCCCCGACGCACTCTGCGCCCCGAAGTCGATACACGCTATCAACGGTTTGCTAGTTACCGAATCGTCATAAATAACGGCATATCTAAAGTTTCCTGTCAGGGCTGTCCACGTCTGATCTGCTGCCGAATAGACCCAACGAGAATCTGAGGTCTTCTGAGTCAATACCTTGCTTGCGAGACTCTTGCCACCTGCAACATATCCAGAACCAACTAGCTCGTTAGCAATCGCACTGTAGAACTCATGTGCATGATAGTTGGGTACGTAACTATTGGTGAACAGAGCAATCTTGATATTGTCGTTCACCAGGTCTATTTCTTTTCGGGCTAGCTTACTTGCTACCCTGCCGTACATTCTTGCTGCTATTTTTCCATACCTACTTTCTCTAAGATAGTAGGGCTAGGCTCGATGTGAACCTAGCCCTACCGTATTGCTATTCAATTATCAGGGTGCTGTTACTTCCAACACGCCGAATGCTTCCTTGCGCCCTACGGCGAATGCCTTACGGGTACGAACCTTGATATGTGGTTCGTCAGTGCTGAAACCAGCGTCGAAGCTGATCAGAGACTCGATTGGTGAACGAACGCCAACAATCAGGTGCTTGCGATTGCCTACGATCAGCAATGGATTGCCGTTTGGGTTCCATGTGCTTGTGGCGCTGGTCTTCGCTCCGTCGGAGAAACGAATCTCGTAACCGAACAGAGTCTGAGGCTGACCGGCCGCTACCTGCTCGATGAACAGTGGTCGTCCATTGAGGTCTAGTAGCCCTCGTAGCTGACCCTTGAAGCTGGTGTGCGCGATGATGATCGTATCGGGATCAGCAAAGTAGCGACCATTCTCAGCCTTGGCCAACACATCGGACAACTGAGCGTATGTCAATGGTCCTGCGGTCTTGATGACCTGTGCGCCTACTTCTTTGTACACAGAGGTGAAAGGAACAGTGGTGCCGTTTGCTACGGCGGTAGTTCCTAGACACGCGTTGTCAAACTTACGTGCGTAGTTGGTTGCCCAACCCTTCTGATACTCGGTAATTACGTCTACGCGTGCATCTGCTAGATCTTCCTCAGCGATGATGATGCGATCGCCGAACTTCACAGCGTCCAACTGCACGTTGTCTAGTGCTGGCTGATCTTCCGGGTAAACGCCACCCTTGGCAATGACCTGTACGTCTACGTCCCCCATACGTGGGGTCTTCTGAATATCGCTGGTCATGTTGACCTTGCGACCTACTGCTTCTACCGCTGAGTGCTGTTCAACGGTCTGAATGACTTCGCTGCCGTACTCTTCTGGTACCCAGCTATCTGCATTTACTCTTGCCATATTGTTTGTCTATAAAACTCCTAATGAATTTACGTTTTAAAGTCCTGCATGGACTATGGGGATCGTTCCACATCTCGCGTCACGATCAGAGCATCTCGCTCTATTACTCTTATTGTACCAAGTATTGTATTATCTTGTGTTCTGTATCAATTTCTCGGCACTGCTTAGGTTGCGCTTTGCTACCGGCTTCTCAGCGGCATCGATACTAGGTACCTTCTGGACCTGGAACAGCTCGGCGAAGTCGGTCTTGACCTGCTCTAGCTGATCATCGAATCCGACCAGATCACCTGATTCGTCAATATCGATCTTCGATCTGTCCAGTAGCTTGGCTACCTTCACATTGCTTACACCACTCTCGGCTAGCTTGGCCGTGATCTTGGCATCTACATATGAACTCTTGTACTCGTTTGCCGAACTATGCGCCTGTTCCAGCTCTGCTTTAGCCTCGTTCAACTGATGCCTGAAACTAGCGGCCTCGTTGTTTGCCTTGCTCAGAGCTTCCTTCATGCTCTCAATATCGTGCTCATTTTCCTGTGTCATGCTGCTTCTCCTTCGAAATCTGTATTTGGTACTTCTGTCGTGCTTGTGTTTGGTTCGGTCTGCAACAGACCGTCTTTCTTCCACTGAGCTACCAACTCAGTGTCATAGCCCTGTTCGAGCAAAATCTGTTCAACAGGTAGACCTGCCTGCAACTTCTTGTAGGCAATCTCCCACTGCTCTTTCGTGTCAATGGACTCGATCTGTCGCCACTGGATCTGTACGTCCTCGGCAATGTTGTTCATCTTGAGTACGAACACGAACATCTGACGCAACGTGTGGCCGATGGCCAACTGACGGGTGCGTACCTTCTTCACTAGCGGTGCCTCAGCCGCTCGTAGTGACTCACCTGAGACGTTTGTGTGCGTGTTCTCGAAGTAGTGCAGTGGCGTGTCGGTTACCGATGCCATAGCGCGCACGTACTCGCGATACGGAGCGATATAGGTCTCGGGTGCTGCCACCTGAAACTGGCCAACCTTGGTGATGCCTGCCAGATCCCAGACCTGACCAGGTGCGCTGTCCAGTACGTCGTCAGCGTCATCGTCTACGTCTGAGAGCGGATTGCTGACTGAGTTCGCATCACGAAGCATCCAACGTGTGGGGAATCCGTAGTGCTCCACCGATGCCATTTGGCTGACCAGCATCTTGGTGATCATGTCCTGTGGACCGTAGGCATTGATGTGTTCCGGTCTGCCGTACTGATCGACACCAGTGGTGAAGTGAAAGACAGGGATCTGACCGAAAGGATTTGCAACAGAACCATTTTCGTCTGTTTGCTCGTCAATGAACGGTTCGAAGTCTGTATCTTTGACAGTCATCGGTAGACGCTCACTGGTGCTCAGATACTTCTCGATGCGATCCGAGTAGTACAGATTCACACGAGTACGTGGTTTGCCGTCTACGGTCACACTCCACAACTTCGCCGCACACTTCGGCTGTCGTGGGTTCTCTGGGTCGTACAGCATCACCATGCTCAGTGGACTGTTGTAGTAAATCTGAGTCGTACCGTCCGAATCAGGCCAACAGATCAGATACGCACTGCCAAACACGAGAGTGCGATTGATCAGCTGCGTCAGTTCGAGTTCCAAGTTGTTCTGCTGCCATACCTGGTCCACAACGATGCGGGCCCGATCGCTCATGGTGCTGATGCCGGTAACTTCCAGACGATTGGCTACGGCGTTCACTGGCGTAGCGGCGAAATTGACCCGATTGGGATCGCCTAGCTTTTCCAGTTCCTTGGCTACCGATCGTGATGCGAAGAACTCCGGTACGGTGCCGTTGTAATAGTTCTCAGCCTGTTGATAATGCTGCTGAGTATCCAAGATTGTTTGTACTGCGATGGTTAGATCTGACATTTAGTTCGTTATTAATCTCCTTAGTTTCATTACTTGCTATTCTAACATTTTTATAACTATCAGGTGTTACAGATAGCTACGTTTCTTAATGCGTGCTCTACCGGATGCATTCAACAGGTAATGCACCCCTGCGCCTAATGCATCCACCAGGTCGTCATGCGTCACCTTGGGAAACGAATGCATCTGCTGTTCGAGCAGATCGAAGTGACGGGTATGGCACACCTTCTGTTTGCGGTAGTAGTCCAACGCTCTGGCCGCTCGTACCGGCTTCGGCTCTGTCTGATGGATCGCCTTGTACTTGCACTTGATCTGGTCGAAGACTTGCGCCCACACCATGCCACCCTGATTGGTCTCGATCAGTAGCAGATCCACATCGAACAGCTCGATCAGCTCGTTTGCACGCTCTCGTAGCCCGGTACTGACAAGTTTGAGCTGTTCGGCATGACGCACGTACACCAGACCGTCATTTCCGAGAGAGACGATCACAAAGGCTGTGTAGTCACTTGACTGCTTCGTACTGACGGCAGGATCAACACTCAAGACGGTCCATCGGTACTCGTCCAACTCGGCAATTTCGATATCGTGTTCGTTCCAGTACTGCGCATCGACGTTGACCGGGCGGTTCATCATGTTCATGGCAAATGCTCGGGTATGACGATCACGTTCGAGCACCGACATGGGTTTGAACTCAGGCCACCAACTCGACTCGTTGCCATGTTCGTCTACGACAATGGCCGGGTAGTAATGCACCTCGATCCGTTCATCGATGATCCAGTGCAATCCAGAATCGAGACTGTCATAAAAATTGACATGCTCACTGTTCGATTGTTGTAGCTTTAACTCCCCCTGATTGATCTTGGGAGTCTCGAATCTAGCTAGTTCTCGCTGCTGTCTTGTCTCGAAGTTTTCAATTTCTGATACATAGTTATTAGGTATAGATGCATCATCAAAAACAGATTGAAAATTAAAGTCGTTTTCTACAGCACTTGATTCACATTCTTCCAAGTTTGTCAATGACTTGTCGGAACTCCGACTCAGATCATCGTTAACAGGGTTGTTAATATATCCATCTTCACTATCAATGCCTCGATTCTCCCCCGCCATATCCACTTGACTAATCGAGTCAGGTTCGAATGTGTGCGACGGCGAAACGAAAGCCTCTATTTGCGATTCTGGACTAGAAAATGGCTCTTTGGTCTCCGAGTAGCTGAAAGCATGTTCGATCGCTTGTAGCCTGAATGAGGTACCTATTTCACTCTCAACTTGAGTTAGGTTATCCTTATTCAGCCTTACATAATCAATATTATCGGCACAAAAGAAGGTCGAGTTCAACTAGATGAGAGAACTCGTCCCATTGGATCTCAAGCGAAACTGCTGCCTGTGGCCGGTGACGACTTGCTGCCGGACGGTGGCCCACGAGCCTGATCCCCAGATCGACATCGGTTTATGCAAACAGATGAGAGATTCTCGCGCTACACTTGCGTTCATGCAGAGTGTTCCAGGTCGGCTGCCAGAGTTCCTGTCGAACGGCGTCGTCGGGCTGCTGCGACCCGAGGACCGAGTCTTTGAGGCGATGCTCGATGGCTGGCGAGCGCAAATGCTGGCCCGTGGGCTCGGTGTGCCGTTCATTCGGTCCTCGTGCGGCCTGGTCTCTCGGTTCCAGGAGCACTCCAACGAGTATCCGTGGGGCTGGCAGCCGATCCATGTCGATGAGTTCCTGGCTGATCGACGAACCGGGCCGAAAGCCGTCTCGGTGTCGACGCTGCGCGCGAACGCTGGCACGATCAGGTCCTTCTGCTATTACGTCACTGACGAAAGGTATGGGTGGGCTGCGTTCTGCAGCAAAGTATTTGACGACGTTCCCGCCCAAGTCGTGTTCGAGTGGAACACGCCGCGCCACAAGACCGATGACGCCATCCCAGCGGACCGGCGCAGCTTCACTCAGACCGAGTTGCAGACATTCTTCGACACCTGCGATGACCTCGTCGATCAAGAGTTCGCCAAGGGCTCGAAGCGCTGGCTCCCACTGATGCGAGACTCCACCGCGTTCAAGGTGTGCTACGCCTACGGTTTGCGCCGTCGGGAACTTTCCATGCTCGACTACCACGACTTCGGCCCAAATCCGCACGTAGACAAGTACGGCCGCTATGGCGCCGTTCAGATCCGCTACGCCAAAGGCATGTCGGGGTCAGGACCGCGCCGTCGCACTGTTCTCACGGTGCCTGAGTTTGACTGGGTGGTCGATCTTCTCGATCACTGGCTCTCGCCGCAGGGTCGCGAACAGTTCGCCACTGCGGACCGCTCGGCCTCGTTGTGGCCGTCGGAACGGGCTGGCGCCACGGGCATCCGCAACTTCAATCGCACCTTCACTGCGGTCCGCGAACTGGCTGGGCTACCGACAGAGTTGAAGATGCACTGCCTGCGCCACTCCTACGTCACTCATCTCCTCGAGGCCGGATACGATCCTATGTTTGTCCAGCAGCAAGTTGGCCACGCCTACTCATCCACCACCGCGCTCTACACCTCAGTCTCGGCAGACTTCAAACAAAAGACCATCCAACGGATGATCCAGCAACGAATCGTCACACGTGACGAAAGAAGGACCGGGAAGGACACGTGAGCGAGCAACGCCGAATCGGCTATCGCTGGAATCTCCGCCAACGAATGGCCGATCACAACCTCTGGAAGACAACGGAACTCATCCCGCTTCTCAAGTCCCGCGGAATCAACCTATCAAACGCACAAGTGCACCGATTGGTGACAGGCACACCCGAGCGGATCCCTGCGCGCACCTTCGCCGCGCTGTGCGACATCCTTGAATGCACACCCAACGATCTCTTCGAACCATATGTCGAGATCCGAGCTGCGGCCACGGCCGACGCACCGGCCAACCCGGCCGACCTAGGCATCAGCGACAAGCGCTCGGTTGCCCGCCGGATCCGAGTCGTCCGTAGCGATGATGACGATGGCAAGACCACGTAAACCTGAAGACCCACAACGGTGGGAAGTTCCATGCGATCGCTGCGGTGAGCACAGAGAATGTGTCGTCACCTGGCAGGGCCTCGGAGTGTGCGGTTACTGCTACCAAGCAGCCAAACGAACTCGAGGCGTATGCGCGTGCGGTCACGACGGGGTGTTGCCGGGAATCATCAACGGCCAGCAGGCGTGCCGCAAATGCGCGGGCATAAAACTCAACGTCGACTGCGTTGAGTGCGGCGCCGAGGAAGAACTGTACGCACAGGGATGCTGCTGGCGATGCGTCCTGAGGGCGACCGTCGACCGACTACTGACGAATCCAGAGACTGCTAGCATCAACGACGAACTGAAACCCTTTGCAGCTGCCCTGAAGTCGATGAAACGGGCCAACAGCGGTCTGACCTGGATCAACCAGGAACATGTCACAGCGTTCCTCACCGAGCTGGCCCGCACACCGCTCGTTTCCCACGACGTCATCGACCAACTCCCCCGATCGCGCACCCGAGAATACGTCCGAGAACTCCTGGTCACCCACCAGATCCTGCCGCCCAGAGACGGACTACTCCACCGCTACATCGACTGGTCCGATGAAGCCCTCGACCGGCTGAAGTCGTCCGAGCACCGGGAAGTCGCGACCCGGTACATTCGTTGGCATCACCTGCGGCAGATGTATTGCATGGAGTCGGTGTCACACGGCACGTTCCTGCGGTCGAAGCAAACCGTTTCCGTCACAATCGAATTCCTCAACTGGCTCACCGACCGGGACATCTCGATCGACGATCTATCCCAAGCGGATCTGGACGCGTGGCAGGCCGAAGGCCCGAGCACGCGAGAGTTCGCCATCCGGTTCCTCGCGTGGGCAGTCAAGACAAAGCTGGTCGCTCGGGACCTTACAATGACACCACATCGTCGTGGTACAAGCTCTAAGATGAGCCCTGAGGCCCAGCAAGACGTCGTCGATGGCATTACATCAAACCAACCCGCACTGAATCCGCGAGATCGAGCCGCGGCGATCCTGGTGCTCGTCTTCGGCCAACAGATCGACCGGGTCGTGAAACTCACCTGGGACCACGTCATAGTCTCAGACGAACTCGTGACCGTCACACTCGGCGACATCGCCATCGCTCTTCCCGCACCGCTCGACGAACCATTCCGATATCTCGCCGGAGAACGAGACCTCGGGAACACCGCCGCCCACCCAAGTACGCGCTGGGTGTTCCGCGGCTATATCCCTGGCCAACACATCAACCCGGGCCACTTGCGGAACCGCCTGAAGTCGACGTTCGGCACCCGCGCCGCCCGGCTCGGCACCCTGCACGAACTCACCAAGCTCGCACCCGCCGCAATCCTCGCCGACACTCTCGGCTACTCCCCTGCCACCATCGAGCGACATGCGGTGGCGTCTGCAGCCACATATGCCCGATACGTAGCGATGATTGACGCTGATGGCTAGGGTTGTGTAGCTCGAACTGCTTCTGCGGCCGATGCCGTTCATAAACTCGCGGTACTGATATGTCAGGCTACTATTGGCGGCCGGGATGGAGCTAAGAATGTCGAGAGAGAATCGCGGCAAACCTCGGACCAGAAAGACGACGAAACAACCTTCGATTCGCCTTTCTGGCAGGCTATGAGCATGGCGATAACACTAGAAGACACTTTAGCTGCGATCAGCCTGCTGCAGAACACCGAGAAATGTGCTCGCATATCCGGGACCGCCGAGTACCGACGGTGGCCCAAGAACGACATAGCGGGCCCGCCGAACCGCGTCGATACAGTGCACTTCTCCATCGACAACGAGCTCGGTTCATGGTCTCAGCGCGACACCAAGTCCGCGCAAACCCGCCGCTACTCCAGTGGCGCCGGACAGGAGCTGGTCGATGACGACGGGCAGCTCATCCCTCCCAAACCACCATCAGGGTTCGACCACTGGCCTCTGCTCATCAAGATGATGACACCGAGTAGATTCCCGATCTGGGGGCGCCCGGGAGATAAGTGGAGAATGAAGGGCGCCGAGTCCACCGAGCACGGTTACCTCCTGCACCTCAACCGTGACACCTCCCCCGCAGAGGCGGAGCTGTACATCGACACCACTTTTTCGCTACCAATCCGCTGGACCGATACTCACCAAGTCAGGCCAGATCTCGGGGCGAAACAGGAGGTAGAGATCGTGGCCCTGCACATTCCTCCGGAATGGAAGCGTCTCACCGGTATGGACATGTCCGAGGAAGGTCAAGACATGGCAGGATAGCCGAGCTTTGCACCAAGCGCACCTCGGCCTGGTCATCCACTTCATGTCTGATCGGGGTGACGCCTGCACGGCTTGGCTCCGGACGGCGCACAATGGTCCTGTGGGAGCGAAGAGCAACGAGGCGATGTTCCGCTTCATCCTGCCGGCTCAATTGAATGGGCCCGAACTCAGCGAGCAGATAAACGAGGCTGTACTCCGTAGGGCCCGCGATGCTGGAGCTGTCTCCATCGGCGACGTATATGTCAGCGGCACTATCCCTATCGGTGACGGCGCGTGCCAGTACTCGGTTCGAGTTCGGTTGTACTTCGGTGGCCCTGCCTTCGCTTGAGCCCCATTATTTCCCAGCCGGGCTCAACGACGTCGGGCCTCTGAGATAGGTGGTCTACTCGTCCTAGTTCAACACGTCCCGTTACCAGTTTATCGTTCGCTTTGCTTATCATCTGATTGTTCCACTATATGAGACGTATTCCATGCCTGCTCGTGCTCCCATACCTGCCTGCACTGGTCGATCAGTGACCCTGACATTGTTGTCGTACCGACTAGCTCGATCTGGCATTTGTCGCTCAGATAGAACACAGCATCGAGTAGGTTGCGTTGACGCTTCTGTACCTCATTCAATGAGTAGTTGGATTCAGGTGGTTCAATATCATCGAGCAATATCAGATCAGGTCTTGTATTACCTACCTTTAACCCCAACGACTTGGCGTCGATACCTTTGGCTACGAATACAAACCCATTTGCCTGTTCGATCTTGGCCTTGGACTGGCTGACGTAACGCTTGACATTGGCCCCCATCTTCGGCGTACACAGCTCTGGGTAGTCCTTGCGAAGTAGCTCGTTCGAGTCCAGTTCCTTCTTGAATGTGTCCAGGTGGGTAGTGGCCTGATCCTCCGAGTCACTGAACGCTGCAATGAACTTGATGTGACCGTGCGCTGCTGCCCACATTGGAAGCAACAGGAAGATCCACGTCGTCTTACCCGACTGTCTGGGTGCGATCCATGCATGACGTGATGACTTGCCGTTGATCCAGGTCTTGCCATGCTCAGCTAGATCGATATGGAACTGAGCCAACGATGATGGCTGATCCTCGAATCTGAGTGAATCAGGTAGATATAACAGGGCGAACAGCAACGGATCATCCCTGGTGAGTAGCCTTCGGCCCTCCGAACTGGCGATCAGCTCACGTGGATACTGTGCAACGTACTGAGCTGGATCTATGACTGCTCACGACTCTTCTGGTACTCGTCGTACAGCTTCAATGCATCTTCGCTGGTGGTATCTTCTGGTGCTCGATGACTGGTGGCCTTACCGCGCAGCATCTGGATCGAGTTCGTAGCCTTGTTCAATCCGTTCACGATCTTGTCGAAGTCGGCTGGTGTCAGATTTGGGTTCTCCAACAGTTCCCGTCCACGACTGATTATGTCCTGCTGAGCAATCCTCAGTTCAGTCTCTTCGTAGAATGAATTATATTGTGCTGCTTTGGATTTGAGTTCATCGAGTTCAATCTCGATACCAAACTCTTCGCACCACTTCTTACCCGTTGCCCAACTCTCTGGATATCCCAGTTCTCGTTTGGCCTTGGCTAGACCAACATCCCCCGCCAGTTCAGCGAATGCCTTTCGTTCTTCGTATTCGTATTTTGCCAATGATTTTCATTATCCTTTCCGAGTCGCATGACTCTATGTTTGTATTGATTATTATTCATAGTTGTGTATAAAAATGTCTGCTTTCGATTAAGTACAGGAGCACGATGCTCGTATTACATATTTACCCAATATTCAATATACTTCTAACATATTTACCTAATATCTAATCCACTTCTAACGTACCTATCTAATATAGCTAAACTATGCATGCTATTGCATCTTTCTTATCTTGCACAACCTGCACACAGTTCTGTTATTGAATCTGTAGCTGTTTACTCTGTTTAGTTTATGGTTGTTCTTACAGTATTGGACTTTTTCTTGACCGCGCCCCCGGCCTTTTGCACGCATATCTTCTAGATTTTCTCGTTGCGTTGCCGCTCTGAGATGATCAACACGAATGCAACTAGGGTTATCGCACAAGTGCATCACCACCTGCTCGTCACGTAATGGTTTACCTGACTGAATGTATGCGAATCTATGTGCTTTATAACTCTTGTTCTGATACTTGATGATTCCGTAACCGGATCGATCCTTGCACCCGGCAAAGATCCAACAGCCATTTTCGTCTACTTCGTAATCTAATTCTTTGTCCATAATCTACTAGCTATCTAGGCACTGCAATGCAGTGACTCATTCTATTGTATCACTCATTGTATCATTTTGTTCTTGCTCTTGTATCCGTACTTGTTCCGTATGTGCTCGATGATCAGATCTATACGCATGGCGGGTACTCCCATATCCAACAGCCGTTCGAATGCGTCAGTGATCGTCCGTACTTCTCTCTCTACTGCCTGTGCCTTAGGTGGGTCTTCATCCTTCATCGTTTCGTACCTGCCTGACACGATCTGAGCTACTTTCAAGGGCTGGATGACTACAGGTATCCCCCGCCAGATTGCTCGGCTCACATACGATCCAACCTACTTCTTTCCATCCCTGATCGAGATAGCTTTGTAGCTCGTCAGGATCGATCATTGCGCTATCCAATGGTGCTTTCCACATCAATAGGTGTTTGTTCATCACCATGTGTACCCTCTAGGATTATCTGGTGTTGCTTCTTTCCTAGTAGATCCCACGCTGACATACTCCTTGATCTGATCCTCAGCGGTAACAGACTGTAAGCGCAATGCGTCGAATTCTTCCTTGATCTGCTCAGGAGAGTAGTCCTGTGTACCTATGATCTTGTAGACATTGCTGGTCTTCTTCCCCCCGGTCATTCCACCCTTTTTGGTCTTTTCCAGCACCTTCTGCTGTTCTAGGTATGCCAGGTACTTGGACGCTCGTGGCTGAGATATACCTAGCTTCTCCTGAAACCCTGACTGGTTTACTATTGGTTCTAGCGTCCAGTATCGAACGCACAACTTGGCAATCTCGTCAATCAGACGTTCGACGTGTTGTTTCGGCTTGGGGCCTAGATGCTCTACCGTCTTCTTGGCTGACGCTGCCCACACACATGCTATGTACAGGATGTTTCGTCGTAGCTCTTCCTCCAACTCAACACTTGCTTCTATCTCGTCCATTATTTGTAGTGCCCTCTCTTGTCCATATCTCTGTTCTAAAGGTTTGGTTGGATCGAATCCGAGATGCATGCATGTCAGCGCGAACCCGTAAACCTGTTGATCTGTACTCTTGTCACTGACTATCGAGGTGCCTAAACCTGCTTCCACCGAATCGTCAATCTCTTCACCTAGAGTAATCCAGACCTCATCTTTGATACTCATCTTCATACTTTGTACTTCCTTCTCTTTTGGATCAAAAAACTCCCCCAACTGGTGCAACAGTTAGGGGAGTCTCGTGTTATTTCTCATCCAAAAGAAAAGTCTTTGAACATCCTTCCCATTGCACTGGTGGCGTGTTTCTTGTTACTACTATTCTACCAAACACCGCTAGCTAAAGCTAGTTATTCAGATAGCTATCTACCTTTTACTGTAGATCTTAGTGCTAACCTTCCCTGCTTACAATCCTTACCCTTCTATCGTTACCTAGCTGTTGCATGAGAAATGCATAGTACTCTTGTTAATACTCTTGTTAATACTCTTGCTTTCACTCTTGATTATCACTCTTGCATAAGACTCTTGCACTGGACTCTTTTATCATAATCTAGTAAATACTCTTGAATACAAAGTATTAGAACAATATGAAAGTAGTATTAGACCAGAGCTTCGCTCTGGCCTGGTGCCTTGGCACCAGTACAACCAATGATCTACCCCGCAGAGAAAGGGTGGCCAAACAAATACCTTCAATCCAGCGCCGCGCCTCCGTTCGTCGTGTTCACCTGCTTTCCTACAGAGCTTATCGATAGCCTCGACCACGATGCAATACCTAAACAGCAAGTATCAATACCGCCCTGACGTGCACCGATGCTATTTGTTCTTTATTAATCAGTTTGCTATAGGTCTAGATACGACAAATCCCCCGCCACTTCTGACGAGGGATCTGACGGTAATGCTGCTACTTGCTTGGTTCTAGATGCTTCTTCAGAACCGCCAGTACGGCCGCGTTGCGGTACTTCCCGCGATCATGACCGTGTAGCTCGCGTACCAGCTTGAACTGAGATTTATCGACCGTGGTGAACTTGCCAGCGTCAACGAGCTTCTCGATTTCATCCAACTTCGGAGTGATGTTGGCCTTTTTGGCGTAGCCCTGCCGTTCCGCCCACATGTGAAGTTCCTGCTTTACCTCGTCATCGATACCGAGTGCCTCGAAGAGTTTCGTCTCCGATGTCTCTGATGGTTTGGTTTTCTTGATATTCCCACTATTAGCAGTGTTTCGCACTTCGTGATACAGCTGACCGTCACTTTTGAGATTGTCGATCAGCGCGGCTACATCATCCTCTGTCAGATAGACATTCTCCACCTGCTTAGCTTCCTGACCTGCTCGTTCGATCGTAATCGTGACAGGCTCGATTGGGTCTGTGATGACTTCGCCGTTCCAGTCACTGGTTACGATTGTCTTGATGCCCATGATTGTCTCCTTTGATTGATTGCTAGATCGTAGGTCAGGTGTTTGGTGTTACGCCGCTACTGAGTAGCTATGGCCGATGTGCCAGTGCTTGCAACTTGGGTCATAGAACGGACGAAGACCGTTCAGGTGCAGTCCGTCTGTCCGATCAATGAATGTCTGAGCACCTTCCCGGTTCGACCATGCGCGCTTGCTCGGGTAGCTGCACAGCTTGTTCTTGCGCTCGTACTTACGACGATGTTCGGGGGAACAGAACGACGAACCGTTGTCAGTGAACGCATTGCCGCATTTCAAGCATCTCATGATCTGCTCCCCTTCGTTGTTTGTATACCTAGTTTATAGCTAGATCTAGCTTTTAACAAGAACTAGATTGGACAGATTGTAAAACAGCTTTGACCTGCATGTTTGCATGAAAATGCCCTAGCTCACGTAAGTAAACTAGGGCACTCGGTCAACAAGGTAGGACCTTTGTCTATTGTAGCATGTTTTGTACTATAACCTTCTATTTATAGACATTTATTATCGACAACTATTGTCAACTAGCGCTTGCGTTAGTAGGATAGACCAAAAGGAAAGGAGCACATAGCTAGCGCCATACGCGCTCGTAGCATCGTCAGACACCAGGTCTGGCACCGTCCTACAGAAAGGAGAACCGAATGTAAGTTGACCAATTACGACATGGAGAGCGCGATTGAGAAGGAGATGCAGAATGCGCCTGACCTGACGGAAGAAGATATAGCTTTTATGACTAGATTATTTTCTTCCAAATTGGCTCGATAGCATCGAAATCGACTTTACGAGCACCACGTACCGCCGGATGGATCACAACCGCTGTCAGGTACCGCTTGATCAGTGCTCGCTGCTGGCTCAGGTTGGCATCATCGAAGTTCTCGGCAAATGTGTCCGAGATTTGGGTGGCGCTGGCCTGAGCCTTTGCACGTTCGAACGATTTGAGCTTCTGTGTCTCAGCGTCTCGCATGGCTATGAAATCCGACAGATCGATCTGCTTGTCCGTCCATGCCTGACGCAAATCGCTGATGCGTGTCTCAATCTCTGCAATCTCGGCCGCATGATCGTCAACGGGTGGCGCTACCGGCTTGCCCTTAGCCATTTGACGCTTGATCAGACCGGATATGTACTCGTCTACCGGCTTCATCTGTCGATTGATGCCACCACATCCCCCTAGCGCAGACATGCAGGTGTAGCTGGCCTTGCGTGTCTTGTTCTGTGCTCGTCCGTACATCGGACTGCCACACTTGCCACATCTCGCGATACGAGAGAGCAGATACACGCTCGTGGTGTCTGGCATCGGCTGAGTTCTGGCGTTGAATACGTCCTGAGCGGCCTGCCACACCTCACGGCTCACGATGGGTTCCCAGTTCCCAACGGCAACTTCTTCCCCCCGGTACGTGCGAATGGCCGCGTTACGCGGTGCTTGCAGGATCTTCTTCACGGTCTGGCGGTGCCAGCGTTTGCCTTCTACGGTCGGTATCTGCTGCCAGTCCTTCAAGATGCTGGTCAACGACTCCCCCGCAATGACCCGCTCGTACGCCTCACGAATCAGCTTGGCCTCTGACTCGATGATCTTGTAATCGTGCGTGTATCCGAATGGTCGTGTGACAGCCTTCTGAGGTTTGCCCTGCTGTGCACGTTGTAATGCTGCTCGGGCCACACGTCTACCTGTGTCCTTCGATGCCTTGTTACCGACGTTGACCAGCAATCGCGCCATAAACAGGCCATTGTCGTCACTCAGATTCACGTCACCAGTGACTACCTTGTTCGGGATCTTTTTCAGCTCGATCACGTCAATCAAGTCTTCCAAATCCCTTGGCTGCCTTGCGATTCGATCAAGATCGTAGAAGATCACACCATCGCGAATGCCTGACCGTAAATCATCGAGCATCGATTGCCATTCAGGTCTGACCTTGCGTTTGTAGGCCGATACGCTGTTGTCTTCGTAGACCTGGCCGACTCTCCATCCCAGTTTGGTAGCAAGCTCCTGACAGTCTTCGCGTTGTCTGGTTACACCTGCTTCGTCTTCTCGATCCAACGAAATTCGTACGTAAATAGCTGCTGAGCTGGGATGATTCATGTTCTAACTCCTGATCGCCAACTGATGCTATTGACGATACAAGAGCTTCATGCTCGCAGTGCTCCCGCAGTTCCTGGACCCGTCGGCGCCGCTGCTGCCGCAGTATCTGATCATCGCCGCCACGATGTGCGCAGTCGACGTGATCGTGATGACCGGATACACCGGCCTGGCCGCCCGGGTACTCACCTTGATGCGCTCCCCCAAACAGCAGCGAACCACCAATCGAGTGTTCGCCGGTCTGTTCTTCGGAGCCGCCGGCTTCCTCTCGAGCATCGGGCGTGCAGCGGCTTGATCGGTAACACGGCTCGAGAGATCACAGGCCCGCAATCAAGTTGACGACGGACGCCACGATCACCGAACCGAACAGGTACGACAGCAATGCGTGGCCGAGTGCCATCGCGCGCATGTCCGACGACTTCAAGTTGGTGTCGGAAATCGCGAAGCTCATCCCGACCGTGTACGCCACGTAGGCGAAATCGCTGTACCTCGGCGGTTCTTCCTGATTGAAATCGATTCCGCCGTCGGGGCCGGAGTAGTACAGCCGTGCATATCCGAGGGCGAAGAGCGTGTGTACCGCCAGCCACGAGATCACGACGCTGCCGACTGCAACCGATGCCGCCACTACTTGGTAGTGATGTCCGTCGGGTGCCGCCAGGAGCAGGAACGCGATACCGACCAGGCTCGCGACGGCGGCACCGAGAATCAGCAGGTGCGCGACGTTTCGGGCCGGCTCTTCGCGCGTTGCGTGGCTTGCGGTGAGCGTCGCGTCGAAGGGCCAGACCAGAATCCACGTCCACACCGTGAACACCATCGCCGCCACATCCCAGCCGATCAGAAACGCGAATCGGGGGTAGCCGACCAACGCCGTGACGACACCGGCGGCCACACCGAGCAGCAGACCCGTCGACACTCTCAGCGCCGGCCCGGCACCCAGGGCGCTCCGTGGAACCGGGTTGATCGGAAGGTCGTGCGGTCGATCGTTCACGGGCTCAGTCAACCACTGTTAGAAGTGAGACGGTGGTTACGTGACACGGCGACTCAGGCGTTGCACGCACCGACTATCGGCTTGCCGTTGAATCTGTCCAGCACATACTGCAATCCGACGCCGAAATCCGCTACGGCCGGCGCGAGGTGGTTGTTGCCGCTCCCCGGATTCACCGCAGGCAGGGTGTCGATGAACAACGTCGCCTCGGCCCCGCGCGCGCACCAGTCCTGAACCAGGCGCCGGGTTTGCTCGTACGGGATGAAATCGTCGTTGAGCGCTCCGTTGACCAGAATCGGCGAGGCCGGGGTTCGCCACCCGATGCGTTGTTCCTCGATCACCTTTTGGATCTCCGGTACCGATTCCACCACGTCGGCGAGTGGTCGTCCGTCTGTGGTCCACGACGCCGTCGACTGCTTCCCGTACTTGGTTCGGGAATCGATGAGGCATTGCCCGGCGACGTCGGCGAGCACGGACCGGCCGTAGTCGTTGAGTCGAGATTCGATTGGCTCTCGGGCGGCAGGATAGCGGTCGAGGACGCCGTTGATCGTGTAACCGATCGCGGCCATCAGGCCGGTACCGTCGATATGACGCAGAACGCTTGCCAGGTCTGCCGGGGGCGCGCTCGCGTAACTCCCGACCAGATTCAACTCAGGCGCGTATTCGGGTGCCAGTTCGGTTGCAGCGGCAGTGGCGCCGCCGCCCTGCGAATGGCCCCACAGCGCTATCGGATCGTCCTCTCCTGCCTGCGCGAGGGCTCGGGCAGCGCGTGCACCGTCCAACATCGCATGGGCTTCCTCGGCGCGATTGACGTAGGTATGGACGCCGGGTGTTCCGAGTCCGATGTAGTCGGTGACGAATACACGAACGCCCTGGGCGAGGAAAGCGAAAGCAAAAGCTGACTCGTAGTTGACACCGACACTGTCCACACCGGCACCGTAGTTCGACGGATTCCCGGGTTCCGCCAGGCGGAGCTGACCGGCAGTGGGAAACATCCTCGACGGCGCGCACTGATCACCTTGGCCCTGCGTACCCGGACCGATCACCACTGTCGGGCGGGGGCCCGCTCCTGACCACGGGGCAGCCGGCTCCAGGTACGAGCCCGACACAGCAACCTTGGATCCGTGGGTGTCGGTACTCGAATACAGGATCCGGGTCCCCACACCAGGCACTCCGCCGACGGCACCGGCCAGAGCCAGCGGTTCCGTCCGAATCACCGAACCCGGATCACCGACGTCGCCCGGAATCGCATCGTAGAAATCGTTCACAGGTTCGGCGTTCGACATCGGTGTGAACAGCAGCGAGGTCGGCAACAGCGCTGATACCGCAACGGCCGAAATCTTCAGTGCCGCGAGGACAACCTTCCGGGTGCTCATGGAAATCCAACGTATAGGCCTCAGTCGACGCGCGGACCGGTTTCGATCTGCGGGACTTCAATCGATCGATACCAACTGTCACGCGAGCGGGCCATGCCGCTGGCCCCCCGATCCCCTGGTTTCACGGCCAGAACCTGATGAATCGTAAGCCTGTGCGGCTCCTCGAAACCCAGGGCACTGGCAGCGAGATACAGCAACCAGGTACGCACCCGGGGAGCACCGACCTGTAAGACCGATGCGTCCCAGTTCTCGCGGAGGTTCTGCACCCATGCGCGCAGTGTCAGTGCGTAATGCTCGCGCAACGCTTCGCTGTCACGCGTCTCGAAACCCGAAAGTTCCAGCGCATCAATGGTTTTACTCAACGGAAGGATCTCACCGTCCGGGAAGATGTACCTGTCGATGAAGCTGGGACCGTCATCGACGTTGTCCGACAACGACTTCACCGCGGCGATGGCATGATTGAGCAGACGACCCCGCGGCACGAGCAGGTCGTAGAGTTTTGCCGTGTACACCGGCAAATTGACCAGGCCCACGTGCTCGGACATGCCGATGCTCGAAATCGCGTCGTAAGGGCCGTCGTCGACGTCGCGGTAGTCCTGCACCCGAATCTCGATGCGATCGGTCAAACCCGCGTCGGCAACTCGCCCCTTGGCGTATTCGACCTGCTCGTTGCTCAGCGAGACTCCGACGACGTCGACGCCGTAGTTCTGGGCGGCGTGCAATGCCATCGATCCCCAACCGCAGCCGACGTCGAGCAGTCGCATTCCCGGCTTCAGATCGAGCTTGCGGCAAATCAAGTCCAGCTTCGCGTACTGAGCAGCTTCGAGGGATTCGACACCTTCCGGCCAGTATCCGCACGAATAAACCATGCTCGGCCCGAGGAACAGTTCGTAGAAGCGATTCCCGACGTCGTAGTGATGGGAGACAGTCGCCGAATCGCGTGATCTACTGTGCCGCTTGCCTCGCTTACTACGCATCTCGATCGCCGGGGGTGACGGTGGTGGACCCACCGCCCCCAAGCCGGCGAAAGTACCGGCGGCGCGAACAATCGAGCGCAGCGGCAACGTCGACAAACGATTCTCACCGAGCCGCGTGACCAGTTCCGGGACGTCGAGGAGCGCGAAGATGTCGCCGTCTACGTCCAGATCGCCGGAAACGTACGCCCTCGCCAGCCCTAATTCGTTGGGAGAGTAGAGGACCCGCCGTAGGGCACGCCGATTCCGGAAGTGAACCTGCGCAGCGGCGTCCGGTGGCCCTGCCTCCGAACCGTCCCAACATCGCACGCGAACCGGAAGCGGAACCCCGATCACTTCCTCGAACACCGTCAAAATCTTGGCCGCGGCACCAGTCACTGATCAACCCTCCGACAAAAGATGGTTAGCCGATGACAGAAAACTTACGCCCGATTCGCGAATCTTTCGCGCCATTTGTCCGAGTTTTGGACAGTGTTCATCGCGGTTTCGGTATTCATCGCCGAGTTCAGGGCTCCACCATTCCGGCGAGGAATTCCACCAGCAGTCTCTTCGTGACCTCACGTGGCAGCGATTCCACTGCCGCGAGGACGGCCGCCATGTCCAAGGGAGAATCGGAAGAGCCCCGAGGATCCAGCCCCGCCGACGTCAACGCTGCCGCGACGGCGTCACTGGGCAACGCAAGAACATCGGCGACGGTGACATCGCCACGTTCGAATGCTCCGGCCAACTCTGCCAGGGCCGGCGGCGCCTCGGCTGCCGCCGAGCCGCGAACGTCGTCGGCACCGAGGACGAGTGCGCTGGTCAACTCGCCGAGCACAGATTCCGTCACCGGGGTGACGGTGAGGTGGGTTGTTCGAGGCAACGTCGTCCCGTCAGGTTGCGTCGACGCCGGCTGCCCTTGAAGGACGAAGCCGCGAGCACCGACAGCGCTCACCCAGCGATGCGGATCCACTCGCCGTTCGAGCGGCACGGAATCGTCGGTAGCGACCGCGAACAGTGGTCCCACCGGCGAGCCCACGACGCGAAGACCCTCGATTGCCTCGACCGTGCCGATCAGTGCACGAGTGGCCCGCTGCGCCCGGGACACCAATTCGGCGTACCCGGATTGCCCGAGGACTTGCGAAATAGCCCAAGCACCGGCAAGAGCAGCAACGGATTTGGAACCGAGAAGCGTGGGATTGACCACCGGGTACCCCGGCCAGTCCGTGAGTCCGAAATACTGCTTGCGATGCAGATCTCGCCCTCGGTGCAGCAGAACCGAAACGCCTTTGGGCGAGTATCCGTACTTGTGGAAGTCGACCGACATGCTGGTGACCCCGGGCACCCGGAAATCCCAGGGTGGCAGATCACCCCACCACGGCAACGCAAGCCCACCGATGCAGGCGTCGACATGCAGTGGAATCGAATGTGCACGAGCAACTTCCGCGACATCGGCGATCGGGTCGAGCGCCGCGAACGGGTAGCTGGGCGCGGAGACGACGATCAAGACCGTGTCTTTCCGAACTGCCGTCGCAATATCTTGTGCGCCGACGCGCCCCGACGTGGGATCTACGGGTACCAGGATCAGTTCCAGTCCGAGCAGGTGAGCTGCCTTGTGGAAAGCGGCATGCGCGGTGGTCGGAAGAACCAGCGAACCCTCACCCGGCGGGAGCCCACGGAAGTCGCGAGCTGCCTTGACGGCCAACACACAACTCTCCGTTCCGCCGCTGGTGACATTGCCGACGACTGCGCCTCCGGCGTCTGTATCTGCGGCTGGGTCTGAAGCTCCATGGAGGAACTCGCGTGCGAACGCAACCAACTCACGCTCCATCACCGCGGTGGACGGGAACACCGTCGGGTCGAGACCGTTGACCGGCTGAACCAATCGAGCTGCGTCCGCTGCCAACTCGTCGAGCGCTGCGAGGCCGCTGTCGTACACGTACGACAGAACCCGGCCTCCGTGCGTCGGAGCGTCCTGCTCGCGAAGCGAACGCAACCGACTCAAGATGTCGGCCGCCCTCTTCTCGAGGTTTGCGCTCTCGACGATCTTGCCCTGAAGTTCCTCGGCCCGAGTGGAACTCATCGTTCACCTTTCGTTCTCGTGAGTGGATTCTTGTTCAGTGCGGTAATTCCGCAATACGACCAGGCTGATCGCAACCAGGATCGCCGGCACGACCGAGAAGCCAAGGGCTATTCCGGTCAGCGCCGATTCCGGTTGCACGACAGTCTCGCCCGCAGTTTTCGAGACGAATCCGGTGACCGCGAGTACACCCAAGAACACCGCGGGTCCCAGGGCAAGGCCTGCGGTTTCCGCGGCGGTCCAGATACCACTGAGCGAACCACCGCGTTGGCGCCCACCGATTCGCGCGTCGTCCTCGATGACGTCCGGAAGCATCGCCAGCGGGAACACCTGCATGCCGGCGTAGCCGACGCCGGCAAGCGCGACGGCACCGTAGATCCACGAACCCGCGTGGACAGCCGCAAGCGTCAACAACGCCGTGGCGACGACGAACAGAACCGAAGACACCACGTAACCGCGAAGCTTTCCGTACCGATGCGAGAACCGGTACCACAGCGGCATGACGACGAGAGCTGGTCCGACGAGTGCAACGAACAGACCGGTGAGCGCACCTTCGTTGCCCATCACATAGGTCGCCAGATATTGCGCACCCGCCAACATCACGGCGGTGGCAAGAGCTTGGAGCACGAAGACGCTGACCAGCAATCGGAACGCGCGGGTACGTCGTATCGCGTCGAACCCGTCCCGGTACTGCGAGAGCAACGAGCCGACCGGCGCGTCCGCGTGAGTCACCGTGTGGCGCGCGGCTCCGCGAACTGCCCAGATCATTGCCCCGCACATCAGCGCCGACACCCCGATCGCCATGACCAGATAACCGCGTGCTCCGCCCCCGGCAGCGTCGCGTAGCTCGGGTCCGCCGGCGCCGATGACCAGAATTGTCAGGGCCAACACCGCAATTCGAACCGATACCAACCGGGTGCGCTCGTGGTAATCGCCGGTCAACTCGGTCGGCAACGCGATGTACGGCACCTGAAAGAGGCTGTAGGCACTCGCCGCGAGCAGGAAGAAGACGAGCACCCACATCGCCCCGACTCCTGGGCCGGCCGACACCGGGGCCGAGAACGTGAGAATGAAGAGCAACGGCAGTCCCAGAGCGCCTGCGAGCATGAGTGGCACTCGCGTACCAGTTCGATGAGAGCTTCGGTCGCTGATCGACCCGATCAGCGGATCGATCAGGACGTCGGCGATTTTCGGGACAATGACCACAAGCGACGCGAGCGCCGCGGCAACGCCGAGCGTGTCGGTCAGGTAGTACGCCAGTACCAGACCTGGCAGAACACCGAATCCACCCGTACCGACACTTCCCGCTGCGTATCCGGCCACCACACCACGCGAAAGCCTGTCGGGCGATCTACCTTCACGAAGACGTACCGGTTTGTCTGTAGTCACCGTCCACACACTAATGTCACGACTTCGTACCGCGAGGGCAAAAGAATCCCGATGACCAGAAGTCGCTCACTCGGACGGGCCTGGCATGCCAGACTGTGACCCGATTCGCACACGAAACGAAGGTCTGAAGACGATGGTTGACCCACTGCGAGAGATCTGGCCTCCGTACGGAGTCACGATCACGTGTGGGCCCGTCACCTTGCTCCCTGTGCGCGACGATCATTTCCCCGAACTCACTGCGCTGGTCCGAGCCGGCATTCACCCTGCCGAACAGATGCCGTTTCTCGTCCCCTGGACGGTGGGCACTCCCGACGAAGTGTCGCGAAGATTCATCCAATACCACTGGTCGGTCCGCGGAGCGATGACCATGACCGACTGGAAATTCGAAACAGCCATTGTCGTCGACGGAGAAATCGTCGGCTGCCAGGCGTTCGCCGCGACGGACTTTCCTACCAGTCGTACCGGTGAAACCGGCTCGTGGATCGGACGCGGGTTCCAAGGCCGGGGTGTCGGCACTCTCGCCCGACAGGCAATCTGCGCATTCGCATTCGACTCTTTGGGTGCACGAAGCGTCGTGTCGTCGGCATTCACGGACAACCCCGCCTCGATCACGGTGTCCACCAAAGTCGGGTACCGCGCAGACGGCACAGTAGAGGAGTTGGCTGCCGACGGTCGCATGACCGTGCGTCGTCTCTTCACCCTCAGCCGCGAAGATTTTGTCGCACCGCCGTATCCCGTCGAAGTGACCGGCGTGCGCGCGTTCAAGACGATGCTCGGCATCGACTGAGCGAGCTACCCGTGCACCGTGAGAACCGAGAGAGCAGCGACAACCGGAAGACCAGTGACAACCGGTAGAACAGACACATGGAACCCTCCGACATGATGGCCGCAGTCACCTCGTCCATGCGCGACCGTACCGGGCGCACCCTCGAAGAATGGGTTGAGGCCGTACGGACGTCCGGGGTCGACCCGCTCGATCAGAACGAAGTGCGCAAGTGGCTGAAAGCAGAGCACGGTGTACCGCAGAATTCGCAGTGGGCAATTGCATTCGAGACTGCCGAACAGTCCGGATGGGTGGAGCCGACCGTCGAGCAATACATCGACCAGCAGTACAGCGGCCCGAAGGCAGCACTGCGGCCGATCTTCGATGCAGCCCGACGTCTGATCGAAGAACTCGGAGCCGATGTTCGGGTCGAAGGCCGCGGAACCTACACGCCCTTCGTTCGCGCTCGCCAATTCGCCGCCATCGCAGCGGCCACCAAGGCCCGAGCGGAACCTACACGCCCTTCGTTCGCGCTCGCCAATTCGCCGCCATCGCAGCGGCCACCAAGGCCCGAGTCGACCTCGGACTACGTTTTGTCGAGGCCCCGAATCCGAACTTCTTGTCCCGGCCAAGGCTCCCGGGCAGTCGACCCACAAGATCGGGCTCAGCAGCACCGCAGACGTGAATGACGAAGTCGGATCGCTGACAGCGATCGCGTATCAACAGAACGGCCGGTAGGTCACTCACTCACCGCCACGCAAACGCTCACCTGCAGGCTGCACGAAAGTCCCTGTTCTCCTTGTCGGAGAACAGGGACTTTCTTCACCGCGGGGGAAGGTCGCTGCGACGTGTCAGCTCAGGCCGAAGAGCGCGCCGATGATGGTCCGAGCAGCCTCGAAGAGCGCGTCGACGGACGGAACACCGATTTCAGAGCTGATGGAAAAAAGGGAACCCAACATACGATCCTCCGGAGATAGTTTCTGAATGGCTTACTGCCACAAGGGAAATGCTACAGATTCTACTTGCGGAACTGAAGCAAGGGGACCACGGGAGTGACAATTCCGGACCAAAGTCCCGGCCCGTTAGATCTACTGCACCCCAGTATGATTGCGATCCTTCGAATCCGAATCGACACCTTCGAGATAGCCGACGAGAACTTGGGCGACCTCTGCCAACACCTCAGTGCTCGACATTTCCGAGTGGGAGCAGTCGACCAGGTACGCCCGCAACGGCCCCACCAGTTCGGACCACCTTTCGACCAGGTGACGATGTTCAGGCAGATCATGCTGCGCCACAAACAGTTCCACTGACCCGAAATAGTGCCTCGGCGTGTGGTCCCGAACGATTCGCGACAGTTTTTCCACCCGACCCACTACGGATTCGAGTACCGTATCGGAAAGGAAATCCATACCGGTCTGCCTTCGGATCTCTGCCGCAACGTCTGTGAAAGTCAGTGCTGCAGTGTCAGTTTCAACCTCGGATAGCCCGATCTGCGCGAACAGTTCGGAAGGTTTCGGAGCCGCTTGTACCGATGGCATCATCTCCGGTAACAGCGCGTCGAGCATGACAACCGAACCGACCAGATCGCCGGCCTCTTCGAGCTGGCTCGCCATCTCGAGCGCGATCGTTCCGCCGGCAGACCAACCGAGTAGATGGTATTCACCCGACGGCTGCACCGTCCGTACGGCATCGACGTACCCCGACGCCAACTCCGCCACCGTGCCTGGCAATTCACCTGCTCCCGTTGCCTGGATGCCGTACACCCGTCGACCCCGCAGCTGACCGACGAGTCCGGCGTAGCACCAGGCGATTCCGCTGACCGGATGCACACAGAACAACGGCGGCCGTTGGTCATCGGGGTCGCCTCCGAGCATGACGACCGTGTCCAGCGGATCCGAACGAAGCGAATCACCCTCGAAGACATCGGCATGAACGAGATCCATCCGAGAGGCAAGCTCCGCCACAGTTCGGTCGGTGAAAATCCATTGAACCGGGAATTCCCTGTTCAGGCTCTCACGCAAGCGCGTAGCCACTCGAACTGCACCCATCGATGTCCCGCCGAGCTCGAAGAAGTCGTCGTAGCGGCCGACCGATATCGCGCCGGTCACGCCCTCGAATGCCTGTGCCACGTGACGTTCGGTATCCGAGATGGGTCGATCCACACTCGACCCTGGCTGCGGTGAAGGAGCAGGAAGTGCCGCTGCGTCTATCTTCCCCGAAGCGAGCAACGGTACCTCGCCCACTATCGTCACCGACGAAGGCAGCAGGTGCTTCGGCAGCAGGCCGGAGACGAACCCGCGAAGCTCCGATTCCGTCGCCGAACCGTTTTCCGCCAACGTCACATACGAACGGAGCTCAGCGGATCCGTGCCCGTCGTCACAGACAACGGTTACCGAGAAGGCCACTGCTCCATGGCTTGACAGAGCCGCGTCGACCTCCGCCGGTTCCACGCGGACACCCCGCACCTTCACCTGCGCGTCGTTGCGACCCAGGTACTCGAGCGCTCGGTCGTGACGCCTACGACGCACGAGGTCACCCGTGCGATACATCCGAGTCCCCACCGCGTGAGGATTGGCAACAAAGCGCTCGGAAGTCAGAGCCGGGGAAGCGACGTACCCCCGTGCCACATTCTCACCGGCGAGGAACAGTTCTCCCGCAACGCCATCCGGAACCGGTCGGAGCCTCTGATCGAGAACAAATGCTGTCGTACCAGGGACTGGAGTGCCGACAGTGACGTCCGCGTCAGTGATCCGTGCGGAAATCGATGCCGCGATCGTTGATTCGGTCGGTCCGTATCCGTTGACGATGCGATGTCGGGGTGACCACGCCGACGCAAGGCGCGCAGAGAGCGGCTCCCCCATCGATTCGACGATCAACGGTTGCACTGCATCCGGATCGACTGTCGCCAGGACCGTCGGCGTCACGATCAGATGTGTTACGTCGGCGGCTATCAGCAGATTCGTGAGTTCTTCTCCCCCGTAGACGAAGTCGGGAGTCAGAATCAGCGTTCCACACCCTGCAGCCGCGAGAAGGATCTCGATCACCGACGCGTCGAAGGTCGACGACGCCAATTGCAGGACTCGGGGGCCACGCTCGAGCTCGGCGATCTCGGCGTGTGCGGTGCAGACGTTCATGATTCCGCGGTGTGAAACCTCCACGCCCTTGGGTCTTCCCGTGGAACCCGACGTGTAGATGACGTAGGCGAGGTTGTCGGGGTGAGCCGGCGTTGCCGATACCTCGGCAGCGCCACCAGCAGTGCGGGATTCGTCCATCGCCACCCACTCGACGCACTCGGGCAAACTCTCGGATGCACCTCCCGCTGTCAAACCGACAACCGAACCGCATTCCTCGACCATCGTCTGCCGGCGCGCTGTCGGCAGCGCCGGATCGAGCGACAGCCACGCTGCGCCTGCACGCGCTACTGCCCACAACGCAACGATCCACAGATGCCCGCGCCCGAGCGCAACGGCCACCACGTCGTCGGGTCCGATTCCTCGGACCACCAACTCGCGTGTCCAGTGCGACGACTCCTCGTGCAGGTCGCGGTAAGTCCAGCGTCTGCCGTTCTCTTCCAGCGCGACGCCGTCGGGCGCCTGACGCAGAGCGCGTTCGAAAATGTCGGCAATCGTCAGAGGTTCGACGTGGCGAGGATTCGCAGCAGTCAGCGCCGAGCGTTCGAGTCCGGACAGCAGTTCGATCTCCCCGATCACAATCTCGGGTTCCGCGGTCACTGATTCGGCGATACGTCTCACCCGCTGCATGAACAGTTCCGCGGTCGACTCGCGGAACTTGTCCGTCGCATACAGCAATCGAATAGTCAGACTGTCACCGGTGTCGACCAGGTCCCACGTCAAGTCGTAACCGGTCGACGCCCCTGAATTGTCGATGTCGAAGACGGTAATGCCGTCGATCTGCGGCAACTCCAGCGCTCGCCGGTACGCCAGCATGACCGTGAACAGCGGATGCTCGTTCATCCTGCGCGGCGGATCGACCTTCGCAACGACGTCGTCGAATGAGACGTCCGCGTTCGCCATTGCTTCCAGATCGACGCGGCGAACCTCGTCCAGAACAGCAGCGAAGCGATCGGTGGAGTTGATCCTCGTGCGCAATGCGACAGTACCCACCATCATTCCGGCGACGCTCAGCAGCGCCGGATCGTTCCGCAGACTCACAGCTGCTCCCACCACGACGTCGTCCGTGACGCACTCGCGAGCGAGCAGCACGGCAATCACGCTGTGGACGACCATGAATACCGTGACACCATGCGAACGAGCCAACGCCGACAACGCGTCGTAGGTGGCGCCGTCGAGGACTTCCGTCACCATCTCCTCGGATCGTGAAGACACGGGACTCCGGGGGTTGTCGACGGGTAGAGCCAACACATCCTCGACGCCACAAAGTGCGTCCGACCAGTAGTCGAGTTGCCGGTGGGCCATGCTGAGAGAATCCTCGGGGTCACCCAAGCTCTCTCTCGCCCAGAAACTGTAGTCGCCGTAGCTGATCTCCCCCGACGAGCGATCCCAGGGAAGACCTGCCGACCTGGCCTCGAAGGCTGCCACGAAATCGGTCAGGATCGGGCCCATCGACGCTCCGTCGATCGCGATGTGGTGAACAACTATGACCAGGACCGTCAGTCCTGCAGAGTCGACTCCTGCCTTTTCGGTGAACACACGCACACGGAACGGAACATCTCGTTCGAGATCGAACGGCACAGTCGCGAATGCCGAAGCGCTCGCACGGATTTCGCCGACGTGTACCGCAGTGAGATCGAATGCAACAGAGTCCATTTCAAGTTGTTCCGGACCGAATTCACCCGGAACACAGACAGTTCGCAAAACGGCATGGTGATCGACGACGTCGCTGAGCGCGCTGCTCAAGACCGAACGATCGACGTCGTCTGCCAGGACCGCTGCAAACGTCAGGTTGTACGCAGTCGATTCCGGCTGAAGCTGATTGATCAGCCAGAGTCGTTGTTGCGAGGGCGCCAGCGGGGCCGGCTTGCCGGGATCACGTCGAGTCAGTTCGCGGCGTTTGCCATCGGACGCGCTCGCCGACAGCCACTGAGACATCGCTCGCGGCGACGGATTGTCGAAGACGGCGCGAACAGGCACATCCCGCGCGAAGATCGAGGCGAGTCGACCTGCCACCGCTGCCGCGGCCAACGAATCACCACCTGATTCGAACAGGTTGTGCAGAGCGCCGAAACTTCCGGACACGTGTTCCGACATGACAGCGGTGACGAGTTCCTCCGAAACCGTCACTGCTGCATCGGGCGCCTGGCTCTCGAACACATGGCGCCGCAACGCATCTGCGTCCAGTTTTCCGTTCGTCGTGAGCGGGATCGACTCCAATACGACCACGCGGCCGGGCATCAGATACGCAGGCAACATCGCGGCCAACTCGATTGTCAGCTGATCCGCCTCCACACCATCGCCGACCGCACATGCAACCGCAATGTCGTCGACGAGGACAACCGCCGCAGCCTCGACGCCCGTGCACCGACGCAGAGCTGATTCGATTTCGGCGGGCTCGACGCGGATTCCTCGCACGCTCATCTGACGGTCGGAGCGTCCGACGAATCCGAGCGTGTCATCCGTGCGGCGATGAACCAGATCACCGGTCCGATAACGGCGGTACCCACCGGGTGCTGCGATGAACGACGTGGCGGTGCCGGCAGGATCTCCGGCATAGCCCATCGCAAGCCCGGGCCCGCTGACGTACAACTCACCGATCCCGGCCCACGGCACCGGACGCAGTCGCGTATCGAGCACCTCTGCACCGATTCCGGCGAGCGGGACTCCGATGGTGACCCGATGATCCACTTCGGCGACAGTGGTGACCACCGTGCATTCCGTCGGTCCGTACGCATTGAGCATTCGCGCGCGGCGACTCCATGCACGCGCGGTGGAAGGTGAGAGCACATCGCCACCGACTGCCACCACCTCGAGCGAATCGAACCGCTCCGGAGCCATCGTGTCGAGTACGGCTGGAGTGGACAACATGTGAGTGACGCCGCGCTCTGCGACGAATTCTTCGAGTGCCCTTCCGCCGAAAGCCTCCCGAGGAGCGACCGCCAAGGTAGCCCCGGCGCCGATCGCCAACATCATCTCGAGGATTGCTGCATCGAACGTCGGTTTGTAACCGTGCAGCACAACCGAGTCCGAAGTCACGCCGTACTTGCGGACAGCATCGTCGGTCAGCAGGCCCAGTCCTCGGTGGGTGACTGCAACGCCTTTCGGTTCACCGGTCGACCCGGACGTGTGAACAACGTACGCGACTGAATCCGGATACTGCCGACCGGGAACAGGGCTGCGATCGGAGAGGACGGTGCGCAGCTGCTTCAGACGTGCCGGCGGCAGGTCGGGGTCGATCGGTACGAATGCCGCGCCCGTTTTCGAGATCGCCAACATTCGGACCAGGTACGCGATAGTCCGTACCGCCGGAATCTCGTACACGGCACCCGGTCCTGCTCCCCGAGCCACCAGTTCCCAGGCTTGGGCATCCGAGGCAGAGTCGAGTTCGGCATACGTCACCGTGCGGTGTCCGTCGTCGAGAGCAATGTTGTTCGGGAATCGCGCCGCGGTGGCGGCGAAGATCTCGGTCAGCGTGCGGGACGAATCGACCTCAGCAGCAGTCCAACTGGGCGCCGCGCCCACCGCGAGATCCGAAACGAGTACTGGCACATCCTCGGCAATCGAGGTGAGCACTCTCGACAGCTGTCGGGTAACCGCGTCGGCGCTCGAAGGATCGAAAACGCTCGCGGCATAGATGAGCGCTCCGGTCAATGAACCGTCGACAGCGGGTGCGAGCGAGACATGCATGGGGAACTTCGTTGTCGCGGTCTCGATTTCGCGAGCCTCGATCGTGAGACCGGAAACCTCCACGGCAGGGATCGCGAAGTTCTGCAGACCCAGCGCAATCTGGGGAGTTCGTCCACCGAGCAGCTCACCAACCAACTCGGCAGGAACAGAGCTGTTTTCGAACGCTGCCACATCAGCATCGAAAGCTGCACCCAACAGAAGATCGATCGGCACGTCCCCGTCGATCCGAAGGCGAAGAGGCACCGTATCCACGAACATGCCGACCACGCCGTCGAGCTGAGGCGCCCGCCGTCCGTCGACAGCTGTCGCGATCACGACGTCGGGATTTCCACTCAGCTTGGCAAGCACCACCGACAACGCCGCATGAACCACCGCGAACAGCGAGACCTTCAATCGGTCGGCTCGCGCCTGCAGTGCCGAGGTGATGACGGCTGGTATCACGAAGTTCACTCGCTGCGCTAAGGTATCCGGCCCGCCATCGGAGTGATCCACCGTCAGCGGAGACACAGATGTCACACCGTCCAGCGTTCGGCGCCAGAACTGCTCGACGACAGGGGAAACGTCACGTGCTGCCTCCCACGCGGCAAAATCCCCGTACTGGATCGGCAACGGAGACCATTGCGAATCCAGTCCAGCTCGTCGCTTGCCGTACGCGGTCAGCAGGTCGCCGACCACCGTTCGCATCGACACCCCGTCGACTGCGATGTGATGAAAGCTCACTGCCAGAACGTGCCTGACCGGTGACACCTGGAGCAGCATCCAGCGCACCGGCAGGTCTGCCGCTACATCGAAACCACGCGAGCCGAACTCTCGCAGCAGCACCTCGACCTCGATGTCGGCGACCAGCCGCGTCTCCATTGTCACGGAGGTCGGAGGATCCACGACCTGAACCGGTGGAGTGCCCGGATACCGGGTTCTGAGGACATCATGACGACCGACAAGATCCGTTGCTGCCTGACGCAGCGCCGCCGCGTCGAGTTCACCGTCGATCTCGATGCAGATCGGCAGGTTGTACGCGCCGCTCGCTGTGTTCCGCTGATTCAGTACCCACATCGCACGCTGGTTTCGTGACAGGGGTGCGGGCGTGGGGTCGCGGCGCGGTTCCAGTCGGACAAGATCGGTCACCGAGTCGTTCTGCTCGAGCGAATCGAGCCGGGCTGCCAACGCCGCAACTGTTGGATGCTCGAATACGGTCCTGAGCGGAACAACCAGCCCCAGAGTACTACTCAAGAGCGAGGTAACCTCCGCGGCCGACAGCGAGTTGCCCCCGAGCGAGAAGAAGTCTGCGTCGCGGTCGTCCTCATTCCCACCGAGGACGGAACCAAAAGCTCCGGCTACAACACGTTCGGTGGCGGTGGCCGGCCCCTCTGCACGGGAAGCATCCAGTGTCGGCGACGGGAGACGGGCGAAGTCGACCTTGCCGTTCCGCATCGGAAGCTCGCCCTCGATGTCGACGATGACATGCGGAACCATGTACGTCGGAAGGACTTCTGCGGCGGCAGCGCGAAGTTGACCTGTGTCAACTCTTTCGGCACCTGAACTTCTCATGTAGGCGACCAACAGAGGACTTCCACCTTCGGCCGACCGAACCACGACGACACAGAAGTCGACGTTCGCGACAGACTGAATGACTGCCTCGATCTCACCCGGTTCGATCCGGACACCGTTGACCTTCACCTGCACGTCGGTTCGCCCGAGATAATGCAGGCGATACGTATTTCCCTCGGATTTGGGGCTTTCCGGCTTCCACATCACCAGGTCGCCGGTCCGGTACATCCGGGCGCCTGAACCGGTTGCCACGAATCGTTCCGCAGTTCGGGCCGGTTGGCCGGCGTAACCGCGAGCGAGCATTCGACCTGAGAGATACAGTTCGCCGGCGACTCCCGGCGGCACCGGTTCGAGTCGATCATCGAGCACGACGGCGTCGACCCCGGCCAGTGGATACCCGATCGATCCGTCGTGAGTGTCAGCCGACAGTTGTTCGATCGACAGTGGTTCGATCGACAGTGGTTCGGTAGCAAGCGAATACATCGTCGACTCGGCAGGTCCGTATCCGTTGATGACTCGGCGTCCGGCTTGCCAGCGCTTCGCCAACGCGCCGCCGAGTCGCTCGCCCCCGAACATCACCGTGGAAAGGTCCGGCAGCGAAGGATCGCCGATCGAGGCGACGACAGTAGGTGTGGCGCACAGATGAGTAATTCGCTCGCGCCTCAGTGCTGATGCGAGTCCCGAGCCGAACAGTTCTTCGTTCTTCGCCAGAACGAGCGTGGCCCCGGACGCACTCGCGATGAGCACCTCGAGCAACGTCATGTCGAATCCTGGCGCCCCGCGATGGAATACGCGAGAACCTGGCCCAGCCGAGAATCGACCGGGCAGGTCTTCGGCGATCACACCGAGCCCGCCGTTGGTCACGACCACAGCCTTGGGGGTTCCGGTCGTTCCTGACGTGAAAACTACGTAGGCCGCCAGGTTCTCGGAATATTCGCGCACCGAGTCGGTGACCTTCTCACCACCAGCGTCTTCACCACCAGCGCCTTCACCACCAGCGTTGCGGCCGCCGATCGCTCCGGTGCCCAGTGTTTCGAGGACATCGCGTACTCGCGCCTGCGGCTGTTCCGGGTCCGTCAATGCTGGAGCTGCACCGACCTTCGCGATTGCCCACAGTTGCACGATCGACGCAATCGACCGATCTGCAGTCCAAGCAGCGACCTGGTCGACTCCAACTCCCCGGGAGCGCAACTCGTCGGCTGCGACATCCGACTGGGCATCGAGTTCCCGGTAAGTCAGTGTGTTGCCCTCACCCTCGACCGCCACAGCGTCCGGGGCGGATTCGACGCCGAAGCGCAGCATGGAGGCAAGTGTCGTACCGGAAAGTCGAGATCGATCAGGCCGGTCGACCGCGCCGTGTGCGGGGACGAGAAGAGCTCGTTCCGCACTGTCCAACAGGTCGATTTGCCCTACGGCGACATTCGGGTCGACAGACACTTGATTCAGGAAGCGCTCGAACCGGCCCGCAAAGCTCGAGACCGTCAGATCATCGAATAGATCAGCGTTGTAGACGAATTCGAGACCGAGTCCGCCCCCGACCCCCTCGTCCGTGACGTTGACCTGCAGATCGAAATTTGCGTGCCTGACTTCAGGAGCAATCTGTGTGATGTCCAGCCCTGGTATCGACCACGCGGCGGTATCAGCAGTTCGGAACGAGAGCGCCACCTGGAACAACGGATGTCGCGAACGCGATCGCGGTGGGTCGATCAGATCGACCAGCGATTCGAAGGGCATCTCTGCGTGCGCGAACGCCGCTACGTCACGCTGACGAACCTGCTCGACCAACCGGCCGAACGAGTTCGATGGATCGACTTCGGTTCGAAGAACAATCGTGCCGGCAAACATGCCGACCAGCTCGTCGAGTTCAGGTGTGACGCGTCCGGACACAACAGTGCCGACAGCTACGTCATTGCTACCGTTGTACCTCGCCAACAGCGCCGCGAGAGCGGCGTGTACAACCATGAACATGGTCGCGTTGTTCGATCGTGCGAGTGTCTGAAGGCCCGTTCGTACCGAACCTGAGATCTCCACCCGACAGCTCGACGCACGGGCGAACGTCGAACGTGGACGATCGAGGGGAAGCGTCACCTGCTCGGGAAGTCCTTCGAGAGCCTGCATCCAGTAGCTGCGTACCGTCTCGGGAATCCCCGATTCCCTTTGCCATGCACTGTAATCGGAGTATTCGAGCGCGAGCGGCGACCACTGCGGAGCGTGCTGCGCCGAGCGGGCGATGTACGCCGCAGTGAAGTCGCGGACCAACAATTCGAGTGATCGAGCGTCGGCGGCAATGTGATGGACGACGACAGCCAGGATGTGCTCGACAGGTGAAACCTGGAGAAGTGCCGCACGTACGGGCGGATCAACGGTGACATCGAAGCCCGAACCCACCAGTTCTGCTACACAATTCTCGGCGTCGCCGCCGTCGAGTGCCGCGAGCTGAAAGGCCGGAAGCGCATCCTCGGCGTCGAGCACCGTCTGAACCGGGCCGCCGCCGAGAACCGGGTACACGGTCCGCAGAGTGCGATGGCGATTGATCACGTCACGAATTGCCAGTTCGGCCGCAACCACGTCCAGCTCGCCTGCCAAGCGCAGCACGATCGGGATGTTGTATCCGGCGGAGTCTGTATCCAACTGATTCAGAATCCACATTCGATGCTGGGAAGCTGACAGGTGCACTTCCGTGTTGTCCGAACGAGGCCCCAAGGACACGTCAGACGCGTGCTCCGCGCCGGTTCGCCCTACACCTATCCGCGCAGCAGCGATGTCTGCGAGCTGATCGACGGATGGGTGCTCGAACACATCGCGGACGTCGAGGTTACAGCCCAGGGCGGAGTTCAGACGCGACGAAAGACGAGTGGCGATCAAGGAATTGGCGCCTTGATCGAAGAGGTTCCGGACCGGATCGACATGCGGAACTTCCATCAAATCGCTCAGAATAGCTGCGACTGTCTGCTCGAAGAAGTCTCGCGACTGCCGAGTCGGCTGCGTGAGAGACACCGGGGTCGGCAACGATGCTCGGTCGATTTTGCCGTTGATCGTGACCGGTAATGACGCGAGCGCCATCAAAGCCGACGGAACCATGTGCGCGGGCAGCAACGAACGAGCAGTCCGCAAGACGCCGTCGAGGTCGTGTCCGCTCCCCGGGGTGATGTAACCGACCAAAGTCGGCCCGCTGTCGAGTTCTCTCACCACTACCGCGGCCTGCTCCACCGACGTGTGAGCCAACAGCGCGGATTCGACCTCGCCCGGTTCGATGCGGTAACCGCGCAGTGCCATCTGACCGTCGGCGCGGCGAACATATTCGAGTCGGCCGGCTCGCCAACGGACCAGATCGCCGCTGCGGTACATCCGTGATCCATCGAATCCGGGTTCAGGCACGAATCGCGAAGACGTCATCGCGGGTCGACCCAAGTAGCCTTCGGCCACCTGCGGACCCGCAACATACAGTTCGCCGACAGATCCCGGAGGGACGGGCTTCAACGACGCGTCCAGTACGTAGCTGCGCAACCCTGGTAGTGGGGACCCGATCGGCGAGACAGTCTCGTCACCGGGGACAAGATCGAAACTGGTGACATGGACTGTGGTTTCGGTGATTCCGAACATGTTGACGCCCCGCACGTCCGGGTGCCGATCGAACCAAGCCTCCACGCGCCCGGCGTCGAGGCGATCACCGCCGAAAACAATCGTCCGGAGCGGAAGCAGCATTTCCTGCGTGACTTCCGCCAACGCATAGAAGGCGGCCGGGGTCTGATTGAGAACGGTCACTCGTTCCCGCACAATCAGATCCGCGAATCTTTCGGGTGAGCGCGCGACATCACCGTCCACGATCACGAGGGATCCGCCAGTGGTCAACGAACCCCACATCTCCCAGACCGAGAAGTCGAATGCGTACGAATGAAACATCGTCCATACATCTTCGGCGTTGAAGTCGAAGATCTCTCGGGTCGAGGCGAGCAGCGCCAACACGTTGTCCTGAGACACCACTACGCCTTTGGGTGCTCCAGTTGATCCGGAAGTGTAGATCACGTAGGCGGCGGACTCCGACTGTGCAACGGGCCAGTCGGCCGTAGCGTCAGTCGTCTCGTCCACGAAGATGACAAGTTGCTCGTACCCAACGAACCGCCCAGCAGATTCGTCCGTCGACAGAATCGCTTTCGGGCCTGCATCGGCAAGTACGTAGTGGATACGAGCGTCGGGATACTGCAAGTCGATCGGTACGTACGTCGCGCCCGCGCGAACGACAGCGATGATGGCTACGACGAGGTCGACCGATCGAGGCAGGGCGACCGCCACGCGATCACCGACTCGAATTCCTCGATCGATCAAGACAGCGGCAAGGCCCTCCGAACGAACTCGCACCTCTTCATAGGTGAAACGAGTATCGCCACTCGACACCGCGATTGCATTCGGATGCCGGGCTGCGACGGCCCCGAAGAGGTCAGGCAGCGACTGCGCGACAATCGACGGCGCCGGCACCCGAGCCGACAATTCTTCGCGTTCCGCAACACTGAGAACATCGATGTCACGCAGCATGATTGACGAGTTCTCGGTAATCGAGCCACACACTCGACGAAGCCGCTCGACCCAGCTCTGCACGGTGCCTGCATCGAACAAATCGTCGGCATATCGGAATGTACCGCGAATACCGCTCGCGTCTCCGTCAATCGTACGATCCTCGCGCACAGTCACTTCGAGGTCGAAGCGAGGGTGCACGGGGGGTAGCGGAGTGCCGTGCGCCGTCAGAGTTCCCATCGCGATCTCGGAGTCGGGCGCTACCGGATCGACAGCGAGAACAACTCGGAGGAAGGAATTCTTCTCACCTACGCCCCCACCGACCGCACGGTCGACCACCCAGTCGAACGGAACGTCGGCATTGGACAGGGCCGCCACATCAACCTCGCGCACCCGAGTCAAGAACTCACCGAACGTGTCTCCGCCGCGAAGGAGCGTTCGCAGCGCGACGGTCCCGACGAACATACCGACGACACCGTCGAACGAAGGATGCGTTCGTCCGGAGGTCGGGGTCCCGATGACCACATCGGACGCACCGGTGATCTTGCTCAGTGCGATCGCAAGGCAGGCGTGCAACACCATGAAGGTTGTGCAGTCGTGCGCGCGAGCGATCTCGTTCAGCGCCGCATGGATAGGTGAGGGCAACTCGAACGCCACGTCCCGCGCCGACGACGGTTGGTCCGGCCGGCGGGATCTGTCCACGGGAAGCGCCAGAGTCGGATCAACACCGGCGAGTGTGTCGGACCAGAATTCCAGCTGGCGTCCTGCCAAGCTCTGTGGATCCGCGGGATCACCGAGAATGGTTCTGTGCCAAGCGGAATAGTCGCGGTAGTCGAGAGCGGGCGAAGGCCAGATCGGCGACCGTCCGTCGGCGCGAGCGTCGTACGCCGCGACGAGGTCCGAGACGATCGTCGCGAACGAAAGGCCGTCCAGGGCGACGTGATGGGCAACCACGGTCATGCGGTGGTCGGCGTCGCTGCCGGAGGCGAGGATCAAGCGAAGAGGCGCATCGGTCGCCAGGTCGAAACCCGCCGCAACCAAATCCGCTGACGCAGCCTCGTAATCCTCGGACGCAACCTCGATCAGAGTCACCGGAGTCGCGGTCGCAACCTGGATCGGCCACGCATCGTGATTCTGGTCGAACGAGAAAACAGTACGCAAGACGAGATGGCGATCGGTCAGGTCACCTACCGCCGCCCTCATCGCCTCGATATCCAGAGCACCACTGAACGCGACCTCGAACGCAATGTTGTACGCCGACGACTGGGGATCCAGACGGTTGAGTAACCACAGGCGTTGTTGCGCCGGTGCGATTTCCACGACGAGGTCGTCCGAAATGCGCTGGGGTTCCTCCACCCACTCCGCCCGCCCCGCACGGATCACCCGGGCCAGGCGCGCCGGCGTCGGGGCACCGAACACATCCCTCACACCAACCCGTCTTCCGAGGGCGGAACTCACTCGCGCGGCGACATACACGGCGTCGAGTGAACTACCGCCCCAGGCGAACAAGTCGGAGTGCGGTCCGAGAACTCCGACGCCGAGGACCTCGGCCATCACCGAGGCAATCAATTCCTCGTCGTACCCGATCGGGTGGTTGACCGCCGCGCGCTGCTCGGCCGGCGCGGACGACGCCGGTTCGGGGAGCGCCGAACGGTCAGTCTTTCCATGGCTCGTGACGGGCAATGCTGCCAAAATAGTCACCGAACTCGGCAGCATGGAACGAGGAAGTCGGGAAGCCAGATGATCGAGCACCATCGTCTGGCTCAACGGATGAGCTGCACCTTCGGCCACGGTCACATACGCCGCAAGCGACCCGGATCGCTCGACCACCGCTGCTTGCGCAACGCCGGGAGTCGACAGGAGCACAGCCTCGATCTCGCCCAGTTCGACGCGTACTCCACGGATCTTCACTTGTTGGTCAGAGCGGCCCAAGAACTCGAGTTGACCGGCAGCGTTCCATCGCACCATGTCCCCGGTGCGGTACATACGCTCACCAGCGCCGGCAGCACCGAAGGGCGCAGCGACAAAACGCTCCGCGGTGAGCGTCGGAGAAAGGTACCCTCGCGCCAGTCCGTGTCCCATCACGTACAGCTCCCCCGCGGCGCCGACCGGAGTGGGCAGCAACGACGAATCCAACACCACAGCGGAAACGCCGTCGATCGGGCGCCCGATCGGAGTATCACCACCAGGCGCGAGCGGCTCGCTCATGAATGCCGCGACGGTTGCTTCACTGGGCCCGTACGAATTCACGATGTCGACGTGACTCGACCACGCATCCACGAGCGCTCCCGGCGGTCGCTCGCCGCCGACGTTCAGGACTCGAAGTTCCGGCAAAGCCCGAGGATCCATCGTCAACGGAACCGATGGCGTCGAGTTCAGGTGCGTGACACCTTCGAGCCGCAAATAGTCTTCGAGGTCCACTCCGCCGATCAATCCGGGAGGAACGATCACTGCGGTCGCGCCGCA
Source organism: Rhodococcus qingshengii JCM 15477 (assembly GCF_023221595.1). NCBI lineage: Bacteria > Bacillati > Actinomycetota > Actinomycetes > Mycobacteriales > Nocardiaceae > Rhodococcus > Rhodococcus qingshengii. The sequence goes on from NZ_CP096563.1 coordinate 3,597,021, forward strand.
GCCGTGTGCAAGCAGAATCTCGAGGATCGCCACGTCGAACGATGTGTTTGCAAGGAGCGCGACGCGGGAGGAACTATCGATGTTCAGACGCCGTGCGTGAGAACGCAGCAACGGCACAATGCCTCGGTGCGTGACCGCGACACCCTTCGGTCGCCCGGTAGAACCAGAGGTGTAGACCACGTAGGCGGTGTCGTCCAGAGACAGGTCGGCGATAGATGAACCCGCCCCCACGCGTCGATCCACCGGCCCTTCGACGGTCTCGTCGCCACTGGGATCAACGACGCACACCCAAGCCGGCACGTCCACGAGTTCGCCACCGACCACAACCGACACGTCGGCGTCGTCGAGAATGAAAGCGACACGCTCGGAGGGTGTTTGAGGATCCACGTAAAGAAGGACAGCACCAGCCCGCACTACCGCGTGGAATGCAACTACGGAATCGGTCGAGCGCTCGGTGAGGATCCCGACGACGTCACCTCGTCCGACTCCGTTCTCCACGAGCAAGGCGCAGAGTGCATCCGCGCGAGCGCCGAGCTGGTCGTAAGTGACGTCCACACCTTGCTCGCGGATCGCGACAGCACTCCCCTGCCCTGCGCCGCCTCTGATGACCGAATCGAGCGTCGCGAATCCGTCCGTCCGCGGACCCAGCGCGGGGACCAGATCCTTCACTTCATCCGTCGAGAGGATGCGGAGGTCACCGAGCGCACAAGTCGCCGAGTCGAGGAACCCCTCGAGTAGCCGAACGAACTGACGATGATGCATCGCCAGGTCACGTTCGCTATAGAGGTGCGGATTGGCTTCGAAGGAAAGGCGAACGTTCTCCCCCGCGATCGACGGATAGATGCTGAAGAACAGGTCTTCGGTGGGGCCGGATGTGAGGACGTGAAACTCGCCGACGACGTCGCCGAGCCGAATGGCTTCGTGAAACATCATGACGTTCACGGCCGGGCCCGCCGCCTCACGGGATCCGCCCTGACCCTCCTGGAAGCCCATGTCCTCGTAGCGGAATCGCTGGTGGCGTAGTGCACCGGTCATCTGAACCGAGATCTGACGCACCAGTTCTCGTGGGGACAGATCCCGTTCGAGTTGCGCACGAACAGGCACGATGTTGGACAGCATCCCACCTGAACGTCTCGACGTCGCCGTGGTGCGGCCGGACACCGGCAAGCTGAGGACTACGTCACCGGAATCCGTCATGCGACCCAGATAGGACGCGAATGCACCGACGAGGACCGCCACCTCGGACGTAGTCCACTCGGTCGCGACGTCCGAAAGTTGTTTTGCAAGAGTTGGATTCAGTGTCCGAACCATCATGCGCTGCGGCATGGATGTCAGCCCGGCGCCGTCGGCGAGGCGAACCGGGCGGGGCAGGCCTTCGGACATCTCCGTCCAGTACTGCTCGTCCGATCGATACCGCGACGAGGATCGGTAGTCGACGTCGAGGTCATGCAGTGCACGTACCCCGAGACCACCGAAAGGAGTCAGCGTCTTGCCATGAACCAGATGCGAATAGCGCTCGGCCACCCGAGCGGTGAGTGTCATCGCCGCATGTCCGTCGAGCACGAGGTGATGGGCGTGCGAGTACCAGTAGTAGTGCTCATCTGCCAGGTGAAGCAAGGTTGCCGAGATCAGGCGGTCAGACATCACGTCAAGTGGCCGTGAGTATTCCGCTGTCATCCACTCGTTCGCGCGCTGAACCGGGTCGCGGTCGCTGCGTAAGTCGAGGTATGCGAGATCGTCGACGATCGAATGATCGACGACCTGTGCCGGCTCGGCATCGGTAGCGACGAGGCGAACGAACGGCGACTCCAATTCATGACATGCCGTATTCGTTGCCTCGATCAGCGCGTCGACGTCAACCGGTCCGCGTAGTTCCACGTACTGAGCCACCACGAACGGAGTTGACGGACTCAATTGCTGCGCGAACCACAGCGCGAGCTGAGCCCGAGACAACGGAAAAGCACTCAACCCGTCACCTCACATTTCACCAGCCTTGTTTTTCACGAACGTTCGGTGGCTGATCACGTGAATCCATGGGAGCGAACACCACGAACGGCCGAACCGAACCCTACTGTCTCGTCTAAGTTTTCACCACTGGGCCAACACTGCTAGACATGTCGACGCAGCTTTCACGCACTCAAACGTCAGGAGCTTCAGCGGATGAACAACGACACGGTGGGACCAAAGTCCGACGACGATTCCGGGGCTGAACCGAGCGGCTCCAACACCATCCCACCGAGGGGCCCGGAGCGCGAAACCAAGGGGGCGGCCGCTTTTCTCCGAAGCCGTAGAACGGCAGTCGCGATCACCGCAACGACGCTGGTAGTGGGCGGTTTCGTGGCATGGCTCGGGTACACGGCATACGAAGCGAAAGACAACCTGGAGGCGGCTCGCGACCACGCACAGTCGGCGAAGAGCGCTCTCCTGGCCGGAGATACGGGAGTCGCAGAGTCTGCCGCGGCGGAAGCCGATCGCGAAGCATCGGCCGCATACGACAACACCCATTCACTCCCCTGGAACATCACCGCCGCAATTCCCGTCATCGGGTCGCCGTTCGAGTCGACGCGCCAGATGACCGAGGTCGTTCAGGGGCTTACGCGTGACGTTCTCGGCCCTGCCGTGACTACCGGAACTTCACTCGCACCAACGGAATTGGTGCAGCCCGGTGGGCGCTTGGCACTCGCACCGTTACGCGAAGCGGAACCGAAACTGGCCGAAACAGCTATCGCCGCGGAATTGCTGTCGTCGCAGGCACAGGAAGTTCCCGAATCGAAGTACCTGGGCCGAGTTAACGATGCCAGAGCAGAATTACAGTCGCAGACAAGCGAACTGGCTACCCTCCTGACGAACACCGCCACCGCGGCGCGCATCGCACCGGCGATGCTCGGCACCGACGGACCGCGCAACTACTTCATCGGTTTCCAGACCAATGCGGAAGCGCGAGGAACCGGCGGCCTGTTGGGTGGATACGGCATCGTCCGAGTCGACAACGGCGCCGCTCGGGTGGACACACTCTCCCCCAACTCCGAACTAACACTGGACAATCAACCGATAGACCTTGGTCCTGACTTCAACCAGCTGTACGGAAACAGTCGACCGACCACCGATTTTCGCAACAGCAACCTCAGCTCGCACTTTCCCTACGCAGCGCAGATCTGGCAGTCCCTGTGGTCACAGGAGTCCGGGGGTGAGCTGGTCGACGGCGCGATAGCGACCGATCCGATAGCACTGAGTTACCTCCTCGAGGCGGTGGGACCAGTAGAGATGCCGGACGGAGAGTCGGTCACCGCCGACAACGTCGTTGAGTTGACCGAGTCGACCGCGTACGCACGCTTTCCCTCCGACAACAAGGCACGAAAGCAGTATCTGCAGACAATCGCGGCCCGTGTCGTGGCGAAGATGACCGGGAACATCAAGTCGCCGAGCGCATTACTGGAGGCTCTGGGCAGAGGTGTCAGCGAGGGCAGAATCGCAGTGTGGAGCTCTCACCCCGACGAACAATCGGTTCTTGCCGACACCGTCCTCGGGCACACCATTCCCGATGATGCGGCTCCGTATGCCGGTGTGGTGATCAACAACCAAGCCGGTAACAAGCTCGACTACTACCTCACACGAGAAATCGACTACACAGCCCAGACGTGCACCGGCGACACCCGAAAGACAACGGTCACCGTTCGACTGACCAACAACGCGCCCGACGCCGACCTGACCGAATATGTCAGCGGGATCGTCGACAACCCCGGACGACTGCCCAATGGCACCAATGTGGCTGCAGTCACTCTGCTTGCGACAGCCGGCGCCAAACTCGATGCCGTCTCCGTGGGTGGACAGATTTCGTTTGCCGTCAACGGAACTGAACAGGGTCACCCGGCCTACATGACCAGGGCCGTCATTCCGCGAGGCCAGACGGTTGAGCTGAAGTTCGATCTGACCGAGCCCACAGCCGAGGGCGAAGCTCGCGTACCGGTCCAGCCGCTGGTCGACGACCCGAAGATTACCGTCGACGTGCCTACCTGCTGAGCTTGACCGGCAAACGTCGACGAGGCCCCTGGCATGTCGCCGTTTGTCGGGCTCGTGAACTTTCAGCAGATTTGAAACTTTGGCGAAGGCTAGCCTATGCTTCCTGACGCGCCTGGAACCGGCCGTCGGCTGCGATCCGTCGGAGTCTCACTCCTCGGCGCATCGACAACGGAAGGTTCCCCATGCGATACGCCCGTGTGCGCTCACTTCGCCGAACTGTGGCGCTGAGTGGATTGGTCATTGCTGCCCTGGTAATCGGCGGATGCAGTAACAACGACACCGCAACCGAATCGAGCAGCAGCGACTTCGAAACCGTCACCATCGAAAGTGCGCTCGGAAACGCCGTCATCACCGAAAAGCCCGAGCGAATCGTGACTCTCGGCATGGGGTCGGCGGAGACCGTAATCGCGCTCGGCACGATCCCCGTCGGCGTCGAAAAGTACGCATGGGGCAGCGACGACACCGGGTATCTGCCGTGGGTGCACGAAGCGGTCACGAAGCAAGGTGGCGAACTGCCAGAGCAGTTCACCGGCGGAACCGATCTCAACATCGAGGCGATCATCGCTCTCGAACCCGACCTGATCCTCGCCCCGTGGTCCGGCATCACACAGCAGCAGTTCGACTCGCTCAACGCGTTCGCGCCGACCGTCGCCTACGCCGAGAGCCCCTGGACCATCACGTGGGAAGACCAGATCAACGTCATCGGCAAAGCCATGGGCGAATCCGAGAAGGCGACAGCCGAAATCGACAAGATCAAGTCGCAGTTCGCGGAATCGACTGCAGCACATCCGAACTACGCCGACGTCAGCTTCTCCTTCATCTACAACACGGGCCCAGGAACCCTCGGCGTTTTTTTCGCCGAAGAGCAGCGTGTGGCCATGGTCCGCGCACTTGGCCTGCAGGTGGATCCCGTCGTCTACACCTTGACGGAATCTGAAGGAACAGACTCCGCCGTCATCGGCCTCGAGAACGCAAACCTCCTCGACAAGTCCGACCTGCTCTTCACCTTCTACTCGGACCCGGCCAACCGGGCCGAGATCGAAGCGCAGCCCGCTTACCAGGCAATCCCCGCTGTGGCTCGGGGAACTGTCATCGCTCCGACCGAACAGCCCTTCGTCACCGGTTCCTCGATGATCAACCCTCTGACCGTGCCCTGGTCGCTCGAGCGCTACGTGCCGATGATCGACGAGGCAATCGCGAAGCTGAACAAGTGATGTAGATCAGCATCGTGCGATCGAGAAACCCGCGTCCTATTCGGACGCGGGTTTCTTGCCGTCGCGTTCAGCTTTGAATCGCATCCACTCACTGCTCAGCATGCGATTGTCGATGATCCACCCCATGTAATCGCGCATGTTGAGCACACGAATGTACGCGGGACCGTTGGGATTTGCGTACTGCAGGGCCTCGGTCGCAAGCTTGCGTTGATTCTCGAGATACACGTGCTCTGTTTCGAGGAATCCGCCCCACACGTCGGAATCCATGACGTAGTAGTGAGTCCGATCCCGAGGCTTGCGCGTGAGCTTGACGAACCCCCGGTCGATCAACCGACGAATGTAGGTGGACACCGATCCGCGACTTGCTCCGAGTGCCTGCGCCAACTCTTCGGCGCTGACCCCTGGCGACTCGCTGATCAACAGATAGCCCGCAATACGTCCTTCGATGCGGGCCCCACCGCCGGACTGCCAGTACACGGAGAACTGATCGATGAACCAGGTGGAGAAATCGTCACCGCGAGCAGGGCTGGCATCGCCCATTCGTTGAGCCTCCGACGTCTCTGGGTACGAACAATTCGCCACTATTGTGCCAGCACCACCGTCACCGAGCCGAAATCACCAGCCCTGGAGTGGTTGCGATGAACTCGAGCTGTTCGATTGTCAAAGGCGACGCCGATGTGGAGCCAGCCGATGTCACGAACTGGGTCACCACTACTGTTTCGCCGGAGGGGTGAACAACCCGGACCGTGTCATCGCCCGAGCCATCGGGATCGACCAGGCGAGTCACGGTGGTGGAGCCTGGCAACGTCAGTGTGTCACCCGGTTCCGGCACAGCGGTACCAACTGATATTTCGACATCGCTGCTGCCGTCCGCTGTCGAGGCGACGATCCGCTCGCACACTCCTCCCTGTCCGTAATCATCTGGAACCAATGAACCGAGCGGGCGCTCCAAAGTGACGCCTGCCGCGCCGAGATCCTTCCAACGTGCATCGAGCAACTGATTCAGTCGGTCGATATCCATGCGCGACGCAGGTGGACCGGCATTCACAGAATCGGTGTAGCAGGATGCCATCGGCGGCGGCGTCGAGTCTGGAACCGGCGCAGTCACCGCAAGCCCCGGCGCGGTCGCTAACGCGATCAGTTCGTCCATCGTCAAGAGCGGGGAAGCATCCGACGAAGTTCCGGTCGACGTGTCGACGCTGGCAACAACCCGGGATCCATCACCGAGATACGCGACGACTCCGCGCTCGCCCCCGACTTCCGAACCGTCTTTGTCTTCGAAATCGGCTCTGTCCTCGAAATCGGCGATGTCGAGCACTGTTCCGTTTTCGAGATGCTCCCGCCGATCCACCAGACCCTCCAAGCACGGCGGCACCGGCTGATCCCATGCACGCACCTGAACCGAGATATACGCAGTCCGCCCGACGCGAGTCAAGGTTCCCTTCGCCGACGTAGAACCGCTGAACTCGATCGGGTCGACCCCGTCAGGAAACGAAGCCCCCCGGTAATTCTGGATCGGCGCAAACTCGAGCGATTGCGACGGACTCGCAAATACAACCTCCACATCGGAAGGCAACGATTCGAGTAGTGCATCGCTCATGGCGGTGGCCTTCGGACCCGAGAACCACGGATAGTCCGGGTCGCCATAACCGGGCTCACCGGCAAAACCGTAGTTGAATCGCACCGGCGGACCCGGCGATTCCACAGACTCGCATCCGGGAATCGACGCGCCCGTGTCCTCGTTCGTCACCGCCGCGACAACAGTTCCCAAGGCGACGATCGAGACGATCACCAACCCGTCGCGCCAGGTCCATTGCTCGCGGCGACGGTTCGACTCGTGTGCGGTGCGCCCAGACATTTCTCGATCATTGCCTACGGCAACAACTACGTCACTATCCGACATACCCAGTGAGGTCGTAAACCGTGGAATTTCCCACGGTCGTCGATGCGAAATTGGCTTCGACCCATTCCTGGATGGCACTCGACGTGCTGTCCCCGCTTTGGCCCTCTCGCTGGCTTCCGCCCTGGCCACCGGCAATGTAGTAGTGAATTTTTCCGTCTGCCACGTACTGGATGAATTGATCCAATGTCGGTGCGGGATCGGAACTCCAACCGCCGATCGCCATCACCGCGGTATTGCTGGCCAACTCGTAGGTTGCTGCGCTTTGCGAGCCGTTGGTCGCGGCCGACCACGTGGTGCCCGCATTGACCAGCATTGCCGTCAACTCGGAAGTACTTTCACTGCCGCTACTCAGTTCTTGCCTGTTCGACGCCGGATTTACAGTCGCGTCAGAAGAATTCGGCGGAGCGTCACCGTTTTGCAGCTCTGGGCCCCCACCCATACCTCCTCCCCCGCCGATTCCGGAGTCGGACACGGCGCCGGTCGGTCCGGCCGTCGGGATGGACCCACGGTGCGCTGTTGCGGCAGTGGCAATCGCGTAAGACGCAGAACCGGTTATCCCTGCCAACGATCCAAGAATTAATCCAGCGACAGCGAGCTTGCGAAATCGATCCTTAGCTCCCACGAGAACCAGGATCGCGCCGACGACAGTGCCCGCCAACAGAATCCACTTCAGCATCGGCAGCCAGTCGGCATTGCGGTGCAACAACACCCAGCTCCAGATTCCTGCGGCCAGCATCGTCGCAGCCAACCCGCAACGTCCGATCCAACGGGCACGGACCAACCACAGAGCGTATCCACCGGTCCCGATCATCCCCGCGACGGCGGGCGCCAGCGCAACTGTGTAGTAGGGGTGGATCGTGCCGGACATGTAGCTGAAGATCAGGCCGGTAACGAGAAACCAGCCACCCCAAAGGATCAACGACGCACGGACAAGATCTGTGCGCGGTGCGCGCCCACAGGCGAGCAGGCCGAACACCAGCGCAATCAAAGCCGCAGGAATAAGCCAGGAAATCTGGATACCCATCTCGCTGCCGAACAGCCGTTCGAGTCCGGCACTTCCCCCGAAGCTCGAACCTGCACTGCCACCGGCCATTCCGCCACCGCCACCGGTGCTCCCGAAAAGTCGACCCAATCCGTTGTATCCCACTACCAAGTCCATGACGCTGTTGTTGGTCGATCCGCCGATGTACGGGCGAGAATCAGCGGGCCACAGCCACACTGCCAACACCCACCACCCAGCCGATATGACAACGGACGCAGCACCGATCACCAGGTGGACCAGGCGAGTCCGCAAGCGCACCTGTCCGGCGATCAAATACGCGGCACCAAATGCAGGCAACACCATCAGCCCTTGCAGCATCTTGGTGAGAAAGGCAAACCCCAGCGCTACTCCTGCGAGCGCCACCCACATAGCGGCTCGACGACCTATCGCCGTGCACATGGCGCGAATAACGAAGTAGCCGGCGAGAGTCATGAGCAGAACCAACAGTGCATCAGGATTGTCGAACTTGAACATCAGGGCGGCAGCGGGCGTAGCTGCCAAAACAGCTCCCGCCACCAAACCCGCAGCGGGCGACGCCACTCGTTTGACGGCCGCGTATACGAGCGCAACCGATCCGATGCCCATCAATGCCTGCGGAACTAGAAGGCTGGCACTCGAAAATCCGAAGATTCGCCCGGACACACCCATGACCCACAATGAAGCGGGCGGTTTGTCGACCGTGATGAAATTCGAGGTATCGAGGGACCCGAAGAACCACGCTTTCCAATTCTGGGAGCCGGCCTGCGCCGCTGCAGCGTAGAAGGTGTTGGCGTAGCCACTCGCGGTCAGATTCCACAAATACAGGACTGCCGTTGCTGCCAACAGGATCGTCAGCGCCAATCCCGTACTGCGCGTGCGGAACCACGACGGCGAGGGCTCCGCGCGATGGGCAGTTGGTGCCGGCCGCTGACGCGGGGCCGGATGCAGAACGGCGGTCATCAGGAAGTCCCTTCACGAGTTACTGTCCTGCCAACGATCGCGTCTCCAACCCCTGGCGGCACTGGGAGCCGCCTGGAAAGTTGCTGTGAATGGATCAGGTCAGGGAGCGCTCGAACAGCACGACGCTGAACCACCCGTTGTCGGCATCGTCTCCGAAGTCACGACGCCCTACCTCGGCGAAACCCGCGTCTCGGTAATAGCGGCGCAACCGCACGTTGGTTTCTACACAATCGAGCCGCAGGTACTGCGCGTTCTCCTGCGCGGACCGTCGATGGGCCCAGACGAGTAAGCGTTCGCCCAACGAGGTGCCCGAGAATTCTCGATCGATAACCAATCCGTGCACGTAGCCGGCAGGATCGTTCGAATTGGGCCAGACCACGGGGTCTGACCAGATCAACCGCAGGGCACCGACAATCCTCGACTGTTCCCGGTCTCGCGCAACAAAGAACTCCCCTCTCGAAATCTGCTCCCCGACCTGCTCGACAGACACTTCACGCGGGCGCCACTGGATGATTCCGCGTTCTGCCAACCAGTCTTCTGCCGCGTGCCGCAGCGCCAGAATCTCCGGCCCATCGGTCTCGACCGCTTGCACAACGTCGACAACCATATGACCTCCCCCATATCTGCAGCCGTTCACAACAACACGGCCTCCAGGCCCCAACCCGGGTGTATCTCCGAGTTGAAGCCTATCGGCGTGAAGTTGTGCGCCTGAACGGGTGTCACCACTCAGTCAGGTTTTGAATGTGGTGTTGGCCGGTCGCGGGTGCTGGCCGGGGTCGATCGAGGGCGGCGGGATGAACCACGGTTTGTTGTCGGCGCCTATTCGGATCGCCCATTTCCCGACGAACCCTGATTTGCGGTGCATCAACCGATGATGTGAACGGCACAGCAGGACCAGGTTGTTCATCACCGTCGGCCCGCCGTTCGCCCAGTGCCGGATATGGTGCGCATCCGTCCAGGCGGGCACGCATGTGCAGCCCGGGAACGCGCAGCCCTTGTCCCGGGCGATCAACGCCACTCGCTGTTCGGCGGTGACCAATCGTTTTCCTGGTTGCGCATCCAAGGGCGCGCCGTGATCGTCGAGCAGAACGGTCGACAGGAAACAATCACACCCGAGAAGCCTGGTCTGCGATACGGACAGTGGTCCGAGCCAGGGCATGTGCCCGACATCGAGATCCGACAAGTCCAGATCGGGTGAGCCTTCGTCGTCCACATCAGAAGGCGACGCGGCGCAATCCCGATGCTCCGCCAAATCACGAGCATTGATGTGCACGTTCACATGCGGACGCTGACCACCATCGGTACCGGTTTTCGCGCAGTCGAGATAGCGGCGGATCAGTTCGGTGAACCCGTCGGCAGTTCGTTTCGCTGCCGACCGAGAATCCGGGGTTCCATCGAGTGCCGGGGTGGGCATCGTCAGATTCGACAGGGCCGAGAGCAGCATTTCCCCGGTGAGGGCGTCGAAATCCCCGCGCACCACCACCCGACCGTTCAATGTCGACGCGATCCGCAACTCATTGAGATCGACATCCTCGGCGGGCGGGATCTCATCCGATTCGAACAACCGCTCCAAGGTCGCGATCACGTTCCGCACTTTCGTCGTCGTCGCTTCCACCCCCGACGCAGCAGCCAACAACAAATCGATGCACTTCGGTAGCGCCTCCTCCGGCATCCCCTTCGGTGGTGATTCACAGAACGCCACGATCAACACGGCATGATCGAAGGAGCAATCCCCACCATCGAACCGAGCCGCCACCGCCGGAAACGGCCGCAACGCCGCACCCAACGCGGCGATCTTCTTCCCGTCCCGAACCTGCAGCATCGTGTTCGCCGCCAACCACGCACCCACTCCGCGGCTGGCAATCACCTGATCATCGGAACGCAACGACAAACCGTCCACCACCGCCACCCGCACAGCCTCGAGACGCAGAATCTCCGCACTCGCCTCGACAGCAGCGGTACGCAACTCAGAAGCAGACAACTGCCACAGGCGTCCGCGTAACCCCACCGCAGAACCAGACACCACGTCCGACAACAAGACACTCATTGAATCCCCCGATCCCCTGCCCAAATCATACTCGAACACCCGTTCGAGTCAAGAGTGGTAGACCTCGAGCGCCCGCGCTACCGATTCGTCACCCGCAGGTAGCAACGGCAGTCGCACATGGGGAGACGGAATCTGTCCCAACGCATGCAATACGCCCTTGATCACAGTCGGGTTCGGTTCGGAAAACAGAGCTCCGGACAGCTTCGACAAACTCCGCCCGAGGTCACGGGCGCCGTCCACATCGCCACTGTCCCAAGCTTTTACCAAGCGGACGAACTCAGCGGTCGACACATGAGCGGACGCCAAGATGCCACCGGCCGCACCCAAGGCCAGAAGAGGCGCGAGAAACAGATCATCCCCCGCCAGTACGGCGAAGTCGCCTGGAAGATCCGCGAAGAGTTCGACGGCAGCTGCGTCGATACCGCCCGCGGCATACTTCACACCAACAACCCCGGGCAAAGTACCCACCTCCTGCATAGTGCCGCTGTCCAGATCGCACGCAGTTCGGTACGGCACGTGATAGACGATCAGCGGCACTGGGCTCGACGACTGCAGATGCGCGAAATGCGCCACCACACCGGCTTTCGACGGCCTCGTGAAGGAGGGAACCGGCACCAAGGCCGCCGAGACCTCAGGCCACCGAGCCAGCCTCCCGAGCGCCTGCGCACTGCCCGCCGTGTCGTTACTGCCCGCGCCGACCATCAACGTCGCACCTCTCGCACGGCACACATTCGCACAGATATCCAGAACGGTCACTCTCTCCTGTTCGGTGAGTGTTGCGGCTTCCGCTGTAGTCCCAAGCGCAACGAGTCCGACCGCACCCTCGGAGAGGACCTGGTGCGCAAGCTGTTCGAGTGCATCGGTTGCAATACGACCGTCGCTCTCGAAGGGCGTGATCAGTGGAACATGGATTCCGGCCAGGTCAACTCGAGTCGTAGTCATAGAACTCAGCCTCACCGAACAAACCTTGTAGGTCTAGTTCGCATTTCCATCGTCGAGCGTAAGCTGAGCTGATGCTCGATGTTCGCCGACTGAAGCTCTTGCGCGAACTAGCGCTGCGCGGAACCATCGTTGCCGTTGCCGAGGCGCTGTCGTTCAGTCCCTCCGCGGTGTCGCAGCAGTTGGCCGTCCTCGAACGTGAAGCCGGCGTGCCGCTGCTGGAACGAACAGGCCGTCGCGTCCGACTCACACCCGCCGGTGAGAACCTCGCACGTCATGCCGAAGCCATCCTGCAACGCCTGGAGCAGGCGTCAGGTGAATTGGTCGACGCACGTCGTGGACTGGCGGGGCCGCTGCGCATCGGAACGTTCCCGACCGCGGCACGGGCGATCCTCCCGGCGGCATTGATCGCCCTGTCTCGCGAGCATCCCGGGTTGGAACCGATGGTTTCGGAGATCGACCCGGCGGACGTCGCCGACGACCTACGAGCTGGGACTCTGGACTTGGCGTTGATTCACGACTACGACTTCGTCCCTCGCCCCACCGAACCGGGCCTGACGACATTGCCGCTCTGCAGCGAAGCCGTGTACCTCGCATCGAGTGACATCGAGTCAGATCCCCACGACGCTGTCGCATCGCTGACCGACTGCGTAGAACGTCCCTGGATTACCGCAATTCCCGGAACTGCTTGTCATGCAATGACTATTCGCGCATGCCAGGCAGCTGGATTCACCCCGAAAGTGCGACACCACATCGACGAATTCGCCACCGTTCTCGCCCTCGTCGCTGCGGGACAGGGTGTTTCGCTGGTTCCTGAACTCGGAGCAATCCATCCGCCGCTAGGTGTGCGCCTGACGCCGATGCCCATTCGACGAAGGACCAAGATTGCACACCGAGCGGGCTCCGACGCTCACCCGGCGGTCGCAACCGTGACAAACGCGCTTCGCTCGGCCGTCCCGCAACTGCTGGACGCCGAGCAATAGCGACACCTACATGTCGAGCCCGAGGTCGAGGACCGTCACCGAGTGCGTCAAGGCACCTACAGCGAGGTAGTCGACGCCGGTTCGGGCGTACTCTGCGGCAACGTCGATGGTGAGACCACCGGATGACTCGAGTTTGGTTTCTGGAGCTACAGCGTCTCGGCGCTGGACCGCGATCTGCGTCTGCCACAGCGGGAAGTTGTCCAGCAGAACAAGTTCCACGTTCTCCGCCAGCACCTGATCGAGCTGAGTGAGGTTGTCGACCTCAACTTCGCACTCGATGTCCGGGGCGAGCTCACGGACCGCACGAAGTGCTGCAACCACCGAACCGGCAGCAGCAACATGGTTGTCCTTGATCAACGCCGCGTCACCCAATCCCATGCGGTGGTTGACGCCTCCGCCCACGTGGACTGCATATTTCTGCAGAGAACGCAGTCCGGGCAGTGTCTTTCGGCTGTCCCGCACTTTGGCATGAGTGCCGGCGATGGCGTCGACCCACTGTGATGTCGCCGTGGCGATTCCCGAGAGATGGCAGACGAGGTTGAGCATCGTGCGCTCTGCCGTGAGAAGGCCGCGGGTGGGTGCGACAACGGTGAGCACCGATTGACCTGGCGCAACCCGAGTTCCGTCGGCCACCCGATCAACGACCTCGTAGTTACCCGCGCCGATCACCTCGTCGAGAACAAGCAGTCCGACGTCGATGCCGGCGACAGTACCCGAGGAGCGTGAGACGACCGACGCCTTCGCGACCGCATCGGCGGGAACCGTTGCGGTAGAAGTGATGTCGGGGCCATAGCGCAGATCCTCGTCCAGAGCGAGCCTGACCAATGTGAGCAGCTCGTCACGGTCGAGCGGCGCGGGCAGGATCTTCTGCTCGGTCATCAATGAACTCCTGTCAACAACATGTCGGGTATTTCGAGCGCTCCGTCGGCACCCATCTTGATCCGAGTGCTGCGACGCTGATTCGGATCTGTTTCAGGATAGTCGGTGCGGGTATGGCAGCCACGGCTCTCGGTTCGCGCCACGGCCACGTCGACCAATGCAGTCGCGGTCAACGTGAGCGCCGCGTCTTCGAGGTCCGGAGCAGCCACCGCCACTGTCTGTTCGGCGTCGGCAAGCGCGGCTCGCGCAATCTGGAGACCGCCTCCGTCGCGAACCACCGACGCGTGTGCCGTCATGACGGACTGCACGGTCTCTCGCGGCAGGATCGGCATCGGCTTGCGCACCACGTTGACCACTTCGGCATGAACCTCGCGACGCTCGGCAGCTGCGATTCCTGCACGCTCCCCGACTACCAAACCCTCGAGAAGGCTGTTGGACGCAAGACGATTCGCGCCGTGCAATCCCGTGCGAGCCACTTCGCCTGCTGCGTAGAGACCAGGCACTCCCGTTCGTCCATGGACGTCGGTGGCGACTCCGCCGCACGAATAGTGCGCGGCCGGAGCGACCGGAATTAATTGGGTGCGTGGATCGATGCCCGCTTCGAGGCAGGACGCCGTGATGGTCGGGAATCTCGAATCGAAACCGTCGAGCTTGCGAGCGTCGAGATAGACGTGATCAGTGCCGAGATCGCGTAGGCGTGCTGCGATTGCCCTCGAGACCACGTCACGCGGGGCGAGATCACCCAGCGGATGAACACCTGCGGTGACCGAATCACCGTTGGTGTCGACAAGAATCGCGCCCTCGCCGCGGACCGCCTCACTGATCAGGGGTCGGCGGCCTACCCCGCCCGGAGTGAAGAGCACCGTCGGATGGAACTGAACGAACTCCAGGTCCGCAATCGCCGCACCGGCTTCGAGTGCCAACGCGATTCCGTCGGCAGTCGCTCCGGGCGGATTTGTGCTGCAGGCATACAGCTGACCGAGTCCGCCGGTAGCGAGCAGCACCGCGGGCGCATGGATCACGCCGAGGCCTTCCGGCGAGGAGACGATGAGTCCGCACACCCCACGCCGGTTGGTCACCACCTGGACTGCCGCTGCACCGAACAGAACGGGGAGCCCGGCAGCATTGAGAGCCCGCTGCACTTCCGCGCCAGTGGCGTCGCCGCCGGCATGGATGATCCGACGCGTGCTGTGCCCACCCTCGCGGGTGCGCGACACCTCGCCGTCTCGCCCGCGATCGAAGACCGCTCCCAACGCGGCCAGCGCAGCAACAGCGTCGTGACCAGCTTCGACGATGGAATAGACAGCTTCCTCGTCGCACAAACCGACGCCGGCCTCACACGTATCCGAAACGTGCGACTCGACGGAATCGGTATTCAGATCGTCGACGACCGCGATGCCGCCCTGCGCGTACTGAGTCGCGGTGTCCGTCGGACCGCCCTTGCTGACCGTGAGTACTTTCAATCCCCGCAGAGAAGCGGTGCGCGCAGCGGTGAGGCCCGCGACACCGCCTCCCACGACGACCAGGTCGGCATGAGCCTCCCAGGCGAAACGCCCGGCAGGGCTGGTCACTCGCCGCCGCCCGGATTACCGATCTCGATCATGCGCTGCACCGACTTCTGTGCACGCTTGGCCATCTCGAGATCGACGTGGACCTCGTCCTTGCCCTCGAGAAGGCAGCGAAGCAACGCGGCAGGCGTGATCATCTTCATGTACGGGCACGACGCGCGGTCGTTGACGGCCTGGAAATCGACGTCGGGCGCTGCCTTGCGCAACTGGTGCAGCATCCCGATCTCGGTCGCGACCAGAACCTGCTTGCTCTTGGTGACGCGGGCAGCGTCGAGCATTCCGCCGGTGGAGAGAATCTTGACCTTGTCCGCGGGGACCGCGCCTTCACCGGCTAGGTACAGAGCCGAAGTAGCGCAACCACATTCAGGGTGCACGAACAGCTCGGCGTCTGGGTGCGACTTGGACTTGGCCGTCAGCTCGTCACCGTTGATGCCGGCGTGCACGTGGCACTCACCGGCCCAGATCTGCATGTTGGTACGGCCCGTCACGCGCTTGACGTGAGCTCCCAGGAACTGGTCCGGCAGGAACAGAACCTCGCGGTCGGGATCGATCGAGTTGACCACGTCGACGGCATTGGACGAGGTGCAGCAGATGTCGGTGAGACCCTTCACCTCTGCGGTTGTGTTCACGTACGACACCACCAGCGCGTTCGGGTTGTCGGCCTTCCACTCACGAAGCTGCTCGGCATTGATCGAGTCGGCCAGAGAGCAGCCGGCTCTCTCGTCCGGGATCAGCACGGTCTTGGACGGCGACAGGATCTTCGCGGTCTCGGCCATGAAGTGCACACCGCAGAAGACAATCGTGTCCTCGGGCGCCTCGGCAGCGATTCGCGACAGCGCCAGGGAGTCACCGACATGATCGGCGACGTCCTGAATCGCAGGCAGCTGGTAGTTGTGCGCAAGAATCGTCGCGCCGCGTTCGCGAGCCAGACGTTTGATCTCAGCGGCCCACTCGGGGGTCGCTTCGACTCCGTTGTATCCGCCGGGGCCGTCGTGAATCTGCGAGGCCGATCCCTCCCATAACGTCGTGGTCGTCATGGCGTTCTCCTTCACCGTGAACCCGGGCTCGTCACCCAGTTCAAATCCGGACGGGCTGGCCCGGATTTCCGTATTCGAGGTTTTCGACTTAGGATCGAAAACGTGCCCAATAGTAACACCACCCACGAAGTGCTTGCAGCGGTGTTCCAAGTTCGCACCTTCCCCGCAAGCATCGCCGCAGGTGACGGCGATCACTGCCCGCAAGGGCGTGAAGAGTTGGCCGTACTGCTGTGGCAGCGTGCACTCAACCCACAGAAGGGCACGTGGTCCCTGCCCGGGGGCACTTTGCGCGACGACGAGGACCTGACGACCTCCGCTCGACGACTCCTCGCCGAGAAGGTCGACCTACGAAAGGTCGCCCACCTCGAACAGCTCTCCGTCTTCAGTGATCCACAGCGCGTGCCGGGTCCGCGCCGCATCGCGTCGACCTTCCTCGGACTCGTTCCCCTCAGCGCCGACCCACAACTGCCACCGGACACAGCCTGGCACCCCGTTTCGAAGTTGCCGGAGATGTCGTTCGACCACGGAACCGTCGTACGGCACGCGCGCAATCGACTTGCCGCGAAACTCTCGTACACCAACATCGCATTCGGGCTGGCCCCGGAAGAGTTCGCGATGTCGACACTGCGCGAAATCTACTGCGCTGCCCTCGGTTACCAGGTCGATGCCACCAACTTGCAACGCGTGCTGGGGCGTCGAGGCGTTCTGACTCCCACCGGCAACACCGCACCGTCCGGCAAGTCGGGTGGACGTCCACCCGCCCTGTACCGTTTCACCGACTCCACCTTGCGGGTCACCGACGAATTCGCCGCACTACGGCCGCCAAGCTGACACCGATCGCACTGTCAGGCAACAGCTTCGAGACTTCCGCGCTGCAACCACACCGAGGTCACGGCGCCGGCCGGATCGATGACCCGGTTGATTACACCGAACCGAGTCGTCACCCGATCGAGAATCCGATCGGCCTGCCAACGATCCGTCGGATCGGCGACAATCGCAAAGAAGCGATGGGCAGGTTTTCCCGCCATGACGCGAACCAATTCGGTGACCGTCCGCGCCGTGACTGCCACGCTCCAACCAGCGTCGAGAAACTCGGCGGCCGTGCGCGCACCGTGCTCGAATCCGATGTCCGTGACAAGTACAACTCCCCTGTTGGGGGCGATCTCTGAAACACTCATTGCCGAACCTCCACTCGGAATCAAACTTCTTGACTCCTATGTAAGTCCGCAATCTTGTGCTTCCCTTGTGCTGGTTCTGTGAGAACTCTGGGGAATTGCGCGCCCCACCTCAGACTGCCCTGGAAAGGCCCGCCCAGAAGACCGTCGAGGCCGCGTTCACCACCTCGCCCACCGGCACGTCGCCCAACATTCCGCCCGCAGCAAGCGTCGCGACGCCGTGGAACGTCGCAAAGGCAACCAGCGCAATACTTTCCGGATCACCGGCGGCAATGTCACCTGCGGCCTGAGCTTCCGAAACGAGCCGGACGGTCAGGTCCATCGTCGCGTGCCCCGCGTTGACGACAGTTTCGGCGGCGCCCGGCGCATGCTTGTTGCTGTACATCAGAGAGAGCAGGCCCGGATGCTCCAGCGCAAAATCCACGTAGGCATTGGCGAGCGAGGAGAACCGGGCCCTCGCGGTCGGTGGAGCATCCGCGACTGCCCGCTCGAGCGCACCGGTCATCCGATGGAATCCACTTTCGGCCAAGGCATCGAGCAAAGCCTGGCGATCACGAAAGTGCTTGCCCGGAGCCGCGTGGCTCACGCCCGCCTCACGCGCGAGTTGCCTCAGCGACAACTTGTCGACGCCATCTCGTTCGAGTGTTGCTTCGGCCGACGCCAGGAGTTCCTGTCGCAGGCTGCCGTGATGATACGGCTGTTCGTGGGCGGGCATGGTGGCACCATATCAAAATGTTGTCATTGACAACTATGGTGTCAGTGCCTACATTTGGGATCACCCGAACCGAAGGAGCCACCATGGCCATCGACGTAGCCGGAACCACCGTCCTCATCACCGGAGCCAGCGCTGGGCTCGGAGTGGAATTCGCTCATCGCTTTGCCGCTCGCGGCGCAAACCTGGTTCTGGTCGCCAGGCGGGCCGACCGCCTCGAGGCACTCGCCACCGAACTCCGTGGCGCCCACGGCATCATCGTGACAGTCCTGCCCGCCGACCTGGCCGCACCCGGCGTCGGTGCATCGCTGCACCAGGAGCTGACAAACCGTGGCATCACCGTCGACTCGCTGATCAACAACGCCGGATTCGGAACACACGGGGCATTCGTGGACGAAGATCTCGAGCGCGTCACGTCCGAGATTCAGCTCAACATCGCCACGCTGGTCGAGCTGACACACACATTCCTGCCCGACCTTCTCACCGGCCGCGGAGCACTGGTCAACATCGCCAGCACAGCGTCGTTCCAGCCGACACCGGGCATGGCCGTCTACGGCGCATCCAAGGCGTTTGTACTCAACTTCACCGAAGCACTCTGGGCCGAAGCTCGCGGCAGCGGATTGACTGTATTGGCGGTGTGCCCCGGTCCGACGCGCACCGAGTTCTTCGACGTAGTCGGCTCCGAAGACGCGGCGGTCGGGCGAATGCAGACGGCAACTCAGGTGGTGGACACCGCTTTCCGAGCACTGGATCGACGCTACGCGCCGCCGACCGTCGTATCGGGACTGCCGAACTGGGTGTCCTCGATCAGCACTCGCTTCGCAACCCGCCGGTTGGGCGCGCTGATTTCCGGGCGACTGTTGGGTGACGTGCGAATGAAAGCCGAAACCAAGCGCTCGTCGACCTCTGCGGCGTAGCGACGCAACAGTTACGGAAGTTTCGGCTGGCTCTCGACTTCGGCCTGTTCGGTGTCGGTGGCCGGATCCCCAGATTCCGGATCCCCGGATTCCGGGTGGTCCCCCACCCCGAGGTCGTCGTACGGATTGAGCACTGCAAGAACCAATGTCACGACGCACGCCGCGAGCGGCTGAAACAGAAGCACGAGCAAAGTTCCGACGTTCGGGGCCCGCGCAATGATCTCCCCGACCGCCGGATTGTCGGCCGTGGGGAAACGCAGTTTTGTCACGCCCGAACCCACGAGTGCCATCAGTCCGGTACCTGCCACTGAACCGACTATCAACCCGCCCAGGGCATAAGGACCTCGACTCAGGCGTGCCAACCAGGCCGCCACCGCCGACAGCACACCGACGATCAGTGCCAGCCAGATGAACACGGCGCTCGCGTCGAACTGATGAAGGCTCTCACCCGTCAACGCGACGCCGCGCCCCTCGGACACCACCAACAGGTGCTCGGCCGGAGCCAAGAACGCCCACAGCACACCGACGAGCACGCTCACGCCCGCAATGGTTGCGGCGATCACGATCGCGGTGCGCAGACGAATCTGCCGAAGAGAGATCACACAGAGTGACGCTACCTGCGGGCGACGTCGATCGAGTCGACGACACCGTGTCGGGAGCATTTCGCCCACCATCCGTCAGGGCTGACCTGAACGATCATGCGGCGCCCGCACTGCTCGCAGAAGCGAGGAGGCTCGAGCCCCATCGACGCCGCAGTCGGCGTCGGATCGTCGACGCCGTCGACGATCCGACGCCCGGTGAACGGGTTGTACCGCTCCTCGGTCACCGGAGTGCTCACAGAGTGTCGTTCAGTGCTTTGATCGGCATCTGCAGATCCACCAACAAATCCAGATCCTTCTCGGCGGGACGTCCGAGGGTCGTCAGATAGTTGCCGACGATCACGGCGTTGATTCCGCCGAGGATGCCCTGCTTGGCACCCAGGTCGCCGAGAGTGATCTCGCGTCCACCTGCGAAGCGCAAGATCGTGCGAGGCAGCGCGAGACGGAAAGCGGCCACGGACTTGAGCGCCTCGCTGGCGGGCAGCACGTCCAGATCACCGAACGGCGTACCCGGACGCGGGTTGAGGAAGTTGAGCGGGACCTCGTCCGGCTCCAGTTCAGCCAGGTTGGCCGCGAATTCTGCGCGCTGCTCCAGCGATTCACCCATGCCGAGGATTCCGCCGCAGCACACTTCCATGCCTGCTCCACGAACCATCCGAAGCGTGTTCCACCGCTCTTCCCACGAGTGCGTGGTCACGACGTTCGGGAAATGCGACTTCGAAGTTTCCAAGTTGTGGTTGTACCGGTGCACACCCATGGCGGCCAGTTGGTCGACCTGCTCCTGGGTGAGCATGCCGAGCGAGCAGGCGATCTGGATGTCGACCTCGTTGCGGATCGCCTCGATGCCTGCGGCAACCTGAGCGAGCAACCGGGCGTCGGGTCCGCGGACGGCGGCCACGATGCAGAACTCGGTAGCGCCCGACTTCGCAGTCTGCTTGGCAGCTTCCACCAAGCTCGGGATGTCCAACCACGCCGCGCGAACCGGCGACTGGAAGAGTCCGGACTGCGAGCAGAAATGGCAGTCCTCAGGGCAGCCGCCCGTCTTCAGGCTGATGATGCCCTCGACCTCGACCTCCGGTCCACACCACTTCATACGCACATCGTGGGCGAGAGCCAGCAGGTCTTCGAGCCTGTCGTCGTCGAGTCGGAGTACGTCGAGCACCTGGCTTTCGGTCAGGCCAACTCCTCTTTCGAGAACTTGCTCGCGCGCCTGGTCGAGGATGTCGACCGTCGCAGGGGCCGTGCTAATCGGGGGCGGGGTCACAGACGTCTCCTTCGAAACCAGCAAAATTGAACACCGTACAAGTTGAACGGTGTTCACGTTAGAGACGTGGTGGAATACTGTCAAAGGCGGGTCCGATCGACATTCGATCGAGAGCGCTCCACAGCGGGACGAAACGAGGGGAACAACAAGTGCAGTTGCGACGCGGCGACGTGCTGGACGGCGCCATGGCGATACTCGACGAGTTCGGACTTGCCGACCTCACGATGCGCAGGCTCGCAACCTCACTAGGTGTCCAACCCGGCGCTCTCTACTGGCATTTCCCGAACAAACAGACCTTGCTCGGCGCGGTTGTCGACAAGATCCTCGAAGACCTCGACGCCCCCGTTGACGCGGACACGTGGCAAGAGGCGTATTCCGAACTGGCACACAGACTTCGGTCTGCCCTACTGGCGCACCGCGATGGCGCCGAGTTGGTCAGCGCCACCTTCGCTTCGCGGATGACGAACAGCAAGGTGCGCGAGCATTTCGTACAAGCCGGGCAAGAATCCGGTCTCTCACGCGAGCACGCCCAACTCGCGGCGTACGCCCTGCTGTATTACGTACTCGGCCATACCGTGGACGAGCAGTCCCGAGCGCAGATGGAAGAAATGGGGGCACTTACCCGAGCACCCATTTCCCCCGACTCCCCCGAGGTGATCGGCGGCGGTTCCGACGAGGACCTCCTCGACGGCGATCCGACAGTGCGCTTCCAGTTCGGCCTGGACCTGTTCATCGACGGCATTCGCACTCGCCTGAATTCGATCCCCGATTCAACGCCCATCGAATCGGCTCTACGACACTCCTGACAGTCGGAGTACTGCAGTAGTGCCGGCCGCGACAATCACCACGACCACCAACGGCGCCTTGAACCAGGCGCAGATGCCTCCGGCCACCACGCCGAGCATCCGCGCCGGCCCCGCAACGTCATGCCCGGTGAAGACCGTCGATGTCACAACCACTGCGAGCAGCAGCACCACGACAGCACGATCGAGGGTTTTCTCGGCGAAGCCGGAGAGCTTCACCCGAGCGCGGAGCAGAACGCCACTTGCCCGCAAAGCGTAAGAACCGCAAGCGAACACGACGATACCGATCCAGACCGACGCGGTATTCATCGAACCTTCTCCCGGAACGGTATCGTCACCGCGATACTCAGCAGCGCAACGAGCGGAGCGGTACCCGACGGCAGGAACGGCGACGTGGCCACCGCGACTGCTGCACCGATCACAGCGGCAAGCAATGTCACCTTTTCCTTCAGCGCAGGCAAGACAAGGGCCAGAATGACAACCGGAAACGCGGCATCCAATCCCAACGCGCCGGGGTCTCGGACGACTCTGCCGAGCAGCCCGCCCAGGAGAGCTCCGATCGGCCACGACACCGCGATCCCGATTCCACAGAACCAAAAAGCCGCACGCTTGCGCTCCACCGATTCCTGCGCCATGGCGACCGCGACGCTTTCGTCGTTGACCAGGTGCGCGCCGACCAACTTGCGCCAGCCCGAGCCCCTGCGCCAGCCTGAATCCGTGTGGCGAGCCTCGCCGAGAAAAGATCCCGCTGCCAATCCGTAGGCGAAGTTTCGGGAGTTGATCAGCAAGCCGGCTATAACTGCAGCGACGGCGCCGCCTCCGGCCGCGATGATTCCGATGAACAAGAACTCCGAAGACGCTCCCAGAACGAGTACAGCCAACGCCAAAAGCTGCCACAACGAGAATCCAGCCGATCCTGCCGTCACACCGTAGGACGCACCGACGATGGCCACGGAGAGACAGATCAGCACGCTCACCCGAACCGTGTCTCGATCAACTGTTCGCCATAAAGAACGCATGTATTCTATGTTGAACGAAGTGACACCGTTCGTCAAGTAGAACGATCGATCGGAGAATCGAACGATGCCCAGTAATGAAACGGATACAGCGCAGACTCCTCAGAAACTGGTCGCCGTCGCACTCAAACGCGAACGTGCCCGAGCAGGCTTGAGCCTTTCGGAGGTCGCCCGGCGCGCCGATATCGCCAAGTCCACACTCTCCCAACTCGAATCCGGACTCGGAAATCCGAGCCTCGAAACTCTGTGGGCACTCGGAAACGCATTGGGTGTGCCGTTCTCACAACTCGTCGACTCTCAGGCACAGACCGTTCAGTTGATTCGAGCCGGAGAAGGTCCCGCGATTGCGTCGGCAAACGCGTCGTACATCGCGACGCTCTTGGCGCCGAGCCCACCGAACGCACGACGCGATCTGTATCGGGTAGTCGCCGAACCGGGCGAGCCGCGTATTTCCACTCCGCATGCACGCGGCACCACCGAACACGTCGTGATCGGCACCGGACGGGCGGAGGTCGGGCCCACTGCAAATCCGATCGAACTCGGACCGGGCGATTATCTTGCTTATCCCGGCGACGAGGAGCACATCTTTCGGGCGCTCGAACCAGGGACGACAGCGATCTTGGTGTCGGAACACACCTGAGCCGCGATGAGTTTCGCCGCTGCGGGAAGTCTATATCTGGGAGGTGACGTGACCAGAGCCTCGATTGCCGACGACAGTAACGACCGACAGCAGGAGGACCCATGTCCGGATCCAGCATCAGCAGCATTTTGCTCTCGAGCACCGACCCCGAACGCTTGCGCGACTGGTACGCCGAGGCGTTCGCCCCGAAGGTCGACCGGACTCCCGGCGAACCCGGCTACGACGTGCTCGACTTCAACGGTTTCTACGTGATGCTCGACAGACGCGACGACGTCGGCGAGACCAACCCCCAGCCGGGTCGCATGTTCCTCAACGTCGAAACCGACGACGCCCGGTCGATCGCACAGCGCATCGATACGCTCGGCGGAAACTGGCACGCTCCACTCGAAGACCGCGGGGGCAGTTTGTTCGCCACTGCGATCGACCCCGACGGAAACTACGTTCAGATCATCGAGTTCAGCGAGGAAGCCAGGGCCGAGATGGAATCCGGAATGACGGATTCCCAAACCACCTAGTCCGGCAACCGCTGGGAACGGAGATAGTCATGCTTACAGACACGAAAGCATTCAGCGGATTTTCGGTGACAGACATCGACTCTGCAAAGAAGTTCTACGGCGAAACACTCGGGTTGAAGGTAACCGACGGAGACATGGGACTGATTCGCCTACATCTTGCCGGCGGAACCGAGATCCTCGTTTATCCGAAGCCGAATCACGAAGCGGCGACCTACACAATTCTCAACTTCGTCGTCGACGACATCGACACAACCGTCGACCAACTGACCGCACGTGGCGTGGAGTTTCTCAAATACGACGGATTCCCCCAGGATGAGCGAGGCATCATGCGTGGCAACGGCCCCGACATCGCGTGGTTCACCGATCCCGCCGGCAATGTTCTGTCGGTGATCAAGGAGTCCTGACGCGCTTAACCGCTGAACAGCTGCGACTGCCGCTGTTCAGCGGTGTCGGTGTTGGAGCGTTCTGCTGCCGCAGTTTCACGCTCGGCAGCCAGTTGCTCGGCGCTTTTTGCGTCGACAACGGGCTCCGACGCGCTGAGGTCGGAAAACAAGCCACTGCTCGATTCGTTCACATGCCACCCTTTTGCCTGGTCATCGTTGCCGCGCGCAGATAAACC
The DNA here is from genome assembly GCF_023221595.1 of Rhodococcus qingshengii JCM 15477. Taxonomy (NCBI): domain Bacteria; kingdom Bacillati; phylum Actinomycetota; class Actinomycetes; order Mycobacteriales; family Nocardiaceae; genus Rhodococcus; species Rhodococcus qingshengii. The sequence goes on from NZ_CP096563.1 coordinate 3,621,852, forward strand.
TGCGTTAGAGATCGGTCGATGGCTACTCAATTACTGCCGCCCGTACGGCGCCGACAAGACGCCGATGACTCAGCAGTTCTTCACCCAGTGTTGCACGCCTGTGTTTTCCACGAGAAATTCGGTCCAGACGGGTTGTCATCGCCCGCACGGCGGAGCAATGTGAAAGATGAGCGCGGAGCAGGTCGGCAGCACTTTCGTCGGACACCTGGCCCCTCAATTCACCGCACAATTTTTGGAGGAATCATGTTGGGAATTGCTTTGGGCCTCGGCAGCGCCGCTGTCGGAATCGGCCTCGGACTGCTCGGCGCAGGAGCGGGAATTCTGCTGAGCGACAAGACCGTCAAAACCGCACGACGTGAACTCACCGCCTGACGAGGGCGAGCGCACTGAATTTTTGGGCACTCGGGTCGGTATTCGGGTGAACGCCGCGATGCGACACCCCGCGCAGTGGGTGTTCGCACGGGCCGCGCATCGACGTGGCGTGCATACCGGCGTAGATGTTCCGACGAGCGCGCAGGACGTGCTCGACCGGTTGACGGCACTCCGAATAAGTACGTGGAGTTACGGATTCGACCACAAGTCGGTCCGTCACCTGGGTCCGATGGCGCAAGACTTTGCGGCGATTTTCGGCTTGGGATCCAACGCCCGCCGGATCTCCGCCGTCGACGCGAACGGCGTCTGCATGGCGAGCATCCAAGCGTTGAACCGCAAAATCAGTGCCCTCGAGACAGAAGTCAGCGCGCTCGAGAAGGACGTGAACAGACTGAGACGGGAAACGGGAGACACGAGCACGACTCGGAATGCATTGGAAACAAACAACAATCACATATCCACACCGCTCGACGAATTCGGTGGATCCACCGGTCTGTAGTTTGTTCGGTGTGACCGCCCCTGATTCAGACTCCGACTCAGCGCCCAACGTGATTGCCGCGCTGTTCGACGTGACGTCCGATTCAGTCGGCGACGAACATGTCGAACAGGTACTTGCCGAATTCGGCTTTGGCGCAACGGAGGTCGCGGAGACCGCGGCCCTCATCCGGGCCAGTCGGTCGGAATTTCGGCGACTTCGCCGTCGCGAGAACGAATTGGCGGTTCTCTATTCGAGTGCACGTGAGCTCGCGCAGGTTCGCGACGTGGACACACTGCTGCAGAGGCTGGTCAACCGCGCACACGACATCATGGGCACCGACGTCACGTACCTGTCCGAGTTCGACGTGATCACTCGTGACCTGAATGTTCGAAAGACGGCCGGCGCGGTCTCGCCGGAACTCCAGCATCTGCAAGTTCCTGCCGGCGCGGGACTGGTCAGCGCGATTGCCGAATCTCGAGCAGCCCAATGGGTTCAGAACTACAGCGACTACACGCAGTCGCGCCATGACGAAGTGGTCGATGCCGCGATCGTCGCCGAGGGTCTGGTGGCGATTCTCGGCGTGCCGATGCTCTCCGACGGCCAGATCCTCGGAGTCCTGTTTGCCGCCGACCGCCGGGAACGACGATTTACCGCAGATCAGATTGCCCTGCTCTCGGCGCTGGCTGATCACGCCTCGGTAGTCCTGCAAACCGCACGGGCGCTGGACCGCGCCGAGGAATCCGCCGCCGAGACCGGGCGAGCACTCGACGAGCTGCGCGAGCACGTGTCCGCGCGGGACAAATCGAACATCGTCCACCAGGATCTGATCCACGCCGTTCTCCGCGGCGGTGGCTACGCCCAGGTTGCACGAACCCTCAGCAGCGCACTCGAACGCAGCACCGTCGTCGTCGACAATGAGCTACGCCCTCTCGTCACATCGTCGGGTGAGCAGATCACGACGGTGCCGTTGTCGCTACCTCGCGCCGTGTCCGATGCCATCGACCAGAGTCGCCGCAGTGGCCGATGCACGTTTGTCGCCGATAACAGCGAGACCGTGATCCAACTCGTCAGCGCCGTCACCGCCGGAGAATCGTTCCTCGGGGCCATCTTGCTGAATCGTTCGGACGCGCCGATCGGCCCCGTCGAACTCCGGACCGTGGAACGGGCAGCTCAGGTCACTGCCATCCTCGTGTTGCAACACTCGGCGGCGGCAGCAGCGGACCGGCGTGCACGTGACGAACTGGTCGCCGACTTGCTGAGCACTGCGCCCGAGCGTAGGCGCGATCTCGAACGTAGGACCCGAAACCTCGGCATCTCCCTCGGCGAACTGGACACCGTCCTCGTGGTGTCGGTCGCTCCGGAACTCCGCACCGCCGCGCTCCGCGCAATCGGGCAGTCTCTGCCGGTAGCGGGGTTGGCGGCGCAGCATGCCGGATTGATCGCGGTGGTCTCGCGCTCGGGAAACCCGGCAGCCGCGGCGACGGTCATTCACCGTCAGATCACCGGTTCGGTAGGACCGCACGCAGTAGTCATTGCGCCGGCGACGGCGGAACGCCCCGAAGAGCTCCCGGCGCGCTTCACCTCGGCGCTGCGCACGGCCCGCCTACTCACGGCATTGGGCAAGACCGACGGCGCGGTCACGACGGCGTCATATCTGCCGTACACCGTTCTGTTCGGCGAAAATCCGGAATCACTTCATCAGTTCATCGACGAAGTAATCGGCCCGGTACTCGCGTACGACCGCGACAAGGACACCGATCTCACCGCGACCCTTCGTGCCCTGGTACGCAACGACGGGAGCCCGACCAAGGCTGCCCGCGCACTCAACTATCACCCCAACACCGTCGTTCAGCGTCTCGACCGCATCCGTACGCTCCTCGGTCAATCGTGGCGGGAAGACGAGAGCTTTTTCCGGGTGTCCATGGCGACGAGGCTCGACGAACTTCGGGACGTGGGAACCGAAGAGGCCGGAAGCGGCATCAACGACAGCGCCGATGGTGCATGACACTACAATTTCGACCGATCGATGTGTCGTGAGCACGTGGCCTGGCAAGCATCGACCTCCCTACTGTGAAGCGGAGCACAGAACCACTTCAGGAGGACGACCCCACGTGTCTATGAACAACCGGTCCATCAACAGCCGCATCGCCGATTTCCGGTCCTACGACGTCGCCGCACGACGCGCCGAGATCGTCCGCCAGACCGACCTGACCGAGGCAGACATCGCGGTCTACGACGCCGCCGACGGCCTCACCATCGACCAGGCCGATCGCATGGTCGAGAACGTCCTCGGCGTCATCGGCATCCCGGTCGGCGTGGCCACCAACTTCACGATCAACGGCACGGACTACCTGATCCCGCTCGCCACCGAGGAGCCGTCGGTAGTCGCAGCCGCAAGCAACGCTGCTCGCATCGCACGCGGACTCGGGGGCTTTCACGTCTCGAGCACGCAGCCGATCATGCAAGCCCAGATTCAACTCGTCGACGTCGTGGATCCGGCAGCTGCCCGCATCCGACTCCTCGAGGCACGTGAAGAAATCATTGCACTCGCCAACGAGCAGGACCCGAAACTGGTCAGCGTCGGGGGTGGCGTGAAGGACATTTCGGTTCGCATCGTGTCCTCGGACAAGGCCGCCTACGTCGTCCTTCACCTTCACGTCGACGTACGAGATGCCATGGGCGCCAACGCCGTCAACACGATGGCCGAGGCAATCGCGGATCGAGTCGCCGAGATCGGCGGCGGACACGTCGTCCTGCGCATCCTCACCAACAAGGCCGATCTGCGGCTGACACGCGTTCGCGCCGTGTTCGACGCCGAATTGATCGGCGGCGCAGAGGTTGTGGACAACCTGATCCATGCCGCACGCTTGGCGGAGCTGGATCCCTACCGCGCCGCGACGCACAACAAGGGCATCATGAACGGCATCAGCGCCGTGGTGCTGGCGACCGGAAATGACACGCGCGCAGTCGAAGCCGGGTGCCACTCCCATGCAGTCAACGCCGACGGAATCTACTCGTCGCTCTCGCATTTCGAGAAGAATGCCGACGGAAACATCGTCGGCACCCTCGAACTGCCCATGCCGGTCGGCCTCGTCGGCGGGGCCACCAAAGTGCACCCCGTAGCGCAGGCCGCAATCAAGATGCTCGGCGTCGAGAGCGCCGAGGAACTCGCCGGCATCATCCTGGCAGTCGGCCTGGCGCAGAACCTGGCTGCGGTCCGCGTTCTGGCCAGTGAGGGTGTCCAGCGCGGACACATGGGGCTGCACGCCCGCAACATCGCTGCCACCGCCGGAGCGCAGAAGAGCGAGATCGACGCCGTGGTGGCACGCCTGATCGCGGACAAGAGCATTCGCGTCGAGCATGCCGAGAAGGTTCTCGCCGAGATCCGCGGCGGAAACTGACGACAATGACCGAAACAGTTGCAGGATCACCGGTGTGGAAGCCGGCGCCTCATCGAGTGCCGGCGCCGGGGCTGCCGACCTCGGTCCGGATCTACGAAGTCGGGCCACGCGACGGACTTCAAGCGGAAACAGCGGTGATCCCGACCGAGACGAAAGCCCAGTTCATCGAACGCCTGGTCGCGGCCGGCTCCCGCACTGTCGAATTGACGAGTTTCGTCTCACCTCGATGGATCCCGCAACTTGCGGACGCGGAAGAATTGATGGGTCGGCTGCACCTGCCGGACTCGGTACGTACGGTCGTTCTTGTCCCGAACCGCAAGGGTCTCGAGCGGGCCGTCGCCGCCGGAGCAAGCGAGGTTGCAGTATTCGTCAGCGCCACAAAGGAATTCGCGAAACGCAACCTCAATTCCACGGTGGACGGCGCGATCGCCGCGGCTGCCGAGGTCACTACGGCCGCCCGAGCCCTGGGACTTCCCGTCCGCGGCTACATCTCCATGTGCTTCGGCGACCCCTGGGAAGGCTCCGTGCCCGTCGAGCGTGTCGCCGACATCGCAAAGACCCTGATCGACAGCGGTGTCACGTCACTCTCACTCGGCGACACCATCGGCGTCGGCACACCTGGCCATGTACTCGCTTTGCTCGGCGCCCTCCGAGAACGTGGCATCCCCACATCGCAGATCGCCATGCACTTTCACGACACCTACGGCCAGGCGCTGTCGAACGTCTATGCGTCGTTGACCGCTGGGGTATCCGAATTCGACAGTTCCGCAGGTGGTCTCGGACGGTGCCCGTATGCCAAGGGCGCGACCGGAAATCTCGCCACCGAGGATCTGGTGTGGATGCTTCACGGCCTCGGGATCGACACCGGCATCGACCTGGATTCGCTCACCGATACAAGCAGCTGGATGGCCGAACAGATCGGCCACTCGAGCCCGTCCCGAGTTGTCACCGCCCTCCGCGCAGCACGCACCTGACACCCGCAACGCAAGCCCCTCATCTCGCAAGCCCTTCCCTGTACGACCCCGCCATGCATGACACTGGAGAAGACTGATGTCACCACCGCAGCCGGCAACGACGCCGACCACCACAACCGAGCCGACCGAGCAGCAGACATACCTCGAAGTCTGGGGTGACACCGTCAACGGTCGACACCTCGCGATCTCCGTTGCAGTCGGCAGTGTCGTCGGCGCCTCGGCCCTTCTCGCGGCCCAGGCACTGTTCGAACGGGTCGTCAGCGAACCGTCGTTGGCCCAGGCGTACAGCCTTCTGGTCGGCATCGCGGCCTGCCTGCTCGCCGGCGTGGTCTGCGGAATCTTCATCAAGCCGAAGCGGATAGTCGCCTTGGCCGCCGCCGACGCGGAGTCGATCGACGGTGTCATCACGACGATGAGTGAACAGCGCCAGGGTCTGGGCACTCTCGCCGACATTCCGGAGCAGAGCCGACAGGAACTTCGCGAGCTGGGTCTGTACGACCACTTCGCCGCTGCCGAGGCCGAGCACGCACGGGTCTCGAACACACCGAAGGACGGTGGGCGCGCATGAGTTCGGTTCTGACCAACGAAATTCTGATTGCCGTTCTCTTCGGCATCATCGGTGCGGTCGCGTTCACGTTCATCGGATTGATCTCCGGCACGGACGAGACCGCTACGATCGCACCGCTGACTCTGCTCGTGATTCTGCTCGGCGCTCCCCCGGCGGCGGTCTTCACGTTCTTCCTCTCCGGTGCGATCGCCAAACACATGACGCACGCGGTGCCGACGATGCTGCTGGGCATTCCCGGCGACACGATGGCGATTCCACTCTTGCCGGAAGCGCAGATGATGCGCTCACTCGGCATCCCGCACATCGCACTCCGCAAGGCGATCTCGGGAGCAGTGATCTCGGCGTTCGTCGCTGTGCCGGTTGCCGTTTTGTTCGCGACCATCCTCGCGCCGTTTGCGGACACCGTTCAGTCGATAGCACCGTGGCTGTTCCTGGTCGCCGCCATCGGCATCGCCTACGCCTCACCAGGCCGCTGGGCCGGGGTTGTCGCCCTCGTTCCCTTCGTCATCTTGATCCTCGGCGCCCGCGCGTTGACGTCGAATTACGATGTGTCGCTGAACATCAGCTACTTCCTTGCGATCGCAGTCGGGCCGCTGATCGCGGACCTCGCATTGACCTTGGGCCCGTCGAGCCGTAAGGACATGGAACGCAGTGAACCCAAAACCGTTGCATTGGCCCCGGACATCAAAGGATGGAAGGGATACTTCCCCAATCCTCTGAAGGTCCTCGATCGCAAGCAGATCGGTTACACCGCCGCCGCTTCCACGGTGTCGAGCGCAACCTTCGTCTTCAGCCCGGTCGCCATGACTGTTCTGATGGGTGAGCTGGTAGGTGCGCGGATCAAGAACGGCTATCACCGACTGACCACAATGGTCTCGGCGAAGAACGGTACGACGGAATCCACCTACATCGCGGAAACCCTCATCCCACTCGTCGCTTTCGGCCTTCCGCTCAGCCCGCTCGCGGCAGGCCCCGCAGCCCCTCTGTTCAACGCTCCACCGGTGTTCGAGACCAATCAGGAAACCGGAGTGATCAACAATCTCTCCACGTACCTGACGCAGTGGGAGTTCCTGCTCTACGGACTGCTCGCAGTGGTCACGGCAACGGTCATCGCATACCCGTTTGCCATGAACTACGCGTACCGCGCTGCGTCAGCGGTGGTCAAGCACATCAGTCACGAAGCTGTGATCGCGGTGTTCACGGGACTCGTCGTCGTCATCAGCATCTGGGAGGGCGGCGTCCTCGGGCTTCTGATCACCGTGACGGTCGGCCTGGTCGGTGGCCTTCTCGGGCGCCTGTTCAAGATTCACGGCGGAGTTCTGTTCATGGGTTACTACGTAGCGCTGTTCAGTGTTCCTGCCCTGATCAATCTGTTCTGAATCGGTCGACTCCACCACCACGTGCGGACCCGCAACAAACTGCGGGTCCGCACGTATTTCTTCAGCTACCGACCGTGAGCGCCACGGTTCGATTGCGGTCCAACTTCTTCGCTCGATACAACGCCTCGTCAGCGCAATCGACCAATTGCGTCAGGTCTGCGTCGCCGTGGGGTGAACACGCGACGCCGATGCTGACCGTCGGCCCGAAGTCGCCCAATACTGCCGACGAATTCTCCGCTTGCGCGCGTCGAATCATCTCGGCTGTTTCGGTCGCGCCCTCGAGATCGACACCGGCCATCAGTACGACGAACTCCTCGCCGCCCAATCGGGCGAAGAGGTGCTTGTCATCGAGGTGCCGCCGCACCTGATCGGCAAAACTCACCAACGCTGTATCGCCGGCACGATGACCGAGGTTGTCGTTCACCATCTTGAAGTGATCCAGATCCATCATCAGGACGCTGACCGGACGTCCAGAGTGGCGACGCGGATCGGTCGCACCCGTCACGCTGCCGCCTCGCCGCAAGAATTCGTCCCGGCGCAACGCACCGGTGAGATCGTCGTGGGTGACGGCCTGGGTGAGTGCCTCGAGCGCGCGGCGACGCTCGAGGATCACACAGGCCACCGCGATCGGCGCTACCGCCAGCAGCGACAATCCGATCTGGACCGACGCGCTGACCGGCGAGACGCCCTCGCTGGACAATCCGAGATGGCCGTCGGCCGTCAGTACCAACGTCCAGGCAGTTGACACAGCGGTGAGCACCGACGTGACAAATACATTGGTAAGCAAGGCTGCAGTCACCAGCGCCGGCATGGCAAACGCGATCGCTCCGGCACCGCCTATCACCCACTCCAAGATGATGCAGACGGCCAGCAGCGCCGTCGGAACAAATGATCGACGCACAAGCGTGGCAACAGCTTTCGGTTCTCGATCCACTCGTCGAAGCGAAGGGAATGTCAGCACCAAGGGGACGATGGTCATGTAGTTGACGAACTCACTCGAGAACCAGAGCAACCAGCCGTCCCACCACTGCCCGCCGAACAGCACGCGGTTCGCGATACCGCCCACGAGCGCCGCCATCGACGCGGCGGCGACAGTCATCGACACGAGATAGCCGACGGACTGAATACTGGTCAGTCGACGGTCCTCACTGTCGACCCAGCGAAAGCCGTAGAAGCCGCTCGCAACCCCGACGATGTTGGCCGCGTTGAGCCACACCGTGGACTCCCATGCCCCACCGGTGATCAGGTCGGCTCCGACATAACCGACTACGACGCAGATCCAGGTGAGCAGTGTGGCGGAACGCGGCGACCGAAAGAGGATCCCGAGTAGCAGCGCGTTGGCCGGCCAGAAGACTGCAAGCGTGCCCGGCAGACGGCTCAGAATTCCGACCAGGCACGAGACGAAGACGACTACGCCGATAAGCAGTGCGCGACGTACGGCCGATGACGACAACGACTTTTCGACCGTGCTCACCACCTACATTCGACTGACCTACTCACAATTCGACAACCACTGTCGGTGACCAAGGCGCCCCGGATGCAGGGTCGCCGCAAGACACCCGTCGAAATATACCGACCGGAATCGTACGCGAGGGACGTCGAAACCCAAGGCGCCCCACTGTGCCTTGGCTATCGATGCGGACAAATCGGATGTTACGTCGTCAGTTGGTCAAATGAAGTTCACCGAGCGTGATCGAAGCGGTGCGAGCAAACTCTCGGACACTCGCGCCCCCACTTCCGGCAGGCATTACCCCGAGAAGGGGAACACCGCTGACCGAGACCAGATCCTCGCGATTGCATCTCTCGGCGAGGTCCGGTTCCTGCGGCCACGAACCGATCACCAACCCGGCGCAGTCCACGCCGGATGCACGTAGGGCTTCCACGGTCAGTGCCGTGTGATTGAGCGTGCCCAGGCCGGACGCAACCACCAGCACCACTGGCGCTGCCAGAGCCGCGGCAAGATCGCGAGCGGTGAACCCGTCGACGCCCAAGCGGACCAGCAAGCCGCCGGCGCCTTCGATCAGGGTCAAGTCGTGGGTGGTGTCCAGGTCGGAGGCGACCCGAACCACGTCGTCGAGCGCCAACAACGGGAGACCACTTCGACGTGCAGCAGTATCCGGCGCCAAAGGTTCGGGGTACCGCGCCAACTCGACCAGCGTCGCACCGCCGCCGGTCAGACGCTCGATCTCGGCCAGATCACCCGCACCGTCCACGTCGACGCCGGTCTGGGCCGGTTTGAGCACTGCAACCGACTTTCCCGACTGCAAGGCCACCGATGCCAATGCGGCTGTCACCACTGTTTTTCCGACGTCGGTCGACGTTCCGGTCACCAGGAAAATGCTCATGCTCGGGCTCCGGCCAATACTTCGCGCAGTACGAGAGCGATCTGCTCCATCTCGGATGCGGACAGCGTCGCGCGTGCGGTCAGACGCAGCCGTGACGTTCCTTCCGGAACCGACGGCGGGCGGAAGCAACCGACATGCAACCCCTGATCCCGGCACGCCGACGCGGCATCGAACGCCCGCTGCGGATCACCGAGAACGACTGAGACGACAGCAGATTCAGGCGACGGAGCACCGGTGACGTCCGCCAACTCGGATGCCCGGGCCAGGACGTCGAGCGCTCGCGTCGGCTCACGCTGGAGTACGGCGAGTGCAGCCCTGGCCGCGCCTACGGCGGCCGGTGCGAGACCGGTGTCGAAGATGAACGTTCTTGCCGCGTCGATGAGATGCGCGCGGATCTTGTTGTCACCGAGCACAACTCCGCCCTGGCTGGCGAGCGACTTGGACAGTGTTGCCGTCACGACGACGTCGGGTTCACCGGCCAGGCCCGACTCGTGGACGAGTCCACGTCCACCGGCACCGCGCACACCGATGCCATGCGCCTCGTCGACCAACAGGATCGCCCCGTACTCGCGGCACACCTGATGCATCTGCCGCAGTGGCGCGAGGTCTCCGTCGGCACTGAAGACCGAATCGGTGACGACCAGCGCTCGCTCTTCCACTCTGCTGCGCAACGTGTCGGCGAGAAAGCCCACGTCCGAATGCGGAGCAACGGCGACCCGAGCACGTGACAGGCGGCAGGCATCCACCAGCGAGGCATGCGATCCCGCATCGGAGACGATCAACGACCCTGGACCCGAGAGCGCCGTCACCGCGCCGAGATTGGCTGTGTAACCGGAGGAGAAGACAAGTCCGGAGTCCGCCCCGACGAACTCGGCCAGTTCGACTTCGAGCAGTTCGTGTTCGGTGGTGGTGCCGGTGACCAGACGAGAGCCCGTGGCGCCCGCGCCCCAACGGCGCAGAGCCGCCGCGGCACCCTCGATCACATCGGGGTGCCGCACGAGTCCGAGGTAATCGTTCGACGCCAGGTCGATCAACGGGGAGTCGACCGTGCGAGGACGGAGTTCGCGACGCAGTCCAGCGGCCCTGCGGTCCGCTTCGACGGCCGTCAGCCAATTCAGCGAGGTGTTCACTTTTCCGACCATACTTGAACACCGTTCAACTCAATGGTTAGGGTGCATCCGTGCTCACAACCGGACTTGATCCCCATGACGTCTCCGCCATCGATGCCGATGTCCTCTGGCATCCGTACGGATCGTTTCCCGCGTCGACTCGTCCGCTGATCGTCGACTCTGCGCAGGGGGCTACCCTGACGCTCTCCGACGGCCGCCGATTGGTCGACGGGATGAGCTCGTGGTGGGCCGCCATTCACGGCTACCGCAATCCCGTGCTCGACACCGCCGCCGCACGGCAGCTCGGCAAAATGAGCCATGTCATGTTCGGCGGACTGACGCACGAACCCGCCGCTCGCCTCGGGCGACTGCTCGTCGACATCACACCACCTCACCTCGACAAGGTGTTCCTCTCCGACTCCGGTTCGGTGGCCGTCGAAGTCGCAGTGAAGATGTGCCTGCAGTACTGGCGGAGCCTCGGAAAGCCGTCGAAGAATCGTTTGATGACCTGGCGCGGCGGATACCACGGTGACACCTTCACCCCCATGAGCGTCTGCGATCCCGACGGCGGCATGCATTCTCTCTGGACCGACGTCCTGCGCCCTCAGGTCTTCGCGCAGGCTCCCCCGGCGGGCTATCTCCCCGAATACGTGCAGGAGTTGGAATCGCTCTTGGCCGAGCATCACGAGGACCTCGCAGCGGTGATCGTGGAACCGGTGGTCCAAGGCGCCGGCGGAATGCGTTTCCACGATCCCGCGTACCTGATCGACCTGCGTAACCTCTGCGACAAGTACCAAGTCCTCCTGGTCTTCGACGAGATCGCGACCGGATTCGGACGCACCGGAGAATTGTTCGCCGCCGATCACGCCGGCGTCAGTCCCGACGTCATGTGCGTCGGCAAGGCACTGACCGGCGGGTACATGAGTCTGGCGGCAACGCTGTGCACCACGGAGATCGCGGAGACCATCACTGCCGGTGAGGGCGGCGGGCTGATGCACGGCCCCACCTTCATGGGCAATCCACTCGCGTGCGCCGTCGCGGTGGCGTCGACCGAACTTCTGCTTGCGATGGACTGGCGGCGTGACGTCGCAACCCTCGAACGTGGCCTCGCTCGAGGCCTCGCCGAAGCCGTCACAATTCCCGGGGTCGTCGACGTCCGCGTCAAAGGCGGAATCGGAGTGATCGAACTCGAACAGCCGGTCGACATGCAGAGCGCGACCGATGCAGCCGTCGACGCCGGCGTCTGGCTCCGGCCGTTCCGCAACCTCGTATACGCGATGCCTCCGTACCTGTGTTCGGAGGCAGAGGTGGAACAGATCACAGCCGGAATGCTTGCAACCGCCCGCAGCCAGGCGAAACGGTGATCGGCACCGTAGACAGTCGACGAGATTCGATCGGCTGCACCCGATAGGGTCTGATTCATGGATCAACCGCCGAGCGAGACCTCAGCCACTCCCATCCCGGTATGGCCTGGCAGTGCGTACCCACTCGGTGCCACCTACGACGGCGCTGGGACCAATTTCTCGCTCTTCTCCGAGGTCGCCGAGGCCGTCGAGCTGTGCCTGATCGCCAAGGACGGAACCGAAACCCGCATTCGGATGGACGAGGTCGACGGTTACGTCTGGCATGCGTACCTTCCGTCGGTATCCCCCGGCCAGCGATACGGCTACCGCGTACACGGGCCGTACGATCCGGCTGCAGGTCTGCGATGCGATCCGAGCAAACTCCTGCTGGACCCGTACGGAAAAGCGTTCGACGGAGACTTCGACGGAGACCGTTCGCTGTTCTCGTACGACGTCGAATCGGCGGCGGACCCCGAACCTTCAGGAGACGACGAATCTCCCGCCGTGGGGCCGCAAGAGGCTACCGACGAAACGAGTTCGGAAGCCGAATCGGACGAGGTGGGCCTCGAAGACGACTCGCCCACGGGCGATCAGGAATCGGACGAGATCCTCGAGCCCGAACCCTTCGAGCCGGAACCACTCGTCGACGAACCCGCCACCATCCCTTTCCCCCAACATGATTCGCTCGGCCATACGATGTCGACCGTCGTCATCAACCCGTTCTTCGATTGGGCGTCCGACCACTCGCCGAAGCGTCCGTATCACAAGACGGTCATCTACGAAGCGCACGTCAAGGGTATGACCGCGACGCATCCCGGAGTTCCGGAGGAATTGCGCGGCACGTACGCGGGGCTCGCTCATCCGGTGATCATCGAGCACCTCACCGATCTGGGTGTCACGGCGATCGAACTGATGCCGGTCCACCAGTTCATGCACGATCAGGTGCTTCTCGACCAAGGTCTGCGAAACTACTGGGGTTACAACACCTTCGGCTTTCTCGCTCCGCACACCGACTACTCCTCGGCCACGAAACCCGATGCGGCCGTAGCGGAATTCAAAGCCATGGTGCGCAGCTTCCACCAGGCGGGTATCGAAGTGATCCTCGACGTGGTCTACAACCACACCGCCGAGGGCAATCACATGGGGCCGACCATCAGTTTCCGCGGAATCGACAATGCCGCCTACTACCGCCTGGTCGACGGCGACGAAGAGCACTACATGGACTACACCGGAACGGGCAACAGCCTCAACGCCCGTCATCCGCATACGCTGCAATTGATCATGGACTCTCTGCGGTACTGGGTCACGGAGATGCACGTCGACGGTTTCCGCTTCGACCTCGCCTCGACACTCGCCCGTGAACTGCACGACGTGGACCGCCTTTCGGCCTTCTTCGATCTCGTGCAACAGGATCCGATCGTCAGTCAGGTGAAGCTGATCGCCGAACCGTGGGACGTCGGCGAAGGCGGTTACCAGGTCGGCAACTTCCCCGGCCTGTGGACCGAATGGAACGGCAAATACCGCGACACCGTCCGCGACTACTGGCGTGGTGAGCCGGCAACGCTGGGGGAGTTCGCCTCCCGTCTCACCGGATCCTCTGATCTCTACGAGGCCACCGGACGTCGCCCCGGCGCGAGCATCAACTTCGTCATCGCTCACGACGGTTTCACCCTGCACGACCTCGTCTCGTACAACGAGAAGCACAACGAAGCCAACGGTGAGAACAACAACGACGGCGAATCGCACAACCGATCGTGGAACTGCGGAGTCGAAGGCCCCACCGACGACCCGGAAATCCTCGAACTGCGTGGACGTCAGAGCCGAAACATACTGGCTACGCTGATGCTCAGCCAGGGCACCCCGATGCTTGCTCACGGCGACGAGATGGGCCGAACTCAGCAGGGTAACAACAACGTTTACTGCCAGGATTCGGAACTGTCATGGATGGATTGGACTCTCGCGGAAACCAACGCCGACCTCGTCGAGTTCACCAAGCGCGCAATTGCCTTGCGCGCCAAGAACCCGGTCTTCCGGCGTCGTCGATTCTTCGAGGGGCGACCTATTCGAAGTGGCGATCAGAGTCGCGACATCGCCTGGCTCACGCCGTCTGGCGAAGAGATGACTCCGGCCGACTGGGATAGCGGTTTCGGCAAGTCGTTGGCTGTCTTTCTCAACGGTGACGCGATCCCGGAACCGAACTACCGTGGCGAGCGCGTCACCGGAGATTCGTTCCTTCTCTGCTTCAACGCCCACTACGAAGATCTCGAATTCTCCACCCCCAACGCGGACTACGCGTCGGAGTGGACCGTCGTACTGGACACCTCGGTCCCCACCGGTGAGAGCGATACCGTGATCAAAGCCGGAACAACATTGGATGTAAAAGCGCGAGCATTGACGGTACTTCGCAGAACCGCTTGAGGGAGACGTGCACATGGCCCCGATAACCAGCACCTACCGACTGCAGTTGCGACCGGATGCATTCACTCTTCGTGATGCGGCCGCACAGGTGGACTACTTCGAGGCCTTGGGGGTCTCACATCTCTATCTCTCCCCCATCCTCACTGCGACGTCCGGATCGACGCACGGCTACGACGTCACCGATCCGACAACCGTGTCCGAAGGACTTGGTGGCCGCGAGGCCCTGGTGGAGCTCTCGCGCGCCGTTCGATCACGTGGGATGGGCCTGATCGTCGATCTGGTCCCCAACCATGTCGGTGTCGCCAAACCTCGCGAAAATGCTTGGTGGTGGGACGTTCTCACGCACGGGCAGTCGTCGGAGTACGCGCATTTCTTCGACATCGATTGGGCCGAGGACAACGGAGCCAACGGCGCCGACGGCAAACTCTCACTCCCGGTACTGGGCAGCCCGGACGATCTCGACGCACTGACTGTCGAGAAAGATGGCGAGGAAACACTTCTCGCGTTCTACGAGCACCGCTTCCCCATCGCTGCCGGTACTGAATTCGGATCTCCACAGGAGGTGCACTCCAGGCAGTCGTACCGACTCGTACCGTGGAACGCCGGGATCGTCAACTACCGACGGTTCTTTGCCGTCAACGAACTCGCTGCGCTGCGCCAGGAGGACCCCCAAGTCTTCGAACTCTGCCATCGGCAAGTGAAGTCGTGGGTCGACGAAGGACTGATCGACGGCGTTCGCATCGATCATCCGGACGGACTCGCGAATCCGGCGGAATATCTCGGGCGCCTGCGAGAACTGATCGGACCAGATCAGTGGCTCGTGATCGAAAAGATCCTCGGCCATACGGAACCACTCGATCCGATGCTCCCGATCGACGGCACCACCGGATACGACGCCCTCAATCAGCTGGGCGGCATTTTCGTCGATCCCGCCGCCGAACTCGAATTGACCGAACTCTCGGCAGATCTGACCGGCGACGACGGGGACAGTACGTGGTTGCATCACACCGAACGTCAGTTCAAACGCGACACCGGGCGCGGTGACCTGGCACCGGAGGTTCGCAGGCTCGTACGTGCAATCCGACGCGAAACCGGAAGTCGTTGCAGTGAGACCGAACTGAACGACGCAGTTGTCGTCGCGATCGCTCGGATGCCGGTGTACCGATCCGACTACAGTCCCCTCGCCGGTTTGGCCGCTCGGATCGTCGGCGACATGCACGAATTGGCTCCCGGACATGAACCATCGTTCAACGTGTTGGCGCAATCCCTGGTGAACAGCGGTGAAGCCTCAGTTCGCTTCCAGCAGGTGTGTGGCGCTGTCATGGCCAAGTCCGTCGAAGATCGACTCTTCTATCGGACGGCGCGCCTGGTCTCACGTCAGGAAGTCGGCGGCAACCCGGCATCGCTTGCCGTCTCCGTCGCCGAATTCCATCTCCACAACGCGGACCGAGCGAAGCGGTGGCCGCGCGCGATGACGAGTCTGTCCACTCACGACACCAAACGCGGCGAGGACGTGCGGGCACGGATCGGTGTTGTGTCTCAGGTGCCGACGCTGTGGGCCCGGCTGATTCGCGAGTGGGAAGACGTGTGCCCCAGCCCTGATCCGCTTACCGGATTGTTCTTGTGGCAGAACATCATCGGTGTGTGGCCGGCGGACGGCCGCTCGGCAGCCTCGGTTCCAGAGCTGCGCGAGCGTTTGCACGCCTATGCGGAGAAAGCCGTCCGCGAGTCCGGCGCCAGAACTTCCTGGAACGATCCGGACGTCGACTTCGAGTCGGCAGTGCACCGCTGGATCGACGAGGTGATCGACGGCCCAGTCGGTGATTCGGTCAGCGAATTCGTCGGCCGGATCGCGCGTCACGGCTGGTCGGACTCTCTGGGCCAAAAGCTGCTCCAACTTCTCGGGCCCGGCGTTCCCGACGTCTACCAGGGCACTGAGCTGTGGGAGGACTCGTTGGTCGATCCGGACAACCGGCGGCTTGTCGACTACGGAACGAGGCGATCACTGCTCGATTCCGGCGCCGCGCCGATCGACGCAACCGGAACCGCAAAGTTGCACCTCGTTCGCACGGCACTGACACTGCGGCGGGAGAACCCCTCGTGGTTCGATCACGGTGAGTACCGGCCGGTCTTCGCTTCAGGTTCCGGATCCGGTCATCTGGTCGGCTTCTCGCGCGGCCCGGCAGGTGATCCGCCTATGGTCGTTGCTCTGGCGACGCGACATTCGCTCAGACTCTCGTCGCACGGTTGGAGAGATACGCGAGTGGACCTGCCAGATGGCGAATGGGTCGACGCACTGAGCGGACAACCCGTCTTGTCTTCGGATGCGCGGGACATCTTCGCTGCCGGGCCATGTGCCCTGTTGACCAGGGTGCGCTGAGCGGTTTCCGCTGACTGGGCATTCACCCCCGAAAAGAACTTCGTCGCGCTAACTTCCGAAGAGCAGATCATCACCACTAGTCGGAGGTTTGAGCATGGCCGCCAGTCGATTCACCGGAAAAGTTGCCTTCATCACCGGAGCCGCCCGTGGTCAGGGGCGCGCCGAAGCTGTCCGGCTGGCAGAAGAGGGCGCAGACATCATCGCCGTCGACGCGTGTGTTCAATTCGAATCCACCTCGTATGCCGGCGCCACCGACGACGACCTGGCCGAGACAGTCGAAATGGTCAAGGCCCTGGACCGTCGAATTGTCGCTACCAAGACCGACGTTCGCGACTTCTCTGCGCTGTCCGCGGCGCTCGCGGCCGGCATCGACGAATTGGGGCGACTTGACGTCGTCGTCGCGAACGCCGGAATCTGTTCTGCCAACATGTCCTGGGAAATCACGCCCGAGCAGTGGCAGGAAACGCTCGACGTCAACCTGACCGGCGTCTTCCACACCGCCAAGGCAGCGATCCCGCACCTGATCAAGCAAGGCACCGGTGGCTCGATCATCTTCACCAGCTCCGTCGCCGGCCTGCGCGGCCTCCCCTTCCTCGGCCATTACGTCGCGAGCAAACACGGCATCACCGGTCTGGCCAAGACGATGGCCTCGGAGTTGGGGCAGTACAACATTCGGGTCAACACCATCCACCCACACGGCGTGGAAACCGGAATGCAGATGACGGACATGCGGCCGCTCATCGACGCCAACGCCCACACACTCGGTCCGATCTTCATGCAGACCTTGCCCGACCCGGTCAGCCAGCCGGAGGACATCGCCGCCGCCGTCGCGTTCCTCGGTTCCGACGAGGCCCATCACATCACCGGCATCGCGATGCCGCTCGATCTGGGCACCCTGATCCGCTGATCGAATCTTCTCGAGTTTTTCCCGTCCTCGGGGAATATCGCTTCCCCGAGGACGGTTGCGCGAGACATGACCAAAACTGTTGTAGCGCAGACGTACGGCACGCCCGAGGTCCTGAAGCTGGTGGACGTCGATTTACCGTCACCGAAATCAGGTGAAGTCCTGGTCGACGTGAAGGCGATCGGCGTCAATCCCTTCGACTTCAAGCTCTACAGCGGCGCTTTCGGCACCGACCCCGAGAAACTTCCCATCCGCCTCGGCGGCGAGGCAGCGGGCGTCGTCTCGGCTGTCGGCGACGGCGTCACAAATGTGAACGTCGGCGACGAAGTGATCGTCAGCCCCGGCAACGGCCTCTACTCCGAACAAGTAGTCGTGCCGGTCTCCTCTGTCACCGCGAAGCCCGCAGGCATCAGCTGGGAACAGGCAGCCGGCCTCCTTCTGGTCGGCGGAACTGCAGTCGACGCCCTCGACACCATTCGGGTCGGTTCCGGCGACACCGTTCTCATCCACGGCGCGTCCGGCGGCGTCGGCGCGATCGCTGTTCAGTTGGCAGTTGGTCGCGGAGCTACGGTGATCGGCACTGCGGGAGCCTCGAATCAGGATTACGTGCGCTCGCTCGGCGCCACGCCTGTGCTCTACGGCCACGGCCTCGAAGCGCGTGTCCGTGAACTCGCGCCGAACGGCGTCGATGCGGCGTTCGACATCGCCGGAACGGACGAAGCCGTCGATGCATCTCTGGCTTTGGTCACCGACAAGAGTCGCATCGTCACCATCGTCGCGTTCGGACGCGCCCAGACCGACGGCTTCGCGTCTGTCGGCGGAGGCAATCCGGCAAGTGCCGAAGCACGTTTGAAGGCTCGATCCGAGCTGGTCGAACAAGCCGGTTCCGGACATCTCACCGTGAAGATCGCCAAGACTTTCCCACTAACGGACGTCGCGCTCGCTCACACCGAGTTGCAGAGCTCCCATCCCGCCGGGAAGTTCATCCTCATTCCCTGACGTTGCTTGCGGTTCCCTGTGTCTGAGGGGCGAGTGGAACCAACAGGGTGGTGCCGAACGCGACGAGCACGGATTCGCCTTCGCGTTCGGCATGTAACTCGGCAGTGACGAACACCTGCTTGCGCCCGGCCTTGACCGAGCGCGCCGTAGCGACAAATGCGGTTCCGACGCCCGGACTCACGAAATTGACCGCGCAGTTGGACGCCGCCACGACACCTACCTGGGTGAAAGCAGCAAATCCGCACGCGGTGTCGACGAGTCCCGCCACGAGCGCAGCGTGCAGGTGTCCCGAGTACTGGCCCAGATCCTCACGCCATTCGAGCCGCAGACAAACGCGACCCGGTTCGGCCTCCGTGACTTCGAATCCGGCCCACCGGTTGAAGGCCGCCGAGGCGTTGACCGCCCGCAACTGTTCGAGCATTTCAGAATTTCCCATGTAGACCAGTCTACATAGATTGTGGTGGATCGCTGGGGTGTTTAAGCTCCAACTCGTGGCGACTCCCCCGAAACACCGCGAAGCACTCGTACGAGCTGCGGCCGATCTGTTTCGCCGCCAGGGGTATGCGGCAACGGGCCTCAACGAGATCCTCAAGTCGAGCGGGGCGCCGAAAGGTTCGCTGTACCACTACTTTCCCGGCGGCAAAGAGCAGATCGGCGAAGAGGTCGTCCGCGTCGGCGGGCAGTTGGTCACCGACACCCTGACCGAACTCGCCGACAGCCAATCGGACGCCGGGTCGCTGCTGCGCGAGTACGCGCGGTTGCTCGCCGGATGGGTGAGCGATTCGGATTTCCACGAAGGCTCGCCGATCACGACGGTGTTGTTGGAACTTGCCCCCGATTCGGAGAGCGTGACAGCCGCCGGACAGGCGGTGTATCGACAGTGGACTTCGCTACTGCGCGACACACTGATCGCGTCCGGGGTCGGACGTGCGCGAGCGGAACGGCTTGCCATCCTGGCAGTGTCCGCGCTCGAGGGCTCGCTGGTGCGGGCTCGCGTCGAACGATCCGGTCAGCCGATTCTCGATTCCCTCGGCGAGGTCGCCGACGTGTTCGACGGAGCAATCGCCGCGGCGCACTCTCGCTGAGCGAACGCGATCTGAGCGAACGGCACTCTCGGTCTCATGAAGGCGCCGAAAGGTACGTTCGCTCGGAATCGGAGGGTGGCTCAGTCGGCTTCCGGGCGCCATCCCGAGCACCACCTCGAGCACCACCGCGGGCCGCGCCGATCCCTGCGACGACGACGCACGCGATACCTGCCACGGCCAGAACACTCGGAACCTGTTGCAGCACAACCAGACCGATAAGCTGCGCGAAAGCAGGCTCGAGACTCATCAGCGTGCCGAACGCCGCCGTGGACAGCCTTCGCAACGAGACCATCTCCAGAACGAACGGCACGACGGGCAGCAAGATCGCGAGTCCGAGGCCCACGAGAATCAGATGCGGAGTCAGCCGCCCGATAGCCGAGTGGCCTACGGCAATTGTCGCGGCCAACCCGGCTACCGCCATCGACACCGCCAGCCCGTTGATCCCGGCAACCTCGTCGCCGACGCGCTGGGTGAGCAGTATGTACATCGCCCAGCAGAGCGCCGCACCGAGTGCGTACGCCACACCGACCAGATCGACTGTCCCTGCCCATGGTTCGGTGAGAAGCACGACGCCCACGCCTGCCAGAACCGGCCACAGAACGCGGCCACGCCCCCGGAGCAATGCAACCGTCAGCGGACCCAAGAATTCCAATGCGCTTGCTGTTCCCAGCGGAAGGCGCTCCACCGCTGCCATGAACAGGAGCGTCATGCCTGCGGTGACCACACCCAGAACCACGCAAGCCAGAAACGCCTTGCGAGTGAACGCCGAAGGGCGGGGCCTGACGATGATCAGAAGAATGATGCCTGCCCAGGCGAGTCGTAGCCACGCCGCTCCGTCTGCGCCGAGCTGATCGATCAGGCCCACCGACACGGCGAGCCCGAGCTGCACGCACAACATCGCCAAAACAGCCAGGCCCACTCCGGCCCGCGCTTTCGTATCCATAGCTGAATTGAACGGGAGGCCAACCGTTCGTGTCCACGCGATTTTGACCTACATTATGTTCACGATTAGTGAATGATCGAAGGATGGAAACCCGTCGACTCCATCTCCTCCTCGAACTCTCCCGCTTGGGTTCGATGCGTGCGGTCGCCGAAGCGCACAACCTCACGACGTCGACAGTGTCCCAACAACTCGCGGCCTTGACCGCGGAGACCGGTACCGCACTGATCGAGCCCGACGGTCGCCGGGTGCGGCTGACGCCGGCCGGTCAACGACTGGCCGATCATGCCGTCACCATCCTGGCAGCCGTCGATGCAGCTCGCCTGGACCTCGATCCGGACGCGGAACCGGTGGGGACCCTGCGAGTCGGCGGATTCGCAACTGCGATCAGAACCGCGATGCTCCCCGTCGCTCGAAGCCTGCAACGCAGTCACCCGCAGGTGGACGTGATGATCTACGAATACGAACCCGTCGAGGCTTTTGCACTCCTCGAACGCGACGATCTAGACCTCGCGCTGACGTACGACTACAACCTTGCCCCCGCGTCGCCGAGCCCACTACTCGAAGCAATTCCGCTCTGGTCGACGCCATGGGGACTGTGTGTTCCCGACGACGCCAAAGCTCCCGACAAGTCCACAGAATCCGGAATCGATCTCCGCGCCTTCGCCGACACGTCATGGATAGTGAACTCACGCAACACGGCAGACGAGCGCGCTGTGCGAACCCTCGCGTCGCTGGCCGGGTTCACCCCTCGGATCACTCACCAGATCGACAGTCTCGACTTGGTCGAACTCTTGATCCTCAGTGGTTACGGCGTGGGGCTGATGCCGCTCGAACGCAAGACTCGCGAAGGCGTGCGCGTCGAACCACTCGTCGATCCGCCCGTCATCCTCACTGCCTATGCGGTGACGCGTCGCGGCCGATCGTCGTGGCCGCCGCTTCGGCTCGTGTTGGACCGACTCACGGCCTACCGATAACTCACATCCGATCAGCGTCGCCGTCGCGGCGCTGCTGCTTGGCAATTCGACGCTGCTCTTCCGCCCGCTCGCGGCACTGACGCAAGAAGGCTTCGTCCGCCGCCGGATCCTGCGCAACGGCACGTCCCGGGCGCTCGTATTCGCCGTACCCGGTTGGGCCGACGTATCCGCGGGGCGCGTTCTGTCCGCGCCCGACCACCAGCCACAGAACCGATCCCAAAGTAGGAAGGAAGATGATGATCAGAATCCAGACGACCTTGGGTAGGTACTGGATGTAGGCGTCATCTCTCGTGATGGCGTCGACGATGCAGAAAATCCACAGCAACATCGTGATGAGGCCGAACAAGGCATAGGGCACGCTGGCGATTCCTCCCGAGAATAAAAAACCCTCGCCATGCTAACGAAAACAGACCAATTAGTACATTAGATTCTGGCGAATGTTGAACTCGAGCCATCCTCGGTACGCATCGACGTCCCATCCACTGACCCGACGCAATTGCTGATGAAGCTGAGGCGAGACGAAAGCGGCAAGTATGCCCGCAGCTTTCTCGAGCGAAATCTCAGGCCTCAACAAGCCATGCTCGGAGAGACCCTCGGCTATCGACATCGCATTGACGGCCGACTGATCCGACGACTCCTCGGATAGTCGACGCATGTCGGCATCCGCACCCGAGGATTCGACCGCGACCATCATCAGAGCGCCGGCACGTTCGAGCAGTCCGATGCCCTGAGCCACGATCTGGGAGACGATCCGGCGAACGTCATCGGGGTCCGAGGCCAGGTTCGGCGCGCCGAGTGGAACCTCTTCGGCATCGAGCGCCGCAGCGAGGGCCGCTTCGAAGATCTCGAGTTTCCCGCCAGGGAAGGCTGTGAACACCGTCCGATCGGCGACGCCGGCCGAGGCGGCAATCTGCTTGACGGTGGCACTGACATACCCGTCTCGAACAAACAAGGCCGTCGCCGCATCACGAATGAGTTCACGCGTTCGCTGCGCGGAAGCTTCACGCACGCGGGAGTGGTACTGGCGTCTGCCCTCCATTGCGCACACTTTAGCCGCATTCGATGCAACGACCATGCATGGAAAGAATCGTGCAGCTCAGGAGCCTTTTCCGGGGTGGTCTATCCAGCCGTCGCTACCGGGAAACACCAACGCCTCGTGGCCGTTGTCGTACCTGACCAGATAGGGAGGACCGCCGTCCTCGCCGTGCACCTCGAGAACCTCGGCAGTTACCTCCGCCTGCCCCACAACGCGCCCCTGGACGTGGAGACGGTCACCCACTTCGGCATGCATCACTCCTCCTCGCTGCCCGCTCGCGCAGGCGCAGACCAACCACTGACGTTGTTCCCGCCATGCCGACTCGGAAACCCTGGGGCAAGTTGCCGTCGTGAGAAATCGCATATTCACCGAAGGTGACAGTGACGGGTGAACAGTGGTTCACTCATGGGTGAATTCCCGTTCACCATCGCCGCGTGAAGGACCGTCTCTTGGCATTGCACTCGTCTCCGACCACTCGCCGTTCAAGTCGGCTCATTACCGCAATTCTCTGTCTTTCCGGCACCGTGGTCGCGCTGCAACAAACGATGGTCATTCCGTTGTTGCCCGATTTCCCGAAGATCCTCGGCGTCAGCGCTGACGACGCCTCCTGGCTCGTCACAGTCACGCTCCTCACGAGTGCCGTCGCCACTCCGATCGTCTCCCGCCTGGCAGACATGTTCGGAAAACGACGCATGATGCTGATCTCGATGACGATGATCGTGGTCGGATCACTGGTCGCGGCGATCGGCGGCAACTTTGTCGCCCTGCTGATCGGACGTGGTCTCCAGGGCTTCGCGATCTCGATGATCCCCGTCGGAATCAGCATCATGCGCGACGAACTGCCCAAGGAGAAGGTGGCGTCGGCAACAGCGTTGATGAGTGCCACTCTCGGAATCGGCAGCGCACTCGGGCTCCCGCTGTCCGGGTTGATCTTCGAGCATCTGGGCTGGCCCGCCATCTTCTGGCTCTCGGCGATCGTGGGCGTCCTGCTGATCATCGCGGTAGCCGTCGTCGTCCCGGAATCAAGTGTTCGTACCCGCGGCAAATTCGACTTCCTGGGCGCGGTCATGCTCTCGACAGCACTCACGGCGATCCTCCTCGCCATCTCCAAGGGCGCCCGTTGGGGATGGACGAGCGAACTGACATTGCTGATGTTCGTCATCGGAATCGTGACTCTCGCATTGTGGTTCCCTTACGAACTTCGCGTCACCCAGCCGATGGTCGATCTACGAACGTCGGCCAAGCGGCCTGTTCTGCTGACCAACGTCGCCTCGATCCTCGTCGGCTTCTCGATGTACGCGAACAACCTCTCCACCACCCAACAACTTCAGATGCCGAAGATCTCCGGCTACGGCTTCGAACTGGGCGTGATGGCGGCCGGACTGTGCATGATTCCGGCAGGCCTCGCGATGGTCTTCTTCGCGCCCGTCTCCGCGAACATCACGAAGCGATTCGGAGCCAAGATCACCCTGATCGTCGGCGGCACGGTGCTCGCGCTCGCCTACATCGCGCGAGTGTTCCTGACCGGTTCGATAGCACTGATCATCATCAGCGCGGCGGTGGTCAGCATCGGAACCGCAATCGCCTACTCCGCGATGCCGATGCTGATCATGCGATCGGTTCCGATTACCGAAACCGCGTCGGCAAACGGCCTCAATTCGCTGCTCCGCTCAGTCGGTACTTCCACGTCCAGCGCGGTGGTTGCCGCCATGCTCACTTCGATGGTCATCCCGTCCAGGCCGGGCGAGGGCCTTCCGTCGATCGACGCCTTCAAGAACATCTTCTGGCTGGCCGCCCTCGCCGCCGTGGCTGCTGCCGCTGCCGCTGCGTTCATTCCTCGCCGCGGCGCAAAACCGGAAGCGGCACTTCGCCCGGTGACCCCGGAAGGGTTCGAGCTTCCCGACGCCGCCGTGTCCGAAACGGAAATTGTGGTTGCCGGTCATGTGGTCCGGGCCGACAGCCGACCGATCCGGCAGGCCGTTGTCACCGTGATGGACATGGAGGGGCGACCGATCGACTGGAGTCGCGCCGACAACGAGGGCAACTTCTCCCTCGCCCTACCCCGGCCCGGCCGGTACCTGGTGGTCACGAGCGCCGACGGTTGGTCCCCGAGATCACAGGTAATCAGCTTCGACAGCGCGCAATCGACGCACACCGTCGAACTCGGTGACCGCCTCACCATCTCCGGCAAGGTCGGAGTCGGCGGCCGAACAACCTCGGGAACCGTCGTCACGCTCACGAAACCGACCGGCGAATTCGTCGCATCCACGGTCACCGACGGAACCGGGCACTACGGAATCGCACTTCCCACATCCGGCCGGTACATCCTGACCGCGCTGACCGAGAGCGGACACGGCACATTGGCTCGTCAGAGAGCGGTCATCGCGCAGTCCACCGTCGTCGATTTCGACGTACCCGTCGATGCCGAGCCGTTGACGACAGTATGAACGCCAGTACAAGCAACCGAACGCATGGCGATCGGGTATCGAGGCGGAGGCGAGCGACATGAGCAGCGGCGAAGCCAGCATCCTCACAGCAGCGAAAGCCTTGTTCGCGGAACGAGGTTACGCATCGACGACCATCAAGGACATCGCGGTCGCAGCCGGCTACTCCCCTGCCCTGGTCATGAAGATCTACGGCAGCAAAGCTCGGCTGTACTCGGCTGCGATCCCGTCCGCACCTCCGATGGACGAGGATCCGAATGCCGACGCCACCGGAGACATCGGCTGTCAACTGGTCGAGAAACTTGTCGCTCGTAGAGAATCCGACGAAACCGATCCGTGGGCAATGCTCGCAGTACACGTTCACGAGGCGCCAGATCCGGCCGCCGCTCGGGCCGAGATCAAGCAACGATACGTTCACGGGATCGCGCGCCGCATCGGCGACACGGAGCCCGGTTTGGTACGCAGCCAGATCGTCGTCTCACTGCTGCTCGGACTGGCCACCGGCATGCGGACGCTCGAACTCCTCGGTGAGGATTCACTGTCGTCGGAGGATCTGATCCGGCGCTACGGAAGGCTGATTCAAATAGCCGTCGACGAAATCGAACCGGTATCCGAGCACGAATCGTTCATCAGTGACACGGTGGAGGAATGACTGCTTACCGATACCTCGACGCCGACCGGAATCTCCTCGAAGAGAAAGATTTCGAAACCGAGCAGGACGCACAGGAATACCGACTCTCCGTCCTCGGTGCCGAACACATCGAGCCCGCGGGCGAATGATCCTGTCGAGTCCCCGATCGGTCAGGAAGACTTCGCGGCAGTGGTGAGTTCGTCGATCAGAGCTTGAACGCGCCGCTCGATTTCGTCACGGATCGGGCGAACTGCTTCAAGGCCCTGTCCGGCCGGGTCGTCGAGAACCCAGTCTCGGTAACTCTTGCCGGGGAAGATCGGGCACGTGTCGCCGCAGCCCATGGTGATGACGACATCCGAATCCTGGACGGCGTCGACAGTGAGGATCTTCGGAGACTGCGCTGAGATGTCGATACCGCGCTCTGCCATCGCCTCGACCGCTGCCGAATTGACGGTCTCGGCGGGTGCGGATCCGGCGGAACGGACCTCGATGGCGTCGCCCGCGAGATGGCTCAGGAATCCCGCGGCCATCTGAGATCGACCGGCATTGTGGACGCAGACGAACAACACCGATGGTTTGCTCATGACCTCGCTCTTTCTCGACTGGATGAAACCTCTTTGACTGCAAAGCGTTTGCGTAGAGCAAGGGAGACATAGACCAGCCCGACGAGCACCGGTACCTCGATCAGCGGGCCGACGACACCGGCAAGAGCTTGCCCCGAGGTGGCGCCGTAGGTGGCGATGGCTACCGCGATCGCGAGTTCGAAGTTGTTGCCCGCGGCGGTGAACGCCAGGGTCGTGGTGCGTTCATAGCCCAATCCGATTGCGGCGCCGAGGATGTAGCCTCCGCCCCACATGAGCGCGAAGTACGCGAGCAAGGGCAGCGCGATCCGGACGACATCCCAAGGCTGGGAGGTGATCTGTTCGCCCTGCATCGAGAAGAGCACGACGATGGTGAACAGCAGACCGTAGAGCGCCCAGGGGCTGATCTTGGGGATGAACTTGTTGTCGTACCAGTCGCGGCCTTTGGCGCGTTCGCCGAAGAAGCGGGACAGAAAACCTGCCAGCAGCGGGATACCGAGGAAGATCAGGACCGATTTCGCAATCTGCCAGGGCGAGGTGTCGATGGTGGTCTGTTCGATGCCGAGCCACCCGGGCAGGACCGAGAGGTAGAACCAACCGAGCACGGCGAACATGATCACCTGGAACACCGAATTGATGGCGACCAGCACCGCGGCGGCTTCGCGGTCTCCGCAGGCCAGGTCGTTCCAGATGATCACCATCGCGATGCACCGAGCGAGACCGACGATGATCAAACCGGTTCGGTATTCCGGCAGGTCAGGCAGAAACAGCCAGGCGAGGGCGAACATCAGCGCCGGGCCGAGAACCCAGTTCAGGAACAGGGAGCCGGCGAGGAGTTTCTTGTCCCCGGTGACTGTGTCGAGGCGGTCGAAGCGGACCTTCGCCAGGACCGGGTACATCATGATCAGCAGACCGAGGGCGATCGGTAGCGAGATGCCGTCGATCTGCACCTTGTCCAGGGCAGTGTTCACACCGGGGATCCAGCGTCCAACCAGCAGGCCGACGACCATGGCCACGCCGATCCAGACCGCCAGATAGCGGTCGAGGGTGGAGAGTTTTCCGACGACTTCGGGGTGTTCGGTGGTGGCAGCGGTGTTGCTCATGCGGTGACCTCAGCGCAAGCGTCCGCGGCACTCACGCTCGCACCTTCAACCAGCAGAACGGCGGAAAGCTGTTGCAGCGCAGCCGGAATAACCCAGTAGTACACCCAGGTCCCGCGTCGTTCACAATCGAGCAGCCCGGCCTGGCGCAACACCTTCAGGTGATGCGAGATAGTCGGCTGAGACAAGTCGAACGAGTCGGAGATGTCGCAGACGCAGGCTTCACCACCCTCGTGACTTGCCACCAAGCTGAGCAAGCGGAGACGAACCGGATCGCCGAGGGCCTTGAACATCCGAGACAAGTCGCCGGCCCAATCCTCGGTCAACGGTTCACGAACGAGCGGGGTGCAGCAAGCCTCGGAGTCCGGCAGCTCTTGATTCGACATTCTTCGATATTGACAGATATCGAATCAACGCGCAATCGGGCATCCGGTCAGCCGGATCCCGGACTCATCCCTCGGCGATCGCCGTTCGACGCTCGAGCAGAACAGTGTCGCGCCACACGCCGTCGAGTTCGGCGATCTTCTCGCGAAGGCCGACCGTTCGAAACCCGGCCGAATGATGGAGCGAGATGGAGGCACGGCTCTCCGGGAACATCGACGTCTGCAGAGTCCAGAGTCCGTCGGCGTCGGCGGCCATGACTTGCTTGCGCAACAACGCCTTTCCGACGCCACGACCACGCATGCCGTCCGCAACGTACACGGAGTTCTCGGCAACCCCGCGGTAGCAGTCACGCTCGGAAACCGGACTCAACGCAGCCCATCCGACAACAACACCCCCGATAGTCGCCACCCATCGATGCTGCGGCAGCCACCGTTCGTGGAGATGCTCACGCGAGGGGACCTCAGCGGCAAAGGTGGCATTTCGGGTGTCGATACCCTCGCCGTAAATACGGCGAACCGCATCCCAGTCGTCGTCGATCATGGCCCGGACAGAGACATCGTCGGGCAAATCACTCGGGCAGCACGGACGCGGAGCAAGGACTCCCATCACCACATCCGCCGCCTGCGGCAAGGCAACGCAACACGTCGGACTCATCGCGACGACCGTGCTCGTCCCTTCCTTACGCATGGTCACAAAACCCACATCGGCGAGCTTGCGCAGGTGGTGCGACACCGTCGGTTGCCCGATCCCCAACGCCTCGGCGAGCGCTCCGACGGTAATACCACCGACCGCGCTCGCTACCCGGTGAAGCAATCGGACGCGCATCGGCTCGGCAAGGCAGGCGAACCACTGCGCGTAGGTATCGGCATCGCCCTGCGCGAGGACGGAAGAACGGATCTGATCCGGGTCCGAATCTCCGACTCGTACCGTCGGAGTCTGCAGCGAAGTCATCTCTCCACTATATCGACAGCTGTCGATGGTTGCTTATATTGATGATCGTCGATACAGTTCCCGTAGATCGATAATCGTCGATGAAAGGCACGAAAATGAACCCCCTACCCGTTGTCGTGATCGGGGCCGGCCCGATCGGCCTGGCAGCCGCAGCAGAACTGCGCGAGCGCGGACTCACACCCCTTGTATTCGAGCGCGGAACCACAGCCGGTGCTGCGATCTCCGAGTGGAATCACGTTCGACTGTTCTCCCGGTGGTCCGAACTCGTCTCCCCCGCCGCGCGGCGACTCCTCGACCAGAATGGATGGAGCTCACCCGACGGGCAGACC
This sequence comes from Rhodococcus qingshengii JCM 15477, assembly GCF_023221595.1. Lineage (NCBI taxonomy): Bacteria > Bacillati > Actinomycetota > Actinomycetes > Mycobacteriales > Nocardiaceae > Rhodococcus > Rhodococcus qingshengii. Next base: position 3,650,980 of record NZ_CP096563.1, read on the forward strand.
TATCCGACCGGCCGGCAATGGCGCGAGCTCTACCTCGAACCACTCGCCTCGGCCCTCGCCGACCTGGTCCAGTTCGACACCGAGGTGATCGGCGTCGCTCGACGCGGACGTGACCTGGTCGTCGACGCCGGACGCGACAGCGAACCCCTCTCGATTCACCTGCGCCGCCGTGACGGAACCGAGGATCGGATGTTCGCCCAGGCCGTTGTGGATGCGTCCGGCACCTGGGGCACCCCCAACCCGCTCGGTGGTGAAGGGCTTCCTGCACTCGGCGAAGGCGCTGTGGGTACTGCGATCCGGTACCGGGTTCCCGATCTCGACGATCCGGCAGTGCGGGCACAGTTCGCCGGAACGCACACCGTCATCGCAGGTAGTGGCCACTCCGCGCTGACGGCGATCGTTGCGCTGTCAGGGTTGGCGGAGCAGGCTCCGAGCACCCGCATCACCTGGGCGGTCCGCCGAGGAAACATCGGCTCTGCATTCGGAGGCGGCGACGCTGACGAACTGCCCGCGCGCGGCGCCCTGGGCTTGCGTGCAAAGAAGGCCGTCGAGGATGGCCTGTTGAGAGTCGTCACCGGCTTCCGCACCGCAGAGGTGACAACTACCCCTTCGGGACAACTCATACTCGCCTCCGATGCGGGTGATCGCATCGAGAACGTGGACAACGTCATAACGCTGACCGGCTTCCGCCCCGATCTGTCCTGGCTCTCGGAAATTCGACTCGGCCTCGACCCGGTCTTACAAGCACCGGTCGAGCTTGCTCCGCTGATCGACCCGAACGTCCACTCGTGCGGCACCGTTTACCCGCATGGCGCGAAGGAGCTTCGCCATCCGGAGCCGGGGGTGTACTTGGCTGGAATGAAAAGCTACGGCCGAGCACCCACCTTCCTGGCGATGACCGGCTACGAGCAGGTTCGCAGCATCGCAGCCGAGCTCGCCGGCGATCACGAAGCAGCGGCCCGCGTCGAGTTGGTCCTTCCGGAGACCGGAGTCTGCGGCGGCGCAGGCATTTTCGACGAACCTGACACAGCAGAAACCGACACAGGGAAAGCCGAGGGCGGATGCTGCAGCGCCCCCGCTCCGAAACTGATCACGCTGTCTGCACCGTCCGGCAACACCTGCGGATAGAAACAGTCCTTGACGACGGAACCAGCCCGCCGGGCTGCCACATCCGGCCGAACAAGGCATGCTGATCGTGTGCATACATTCGAGGTCTGGGCGCCCACACCGGAATCGGTCCGGGTCGAAGTCGACGGCATCACGCACGAGATGGACCGGACCGACGACGGGTGGTGGCGCGCCGAGGTCGACTGCGACAACCGCGCTCGCTACGGCTTTGTCGTCGACGGTGAAACACTCCCGGATCCGCGTTCACCACGCCAGCCCGAAGGCGTGCATCTCCGCTCCCAGTTGCATCAGCTCGACGAGGCGTCCTGGACCGACTCTCAGTGGACCGGACGACAACTCCCAGGATCATCGGTCTACGAACTGCACATCGGAACGTTCACCCCCGAAGGAACATTCGACGCCGCGATCGAACGTCTCGATCACCTGGTAGACCTCGGCGTCGGCTTCGTGGAAATCATGCCGGTCAACGGCTTCAACGGAACTCACAACTGGGGCTACGACGGTGTGCTCTGGTACACGGTCCACGAGATCTACGGTGGCCCGGACGGATTGCAACGCTTGGTGAATGCGGCCCACGAACGCGGACTCGGCGTGATTCTTGACGTGGTCTACAACCACCTGGGCCCGTCGGGCAACTACCTCGAAAAGTTCGGCCCCTACATTGCCGATGGAGCGAACACCTGGGGCCGAACGATCAACATCGGCGGTCCGCAGTCGGGCGAGGTTCGCGAGTACATCATCGGGAATGCCCTGCGATGGATGCGCGATTTCCACATCGACGGTCTACGCCTCGACGCCGTCCACGCGTTGGTCGATCACACCGGAACGCACATCCTCGAGGAACTCGCCGTCCGAACGGAAACACTGTCGGCTCATCTGGGTCGACCGCTCACGTTGATCGCCGAAAGCGATCTCAACGACGCCACTCTGATCACGCCACGAGCGGCCGGCGGGTTCGGCTTGGACGCGCAGTGGGACGACGACATCCACCACACCATTCACACGGCCGTGTCCGGCGAACGCCAGGGTTATTACGCCGACTTCGGATCCTTGGAATCCCTTGCAAATACATTGCGGCGCGGTTTCTTCCACGCCGGAACGTATTCCTCGTTCCGTGGACGGGTTCACGGCCGGCCGATCGACATCACGCATCAGCCCGCCAGCGCCCTGCTCGCATACACGTGCACCCACGATCAGATCGGCAACCGCGCGATCGGGGACCGCCCGAGCGCCTATCTGACGCCAGGACAATTGGCGATCAAGGCGGCGCTGGTCCTGCTATCGCCGTACACGCCGATGCTGTTCATGGGCGAGGAATGGGGAGCGACCACTCCGTTCCAGTTCTTCACCTCGCATCCGGAACCGGAACTCGGCGAGGCCACTGCCAAAGGCCGCAAAGCGGAGTTCGCGGCGCACGGCTGGAACAGTGACGACATTCCGGATCCGCAAGACCCACAGACATTTCTGCGATCGAAACTGGACTGGGACGAGCGAGACGACGAGACACGCGCTCGCGTCCTGGCCTGCTATCGCGATCTACTTGCCCTGCGCAGGAAGCGAATCGAGATCACCGACCCTTGGCTGGGGCACCTGCACGTCGACTACGACGAGGACGACCAGTGGATCACCCTGCGCCGCGGCGCATTACAGATCGTGTGCAATCTGGGAACGGACGCGGCCTCGGTCCCGGCCGGCGGAACCCCCATCCTCTGGTGGGATCCGCCGACACAGGACGAGACCGCGTCCGCAACCGCCGTGCCGGGGCACTCGTTCGTCGTACTCGAAAGCTGACTAACTCTCGAGATTCCGGTATTAACGCTTCGCGTTCTCTGGTGTACTCCGCAGCATCCTCAACACCAATGCGGCACTGACGAACAGAACCAAAGCTGTTGCACCGGCAGCAACGTGCATACCGTCGACAAACGCCGACTTCGCGGAATCGGCAAGCACCGAACCGAGTTCACCAGGTAGGTACGTTGCTTCCTGCAGGGCACCGCCGAGTGTGCCCTGTGCAGCGTGCGCCTGATCTGCTTCGAGCATCGAGGTGTCGATTCCCTTGCGGAAGATCGCCATCACCACGCTGCCCAGGATCGCCACGCCGAGCGCGATGCCGAGTTCGTACGCGGTCTCCGACACAGCGGAAGCAGCGCCGGCGCGTTCGGGTTCCACCGAACTGACCACGAGATCCGATGTCAACGTCAACGCGACACCGACACCAGCACCGGCCAGACCGAAGCCGATCACGAACATCAACGGGCCGCTGTCGACGCCGAGCGCGAGCAGCATCGCAGCACCGATACCGGCAACCGCGAGGCCCGCGCTGAGCACGTGAGACACCGACCACCGGCGAATCAACCAGGCTGCCGCAACCGCGGTGAATGCGCTGAGCAACATACCCGGGAGCATCAGCAGGCCGGCGTCGAGCGCCGAGTTACCCAGCACCAACTGCAGGTACTGCGAGCCGAAGAACAGGACACCTGCCAGCGCGAAGATCGAGAGCAGGTTGGTGATGACGGCGGTGGAGAACGACGCGTTGGCAAACAGCTTCAGATCCAACATCGGATCCTTCAGCATCCGCTGACGACGCACGAACACGTAACCCGCCGCGAGACCAACGAGGCCGATCACCAGCAACGTGATGCTGACGCCGTGCACCACGGATTCCTTGACCGCGTACACCAGCGGCAACATGGTCGCCATCGACAGACCAGCGCTGATGAGGTCGAATCGACCCGGATTGGGGTCCTTCGACTCCGGGATCAGGATCGGGCCGAGTACAACCAGCGCGATCATGACCGGAATGTTGATCAAGAAGACCGAACCCCACCAGAAGTGCTCGAGCAACCAACCACCGACCAACGGGCCGGCCGCGGTACCGCCACCGGCCATCGCGCCCCAGACACCGATCGCCTCGGTGCGCTGACGCGGGTTGACGAAGATCGTGCGGATCAGACCGAGGGTGGCAGGCATCAGCGTTGCACCGGAAATACCCTGCAGCACGCGGGCGGCAATGAGCATCTCGGGACTGACAGCGAGAGCGGCGATGATCGAGGCGAGACCGAAGCCGACTGCGCCGATCAGGAGCAGTTTTCGCCTACCGATCCGGTCGCCGAGCGTACCCATGGTGATGAGCAGACCGGCGAGCACGAACGAATAGACGTCGATGATCCACAGCAACTGCGTGCTGCTCGGTTCGAGGTCGGCGCTGATGAACGGAAGCGCAAGATCGAGCACCGTGCCGTCGACTGCGATGAGCAACACAGCAAAGGCAAGGACTATCAAGCCCGCCCAGTCACGCTTTGTCGCCCGAACCTCGTCGGGATTGATTGCAGACGTATCTGCCGACACTGACATTGCTCCCCTGCGACTTTCTCTGAGTTCTTTCGAAAAGACTTCACTGCACCGTCCAGCCGGTACAGTAGGTCTACGGTAACAGTGAACCGTCCGAGCGGTAAAGTTATTTCCGGGTAGGGTCACATCACATGGCTGCCGACACTCGCGATCGAATTCTCGACGCACTGGAGAAGCTGCTGCTGGTCAGCGGCGTCGCCCAAGTCACGCTCGAAGGCGTTGCCGCCGAAGCCGGGGTTTCCAAGGGCGGACTTCTCTATCACTTCCCCAGCAAGGAAGCACTGCTCGCGGCGATGGTCCGCAGACTCGGAGAACGCTCGGATCAGCAACTCGAAGACGCCGTAGCAGGCGGTACGACGGTCACCGAGTTCTATCTGCAGATCCCCGATGCGAACGAAAGCGAAGAACTCTCACTCTTCCGGTCGATCATCGCGGCACTGAGAACAGTCGACGGACAACACGACGAAATCCAGAAAGCCGTCACACATGTGATGCGGAGCTGGGACAAGGGCCTTCAGACCGAGATCGCCGACCCTGTGCAGGCCGAGATCATCCGACTCGTCGGCGACGGCCTGTATTTGGCGGCGATGCTCGGGCTCCCCCAGCCGGATCCCGAACTGCATCGACAGGTGGTCGAGCGACTGCGGCCCTGACCGGGGGCGTCTCTTACGTCAGATAGCGGTACGCCGGGCTTCCCGGCTCGAGCCTCTCGGACTGCATCGGCGCGCGCTCCATCCGCTCGAGTAACGCCGCCAACCCGTCGGCGGAACCGAGTTCGATACCCACCAACGCGGCACCCGTCTCGCGATTGTTTCGCTTGACGTACTCGAACAGCGCGATGTCGTCGTCCGGCCCGAGCACGTCCGAGAGAAAGCGACGGAGCGCTCCCGGTTCCTGCGGAAAGTCGACCAGGAAGTAGTGCTTGAGCCCGAGGTGAACGAGCGAACGCTCGAGGATTTCGCCGTAACGAGAGACGTCGTTGTTGCCACCGGAGATCAGGCACACGACGGTCGAACCCGGCTCGAACGTCAAATTCTGAAGTGCCGCAACGGAAAGCGCTCCCGCGGGTTCGGCGATGATGCCCTCGCTCTGATACAGCTCGAGCATCGCCGTGCAGATAGCGCCCTCGTCGATCTGATTGACGACAAACGATCCCGAACCGGACCGTGTCTGAAGTTGACGAGCCACGAGCGGCAACGACGCGTGCGACACCACGGCGGCACCCAGACGTGAGACGACCTCGTAGGGAACATCGCCGATCCTCTTGACCGCTGCGCCGTCGACAAATGGATCGACGTCGGGAAGAGTCACCGGGCCCCCGGCAACAAGAGCGGCCGTCATTGACGCCGCACCGGACGGCTCGATCCCGACGATCGACGTCTTGGGCGACCGTTCGTGCAGGTAGGTGGCGATGCCCGCAATGCAACCGCCGCCGCCGACCGGCACGACGATCGTGTCGAGAGGGGCGTCCAATTGCGTGAGAATCTCCGCTGCGATGGTTCCTTGCCCCGCAGCGGTGCGCACGTCGTCGAACGGGGGAACCATGGTTGCGCCGGTTTCGGCTACGTCCTCGGCGGCCGCAGCAGCTGCGGCGTCATAGGTCTCACCGATCATGAACAGTTCGACAAACGCTCCACCGTGCGCGCGGATGCGATCACGCTTCTGCTTGGGGGTATTGGCCGGAACGTAGATCCGACCCTTGATCTGCATCGTTCGGCACGCGAAAGCAACACCCTGCGCATGGTTACCGGCACTGGCAGTCACTACGCCGGCACCGCGTTCGGCCTCGTTGAGCTGAGCGATCAGGTTGTACGCGCCACGAATCTTGTACGAACGAACGCCCTGGAGGTCCTCACGCTTGAGATACACGTGTGCCCCGGTCAACGCCGAAAGACGATCGCTGTACTGCAGGGGCGTCGCCGCAATGACGTGCTGAATTCGCTCGATGGCCGCGTCGATCTCCTGCGCGTCGAGCGCGGGGACGGTGGACTTCGTTACTACGACATCGGGCGAGTTAGACACCCCGCCATTTTCGCACGTCGGAGATCAACCTTCCCACCACCCCGCCCCGCATGGTCTGCGAGGCAGGGTGGCGGTAGGTCAGCCGCGCGGATCCAACTGTGAGGGACGTGGCACGTTCCGCAGATTCGACTTGGCCATCTGTACTGCCTCGCCGACGCCGCCGTTCATCACCATCTTCGACATCGCCAAAGCGAAGCCCTTCATCTGACCACCGGTGATGGTGGGCGGCAACGACAATGCCAGCGGATCGGTCACCAGATCAACCAAGGCCGGACCGTCGTGATCGAGCGCGGCGCGTAGGCCCGCTTCGATATCCGCGGGATTCTCGATTCGGCGCGAAAAGATACCGAGCGCAGCAGCAACCGCCGCGTAGTCGACCGCGGGCACGTCGACCCCGAAATCCGGAAGGCCGTCGACCAGCATCTCGAGCTTGACCATTCCGAGCGTCGAGTTGTTGAACACCACGATCTTGACCGGCAACTTGTACATCGCGACGGTGACCAACTCACCGAGCAGCATCGACAATCCACCGTCGCCCGACACCGAGATGACCTGACGCCCCGGACTCGACCATGCAGCACCCATCGCGTGTGGGAGCGCATTGGACATCGATCCGTGCAGCGCCGAGGAGATGAAGCGTCTCGATCCGTTCGGATTGAGATAGCGCGCCGTCCACACGTTGCACATCCCGGTGTCGGCGGTGAAGATTGCGTCGTCGGCTGCCAGATCGTCCAAGATCGAGGCCGCATACTCGGGGTGAATCGGCGTGCGCTGCTTGACCGGATCCGTATATGCACCAACCACTTTGGTCATCAGAGTGTTGTGCTTGGCGAGCGTGTCCTCCAGGAACCCGCGGTCGGTCTTTCGATCGAGCTGCGGAATCAGTGCGCTCAAGGTGCTCGCGACGTCGCCGTGCACAGCCAGGTCCAGGCTGGTTCGACGCCCCAACCGCTCGGCCGCGATGTCGATCTGAGCGGTACGAACGTCGTCGGGCAAGAACTGATCGTAGGGAAAGTCCGTACCGATCAGGAGCAGGAGATCGGCGCCGTGGATACCGTCGTGCGCCGCACCGTAACCGAGCAATCCGGTCATCCCGACGTCGTATGGATTGTCGTACTGGATCCATTCCTTGCCACGCAGTGAATGCCCGATGGGAGCGCCGACGGTTTCGGCCAACGCCAGAACCTCCGCGCGCGCATCTCGCACGCCCGCGCCGGCGAAGATCGCAACCTTACGCGAGCCGTTGATCACATCTGCCAACGCCTTGACGTCACCGGCATCCGGAACGACTGTCGGCCTTCGGGTTTCGACGAGCGTCGGCGGGGTGCCTTCTGCCGGACAATCGGCGATGTCCCCGGGAAGCACGATCACCGAGACGCCGTTTCGAGCCACCGAATGCTGAATCGCCGACTGCACCACGCGAGGTGATTGGACTGCCGTGCTGACGAGTTCGGTGTAACTCGAACATTCGATGAAGATCCGCTCGGGATGCGTTTCCTGAAAGTAGCCCATTCCGATCTGGGCGCTGGGGATGTGCGAGGCGATCGCGAGGACCGGCGCGCCCGAACGATGAGCGTCGTACAGGCCGTTGATCAGGTGAAGGTTTCCGGGACCGCAGGATCCGGCACACACTGCGAGTTTTCCGGTGATCTGGGCATCCGCTGCGGCCGCAAAGGCGGCTGCTTCCTCATGCCGGACGTGTATCCAATCGATTCCGCCCTTCTCGGAACCACCGGTGCGACGAACCGCATCGACGATGGGATTGAGACTGTCACCGACAATGCCGTAGATCCGACTGACACCCGCGTCAACGAGCTGCTGAACCAATTGATCTGCAACGGTTTTCGGACTCATCAGACCTCCATGACACACTCACGGGAGTCGGGATCGCCGACCCCCGGGAGTGACGATTTACTTGTGATTGATGCAGCGCTTCTTGTGGAATGCGGGGTTACTTGGGTTCGAGCACGAACACCGGAATCTCACGATCGGTCTTCGTCTGATAATCGGCGTAGTCGGGGTACGCAGCGACAGCGCGCTCCCACCAGACCGCCTTCTCGTCGCCGGTGACTTCCCGAGCAACCAGGTCGAAGACCTGCGTCGCGTCACGCAGCGTGACGTGCGGGTCGGCTTTGACGTTGTAGTACCAGACCGGATTCTTCGGGGCGCCACCGAGCGAAGCCACAACGGCATACGAACCGTCGTGCTCGACCCGCATCAGCGGCGTCTTCCTGACCTTGCCGGACTTTGCCCCGATGGTCGTGAGAACGACGACGGGCATGCCGTTCATGTCGTTTCCCTCGGTGCCACCGGAGTTCTCGATGCGTGCGACCTGATCGGCGGCCCACGACGCTGGACTGGGTTCGTACTCACCTGTGATTGGCATGTGTACCAGTGAACACCCACTCGAGCACCTTGGCCACCGAACCACGCCGACCAGGCCTGTCGCCCGCGCACTCCCCTGGTTGATCGATTAAGTGAGCTGCCGATCAATAAAGTTCGCTTGCCCGAACTCTCATCTCTGGCTACTCTGAAACCACAGCTTCGAACAGCCGTATCAGAAAGGGACGAGATGACCACCGCAGATATCTCCACTCGCGAATCACGCCCCTCCCCCGACTATTGCGTCGATCTGGCCGGAACTCGGTGGCCGCTGTACAAGATCGAAGCTCTCGTGGTCGGGTTCGTGCTGTTCGTCGTCGCCGGTGCCGTCACGCAGTCGATGCAGGTGGCCGTACTGACTGCCGCAACGGCCGCTGTAGTCACGTGGTGGGTACGGCGCGTGCACTACTCACGCACCACCTGATCACCGCACTCCCCCGAACTCCCGCGAACCACGAAGGGACCTTGCTGCATCAGCAGCAAGGTCCCTTCGTTCGGTTCAGGTCCGCTCGGCGGTCAGACCGTCAGGCAACTCGGTCCGAGCAATGCCTTCAGGTCGCCCATCAGTGCCGAGGACGGTTCGACCCGAAGGACGTCGTCGACCTTCCACAAGCTGATTTCGGTTCCGCCGATCAGTCGGACATGGACATCGGACGTCCCCGGATGCCTGGTCAACACCTGCTTGAGAGCACTGAGCTTGTCCTTGGTGCATTGCCGAAGCGGCAGCGAGACCGACAGCGGACGCGCAACCCCGATCGCCGAAATATCAGGTACCGCAAGGTCGTTGCCGATCAGTGACATCCGATCGTCTCGGATCGAAACGCGAGCCTTGACCAACACGATGGCATCCTCGGCGATGTCCATTCCGTACACGGCGTACGCCTGCGGGAAGAACAGCACCTCGATTCCACCCACGAGATCTTCGAGCTGCACGATGCACCAGGTCAGACCGTTCTTGTTGACCCGGCGGTCCACCGAGGCGATGATGCCGCCGAGAGTTACCTGGGCACCGTCCTGGACGCCGCCTTCCAAAATCGCGGCGATGGACGTGTCGGACTGCTGGCGAAGAATGTGCTCGACGCCGTTGAGCGGGTGACCGGAGACATACAGCCCCAGCATCTCTCGTTCGAGCGCCAGGCGATGCTTGGAATCCCACTCTTCGTCAGGAATCTTGACGTCGAACACCGAGGTGATCGACTCGTCCGCCTCGGCACCGCCGAAGAGGTCGAACTGTCCGATCGCCTCCGCCTTCTTGGTGCTCATCACGGAATCGATGGCGTCGGCATGGACCAACATCAGGCCCTTGCGCGGATGACCCAACGAGTCGAAAGCACCGGCCTTGATGAGCGATTCGGTGACCTTCTTGTTGCAAGCCATCGCGTCGATCTTGCCGAGATAGTCGGAGAAATCTGTGAACTTCGACTTCTCGGTGCGCGCCTTGATGATCGAGGCGACGACGTTGGCGCCGACGTTGCGCACCGACCCCATACCGAAACGGATGTCGTCGCCGACGGTCGCGAAGTCGACGCGTGACTCGTTGACGTCCGGCGGGAGAACGGTGATGCCCAACTTGCGGCAGTCTGCGAGGTAGATCGCGGACTTGTCCTTGTCGTCACCGACGGAGGTCAGCAGACCCGCCATGTACTCGGCCGGGTAGTTCGCCTTGAGGTACGCAGTCCAGTACGACACGAGTCCGTAGCCGGCGGAGTGCGACTTGTTGAACGCGTAGCCGGCGAAGGGAAGGACCGTGTCCCACAGCGCCTTGATGGCGGCTTCGCTGAAGTTGTTGTCCAACATGCCCTGCCGGAAGCCGGCGTAGGCCTTTTCCAGCTCGGAAAGCTTCTTCTTACCCATGGCGCGACGCAGCAAGTCGGCCTGACCCAGGGTGTACCCGGCCACCTTCTGCGCCAGTTGCATGATCTGCTCCTGGTAGATGATCAGGCCGTAGGTCTCCGAGAGGATCTCCGCGAGCGGCTCCTCCAATTCGGGGTGAATCGGCTTGACGTCTTCCAAGGCGTTCTTGCGCTTAGCGTACGAGATGTGGGCGTCCACACCCATCGGTCCCGGTCGATACAGCGCCAAGGCGGCGACGATGTCGCCGAATCCGGTGGGCTGCATCAGTTTCAGCAACTCGCGCATACCGCCGCCGTCGAGCTGGAACACACCGAGAGTGTCGCCGCGGGCGAGCAGTTCGTATGTTGCCGCATCGTCCATCGGCAAAGTGTCGAGGTCGAGGTCGATGCCGCGGTTGGCTTTGATGTTCTCGAGCGTGTCGCCGATGACCGTGAGGTTTCGCAGACCGAGGAAGTCCATCTTGAGCAGGCCGATGGCTTCACACGAGGGGTAGTCCCACCCGGTGATGATTGCGCCGTCCTGGGCGCGCTTCCAGACCGGGATTGCGTCGGTGAGCGGTTCGGACGACATGATGACCGCGCAGGCGTGCACACCGGCGTTACGGATCAGCCCCTCCAGACCCACCGCAGTCTTGTAGATCTTCGCGACGTCCGGGCTGGAGTCGATGAGTGCTCGAACCTCGACGGCCTCCTTGTACCGCTCGTGCTTCGGATCGGTGATACCGGAGACAGAGATGTCCTTGGCCATGATGGGCGGCGGGAGTGCCTTGGTGATCTGATCGGCGATGGCGAAGCCCGGCTTGCCGAACTGGACGCGAGCCGAGTCCTTGATGGCAGCCTTGGTCTTGATGGTGCCGAAGGTGATGACCTGGGCGACCTTGTCGTTGCCCCACTTGTCCGTCGCGTAGCGAACCATCTCGCCGCGACGGCGATCATCGAAGTCGATATCGATATCGGGCATGGACACACGCTCGGGGTTGAGGAATCGCTCGAACAGCAACCCGTACGGGATGGGGTCGATGTTGGTGATACCCATCGCGTAGGCCACCAACGAACCGGCAGCCGATCCACGGCCGGGCCCGACACGGATCCCGACGTCCTTGGCGTGGTTGATCAGGTCGCCGACCACGAGGAAGTAGGCCGGGAAGCCCATTTCGTTGATGACGCCGATCTCGTAGTCGGCGCGGGCGAGGTACTCCTGCGGCGGTCCGCTCGGGAAGCGGCGATCGAGTCCGCGCATCACCTCGGCGCGCAGGAAGGTCTGCTGCGTGTGTCCCTCCGGGACCGGGAAGATCGGCATCCGGTCGTGGAATGCCCAGACGTCCTCGTACGACTGCACACGCTCGCCGATGGCAACGGTGTTGTCGCATGCCCCCGGTACCTCGTTGTCCCAGATGGCGCGCATCTCGGCAGCGGACTTGAGGTAGTAGCCGTCGCCGTCGAACTTGAAGCGAGTGGGGTCGGAGAGCGTCTTGCCGGTCTGAATGCAGAGCAGCGCCTCGTGATTCTCGGCGGCGTCCTTGGTGACGTAATGGCAGTCGTTGGTGGCAAGTGGCGGAATACCGAGTTGCTTGCCGATGTCGAGCAGACCCTCTCGCACACGGCGCTCGATCGAGAGACCGTGATCCATCAGTTCGAGGAAGAAGTTGTCCGGGCCCCAGATCTCCTGCCACTTCGCGGCAGCTTCGAGAGCCTCGCGATCGTGACCGAGACGAAGGCGGGTCTGGATCTCACCGGACGGGCAACCCGTGGTCGCGATGATGCCCTCGGCGTGCGCGGCGATGAGCTCCTCGTCCATCCGTGGCCATTTACCGAGCTGGCCCTCGATGGACGCGAGCGACGACAGCTTGAAGAGGTTGCGGAGTCCGGTCGCGTTCTCGGCCACCATCGTCATGTGGGTGTACGCACCGCTACCGGAGACGTCGTCGGACTTCTGGCTGCGATCGCCCCACAGAACTCGCTTGGTGTTGAAGCGAGACTCGGGTGCGATGTAGGCCTCGATGCCGATGATCGGCTTGATGCCGGCGCTCTTTGCCTCGTTGTAGAACTGGCTGGCGCCGTACATGTTTCCGTGGTCGGTCATGCCGACTGCGGTCATTTCGAGACGAGCGGCCTCCTCGAACATGGCGCCGACCTTGGCCGCACCGTCGAGCATCGAGTACTCGGTGTGATTGTGAAGATGTACGAACGAGTCAGCCACGTGCGCCTCTCTGAAGGTCTGGGAGCGAGATCGAGTGTATGCCGCGCTGCCGACACGACCGGCGACCGACGTAGCGGAGTCGCCGTGCGCCGCCTCCGGTCACGTGACCGGAACCTCGGGTTCGGCGCTCGACCTCACCGAACGCCGCGAACGTCGACCGGCGACGAAGGTGTCTGTCGTGAAGATCACCAGTGCAGCCCAGATCAGAACGAAGCCGATCCAGCGTGAGGCCGGCATGTCCTCGTGCATGACGGCCACACCCCACGCCATCTGGAGCGCCGGGGTGAGGTACTGCAGCATGCCCATCGTCGCCAACGGAACTCTCTGAGCGGCGACGCCGAACAGGAGCAGCGGCAGCGCGGTGACCGGGCCGGCGGCAAGCAGCAACAGGCTGTGCCCGGTACCGCTGCTGATGAATGCACCGGCCCCGGTCAGGCCGAGAAACACGAGGTAGCCGACCGCGAACGGTGCGGCAACGACTCCCTCGGCAGTCAAACTGGTTCGAGGATCGAGCGGAACCACCTTCTTGACCAACCCATAGGTGGCAAACGAGCCGGCGAGCAGCAAAGCGACGATCGGAGGTTTCCCGAAGTCGACCGTGATCACCACAACTGCCGTGGCAGCGAGAACGAGCGCGGCGATCTGGGCGGGACGCAGTCGTTCGCGGAAGATCACGACGCCGAGCAGAACGGTGACCAGCGGGTTGATGAAGTACCCGAGAGCCGCCTCCACGACGCGGCCTGACACCACGGCATAGATGTACGTCCCCCAGTTCACGGCGATCGCCGCTGACGCCGCGGTCACCAGCAGCCAGGTGCGTGCGCTGATTCCGCGAAGCGATCCGAGGCGGCCGGCAAAGGCCAACACGATCAGCATCAACAGAAGGGTCCACACCACCCGGTGCGCCAGGATCTCGACCGGATCGGCGAAGTCGAGTAGTCCGAAGAATGCCGGGAACGTTCCCCACAACAGGAACGCCGCCACACCGTAGAGGATCCCCGAGGACGAACCGGACCTAGCGCGTTCGTCCTTGTTCACAGAACCGGAGTTCACGGGACCGGGCCGTCGTCGGGGCCGGGAGCAACGACGTCCACGTACTCCGGCAGCAAGGGACGGACGGCTGCCAGCCACGGCGAGGCGTCGGACGGCAACGCTTCCACTGCACGGACGTTCGAGTCATGTTCGATCGCTTCGAGTCCTTCGGGAGTAGCTCGCACCAGCACGCCCACCGCGCAGGCGCACCCGGCGGACAATCGCTTCGCCGACGCGAGCGCCACCTGTTGCTGACGATCGGTGTCGCCGCCGAGCGAGACCAGTCGCGTGGCTGCAACCCCGGGCGATCTGCGTACTGCTTCGTCGTTGTCGGGCACGGGCACCGACATGAGCGGCGTCTGGACGCGCTCGATCGGAACTCGGAACATGACCCTGGACACGCGAACGCCCGAGACCTCAGCGCCCGGCACCTGAACACTGCTGGTCGACGTGATGACCTCGTCGACGGTGAGTGCCTTCGTGAACGAGACCAACGCCCACACCGGCCCATCGACCGACGCGACGGAATCTCGCGCTCGGTCGAGGTAGTCCGGGACAGCTTCCCCACTGTCCGGACCCAGGGTGTCCGTCCGGATCGGCGGGGTCGGCACGGGATTCGCGAACCCCACGCCCACCACCGCCGCCACACCGACCACCACCGCGACGACGGCCGGCGCGGGGGTAAGCCCGCGCGGTGTCATGAGGACCGGAGAACTTCGAGTGCGTGTTCGAGATCCTTCGGGTACTTGCTCTTGATCTCGACCCAGCGACCGTCCGCCGGATGTGCGAATCCAAGAGACACGGCGTGCAGCCACTGGCGCTCGAGGCCGAGCCTTTCGGCAAGTCGAGGGTCCGCGCCGTAAGTCAGGTCGCCGCAGCACGGATGGCGCAACGCCGAAAAGTGGACACGGATCTGGTGTGTGCGACCGGTTTCGAGGTGCACGTCCAGCAGACTCGCTGCCTGGAACGCCTCGATGGTGTCGTAGTGCGTGACGCTGGGCTTGCCGTCGGCCGTGACCGTGAATCGCCAGTCGTTCCCGTGATGGCGTCCGATGGGCGCGTCGATCGTTCCGCTGCTCGGGTCGGGGTGTCCCTGCACGAGAGCGTGATAGCGCTTGTCGATGGTCCGCTGCTTGAAAGCGCGCTTGAGCAACGTGTACGCGCGCTCGGATGTGGCAACCACCATGACACCCGACGTTCCGACGTCCAGGCGGTGGACGATGCCCTGACGCTCGTGGGCACCGGACGTCGAGATGCGGAAACCGGCCGCGGCAAGTCCGCCGATGACGGTCGGTCCCGTCCACCCGACGCTGGCGTGCGCGGCAACTCCGACGGGCTTGTCGACTGCCACGACGTCGTCGTCGGCGTAGAGGATCTCCATTCCCTCGACCGGTGTCGCTTCGATGGTCAGGGGCCGCGGCGGTTCGGGCAGGACTACCTCGAGCCACGACCCTGCGGTCAGACGATCGGACTTGCCGACGGCCACACCGTCGACGAGTACCGAGCCTTCTTCCGCGAGTGTCGCGACCACGGTGCGCGAGAGTCCGAGAAGGCGCGCGAGGCCGGCATCGACGCGCATGGCATCGAGACCGTCGGGCACTGGCATCGAACGGGATTCCCTCACTTGGTTTCTCCCTCGGCTGCAGCCTTCGATTCGGTGAGCTTCTTGTCGTCCGCCTTGTGATCACGCAGGCGTTCACCGTTGGGTTCGAAGCCGAACAGTGTCAGGACGACGAGCAGAATCGCGCCACAGACGATCGCGGAATCCGCGATGTTGAACACCGGCCACCAGCCGACGGAGACGAAATCCACCACATGTCCGCGCATGATTCCGGGAGAGCGGAAGAATCGGTCGACGAGGTTACCCAGCGCGCCGCCGAGAACGAGGCCGAGACCGAGCGCCCACCACGGTGAACGGAGCGTGCGACCGATCTTGATCACACCTATGACCACACCGATTGCGACGAGAGTGAGGATCCACGTCATCGACGTCGCCATCGAGAACGCTGCCCCCGGATTGCGCACCATCGTGAATGTGACCACGTCACCGATGATTTCGATCGGCTGCCCCGGTTTGACCGCGGCGACTGCCCACACCTTCGTGAGAATGTCCGAGAGCAGGATGACAGCGGCGATGGCAATGAGCATGGTCAGCCGGCGGGGCTTTTCGACCGGCGCAACCGCCAGGTCACCGTCTTCCGATTTCACGGCTTCCGGTTTCACGGTTTCGGACTCGTCGGCCTTCGAGATTTCGGTAATCGGCTGATCCTCCGCGTTGACATCTCGGTCTGGGTGGTCTGTACTCACGCAACCATCATCCCTCATGTTCACCGCACCGGGTCACGCACTCTGCAACTGCGGCTAGCCTGGAGCGCGTGCCACTGCTGTCCACGACCGGCCGACGCGTTCCGTTCGCCCTCGCTGCCCTCGCTCTCACCACCGTTCTCACCGCTTGCGGCGACTCGGATCAACCTCCGAACACCCCGACCTCCTCGCCGAGTGAGGTGACTGTTCCGGTGACCGCCGCGACGGTCGAAGTTCTCGAGGCGGGAAGCGAGCCGCGCGAAATTTTGCGTACGAACTTGCCTGTCGGCACCACGCAGACGGCGACGCTCGTCACCCAGGCCGTCGTGAGTCAGCAGATCGATCAACAACCGGCGCAGGATTTCTCTTCGCCGGAGATCACGATCCCGCTCTCGGCAAACGTGACCGCTGACGATCCCACCGCAGTCGTTGACCTCACGCTATCGTCGATGACCTCGCCCGATGCAACGCTGCAGGCTGCGCTGAGCGGGGCCGACGGGTCTGCGGCCGGATTGTCGGTCACGGATTCGGGCGCCATCACCGCCCTACGGTTGAAGCCCTCCGCCAACTCGGCCAATGCTGCCCGCGCTGCAATCGAACAAGCGCTGGGCCAAGCGGTCTACCGGACCGTCGCACTCCCCGACGCTCCGGTCGGTGTCGGCGCACGTTGGGTGGTTCGGCAGCAAGTCAGCAGCGAAATCCTGCTCGATCAGACAACCACCGTCACGCTCACCGCGCGCGAGGGCAATCGGCTTTCGCTCGCGGTGGACGTATCGCAGACCCCGCAGAGCCCGGTCTGGAACCTGGCCGGTGACGCCGGAACGCTGAACATCGATCAGTACGTCATGGCCGGCTCCGGAAACCTCACCGTCGACCTCTCACTCCCCTTGCCGATCGACGGACAGATGACCGTCGGCGGCGACCAGGCATACGGCGACCCGGACAGCTCCTCGGTGATCCGGCAGACCATCTCCAACAGCATTCGGTGGGAATCGTGACACGCCGGTCGCTTCTCGCACTTGGTCTGACCGCAACGGCGGCACTGTTCGTCGTGACCGGTTGCGGCTCGGACGACTCGCCTGGTGCCGACACGACTACGCAGGTTTCCGCCCCACAGGTCGGCTTGGCGCCGTTCACGGCTGCTCCGGCCGCACCGCTGAGCGGGGCGCCTCTCGACCGTGACGGCCTGCAACGAGCCGCGCTCACCCTGTCCGAGCTACCTGCCGACTTCGACGTAGTTCCCGACCCGGTCGACGACCTCGGCCTCGCACCGGCGCCGGAAAACTCGGAGGCGGACAAGTCGAGCACCGACCCCGCCGTCTGCGCCCAGGTTCTGGCGCCGATAGCCACCCAGGCTCCCGGATCGGTCGCCGACCTCTCCGACATGTTCACCGGCCCCGATTTCACGAGCATCGATCAGGACTCTGCTTCGTACGCCGACGGCACCGCGGCAGCAGCAGCTTTCGAGAAACTTCAGACCACGCTGGCTGGGTGTGCGGAGTATTCGGGAACCGATGCCGACGGAACGACAATCACCTATCGCGTCGGCGGAGCGTCGGACCCGAACATCGGCGACGCGTCTTTCGCTTTCCGAATCATCACGGAGAGTGGCGGTTTCACCTTGGTTGCCGACGCGATCGTGGCCGTAGTCGGGACGACGTTGACTCAGCTGTCCGCGACGGCGCCGAGTCCGATCGCCCCCGATGTTCTCCTCTCGATGGCATCGGCCGCCGCAGATCGCCTGCGCGCACAAACGCCCTGACAACGAGCGGATTGGTCCCGTCTCGGCCTTTCGCGAATGATTCGGGACCACAGACCCTTTGACAACTGCCCGTCCACACTGAACGGTGAGAGTAGGTACGAAACAGACCAACGCGACACACTGATGTGAGGAGCCAGAGTTCATGCCGGAACCCAGAAGGTCAGATCACACCGATTACGTAGCCGTCAATCCGATCTTCTCGAGGCCTGGCGAGGATTCGGTTGCATCGAAGTACACACTCGAACCCGATGGCATGCTTCCCGAGACCGCGTATCAGATCGTCCACGACGAAACGATGCTCGACGGCAATGCGCGGCTCAATCTCGCGACGTTCGTCAGCACGTGGATGGACGATCACGCCACCAAACTGTATGCCGAGTCGTTCGACAAGAACATGATCGACAAGGACGAGTATCCGCAGACCGCCGCGATCGAAACCTATTGCTGGCGCATCCTTGCCGATCTCTGGCACTCACCCTCCCCCAAGGACGCAATCGGCACCTCGACGATCGGTTCGTCCGAAGCCTGCATGCTCGGCGGCCTGGCGATGAAACGACGCTGGCAGCACGCACGAAAAGCCGCGGGCAAGTCGACCGAAAAGCCAAATCTCATCATGAGTTCCGCGGTCCAGGTGTGCTGGGAGAAGTTCTGCAACTACTGGGACGTCGAAGCGCGTTACGTGCCGATCAGCGAGGAACACCGCACCCTCGACGGTCACGATCTGGACAAGTACGTCGACGAGAACACCATCGGCGTCGTCGCGATCATGGGCGTCACCTACACCGGGATGTACGAGCCGGTCCTGGAAATCTCGAAGGCACTCGATGAGATCCAGGCGAAGACGGGACTCGACGTCCCCATCCACGTCGACGGCGCTTCCGGTGCGATGATCGCACCGTTCCTTCAGCCCGAACTCGAATGGGATTTCCGACTACCGCGCGTCCACTCCATCAACACCTCGGCGCACAAGTACGGGCTCGTCTATCCCGGCCTCGGATGGGTGGTCTGGCGATCGCAGGATCTACTTCCCGACGACCTCGTCTTCAAGGTGAGCTACCTCGGCGGCAGTATGCCGACCTTCGCACTGAACTTCTCGCGTCCCGGCGCTCAGGTGATCCTGCAGTTCTACTTGTTCCTGCGTCTCGGCCACGACGGCTATCGCGCGATCCAGCAGTCCTCCCAGGACGTGGCGAAATTTCTCGCCGAAGGGATCGGGAAACTCGACGCGTTCGAACTGTGGAACGACGGTTCCGACATCCCGGTCTTCGCGTGGCGCCTCGCCGAGGGGCACACGTCCAACTGGACGCTGTACGACCTCTCGGACCGGTTGCGAGGCAAGGGCTGGTTGGTGCCGGCCTACCCCAT
Source organism: Rhodococcus qingshengii JCM 15477 (assembly GCF_023221595.1). Lineage (NCBI taxonomy): Bacteria > Bacillati > Actinomycetota > Actinomycetes > Mycobacteriales > Nocardiaceae > Rhodococcus > Rhodococcus qingshengii. Next base: position 3,670,379 of record NZ_CP096563.1, read on the forward strand.
GCCGGACGATCTCGCGGATCTGACAGTGCAGCGCATCGTGGTTCGTAACGGACTGAGCATGGACCTGGCGGCCAATCTGCTGCGCATCATCGAAGAGGAAACCGCGTTCCTCGACGAACTGGACAGCCCGATGCCGCGGCCGCGCGTCACCGAGGGATTCCATCACTGACGTCGCTTACCACGTGAAGAGCGGCCGCCCACTCCCCTTCGGGAGTCGGCGGCCGCTCTGGTGTTTCAGGTGTTACCGAGAGATCAAGCAGCGCAAGCCGGCGAGGTCAGACCTGCAACGCCGACGATCTGGCAAGCCGTGGTCTTCGAGAGCTTCCAGACGCCGTCTTCGTAGACGAACGAAGCCTGCAGGCCCTGCTGCAGCGGCTGGCCGTTGACGACGATGTTCAGCGAAGCTGCTGCCGTCTCGCTGCCCGTGTCGGTGACCGGGTCGAGGATCTCGACCTGCGCGCCGGCAGCCTTGGCGGCAGCGGCGACCTGGTTGATCAGCTCGGGATCAGCCTCGGCGCCCTGGACGAGGTTGACCTTGTCTGCGGCCGGAACGCTCTCGTCGAGTGCCTGAGCGACCTTGGCGTTGAGCTCAGGGGCGGTCGGCAGAACAACCTCGGACGTGGGTGCCGCAGAGGTGGTGGTCGTGGGCTTCGCCGAAGTCGTCTTGTCGGAGTCTCCTCCGTCTGAACCACACGCGGTCATCGTCAGGGCTGCTGCGATCGCCACGGCTGCAACGGTCATCTTCTGAAGCTTCAACTTCTCAGTCCTATCCATTCGGGTGTTCACATTCGAGCGTCAGTCGAACATCGTGCTTGCTCGAGGATCGTCGACAACATTACCCAACGGTAAGCGGAAAAAGTCTAAGGACATCCTCAGAGAAGGCTGTCGACCGCATCTGCTACCGCGAGCACCTCATCCGATTCGGCGAAGGTTTTGGCTATTCCCGTTCCGCTGGAACGGGTTTCGAAGCGAACGGTGACCACACCGTGCCCGGCGCCCTGCACCCAACCGTGTCCGTATTCTGGATGCTTCACGTCCAAACCGGGGTGCCAGTAGCGCTGAGGCACGCGTGCGGCCACCGGAACGTCGAGTTCAGCCTCATCGAGGGCGCCCGTGAGAGTCTCGACCGGATAGCCGGGAACATCCTGATCCAACTCGGGAAAAAGTGATCCTTGCCGAACGGTGGACAAACCGGCGAATCCCACACCGACCAGGCGAATCGGCCCCAATTCCTGTGGATCGATGACCTGTTTCTGCGCAGTCGCGATGAGGATTTGGCGGTCGATGGTGGCAAACGGCAGCGTCACGGATCGAGTCAAGATACTCATATCGGACTTCTTGAGCTTCAGTACGACGGTGCGAGCAGCTCTTCCGTCCTTCTCCAGCCTGGAAAATGCTGCACGACCACTACTTTCGACGGCGGCGCGCAGTTGCGCCATCGTGACGATGTCTGCGGCGAAAGTGGATTCCGCGCTGATCTGCTTGGATTCGGCACGCTCGGCGACCGGCCGATCGTCGATCCCCTGTGCGAGCCGATGCAACCCCGGTCCGACAGTGGTTCCGAGTATCGACGCCACCTCCGCTATGGGAGTGCGGGCAAACCCTCCGATGGTTTCGATGCCGAGACGCTTGAGCTTTTCCTCGGCAACAGGGCCGATCCCCCAGAGCTTCCGCACCGGCAGTGGATCGAGCAACTCGTGCTGCATCCCGGGAGGAATGACTGCGACGCCGTCGGGCTTTGCCAGTCCCGACGCGATCTTGGCGACCTGCTTACCTGCGCCGGCACCGATCGAGGCGACCAACCCGGTCTCGGCTTTGATCAACGCCCGCAAATCTTCGCAAAACGCGCGGACCTCGTCAGCTCCGACACCGGCCAACTCCACCGGCTCCCCGAAAGCCTCGTCCACCGACAGTTGCTCGAGGATCGGCATACGAAGGCGCAACGCGTCGAACGTGCGTTTACTCAGAACCGAATACAACGACATCCGCGGTGGCAATACCACCGCTCCACCACCGACCATCCGGCGTGCTTGATGCATCGGCATCGCCGAACGCGCACCGAAAACTCTCGCTTCGTAACTTGCCCCGGCCACCACTCCGCGCCCGCCCAAGCCGCCGACCAGCACCGGGCGACCTCGCAGCGTGGGACGGGTCAACTGCTCGGCGGAGGCGAAAAACGCATCCATGTCGAGATGCAGCACCCACCTGCGACTTCGTGTGGGATCACCTTGATTCATCGGGAGTTACGGTTCTCTCAAAAGTAGGTGCAGAATCTACGTCCGCGCCTTCTTCTTGGGCGACTTCTTCTTCGGCAGCGGCAATACGTCGGCAGTCCGTTGAATGAAGGCGTGCAGGTGATCGAGGTCCTGCAACCGTTCCTCCGTCACCCGGTAGTAATCCTTCGCTCCCGGGTACGGCGGAGCCAGATCCGCCTCTGATCCGAACTCCGCACTGACCTCGGTGGGTTTGACGAACAGAACGTCTCCGCAGATCAAGCCCACGATCTTCTCGTCGCAATACAATCCGTACTCGCCGAACATCGCCCTTGCCCGCACGTCGAGCGGTTCCAACTGCTCGAGAATGCGCGCCACGGTTTCCTTGCTCGTACTCATGAGAGCAAACTACTCCGGCACCCCGACATACAGACATTCTTCGGGGAGCCGGAGTAGTTACGGCGGTATTAGACCTTCGTGATCGCGGCGCGGATACCGTCACCGAGATCGACGGCGTCGTCTCCCGCTTCACCCACCGAGAAGGAGGTGGCCAGAACCTCACCGGCGATCAATTCGCGATGACGCTCTGCCCACTCCTTGCAGTCCTGCGGAACCTCGAGCACGACGTTGATCCGGTCCGAGACGTCCAAACCGGCGGCACGACGCGCATCCTGCAACTGACGGATACGGTCCTTCGCCCAGCCCTCGGCTTCGAGTTCCTCCGTCACGACGGAATCGAGTACGACGAGTCCCGCACCGTCGGGCAATGCAGCCGTCGAATCAGGCTCGGCTGCAACCAGTTTCTGCGTGTACTCCTCGGGCAGCAGTTCGATGCCCGCCGCAACCACGACGCCGTCCGCGTTCTCGGTCCAGTCGCCCGCCTTGACCGCCTTGATGACAGTCTGAACGGACTTGCCCAGACGCGGTCCTGCAGCACGCGCATTGACCGCGATCTCGAAGCGCCCGTGCACGTCGACGTCATCGGTCAGATCGACCTTCTTGACGTTGACCTCGTCGGCGATCAGTCCGAGGAACGGACGCAGACGCTCGGCATCCGGCGCCGCAACCGTGACCTCGGGCAGCGGAAGACGAACACGCAGATTCTGCGCCTTGCGCAGGCTCAGCACCGTGGAGCACACGGTCCGGACGTCGTCCATCGCCGCTACCAGCTCGGGGTTCGCGGGGAGCTCCGACGCCTCGGGCCAATCAGCCAGGTGAACCGAGCGCTCCCCGGTCAGCCCGCGCCAGATCACCTCGGACACCAGCGGCAACAGCGGCGCAGCGAGACGCGTCACGACCTCGAGCACGGTGTGCAGGGTGTCGATCGCGTCGCGATCCTCGTCCCAGAACCGCGAACGCGACCGTCGCACATACCAGTTGGTGAGTGCGTCACAGAACAACCGAAGCTCGTCGCACGCGCCGGCGATGTCGTTGACCTCGAGGGCCTCGGTGATCACGTCGCGGGTGGTAGCGAGCTTGGCCAGGATGTACTGATCGAGGATGTTCTTCGAATCGGTACGCCACACACCGGATTCCGGCGCGTACAACTGCAGGAAGCTCCAGGCGTTCCACAGCGGGAGCAATGCCTGACGCACACCTTCGCGGATGCCCTGCTCGGTCACGATGAGGTTTCCGCCGCGCAAGATCGGCGAAGACATCAGGAACCATCGCATGGCATCGCTGCCGTCGCGGTTGAACACCTCCTTCACGTCCGGGTAGTTGCCCTTGGACTTGCTCATCTTGAGTCCGTCGTCGCCGAGCACGATGCCGTGCGCAGCAACGGTTTTGAACGCCGGACGATCGAAGAGTGCGGTGGCCAGCACGTGCAGCGTGTAGAACCAGCCGCGAGTCTGCCCGTTGTACTCGACGATGAAATCGCCCGGGAAATGGCCCTCGAACCATTCACGGTTCTCGAATGGGTAGTGCACCTGCGCGTACGGCATCGAACCGGATTCGAACCAGCAGTCGAGCACCTCGGGAACGCGGCGCATCATCGACTTCCCGGTCGGGTCGTCGGGGTTCGGGCGGACCAGGTCGTCGATCATCGGGCGATGCAGATCGGTCGGACGCACACCGAAGTCTGCCTCCAACTGATCGAGCGATCCGTAGACGTCCGTACGCGGGTACTGCGGATCGTCCGACACCCACACCGGGATCGGGCTGCCCCAGTAGCGGTTTCGGCTGATGTTCCAGTCGCGTGCACCTTCGAGCCACTTGCCGAACTGGCCGTCACGGATGTGCTCGGGCACCCACGTGATGTCCTTGTTCAGCTCGACCATGCGATCGCGGAACTTGGTGACCGCGACGAACCACGAGGGAACCGCCATGTAGATGAGCGGCTGCCCACTGCGCCAACTGTGCGGGTACGAGTGCTCGATCGTCTCGTGCCGCAGCAGCTTTCCAGCGGCCTTGAGGTCCTTGATGATGACCGGGTTGGCGTCGAAGACCATCAAGCCCTCGTACGGCGGAACCATCGAGGTGAACTTTCCACCCGGATCGAGCGGCTGCACGACCTCGATACCGTTGGCCGTGGCGACATCCATATCCTCCTCACCGAAAGCCGGTGCGAGGTGGACGATTCCGGTTCCGGAATCGGTTGTCACGTAGTCGGCCGAAAGCACGACGTGCGCGTTCGGATGTCCGAGGAAGAAGTCGAACGGCGGTGTGTACGACAGTCCGACCAACTCGGCGCCCTTGTGACGGGAAACGACCTCGGGGTCCTCCCCCAGCTCACGTGCGTAATGAGCAACCCGTGCTTCCGCGAGCACGTACCGCTTTCCGTCCTCGCCGAGCACCTGGACGTAGTCGACCTCGGGATGAACCGCAGTGGCCAAGTTGGACGGCAGTGTCCACGGAGTCGTGGTCCAGATGATCGCGTTTGCGCCGTCCAATGGTGAACCCGGAGCGACCAGCGGCATGTCGACCGTGACTGCAGGATCCTGACGCATCTTGTACGCGTCGTCGAGACGAGTCTCCTGATTGGACAGCGGAGTCTGCTCGTACCAGCTGTAGGGCAGCACGCGGAAGCCCTGATAGATCAGGCCCTTGTCGTGCAGCTCCTTGAAGGCCCACATGACGGACTCCATGAAGTCGACGTCCAGGGTCTTGTAGTCGTTGTCGAAGTCGACCCAACGTGCCTGGCGGGTGACGTAGTCGCGCCACTCGTCGGTGTACTTGAGCACCGAGGCCTTGCAGTACTCGTTGAACTTGGCCAGACCCATGACTTCGATCTCGGCCTTGTCCTTGATGCCGAGTTGCTTCTCCGCTTCGAGTTCTGCGGGCAGTCCGTGGCAGTCCCAGCCGAAGCGTCGCTCGACCTTGCGTCCACGCATGGTCTGGAAGCGCGGCACCAGGTCCTTGACGTACCCCGTCAGCAGGTGACCGTAATGCGGCAAACCGTTTGCGAAGGGCGGTCCGTCGTAGAAAACGAACTCTTCGCTGCCGTCCCGATTGGAAACCGACGCACGGAAGGTGTCGTCGTCGTCCCACTGTTTCAGGACTTTCTGTTCCAGTTCGGGGAACTTGACTCCGGTGTCGGCGGGGACACCGTAGTCGACTTTGGGATACCCGTTACTCGCCATGGCGATCTCCTCGTGCCAGTCGGACTCGGCACGGGGACGACGTGGCGCTTGTGCGCCGACACCGCGGTACCACCCCGTTTGCACCCCGTAGATCCGCGCTTGGATCCCGAGGTGCCACTCGATCGAGCTGTGACGGGCTCACCCGTTCGGTTCTACTGAGTTCTGGGCGCCTGAAGCGACAAGAACCGTTCTTCCGAAAGCTCCCCGGTGATTGCCGGATCACAGCCTGGTATTCGTGTTGGACAGTCTAATACTCGTCCTGGACCTTGTCGGAACTCGCCCTAGGACTTGTCGGGGCCACCCGGCGACTCGCCATGATTTCTCTGATTGTCATCGTTGGCGGTGGCTGCATCGTCGATCGACGAATTCGAGGAACTCTCGACTCGACCGTAAGGCGACGACATTCCGCTGCCCGATGCCGGGTCATCCAACGAAGGAACCGCCTTCCTGCTGGTCAGCGCACTGACCAGCAGGAGGACGGCACCTGCTACACAAATCGCGATACATGCCCACGCCCAGATCAGCGACCCTGTGGTCAGGGCGACGATCAGGAGAGCGAAACCAACTCCCGCGAGAACCAACGTCACGACCAGCACGTATCAACCTTTGTCCGGTCCGATAGCTGAGCCGACGGAGCGCTCTCGGTCAGCTGTTTCCCTTGGCGAAGGACGGGCTGTAGGAATCCTGTCCACCGTCGACCGGAACGGCCGAGCCGCGCTGTTCGAGCTCTTCGAGCTGCGATTCCAGGTAGGACTTCAGGCGCACCCGGTACTCGCGTTCGAACGTCTTGAGCTGCTCGATACGGCCCTCGAGGACCGATCGCTGCTGGTTGATGGTCGCCATGATTTCGGTGTGCTTCTTCTCGGCGTCCGCCTTGAGAGCGTCTGCCTTCTCCTGAGCCTGGCGAAGCTGGGTCTCGGAGCGAGTCTGAGCGTCGGTCAGCATCGCCTCCGACTTGTTGCGCGCATCCGCGATCATGCCGTCAGCCTTGCTGCGAGCCTCGCTCATGAGCTGCTCGGAGTTGGTGCGGGCACTGCCGAGCAGCTGCTCGGACTCGGTCTTGGCATCGTTGGTGAGGCGATCCGCCATCTCCTGAGCCAGTCCGAGGACCTTTGCGGCCTGCATGTGGGTGTCGCCACTCTGCGGCGCTGCAACGGCAGCGGCGGCGGGAACCGGCGCTGCAACAGGTGCAGGCTTGGGCGGTTCGACGACCCGAGCGGGCTCCGGCTTGGGCTGCGCTGCGACGGGTGCTGCCTGCTGAGCAGGTGCCGGCGACTTCTTGGCAGCCGCGAGCTCCTGATCCAGCTCACCTACGCGCTGGCGCAGGTCCGCATTCTCTTCGATGAGCTGCGACAGCGCCTGCTCGACGAGGTCGAGGAATGCGTCGACCTCGTCCTCGTTGTAGCCACGCTTGCCGATAGGCGGCTTGCTGAACGCAACGTTGTGCACGTCAGCTGGAGTCAGTTGCGGCATGGAAGGATCCCTTCACGCGTCATTTGGCGGTCTAGCAAGCATTCAGTTGCAACACAGTCTACGTAGTGGCGAACTACGTAGTGGCGAACCACTGGATGAGTTATGGCATCCATTCTGGCATACCACTCACTCGGACTGCGCTCAGCGAACAACCGACATCAGGATGATGACGATGAAAAGCAAGACCATGATGGATAGATCCAAGCGAACTCCACCGAGGTTGATCGGGGGGATCAACCTGCGGAGCAGTTTCACCGGAGGATCGGTGATCGTAAAAATGGTTTCGAGAATGACTGCGACCAATCCGGTCGGTCGCCAATCTCTGGCAAACGAACGAACGAACTCGACGATCACTCTGCCGATCAGCAACAGCCAGAAGACAACCAGCACCAGATAGATCACAGAGAGAAGCGCGTCCACACCCTCACTCTGCCTGACTTCTGCGGTGTGTCCAAAACAGACACACCGCAGCAATTCCGGAACCGGTCCGCATCGAGTCCGTCTTGTAACGGCCGGCGATGGGTCCGAATGCGGCGTCCGCCGAGGCGGGCCGCCGTTCGAATGTGCTCACGTCACCCCTGCTCAGGGGCCGGACTGCGGTCGAGACCATCATTTCTGGCTGTAGAAACCCGTCTCGGCGATCCGACGGCGCTCCTCGGCGGAAACGTCGATGTCGGCCGGTGAGAGAAGAAACACTTTGGTGGCTACCTTGTCGAAAGAACCACGCAATGCGAACGCCAGGCCGGCCGCGAAATCGACCAGACGCTTCGCGTCGGCGTTGCTCATGTCGACCAGATCCATGATGACGGGAGTGCCGTCCCGGAACCGCTCACCGATCGTGCGGGCCTCTGCGTAGCTCTGCGGACGCAGTGTCGTGATCTTGGCGAGCGGGCCGCCGTCGTCGACAACCGGCGCACGTCGCGCTTCGGGTCGCTCTGCGCGCGCGTCGACCGCGAGGTTGCCACGGCTTGCCGGGCGCGGCGCCATCGCCGGGCGGCTGCTGCGGCTGGGAACGGTGTCGACGCGGGGCCGGGAATCGTAGCGATCGAACTCCGCGTCCTCTTCGTCACGACGACTGGGCGCGTAGCTCGCCTTCGAGAAGGCAGGTTCGACGAACTCGCGGTCGTCGCGCTCGGCATAGCCGTCGTGACTACGACGGGGTGCGCGGCGAGCCTGATCGGGCTCCTCCACGTATTCGTCCTCGTAGTCATCGAGGGGAACCATGCCGAAGTAAGCCTTGAACTTATGCAGGTTGCTCATTGATCGACCTTCCTTGGCGCGGCGGAATCAATCCGACTGCGACCGGTCGCAGCGGTGTGGACGGGTTGGGCGATCACCTGAGCGATCACCTCGAGATTACTGGTCGTGAGCCGAGCAGTGCGGTTCCGACACGCACGCAGGTTGATCCGTGGCGCACTGCAGCCTCCAGATCGCCGGTCATACCGGCCGAGAGTTCGGTTGCCCGGGGATGCGATTCGAGGATCAAAAGATGTGCCCTGCGGAGGATTTCGAACTGCTCGTCCGGATCTGATCCAAGCGGCGGGACGGCCATCAGTCCCGCGAATTCGAGACCTTCGGCTGATTCGATCCGCTCGGCGAGAGGCGTTAGCTCGCCCGTCGGAACTCCGCCACGCGCGGGGTCTCCGTCGAGACTTACCTGGATGAGCGCCCGGAGCGGCTCCGTGCGCTCACCGTCCGACAAAGCACTCAGCGCAGCCCGATCGAGTGCATCGACCAGTCGCGCACTGTCCACCGAGTGAATTGCATAGGCCCACTTCGCTACCGACCGAGCTTTGTTGCGCTGCAACTGTCCGATCATGTGCCAGCGAACCGGATCATCGATCGCGCCCGTCTGTGCAGCGCCGTCGAAGTCCGCGACCTTCTCCACTGCTTCCTGCTCACGAGACTCACCGAATTCACGGCAACCCAGTTCGTACAGGATTCGAGCGTCGGACGCCGGAAAGAATTTGGTCACCGGCAGCAGTGCTACGTCGGAAACCTCGCGACCGGCGGCAAGGCAGGCGGCCGCCAATCGCGCCCTCACCGAGTCGAGTGCCGTCGATATTTCTGTCAGCCGCATTTCCGTCTCGCGCATTTCTGCCTAGACGGTTTCCTGCGCTGCGGGCGCTTCCATCCAGATCACTGCAGCTTGACGCCCGGTCAGAGATTCTCGGCGATGACTGAACAACGCGCGATCCTCGATCGTGCACCGCGGGTCCTCGGCGACACCGGACACACCCGCGGCGAGCAACTGCTTACGCAGTCCCGCACGCAGATCGAGCCCCGGCGTGCCCTTCTCGGTGCGAGTTGCGCTGCCCGGCAAGTGCTTTTCCACGTCCGCGCGCATCGCAGCGGGAACCTCGTACTGGCGTCCGCTCGCAGCCGGACCGAGGAAGGCGCCGATACGCGAAACGTCCGCGCCCTGACGCACCATCTCCGCGAGGACGCGCGGGACGATACCGATGCGGGCACCGATCCGTCCGGCATGAACGGCCGCGATCACACCGGCCTCCTCGTCGGAGAGCAGAACGGGAACACAATCTGCACTGAGGGTGGCTAGCGCCAGGCCGGGAACAGTGGTGACCAGAGCATCCGTCACCGGAATCACTTCGTCGGTCGGTTCCGTCACGACAGTGACGTTGCGCGAATGGATTTGTTCCATCCACACGAGATGGTCAGGCTCGACGCCTATTTCGCGTGCCAGACGTCGGCGATTCGCATCGACGGCTGCCGGATCGTCTCCGACGTGATCGCCCAGATTGAACGACTCGTACGGTGACGCGGAAACACCACCGGCTCGGCTGGTCACGACGCGGCGAATGCGGGTGCGGGTGGTCGACTTCTCGGTACTCAAGATAAGTGTGCTCACAAACGTCGAAAGTTGTCGTCCGGCTCAGACGTGACCGGACATCCAGTCAAGAACAGGGTACCCAGAAATTCCGGGCACCCTGTTCTCGAAACTGTTTGTAGCCCTACGTCAGCGACGCATGAAGACCGGCACGTCGACGTCGTCGTCGCCCTCGTCTTCCTGGACCGGCGCATGGCGGGGGCCACCGATCGGAGGCAAGCTGCCCGAACCGGTGGTCTCGCGCGCTGCGGAAATCGGCTGCTCGCCAGCAGGTTCGGCGGCCACCGGCGACCGGCCGACCTCACCCGCGCGCCCGGCGCCGATAGCTCCACGTCCCTGCGCGGTCGACTCCACGGGACGACGAGCCGGAGCTCCTCCGTCGAATCCCGCAGCGATGACCGTCACACGAACCTCGTCACCGAGTGAATCGTCGATGACCGTTCCGAAGATGATGTTGGCGTCGATGTGGGCAGCTTCCTGCACCAGCGAAGCCGCCTCGTTGATCTCGAACAGGCCCAGATCGCTACCGCCGGCGATCGACAGAAGCACGCCGCGGGCGCCTTCCATCGAAGCTTCGAGGAGCGGGGAATTGATCGCGGATTCCGCCGCCTTGATCGCGCGTCCCTCACCCCGCGAGGAACCGATTCCCATCAACGCACTACCGGCACCGGACATGACACCCTTGACGTCCGCGAAGTCGACGTTGATCAGACCCGGAGTGGTGATGAGGTCGGTGATGCCCTGGACGCCGTTGAGGAGAACCTCGTCCGCGCTGCGGAACGCGTCCATCAGGCTGACGGCCGCGTCACCCAGCTGGAGCAGGCGATCGTTGGGAATGACGATCAGCGTGTCGCAGGACTCGCGGAGCGCCTGGATTCCGGTATCCGCCTGTCCCCCACGACGCTTGCCCTCGAAGGAGAACGGCCGAGTCACGACGCCGACGGTGAGTGCGCCCAGCTTCCGGGCGATGCTTGCCACGACAGGGGCACCACCGGTTCCGGTGCCACCACCCTCGCCTGCGGTCACGAACACCATGTCGGCGCCCTTGATGACCTCTTCGATCTCGTCCTTGTGATCTTCGGCTGCCTTGCGACCCACTTCCGGGTCGGCACCGGCGCCGAGGCCACGGGTCAATTCACGACCGACGTCGAGCTTGACGTCGGCGTCACTCATCAGAAGGGCTTGCGCGTCCGTGTTGACCGCGATGAACTCGACTCCCTTGAGTCCCTGTTCGATCATGCGGTTGACTGCGTTCACGCCGCCGCCGCCGATGCCGACGACCTTGATTACGGCGAGGTAGTTGTGCGGGGGCGTCATCGGCTCTCGCCTTCCGTGTCGTGTTTCACGCTGCTTGTCAGTGCTGCTGTCTTTTTACTGCTGCTGTATTTGTCACTGCTGGTGTTCGAGATAAACCCTAAACCTCAACCACAGGGTTAGAGTTATGTCAAGTATTCGATCTGAAACGAAACGCTATGCACCGTCGTCGCGTTCCGCCATTAGGCGCGCCGAGACACACCGAAGTATTTGCTGCGCACTGACGCACGGCTGCACCGGGCGCTATCGCACCGTCGGCAGATCAGGACTGGACACGTCGTACGTCTGCCCCGGTTGGGTCAACAGCGGAAGCGTCACAGCAGCCTTACGATCCGAGTGCTCGACACCGCCCCAGTTTACGACGCGACCGTCGAGCAGAGTCAGCGTGACACTCGAAATCGACCGAGCGGCAACCTCTCCCACCTGAAATCTCAGATCCGGCGGCAACACCGACAACACCTCGAGCGCGGCAAGCGTCGGCTCGTCGTTCCACCCGGGCGTCGGTGTCACCAGACGCGGAACCCCGGGCGGCGGGACGCCCATCTCGAAGTCGACGCCCTTCTCGTCCAGCAGGTGTGCACCCTCGGGTGAGTCGACGAAGACGACCGGTACCCGTTCGGTGACGGTGACGCGGATAGTCGACGGATACATCCGCTGCACACGAGCCGAGGCCACCTTCGGAATCGTCGCCACACGTGCGGCGGCGGCGCCGGTGTCTACCCGCATCAACGGCTGACCGGTCGGTACGGCCAGGAGCGAAAGGATCTGTTCCTCACTGACGGTCGTCGCACCGAGAACTTCGGTGCCCCGGACCGAGAGCACCGGAGACAACCAAGCCGTCAACGCAATTCCCACCACCAGCACGATTGCCAGCGGTGCCACGATCAGCGGTCGCTTGAACCACCTACGAGTCGGTGTGGGTTCGGGAGCCGGCTCCGTCGACCGCGTCGAGTATCGCGATTCGGTGCGAGTACTGCGCCGACGCGTACTGGTGGCTTGTCTGGCTCGAGGATCTCGACGCCCGCGCCGACTTCGTGCGTCGGGTGTCATCGCGGCGCGGGATGCGGCGCCGAACGCAAAGCATCGAGGATCTGTTTGCCGAGCATGGTCACGTCACCGGCACCCATCGTGATGACGATGTCGCCGGGGTGAGCCAACGCCGCCACCTGCTTCGGCGCCTGTGACAGATCCGGTTGATAGTGAACAGGTTTCGTGACCGACTGAGCGACCAGCGCACCACTGACGCCCGGCATCGGCTCTTCGCGAGCGCCGTAGACATCGAGAACGACAACCTCGTCGGCCAAGTCCAGCGCCTGCGCGAACTCCTCGGCAAACGCGGCGGTGCGTGAATAGAGATGAGGTTGGAAGACCACGATCACGCGTCCGGCTGCCGAATTGGTCGACGACGAATCGTCCTCCGGTCGAACCAGATCCGCCGCCGCGCCGAGAACCGCACGAACTTCGGTCGGATGGTGGGCGTAGTCGTCGAACACCCGGACACCACGCTCGCGGCCGGTGAACTGGAACCGGCGGTGTACGCCACCGAATCCGGCGAGCCCCTCGACGATCTCCTCCGTCTCGGCGCCGGCGTCACGGGCAGCCAGTAGAGCCGCAAGTGCGTTGAGCGCCATGTGACGACCCGGCACTGCCATCCGCACGGTTCGCGCGGCGCTCTCGCCCGCCAGGTGGAACTGCAGGACTCCCCCGACGTCGTGCGCATGGAAGCCCAGTAGTCGGACTCCGACCTCGACACCGTCGACAGGCTCGAAGGCGGTGCCCGCCTCCACTTCCTGCGCGTCTGCCGATCCGTAACCGAGTACCCGGATGTCCGAACGGCCCGAGGCCACGATTCGCTTCGCGAGATCCGCCGATCCCGGGTCGTCGAGGCAAGCAATCAAGAGCCCACCCGGACGCAACTTGTCGACAAAATCGTCGAACACCTTCACATACGCTTCGACACTCCCGAAATAGTCGAGGTGATCGGCCTCGATGTTGGTCACGACGATCACGTTGGGGTCGTACTGCAGCAGCGACCCGTCACTCTCGTCCGCCTCCGCGACAAAGACGTCACCGCTGCCGTGATGGGCATTCGTTCCCGCTTCGTTGAGTTCGCCGCCAACGGCGAACGAAGGGTCGAATCCACAGTGCTGCAGGGCGACCACGAGCATCGAGGTCGTCGACGTCTTGCCGTGTGTACCCGAAACCAGGAACGTGCGATTGCCCTGCATCAGTGATGCAAGGACAGCCGGACGAAGAATCACCGGGATTCCGCGGCGAGCGGCCTCGACGAGTTCCGGGTTGTCCTTCGGGATAGCCGCGTGCGTCGTGACGACGACGGTCGGACCACCCGGCAGCAGGTCGAGAGCATCGGCGTCGTGGCCGATCCGGACCTGCGCCCCGCGTGCACGGAGCGCCAGGACTCCTCGGCTCTCCTTGGCGTCCGAACCCGAGACGAGGCCCCCGCGGGAAAGCAGAATTCGCGCGATGCCGGACATACCGGCACCGCCGATTCCGACCATGTGTACTCGCTCGAGGTGGGCGGGCAGCGCGGTCATCGGTTTCCCCTTGCGTTTTCCTGGACGGCGTTTTCCTTTGCCGCGATGTCGAGCACGATCCGTGCGATCTCGGTTGCCGCGGTGCGGTGCCCGACGTTGGCAGCACCACTGCTCATCTTGTCGAGGCGCGCGCTGTCGCTCAGCATCGGGACGACGGTACCGGCGACGAACGTCGGCGTGAGCTCGTTGTCGGAGACGATGATCGCACCGCCCGCTGCGACAACGGGTTTCGCGTTGAGTTCCTGCTCACCATTGCCGTGCGGCAACGGAACGTAGACGGCCGGAAGCCCGACCGCCGAGACCTCGGCGACCGTCATCGCGCCCGAACGACAGATAGTCGCGTCGGCTGCGGCATACGCGAGATCCATCCGCGAAAGATAAGGAACAGCCACATACGGTGCCGTCTCCGAGTACTGCGTGACTTCGAGAGAGTTCTTGGGTCCGTGTGCGTGAAGGACCGAGATCCCGGCCTTCGCCAGTTCTTCCGCTGCTCCGGACACCGCGTCGTTGAGCGACTTCGCGCCTTGCGATCCGCCGAAGACGAGCAGAACGGGACCGTCCTGAGGTAGTCCGAAGTACTCGCGAGCTTGCGAGCGGAGTCCCGCTCGATCGAAATTGGCGATCGACGCGCGAACCGGGATGCCAACGATCTCGGCGTCCTGATCGCCGCGGTTCTTCACTCCGGAACCCGGAACAGCAGCAAGCACCCGCGTCGCCAGGCGAGCACCGATCTTGTTCGCGATGCCGGCACTGGCGTTCGCCTCGTGGATGACGATCGGAATCTTGCGGCGGCGCCGAAGAACACCACCACGTGCGGCAAGATACGCCGGAAGCGCGACGTAACCACCGAAACCGACGATCACGTCGGCGTCGACGGAATCGAGTACCTCGCGGGTCTTGCGCACCGAGGCGAGGATGCGTGTCGGCAGTTTGACGAGATCCATCGTGGGCTTACGAGGAAGCGGAACCGGGGGAATGAGCTCGAGCGTGTACCCGCGAGCCGGCACCAAGGTGGTTTCGAGACCACGCGCCGTCCCGAGCGCAGTGATTCTGGTGTCGGGCGCAGCGGCCTTGACCGCGTCCGCGACAGCAAGTGCGGGTTCGATGTGACCAGCCGTGCCTCCCCCTGCCACCACTACCGACAGAGCCGATTTGTTGCCGCTCACCTACGAATTCCTCGCTCTCGAACTTCTCGTGGATCTTGTGCCCTACGTGTCGGCGCCTGCCGACGCTGACCATTCTGCCCTCCCGCGGTGCGCTTCCGTGACCCAGCGGCCGCACCTCGGTTGGAATCCGAGGAAGGGCGAGCACCTTGATCTGCCCGCTTGCGTCGATCGCCCGTCTCGATCGCGCGCCGGCCGTCGCGTCCGCGTGCCGGTTCGATCTGCCGTGCGGGCTTCGGTCGACGGATCGGCCGGCCCCCTGACGGCGGGTGGTACAGCACGGGCTTCGGCAGTCTGAGCAACTTCGAGATCTTGCCGTCCTGCCCGGAGTTCAGAGCGGCAACTGCTTCGGGCTCGTGGCGCGCTGCATTGGCGATGACACCGAACATGAACAATGTGATCGCCAAGGACGAACCGCCGGCGGAGACCAAGGGCAACTGGAGTCCGGTCACCGGCAGCAGTCCGATGACGTAACCGATGTTGATCATTGCCTGGCCGACGATCCAGGTAGTTGCAGTGGCCGACAGGAGCCGCCAGAACGGATCGATGCTGCGGGCTGCGATCCGCAATCCCGTGTAGACGAATACAGCGAACAAACCGATCACCACTGCGCAGCCGACAAATCCCAACTCTTCGCCGATGATCGCGAAGATGAAGTCGTTGTGCGCGTTGGGTAGGTAGTTCCACTTGGCGACGCTCTGACCGAGTCCGCGTCCGAAAAAGCCCCCGTCGGCGAGCGAATACAAAGCCTGCTTGGCCTGATAGTTGTTGCCCTGCAGGTCGTCGCTCTTGTTGAAGAAGGCTTGAACTCGATCGGAACGATAACCGGCCGTCATCGCCAGCACGCCCGCCACGACGACGCCCGTCACCGCGATCGAGCCGAAGAGCTTCAGTGGCAGCCCACCGAACCACAGCAGGGCCCCGACGATGATTCCCAATGCGATGGTCGTACTGAGGTTCGGTTGCGCGACGACCAGCGCGAAGACCAGCATTGCTGCGGGCACGAGCGGAATCAGGATCGACTTCACGGATCGGTCGTCCGGCCGCCGCGAAGCCAACAGATGGGCGCCCCAGATCGCCAACGCGACCTTCATGATTTCCGAGGGCTGCACCGAGAACCCGCCGACGTTGAACCAGCGACGCGCGCCCTGCGCTTCTGTGCCGATTCCCGGAATCAGGACGAGTACCAGCATGATCAGCACGACGACGAACAGCGGAAACGAATACTGCCGGAGCACTCTCGCCGGGATCCGCAGCGCGACGTAGAAGAGCACAGCTCCGAGAATCGCGAAGATCAACTGCTGGGTGAACAACGAATACGCCGAGCCACCGGACACGTACTGCTCGACGCTCGACGCC
Organism: Rhodococcus qingshengii JCM 15477; assembly: GCF_023221595.1. Taxonomy (NCBI): domain Bacteria; kingdom Bacillati; phylum Actinomycetota; class Actinomycetes; order Mycobacteriales; family Nocardiaceae; genus Rhodococcus; species Rhodococcus qingshengii. Next base: position 3,686,885 of record NZ_CP096563.1, read on the forward strand.
GACAGAACCATCACGAGCCCCAAGACAGTCAACATCGTGGCAATCGTCACCACCAGGTGGAACGACGCCAACGGCCGCGCCAACCAGGCACCGATTCGGGTCTTGGGACCCTTGGTCATCGCAAGTTCCCGGCTTGGCCAAGCGAATCCGTGAACGGATCGGGTAATGCGGCTACGGCGGCGGCGAAGCTGTCACCACGATGTCCGTAGCTGGCGAACATGTCCAAGGACGCCGCGGCCGGGGCGAGTACAACTGCATCACCGGGGGACGCCAACTCGGCAGCTTCGACTACCACTGCGGCCATGACGGCATCCGCGTCGGCACCCGACGGCAGCCGGATGGTGAGAGTCGAGTTGCTGCTGTTTTCGCTCACCACTGCATCGTCCCCCGACATCACGTGCACCACGGGAACATCGGGTGCGTGTCGCGCGAGCGCGTCCTCGATCACACCAGCGTCACGCCCGAGAAGGACAGCGCCGGAGAGTCGAGGGCCGACTTCGCTCACCAATTGGTCGACGCTGGCTCCCTTGAGCAGACCGCCTGCAACCCAGACGACGCGATCGTGCGCGAGTATCGACGGTCTGGCTGCGTGCGGATTGGTGGCCTTGGAGTCGTCGATGTACACAACGGACCCGACACGGCCGACCAGCGCCCCTCGGTGTGGGCCGACCTTGTGTGCGGCCAGACCGCGTTCGACGACGTCTGCCTCGAATCCGAGTGCCCGCGCCAAGGCGGCGGCGGCCAGCGCGTCCATGACGCCTGCCGGGCCGGCGGGATCTATCGACGCTGCTTCGGCCAAGCGGACGTGATCGCCGAATGCGTTGTCCACGAGGTGTCCCGCTTCGACACCCAGTTCCCCTTCGCCCGGTTCACCCAATCTGAACCCGGTGACAATGTCTGCAGTTGCGCGAGTTCCCAGTTCGGAAGCGATTGCGTCATCGAGGCCGACCACCGCGACCTTTCCGCTCAGCGCCCGCGACTTGGCCTCGGCGTACGCGCTCATTCCGCCGTGCCAGTCGAGGTGATCCTCGGCGACGTTGAGGACCACGCCGGCATCCGGACGCACCGAAGGCGCCCAGTGCAATTGGAAGGACGACAGTTCGACAGCGAGGTACTCCACGCGCGGCGACGTCTCGGCGAGTGCGTCGAGTATCGGCAGCCCGATGTTTCCGCAGGCTCGGCCGACAACTCCAGCGGCGTCGAGAATCGAGGCCAGCATCGACGTCGTCGTGGTCTTTCCGTTCGTCCCCGTCACGACGAGCCATTTACGGGGTGTGCCGAAGTGCCCGCTGTGGTCGACGCGCCAGGAGAACTCGACGTCTCCCCAGATGGGAATCCCGTGACCGGCGGCGGCTGCAAGGATCGGTGCATCCGGCCGAAAGCCCGGACTGGTGACGACGAGCCCGTACTCGGTGATCGAATCCGGAGCATCCTCGATCGAGGTGGTGGTCACCATGCCCGCGCCGAGCTCCGCGCAGCGCTCCGCGAAGTCCAAGGTCGAATCGGCAACCGTCACGACAGCACCGAGGGCGACGAGAGGTTCGATGGTCGCTTGACCGGACACCCGCCCACCGGCGACCAGCACTCGCGTACCGCGGAGCCAGGACAGGTCGTTCTCGGAATCCGCTGAGCTGGTCATGGTTTTCAGCCTCCGAGCGCTGCGAGGTATTCGCTGTAGAAGAGTGCCAATCCGATAGCCGACGCAATAGCCGCCAGCAACCAGAATCTGATGATGACCGTGGTTTCAGCCCACCCGGCGAGTTCGAAGTGGTGATGGAACGGCGCCATTCGGAAGACCCGCCGTCGGCTGGACCGGAACACCGCTACCTGGATCACCACCGACGCGGCCTCCGCGACGAACAGTGCACCGATGACCACCATCAACAGTTCCGTGCTGGTGGTGATCGACAATCCGGCGAGCATGCCGCCGAGGGCAAGTGAACCAGTGTCGCCCATGAAGATCTTGGCGGGTGCGGCATTCCACCAGAGGAAACCGATGCACGCGCCGGCGCCGGCCGCGCAGAGCACCGCGAGATCGAGCGGGTCTCGGACGTCGTAGCAACCCTTACCGGGATTCGTCTCGCACGAGTAGCGGAACTGCCAGAACGTGATGATGACGTAGGCGCCGAGAACGAAACTCATCGCACCGGCGGCCAATCCGTCGAGGCCGTCGGTCAGGTTGACGGCATTGGACCAGGCGCTGACCAGTAGGTAGCAGAAGGCGATGAAGACCACGGACCCGAGTGAGACGGTGGCGATGTCGCGGACGTACGACAGATGAACACTGCCCGGAGTCAGCCCGTCGTCACCGCGGAACTGAAGGGCCAAAATTCCGAAGGCAATGGCAGCGACGAACTGGCCGACCAGCTTCGCTGTCTTGTTCAGTCCCAGATTGCGCTGCTTGCGGATCTTGATGAAGTCGTCGAGGAAACCGACTCCACCGAGCGCGGTGGTCAGACCGAGAACGAGTAGGCCGGACGCCGATGGCCCCTCCGCGTTGTCCATGCCGAGACCGATGAGGTGTGAGCCGAGATAGCCGGCCCAGATTCCGGTCAGGATCGCGACGCCGCCCATTGTCGGCGTGCCGCGCTTGGCCTGGTGACTGGCTGGACCTTCGGTTCGGATCTCCTGCCCGAAACCTTGTTTCGAGAACGCCTTGATCAGGATCGGCGTGAGCATGATGGAGACCGCCAGCGCGATGCCTGCGGCGAGAAGAATCTGGATCACTGCGAATCCCCGCCGTTCTCGCCATCGGTGTTCGCGTCACCGGTGTTGTCGCTGGGCGTTGCGGCCAGAATCGCTTCGGCGACCGTCCACAGTTCAACCGACTTGGACGCCTTCACCAGGACGAGATCGCCCGGTTCGAGTTCCGCTTCGAGAATGGCGATTGCCGCAGCTGCGTCGGGCACGACGACGGACTCGTCACCCCACGACCCCTCCATCACTGCTCCTTGATGCATCGCACGCGAGGTGCGGCCCGTCCCGACGACGATCAACTTGCTGACATCGAGTCTGACGGCCAGGCGACCGATCGCGTCGTGCTCGACAACTGATTCCGGTCCGAGCTCACCCATCTCTCCGAGCACAGCCCAGCTACGGCGACCGAAGTGCCGATCCGATCGCGCCATGGACACCAACGCTTTGAGGGCGGCGCGCATGGAATCGGGATTGGCGTTGTAACTGTCGTTGACGACGGTGACGCCGTCGGCGCGCTCGGTGACTTCCATCCGCCTCGCGGACGCTGCCTTCGTGCCCTCGAGGACACGCGCGATGTCTGCAACCGCGAGGCCGTTCTCGAGTGCGACGGCCGCCGCGGCCAGGGCGTTGCTCACGTGGTGTTCGCCGTGAACGGCCAGGCGAATATGTGCAGAACCCTGTGAACAGTTCAGTGTGAAGGAAGCCCTGGCCTGGTCGTCGACAACCACGTCGGTCGCCCGAACGTCGCAGTCTTCGGACTGACCGACGAATACGATCCGGGCCTTGGTTCGACTCGCCATTGCGGCGACCATGCGGTCGTCGGCGTTGAGGACCGCAACTCCACCGTCGGCTGCCGACGGGAGTGCTTCCACCAGTTCACCTTTGGCGACCGCGATCGCTTCACGCGAACCGAACTCACCGAGATGGGCAGTGCCCACATTGAGAACTACGCCGATCTTCGGCGGCGCGATCTTCGTCAGTTCGCCGACATGACCGACCCCACGGGCCGACATCTCGAGAACGAGGAAGCGGGTCCTCTCGTCGGCGCGGAGCACTGTCCACGGCAGACCTAATTCGTTGTTGAACGACCCGGGGGGCGCAACCACCTCGCCGCACTCGCGCAGCAGCGCTGCTATCAGATCCTTGGTCGAGGTCTTGCCGGCAGAACCGGTGACACCGACCAGCGTCAGTCCACCATCGGTCGGTGCGCCGTTAGTTGCCAGTTCGTCGACGACGGCTCGGGCCAGAAGGCCGAGGGCATGCAGGACCGCGGCTCCGGACCCGTCGGTGTCGTGTTCGAGCAGCATCACTGCACTGGGACCGTCGTTCGGCACCGATGGAACGACGATTGCCGGAACTCCGACCGGCCGCGCCGCGAGCACCGCCACAGCGCCCGCTGCCACCGCCGCTTCCGCGTGATCATGACCGTCGACACGCGCTCCGGGTAGGGCGAGGAAGAGCCCACCTGGAGCTACTTTGCGCGAATCGAATTCGACGGTTCCAGTCACCTGCGTCGACGAATCGTCGACGTCGTGCAGGGTTCCTCCGACGATCTCGGCGATCCGAGAGAGCGTCATCGGGATCATTGCTTGCCTCCATGTGCTGTGTTGATCGCGAATCGGCCGATCATTTCGCCCAACACCTCGCGGTCGTCGAACGGGTGTTTGACCCCGTCGATTTCTTGACCTACTTCGTGGCCTTTGCCTGCCACCAGGACGACATCTCCTGGCTGTGCCCACCGGACTGCTTGCTCGATCGCGGCGGCCCGGTCCCCCACTTCGCGAACCTCGCCGCGTTCGGATTCGGGCACGTCCATGGCGCCTTGCATCACCGAAGCGCGAATCTTCGCCGGATCCTCGGTGCGTGGGTTGTCGTCGGTGACGATCAGCAGGTCTGCGCCACGCGCACCCGCTTCACCCATCAGTGCCCGTTTGCCGGCGTCGCGATCCCCGCCTGCGCCGACCACCACGGCAACGCGACCGGGAACCTGGTTGCGCAGCGTGGCGATCACAGCTTCGAGCGCTGCCGGTTTGTGCGCGTAGTCGACCACGGCGAGAAAGCTCTGCCCCCGGTCGATCCGCTGAACTCGCCCCGGGACGTCCACGGTCCCGAGCGCTCGAACAGCCGCGTCCGGGTCGAGGCCCGCAGCAAAACTGACGGTCAACGCCAGCGCAGCGTTGGCCACGTTGTATCGCCCGGGGAGACGAAGTGAGACTGGCCACGACTGTCCGTCCGGCCCGACCAACTCGAAGGTCTGCGAGCCGTCCTCGGCAACCTCGACTGCGCCGACCGTCCACTCGGCCTCGGCCGTCGAGGTCGAGACCGTGGTCACCGCGTCGCTCTCGTCGGTCGCGGCCAACTCGGCCATCCGTCGACCCCACACGTCGTCGACGCAGACGACGGCATGCTCGGCTCGCACCGTCGACTCAGGATCGAACAACCGAGCCTTGGCCTGGAAGTACTCCTCGAAGTCCCGATGGAAATCCAGGTGGTCCTGCGAAAGATTGGTGAACGCGCCGATGTCGAAGCGGATGCCGTCGACGCGTCCGAGAGCGAGAGCGTGACTGGAGACCTCCATGACGACGGTATCGATCCCCTGCTCTGCCATCACGGCGAACAGAGCATGCAGTTGCGGAGCTTCCGGCGTGGTCAGAGCGCTGGGCACCCGGCGGCCGTCGATTCGAGTCTCGATGGTCCCGACCAGGCCGGGCTTGCGGCCGGCTCCGGCAATCGCAGCTTCGAGCAAGTACGACGTCGTGGTCTTGCCCGATGTACCGGTAATGCCGACGACCTGCATCTTCTCTGAGGGCCGGCCGTAGATTTCCGCGGAGATCTCACCGAGCACATCCCGCGGGTTCGGATGAACGAGAACTGGGACGGACCGGTCAGGCGCCTTGTCCGCGGCCTCGATCAGTTCGAGGCCGGCCTCGTCGGTCAAGATCGCGGTCGCACCGCGCCCCAGAGCGTCGACGGCGAACTGAGCGCCATGGGTCCGTGCACCGGGCAGAGCGGCGAAGAGGTCATCGGTCACGATTCCCTGCGCACGCAGGTCGACGCCCTTGACGACGACCTCCGAGGACTGTGATCCCGGTTGCCCCACCCATTCGAGGCGAGCCCCGGACAGTTCGGAGAGCGCCGTGATCGCGGTAGCAACCGGTTGTGTCGGACGCGTCCCGGGAGCGCCGTCCGAGTTCGACGATTGCAAACGATTCGGCACTGTCACTCGACTCCTGGCAATTGTCGTTGTTCTATCGCGGTCGTTGTCTATGGCGGTCGTTGTCTATGGCGGTCGCAACGCAAGCAAAGTTCGGCGCACTGCGATGAATGAGGTTACTGCGACGTTTGAGATTACCGTGTCCGGGATTCACCCGAAGACCGTGTCGAAACCGACACACCGCAATCAGTCCGCCTGCAACACCAACTTGCGACCGGGGTCCGGCGACATCGGGACACTGTCACGCTGGAGCATCCACGACGCGATGTTGTGGAACAACGGTGCCGCCGACTGACCGCCGCCGCCGTCCACGCCGCGAACCGGTGCGTCGAGCATGATTCCGATCACGAATCGAGGATTGTCCGCAGGCGCGATTCCCGCGAAGGTGATCCAGTAGTTGGAGTTGGAGTAGCACTTGCACGCGGGATCCACCTGCTGCGCGGTCCCGGTCTTTCCACTGACCTGGTATCCCTCCACACCCGCGGCAACACCGGTTCCTCGTTGGTTGCCGGTGTCTTCCTGAGTGACCGACCGGAACATGTCTCGAACGGTCGCCGCTGTCTGGGCGCTGACCACCTCGACGCCCTCGGGCTGCGGCGTCTCGGTCCGCGTGCCGGAAGAATCGACAGTCGACTTCACGATCCGCGGAGGAATTCGCACGCCGTCGTTGGCAATGGCCTGGTACATCCCGGTCATCTGCAGGGTTGTCATCGAGAGACCCTGCCCGATCGGCAGGTTCGCGAAGGTTCCGCCCGACCACTGGTCGCGACTCGGAACGCTGCCCGCGCTCTCGCCGGGAAGTCCGACGTCGGTGCGTTGTCCGAGGCCGAACCTGTTCAGCATGTCTGCGTAGCGATCCTCGCCCACTCGCTGAGCGAGCATCAAGGTGCCGACGTTCGAGGACTTTCCGAACACACCGGTAGAGGTGTACGGGGCCACACCGTGATCCCACGCGTCCTTGACTGTGGCACCGGACATCGTGATGCTGCCCGGGACCTGCAGAACTTCGTCCGGAGTTGTCTTACCGTCCTCGATGGCCGCTGCTGCGGTGACGATCTTGTTCACCGATCCGGGCTCGAACGGCGTACTGACCGACGGATTGCCCATTTCGGCTGTCGGCGCGTTCTTGTCGATGCCGATTGCGGGGTTGAAGGTGCTGTCGTTGGACATGGCCAACACCTGTCCCGTCTTGGAGTCCATGACCACAACCGAAGCGTTCTTTGCGCCCGACTTGTCCTTGGCGATCTGGACCTGCTGCTGAACGTAGAACTGGAGGTCCGAATCGATGGTCAGCTCGACACCCGAACCGTTGACTGCCGGTTGCTTGTCGCGCCAGCTACCGGGGATCACAGCGCCGTCGGAACCGCGGTCATACGTTTCGGATCCATCGGTTCCGGCGAGCGTGGAGTCCATCGAATCTTCGAGACCGAGCAAACCGTGCCCGTCCCAGCCGGTCGCGCCGACGAGATTCGCGGCCAGAGAGCCACCGGGGTACTCGCGGATGTCCTGACGCTCGAGGCCGACCTCCCGGAACTTGTCCGAGATCTCGGCAGCAACCGCCGGATCCACGCTGCGCGCGAGGTACGTGAAAGTCTCGTTGCTGTTCATCTTCTGAAGCAGATCTTTTTCCGGAACGGTATCGCCGAGCTTGGCGTGGATTCCGGCGGCGATCTCGGCGAGGCGATCGCTCACTTCCGGCGCCTGCTTGTCACCCTCGGCGCCCTGCTCGATGCTCTTGGCGCGCGCTTCCTCGAGTTCCTTGCGTACCCGCACCGGCTGGAAAGTCAGCGCCTTGGCTTCCATGGTGAAGGCGAGGGGGTTTCCGTTGCGATCGGTTATCGAGCCACGTACAGCCGGATCGACCTGGGTCGTGGTTCGTTGATTGGCAGATTCCGCAGCCAGACTCGGCGCGTCGATTCCCTGAATCCACAAGAGCTGCAATGCCGCAACGGCGAGCGCACCACACATGGTGATACGACCGACTCGCTGACGAAACGGAAATGAGGCGGTGGCCGAGCGGCGCGGACGCCGACCGGGGTTGTTACGGGAGTTCTGACTCACCGACGTTCCTCAGGCGGAGCAGGCACCGCCGTCGTGGTGGCGGGTGCTGTCGTCGTGGGGATCACAGGAACCAATTGTTCACTCTGCGCGAGGTTTCGCGTGTTATTCGGAACGCTCGGCGTGGCTCCGGGAGCAACCGGCGTTGTGGTGCGCGGGGGTGTCGCAGTCGGTGCGGGCACCGATGTGGGCGCATCGAGCGGAGGCATAGCTCCGGCAGTCGCGGGAGTCGGCGTTCCGACGACCTCGACCGAACCGTCCGGATGAACTACCAGTCGTGCAGGGTCCTTGGCGGGGACCATGCCGAGAGCGCTTGCCTGATTTGCCAACTCCGGAGCCGAGTTACGCGACTGGAAGTCACGTTCGAGCGCTGCTTTCTGCTCGACCAAAGACTGGTTGTATGCACGTGCATCACTGAGTTGGTACGAATCCTCGGCAGCGCGAGTGGTCAGCAGCAGAGTCACCGCGAGACCGATGGACAGAAGTCCGATGACGGAGGCGACGAACGGCACTCTCCCCTTGAGCATCGCCCGAGGAGAGATAGACGGGCCGGCAGCAGCGACAGTTCCGGTCCGGCCTGCCGCCCGTGCGGTGCGCTTGTCGTATGCACGTTGCGCTGCACCGGATTTGCCCTGACGACTCATGCCCGCCTCCTGGAAATGCGTTCTGCGGCACGCAAACGCACCGGAGCTGATCGTGGGTTCTCTTCGATTTCCTGCTCTGACGCACGTTCTGCGCCACGGGTGAGAATGCGGAACTCCGGTCCCATACCCGGCAACTCGACCGGTAGTCCTTCAGGACTGGTGGACTTCGAGCGGGGAACCAACTCCGCCTTCACAACTCGATCCTCGAGCGACTGGTAGGACATGAACACCACTCGCCCACCGACTGCCAGTGCGTCGAGCCCGGCAGGAACGGCTGCACGAAGCGAATCCAACTCGGCATTGACTTCGATCCGCAGCGCTTGGAAGGTGCGCTTGGCCGGGTGTCCCCCCGTACGCCGCGTGGCTGCCGGGATTGTTCGGTACAGCAATTCGACCAGAGCTGCACTGGTGGTGAAGGGTTCACGCTCACGCTGCCGAAGGATCTCGGACGCAATCTTTCCCGCGAACCGTTCTTCGCCGTACGTGCTCAGAATGCGAGCAAGGTCGCCGTGACTGTAGGTGTTCAGGACCTCTGCCGCGGTCAGCCCGACCGTCTGATCCATCCGCATGTCGAGAGGAGCGTCGATCGAGTACGCAAAACCTCGGTCGGCTTCGTCCAACTGCATCGACGACACACCCAGATCGAAAAGGATCGCGTGAACCGACTCCGTCGACGGCAGACCTGCCTGTTCGAGCGCGTCCTCGATCCCGTCATACGTGGTGTGCACGAACGTCGTTCGGTCCGCGAATGGCGCCAGACGCTCGGAAGCGATCCGGAGTGCGTTGGTGTCGCGATCGAGACCGATGAGGTGAAGGCCCGGGTACTTGCCCAGGAAGAATTCGGAGTGGCCACCGAGCCCCAACGTCGCATCGATCATGTATGCGCCCGCTCCACCGTCACCGACGGCGGTGATGGCAGGGCCGAGAAGATCGTCGGCGCGGTGCAGAAGTACAGGGACGTGCGCGAAGCCATCGGCATCCGAGGGTTCGTTCACCTCGTGATCCACCATGATTGCTCCGGCTCCTACTTTCATGATTTCCGATGACTTTTCGAAAAGGTGCTGACTTTCCGAGAAGGCGATGACTGTTCGAGAAGGCGAATGCTTCGAGGTCCCTGCCCGAAGGAGAACCTGGCGCTGGGGAAGTGCGTCAGGGTCTTTCCGGGCAGAGGCCTCGCGGCATTCGCCGGGGGCTCTTCGCCTAGACGATCTCGCTGAGAGATTCGCCTGTTGCCTGCGAATAGTCCTCTTCGTTGTCTCCGAGATACCTCTCCCAGGCTGCTAGATCCCAGATCTCGAGGTAATCGACGGAGCCGGTCACTACGCATTCCTTGGACAGGTTTGCGTAACGCCGATGATCAGCCGAGAGGGTGATTCGCCCCTGGGCATCGGCGTGCTGTTCATCTGTGCCGGCGGCCAGGGCACGGACATACGCCCGAGCTGCCGGATCATTGCGTGGAGCTGCCGCTGCCTTTCGAGCAAGCTTGACGAACTCGTCCCGGGGGTAGATGGCGAGGCTGTGATCCTGACTCTTGGTGATCATCAATCCTCCTGCCAGTTCGTCTCGGAACTTTGCCGGCAACGTGAGCCGACCTTTGTCGTCGAGCTTCGGCGTGAAGGTACCGAGGAACACTCGACACCTCCTGCGAGCTTGCGCTGAAACCCTCCCTATCGAGCGGATCGTGCTTCAGCTCTCCGCCCGAACCCACAGTACCCCACTTTCCCCCACAAACAAGGAGCACATGGTCCCTATTCAGCATCATTTGCTGATAAATAGCAGGTCAGCGCAGGTGGGGAGACGTGGGGGAAATTTGTAACCGTGTCCCGGCCCACACCGCCGTCAGATCGACCCTTTACGCCACGATCGGTTGCTCCCCCACACAAAATCGCAGTACAAGCGCGGTTTTCGAATAGACGTGAGCGGGACGAGGTCTGGTCGTGCGTTGCAGTTCGACCAGGGTGGAGGAAAGTGGAGGGCCGAGTGGAGCGAAGTGGAGGAAGCCCGCGGGCATGCCCTGAGGCAGCAGGAGTGGCGAGTGATTCGCTCGCACGTCACTGATTCACTCGATGGATTGCCGGCGCACACGTACAACACCCACAGCAACGGCGTGTGGCGGTCGGCAACCTTGGTTGCCGACCGCCACACGTGTGGTCGTCCGTGCCCTGAAGAGGGCGTCACGTCCGAACTGCATCACTCTCGAAGTACGCCCGAAGAAGGGCGGGAGAGCTAGTCCTGCTCGAACCTGCGTTTGAATCGATCTTCCATCCGCGACGAGAATCCGCCGCCGGACTTCCGGCCGCGTCCCCGCCCGGATCCGCCGGCACTACCCCTACCCGGCGGACCGGAGGGATGATTGCCACCTTCGGAAGCGGAGTCGGCGGCCGGCGCAGACTTACGTCCACCACCCCAGAGGAACAACACCCCTGCGCCGAACATGAACAAGAAACCGAACAGGCTGATGATCGGAAAACCGCCCGGCTTGAGCGGGAGTGCAACCCCCGCGATCAGCAGGACCAGACCCAGCACGAATAGAGCCGCTGCTTGGAACCGCCGTCTACTCGACGGCGCCCGCATACGGCCGCCCCTCACATTGGAGGCGAACTTGGGGTCTTCGGCATAGAGAGCGCTCTCGATCTGATCGAGCATGCGCTGCTCGTGCTCGGAGAGTGGCACGGTACCTCCCCCGGCACTGGAAGTTTGGCAACCACCCCACGGTGTGAGGCGGCGGGTAATCAAGTTGGACGATTACCTGTTTTCATAATACGAGCAGTTTAGGTCTCGGACCACCAACTCCGGGTACGAGTTCCGCCACAAGCGTACGTATTCGTGCCGAAGGGCCCCGATTCGGCTCCATTTGCCTGTGCGGACCAGGAAATTCCCCGGAAACAACTGCCGACACGGACCATTTGTTCACGACGCTCGCAAATGCTCGGACGCGTCCTGACCGATGAAATCTTCGACCGCCGTGAGAAAACGGCCGACCTCGGCGAAGAATGCGTCGGAATCGGAGTCCGTGATCACGATCGACACGCCGGTTTCCACGGCCGCACGCGTAGCGGACCACCCTGCGAAGAATTTCGACCACGCTCCGAACGCGGGCGCTGCGGCGTCCATCAGAACCCACGCGTTTCCACTTCGCTTGCGCTTCGAGCCGGCACCGGCAGGAGCTGCGGCCAACACTGCCCCGGCACCACGTAGGGCCGCCAGGTAGGCACACCGGAACCGGTCGGCAGGATCGCCCGCCCCAATCGCTTCCTCTAAAAGCGCATCCGCCTTCCGGAGCAGCCCCCACGCCACACCGGACTTTCCCACTCGAGCAGTGCGGTCGCTGGCGTCACTCGCGCCGAAGGACCGCCTCGCCGACATCGGCAATCGAGAAATTGCGGCATCCGACGGACTCGACAACTCGGCAGGAAGAGTTCGTTGGCACTTCACACGTTCAGGCTTCACACGCTCGGACATCGGGGCACCTCCTGCACCGTGAGGATCCAAGACCAGGTGGTCCGGAGATGCCCGCTTCCCTTCGGGCATCTCCGGATCACCCACATCGAACATCTGTTCGACCTATTCAATATAACTGCACCCACCGACACGCCGTCAAGAGAAGAGGTGAGACCGGTCGACCCGCAGATCGCCTGGACACCACATACGGTCGACCTCGATCGCGCAGAATTCGCGAGTCGACTCCACGAGGCACTGGCCGTGTACGTCACCGCGATGGACTATCCGCGAGGAACCGAGTTCCATCGCGCACCGATGTGGCAGGAGCACGCGAACCGGCCTGGCTGGAAGGCAGTCGGCGCTTTGGCGGTTCCTCAGCAACCGTCACACGAAAATCTGCCGCTGGTGGGGATCGCTTACGGGTATCGCGGGAGCCCGGACCAGTGGTGGCATCAACAGGTACTGCACGGGCTTCGGCGCTCGGGTCGTCCCCAGAGCGAGATCGACGCGATTCTGAGCGACTACTTCGAACTCACCGAACTCCACGTGCATCCGAACGGACAAGGTCACCGGTTGGGCGAATCGCTCTTGCGTCACCTCCTCGTCGATCGACCCGAACGCAGTGTTCTGTTGTCGACACCCGAGGTGTACGACGAGGACAACCGAGCCTGGCGGCTGTACCGTCGCCTCGGCTTTCGTGACGTGCTCCGCAGATTTCGTTTTGCCGGCGACAACCGGCCGTTCGCAGTCCTCGGCCGTGGACTGCCGCTGTGAGCGCGCTTCTCGACGCCGTCGTCGTCGGCTCCGGACACAACGCGCTCGTATCGGCCGCCTACCTCGCACGCGAGGGTTGGTCGGTCGAGGTTCTGGAGAAGGACACGGTTCTCGGCGGCGCCGTCTCGACCGTCGAGCGATTTCCCGGATACAAGGTGGACCGGGGGTCGTCGGCACACCTCATGATCCGACACAGCGGCATCATCGAGGAACTCGGACTCGGCGCGCACGGACTGCGCTACATCGACTGTGACCCGTGGGCGTTCGCGCCGCCCGCCCCGGGCACCGACGGGCCGGGCATCGTGTTTCACCGCGACCTCGACGCAACCTGCTGGTCCATCGAACGAGCATGCGGGACAAAGGACGCCGACTCCTACCGGCGATTCGTCGCGGTCTGGTCGGAGCGCAGTCGACATGTCATGAAAGCGTTTTCCGCACCGCCCACCGGATCGAACCTGATCGGTGCGTTCGGAGGTCTCGCCACCGCACGCGGCAACAGCGAACTGTCTCGGCAGTTCCTCGCGCCTGGCGACGCACTGCTCGACGAGTATTTCGACAGTGAGGCACTCAAAGCAGCGCTTGCGTGGTTCGGCGCCCAGTCCGGGCCTGCGATGTCGGAACCGGGAACCGCTCCGATGGTCGGCTTCGCGGCCCTCATGCACGTCTTGCCGCCAGGGCGAGCAGTCGGTGGAAGCGGCGCACTGAGTGCTGCGTTGGCCTCCCGGATGGCTGTCGACGGCGCCACGGTCGCGCTCGGTGACGGCGTGACGTCGATCCGTCGAAACCCGAGTCACTGGACCGCCACAACCGAGAGCGGTCGAGAAGTTCACGCTCGCAAGGTAATCGCCGGGTGCCACATCCTGACCACGCTCGACCTCCTGGGCCGAGGGGGCTTCGACCGAACCACGCTCGATCACTGGCGGCGGAAAATCAGGGTCGGCCCCGGCATCGGCGCGGTACTTCGACTGGCGACATCCGCGCTTCCGTCGTACCGCGGCGACGCCACGACACGGGAAAGTACCTCGGGATTGCAATTACTCGTCTCCGATCGCGCACACTTGCGCACTGCACACGGCGCAGCACTGGCGGGGGAACTTCCTCCTCGCCCTGCGGTTCTCGGAATGAGTTTCAGCGGAATCGATCCCACGATCGCCCCGGCCGGGCGGCATCAGGTGACACTGTGGTCGCAGTGGCAGCCGTATCGCCTCAGCGGACATCGCGATTGGGCATCGGTCGCCGAGGCGGAGGCCGACCGGATCGTCGGCGAGATGGAGGCTTTCGCACCCGGGTTCGCCGATTCCGTCCTCGACCGATTCATTCAGACTCCCCGGGACATCGAGTCGGAATTGGGGATGATCGGCGGAAATGTCATGCACGTCGAGATGTCACTCGATCAGATGATGTTGTGGCGACCGCTTCCGGAACTGTCCGGCCATCGCGTTCCGGGAGCAGACGGGTTGTATCTGACCGGAGCATCGACTCATCCCGGTGGCGGTGTGTCCGGAGCCAGTGGTCGCAGTGCGGCTCGAATCGCACTGTCGGACAGCCGCCGCGGCGCGACTCGTCGTTGGATGCGTCGTTCGAGCAGGTCGTGAAGGTCACCCGCCGAACTTCACCCGCCGACACGCCCCCGCCTCGATGACTGGCTACGCCACGGCTGGCACGATGACCACTGTGCAACAGTCCACCGATCCCGCCGCCAAGCCGACCAGTCGGAAACGTTTCCTGACGGTTGCCGCGCTCGCCCTCATGCTTGTTCCCTTGCTTGCCGGGTGCATCCGCGTGCAGGTGTCGATGGGAGTGTCCGCGAACGATCGTGTGACCGGACAGGTGGTAGCTGCCTCTATTCCGGCGAACGAGGCGGACAAGGGTCCGCAGCTGACCCCACCTTCGTCGCTGGAGGACAAGATACGGGTTCAGGAGTACAAGAAGGACGGGTACGTCGGCAGCCAGGCGTTCTTCAGCGACTTGTCCTTCGGTGACGTCGCCCAACTGGGCTCCATGTACGCCGAGGGGTCCGGGTCGTTCCAGATCACCCTCAAGCGATCCGGGGACACCGTCACGCTCGACGGCAAGGCAGACCTGAAGACGGTTCCAACTCAGGGCGCCGACGTCCAGGTCAGCATCGCCTTCCCGGCACGGGTCGGCACGACCAACGGAACACGAGACGGCGATTCCCGGGTGTCGTGGACCTTGCCCGCCGGCGAGGTGTCGACAATGCGCGCCGAGGTCAACTACGCGGACCCAAGCACCCGAAGCTTCGCCGGGTGGGCAGGAATCATGGCCGGGCTGGCGCTCGGTGTCGCGATTGTCGTCGGTGCGATGGCCTGGATGGCGCGCAATCGAGCACCGATCAAGCGCGCGCCCGCCGCGAAAGCACCGGTCATGAAGACGCCTGTCACGAAATCACCTGCCAGCAAGCAAGCTGACAACAGGAATCCGAAAAACACCACGAAGTAGCGCCTGGCGATTGCCCCACTCGATTGGTGTCGAGCGGGGCAACCGGGATCAGACGGCTTGCGCTGTCCCGACAGAGGTGTCGGGGGTGAGACCGAGTCGCTCGAGGACCTCACTGGTGGCGCGCGCAAAGTTCAAAGTGATGAAGTGCAGGCACGGAGCGCCTTCGGCGATCAACCGCTCACCCATCTCGGTGGCCAGATCGATGCCGAGTTCGCGGACCGCTGCACGGTTCTCGTCCGGACCGCTTCCGGCCGCGGCGTCGAATCGACGCTCGAGAGCGGGGGGCAACGACGAGCCCGAGAGCTCGAGCATGCGCCGCACCGAGCGCAGCGACGTCACCGGCATGATCTCCGGGATGATCGGCTTGGCGCCCTGTTCTGCGTCGTACGCACTCACCCGGTCACGAAGACGCAGGTAGTCCTCCACGTCGAAGAACATCTGCGTGATCGAGTACTCGGCGCCGGCACGCAACTTCGACACCAGGTACTTCGTGTCGTATGCCAAGTCCGGAGCGCGGTAGTGCCCCTCGGGGAACGACGCGACGCCGACGTGGAAGTCGCCCAGGTCACGGACCATCCGCACGAGTTCCTCGGCGTACTCGACGCCTTCGGGATGCTTCTTCCATTCGCCGAGCGGATCGCCGGGCGGATCGCCGCGCAATACGAGGATGTTGCTGATCCCACGATCGGCGTAGGCACCGACCATGGCGCGAAGCTCTTCGGTGCTGTGTGAGACAGCAGTCAGGTGAGCAACCGGCAGCAGGGTCGTCTCTTCGGCAAGTTCGCCGGTGACACGCACCGTACGATCGCGCGTCGAGCCACCTGCGCCGTAGGTCATCGAGACGAATGCCGGTCCGAGCCGCTCGAAGGTACGCACCGCACGCCACAGGCGCGCTTCGGCGTCCGCGTCACGCGGCGGCGAAAACTCGACCGAGAACGGAATACGGCTTCCTGTCGAGGAAGCGATCCGATCGACGATCGACGGTGTTCGGGTGGCCCATCCCTCGCTGGAGCGGCCCCTGACTGGATCGAATGTCACCGGTCAAGCATATGTTTTCCAGCTGCAAACAAGCTCATCGCCCAGTACTGCGTATCCCGAATGTCAGGATCGCGCAGTTCACGGCCCGACCCGCCGTTGATTCCAACCCCCACTAAGCTGGGCTCCAAGCTCGCTTCCGTGTAACCCTCCGGCGCGAGAACATACCGATCTTGGAGGCCACCCTGTCCGCAGGAACCGCGCGCGTTGGACAGAGTTCGACCAACACCGCACCGCATCCGACCTCTCTCGAACTGCCGGGTCTGTTCGAAGCAGCGCTCCGCGACTTCTTCGATTCACGCCGCGAACTCGTCTCGAACATCGGCGGTGGATACGAGGAGGCCGTCAGCACCCTCGAGGCCTTCGTCCTGCGCGGAGGAAAGCGCGTCCGACCGTCGTTCGCCTGGACGGGATGGCTCGGCGCCGGAGGCGACCCGAACGGTAAGAACGCAGACGCGGTGATTCGTGCGTGCGCCGCCCTCGAACTGGTGCAGGCCTGCGCGCTCGTCCACGACGACATCATCGACGCATCCACGACCAGGCGCGGCTTCCCGACCGTTCACGTCGAATTCGAGAACCAGCACCGAGACGAGGAGTGGAGCGGCGATTCCGCGCACTTCGGCGAGGCCGTCGCCATTCTTCTCGGCGACCTGGCCTTGGCCTGGGCGGACGACATGATCCGAGAATCCGGGATCAGCCCCGAGGCGGCCGCACGTGTCAGCCCGGTCTGGTCGGCAATGCGCACCGAGGTGCTCGGTGGCCAATTCCTCGACATCAGCAACGAAGCCCGAGGCGACGAGACCGTCGAGGCAGCCATGCGGGTCAACCGCTACAAGACCGCCGCGTACACGATCGAACGCCCACTGCACCTCGGCGCCGCGCTGTTCGGTGCGGACGCCGAGTTGGTCGATGCCTACCGGACCTTCGGCACGGACATCGGTATCGCCTTCCAACTTCGCGACGACCTGCTCGGTGTCTTCGGAGATCCGTCCGTCACGGGCAAACCGTCGGGCGACGATCTCATCGCCGGTAAGCGAACTGTCCTGTTCGCGATGGCGCTTGCCCGCGCCGACGCCGCAGATCCGGCGGCAGCAGAACTGCTCCGCAACGGAATCGGCACGCAGCTGACCGACACCGAGGTCGACACTCTGCGCCAGGTGATCACCGATCTGGGCGCCGTCACCGACGTCGAAACGCAGATCGACACCCTCGTCGAGGCAGCTGCGAACGCCCTCGACTCGAGCACGGCAACGGCAGAGTCCAAGGCTCGCCTGACCGACATGGCGATCGCGGCCACGAAGCGAAGCTACTGACCGTGGCACACGTGCACCGCACTCGAACCGTCAGCTCGCCGACCGATCGAGTCGTGATCGTCGGCGCGGGACTTGCCGGACTGTCTGCGGGGTTGTATCTGCGTGGCGCCGGCCGCGACGTTACGATTCTCGAGAGCAACAGCTCGGTCGGTGGGCGAGTCGGTGTCTACCAGGGCAATGACTACAGCATCGACAACGGCGCAACGGTGCTCACGATGCCCGAACTCGTCGAAGACGCCCTTGCGGCCGTCGGCGCCGACCCAGCCTCGACAAACCCCAAATTCGTTGTGCACAAGCTCGATCCGACGTACCACGCGCGATTCGCAGACGGCACCGCTCTCGATGTCCACGCCGACCCAGAAGACATGGCTGCCGAAGTCTCCCGTGTCTGCGGGCCGGAAGAAGCGCAGCGATACCGTGCGTTGCGGCAATGGCTGAACCGGATCTTCGACGCGGAATTCGACCGCTTCATGGACGCCGACTTCGATTCTCCCCTCGGACTGGTCAATTCGCGTGACGCAGTCAAAGATCTGAGCCGGCTCGTCGCACTGGGAGGATTCGGGAAACTGGGCGGGCAGGTGGATCGCAAGATCCGCGACCCTCGCCTCCGGCGGATCTTCACCTTCCAAGCGCTGTATGCGGGCGTTGCTCCGTCTCGGGCCCTCGCGGTGTACGGGGCGATCGCTCACATGGACACCTCACTCGGCGTCTACTTCCCCGAGGGCGGGATGCGCACGATCGCCGAGTCGATGGCCGACGCCTTCACCGAGGCCGGCGGAATTCTGCATCTCGGCCGCACTGTCGAACGCCTCGAGGTGAGCGATCGGCGCGTGCACACCGTTCACACACGCGACGGCGAGCGCTTCGACTGTGACGCCGCCGTCCTCACTCCCGACATGGCCGTCACGGACTCGCTGTTGCGCCCGCATACGCGATTGCGTCCGCGCCCGGTGCGTACATCGCCGTCCGCTGTCGTGATTCACGGCACTGTTTCCTCCGCGGTCGCCGACGAATGGCCCGCGCAGCGACACCACATGATCGACTTCGGCGAGGCGTGGAAGCGTACCTTCGCCGAGATCACGGCACGCCGCGGCCGCGGGCGACTGATGAGTGATCCGTCACTGCTCGTCACCCGACCGGCACAGACCGATCCGAGCCTGGCCTTCTCGCGAGACGGCCGAATCCGTGAACCGCTGTCAGTCCTCGCGCCGTGTCCGAATCTGGACAGTGCAAGTCTCGACTGGTCGACTCTCGGCCCGCCCTACGTGCGCGAAATCATCCTCACGCTGCAAGAACGTGGCTACACGGGACTGGTCGAAGGGTTCGAGATCGATCACGTCGACACCCCGCAGACCTGGCTCGAGAAGGGCATGGCCGCGGGTAGCCCGTTCGCAGCGGCACACACCTTCACCCAGACGGGGCCGTTCCGACGCAAGAACCTCGCCCGCGGCTTCGACAACGTCGTTCTCGCCGGATCGGGAACCGTTCCGGGGGTGGGAGTACCGACCGTTCTGCTGTCCGGACGGCTCGCCGCCGAACGTATTACCGGTACACGCGAGCGAGCCAGCGCGGTGGGCACTCGTGCGAGCAACTAAACTGGCCCCTCGTAACCGACCATTCATCCACGATTCACCGACTCGGGCGCTGCACGCGCCGATCGACACCGATCTCCTCGGGGGAGGAACCTGCACCGATGACGTCCTCTGCCGCAGCCACTGAAAGACCGTGGCACCTAAGGGCCGCCAATTTCCTTCGGACTCCCGAAGGTCACAGTGCACTGCTCGGTTTCTTCGGCGCAGTCATGATCACTTTCGGCGGATTCGGTGCCGGTAGCGTCCGGCGCCAAGATCCGCTGCTCGAGTCGATGCATCTGTCCTGGCTCCGTTTCGGCCACGGATCGATTCTGTCGGCGGCCATCGTCTGGATCGGTGTCCTGTGCATGATCGCCGCCTGGGTTCGACTGGGCCGCTCGACTCTGCGCGGTGACGTCTCGTTGCGCGGCCTGCGCTACGTCGTCCCGGTCTGGACGTTTCCGCTGCTGTTCGCGGTGCCCATGTTCAGCCGTGACGCCTACTCCTACCTGGCGCAAGGCGCGTTGTTGCGCAACGGCTTCGACCCGTATGCCGTCGGCCCCGTCGTCAATCCGGGAATCCTGCTCGACAACGTCTCCAACGTGTGGACGACGACAACTACCCCGTACGGTCCGGTTCACCTTCTCCTTGCCGACGCCATCGTTCGGCTGACCGGCGAGAACGTCATCGCCGGCACGATGCTGTTGCGGATCACGATGCTCCCCGGACTCGCCCTGATGATGTGGGCCGTTCCCCATCTCGCGACGAAGCTCGGCGGAAACACCTCGATCGCCCTGTGGCTCGCAGTACTCAATCCCCTCGTCCTGATCCACCTGATCGGCGGCGTTCACAACGAGATGCTCATGGTCGGCCTCATGGCCGCAGGCATTGCGCTCGCTCTCGAACGCAAGCACCTCTTCGGGATCGGGCTGATCGCGCTCGCCGTCGCGATCAAGGCAACCGCAGGCGTCGCACTTCCCTTCATAGTCTGGATCTGGATGATCCACGAGCGGGAGGACGCCGCAGCGGCCGGGCGAGAACCGGCGTCACCGATCCGATCGTTCGTCAAGACAGCCGGCGCAGGTTTCGCGGTGTTCGTGGCGGTACTCGGATCCACCTCACTGATCGCCGGAGTCGGCCTCGGCTGGACGACGGCACTCTCCGGTTCGGCAAAGATCATCAACTGGCTCTCGCTGCCCACGATCGTGGCGCACATCGGAACCATGGCAACCTCCTGGTTCGCCGGCGACCATTTCAACGACATCCTCGAAGTCTCCCGGACCATCTCGGCGGTTGTGTTGATCGCGATCATCGCCGTCGTGTGGTGGCGCTACCGCAAGACCGAGCGCGACGCCGTCATGGGCATCGTGATCGTGATGGTCGCCATCGTCGTTCTGTCCCCCGCAGCACTCCCCTGGTACTACTCCTGGCCGCTGGCAGTAGCTGCCGGTTTCGCAATGTCGCCGACGACTCTCGCCGTACTGACCGGGCTGTCCACCTGGCTGATGCTGGTGTTCCAGCCAGACGGATCGATCGGCCTGTACACCTTCCCGCACGTGGCTCTGGCCATCGTCGCTGCCGTGATCGCGGCGATGTCCTTGCAGACGGAAGACCCACTGCGACTTCGTGGACGCAAACACGAGAAACCGATCGAAATGACGTCAGCCGCCTCGGCGCCCTCGACGTCAGGATCTGCGTGATCCGCGTGTCATGAACGCACTGCCTGCGTCCTATGAATTCTGCGAGGGCGTGACGAGGGAACACGGCCGAACGTACTTTCTGGCCACCCGGTTGTTGCCCGTACCTCGACGCCGCGCAGTTCACGCGCTCTACGCATTTGCTCGCGTCGTCGACGACATCGTGGACGAACCCTCGGGTCCGCATGAACGAGGCACGGTGCTCGCCGACGTCGAACGTGCAGCCGTCAACGCACTCGACAACCCCACTGCGACAGGTGGCTTCCCGTCGACGGTTCCCCTCGACCTGACACGCGTACTCCCGGCCTTCGCGGATGCTGTGAAGACGTTCGACATCCCGCGCGCATATTTCGACGCCTTCTTCGAGTCCATGCGGATGGACGCCCCCGACACGGCGAAGTTTCGACCCGTTTACAACACGATGGACGAACTCAGCGAGTACATGTACGGCTCTGCCGTCGTCATCGGTTTGCAGATGCTCCCGATTCTCGGAGTGAGCGTTCCGCAGCAGGAAGCGGTAGTGCCCGCGTCGAATCTCGGTGAGGCGTTTCAGCTGACCAACTTCATCCGCGACGTCGGTGAAGACCTCGACCGGGGACGTCTGTATCTACCGGCGGGCGAGTTCGCCGCATTCGGGGTCGACATCGAGATGCTCGAACATGGGCGAAGAACCGAAACGGTGGACGTTCGGGTCAAGCGCGCGCTGGCGCACTTCATCGCCGTGACGCGGGGGCGGTATCGGACCGCCGAATCCGGCATCCCGATGCTCGACCGACGGGTCCAGCCGTCGATCCGCACGGCTTTCGTGTTGTACGGAGCAATTCTCGACCAGGTCGAGCGCGCCGACTTCCGGATACTGCATCGACGTGTGTCCGTTCCAGGACGCACGCGACTTCGAGTCGCTGCGCCGGGTCTGGTCCGGTCGGCAACCTACGCGGCGAAAAACCGCATGCGGTGAGTTGTCAGAAGGCCGGCAGCTCAGAAAGCCATGGCCTGTGCGCGGCGGATGACCTCACGCGCGAGATCACCATGCAGTGCGTCCACCGGGCGCCCCGGCAGGGAATCGTCGGCCAGGAACAACCAGCGGAGGATTTCGATGTCGGTGTAACCGCCGTCGTGCAGCACCGCCAGCAGACCGGGCAGCCACTTGACGATCTGGCCGTCCTCGCCGAAGAACACTTCGGGGACACCGAGAACGCCATGCCGCTTGACTGCGATGATCTTGTGATCGCGAAGCAACTGGTGAACCTTGCTCACCGGCAACCCGACGTTCTTCGCCACATCCACCAGCTGGAACAGGGAAACCGAAGAATCCAGGACATCATCACAATAAGGAATCGCGCTCACCGCGAGAAGTTTATCCGGTCCGGCGAGCCCGCTGTGTACCGCCCGGTGCAGTGCTCGAAACTGCCGCTCCGCTCAGGTCACAGCGCTCTGTGACGTTCTCGAGACTTCCGCGTCGGTATCGCTGGCTACGATGGACGGGATGCGGCGTATCAGTAACCGGGATTTCGCGGTGGATGTGAATCGGTGCCCTCACTGCGGGAACCGGTACGCGGTATACAACCACCCACATTGCTGACAGCTACCACCCAGACCGCAAGCAGACAGATCACAAGCACGCAGATCACAAGCACGCAGATCGCAAGCACGGAGGAACAGTCATTACGGAGGTCGAGGGTTGATCGGCGAAATGCTCGAGCGCCGCTATCGAGTGGACGCACCGATCGCGCGCGGCGGTATGTCGACCGTGTATCGAGGCCTCGATACACGGTTGGATCGACCTGTCGCGATCAAGGTGATGGACCCGCAATTCGCCGGCGATCCAGCGTTCCTGACTCGTTTCGAGTTCGAGGCCCGGGCCGTGGCCCGACTCAAGCATCCGGCCCTTGTGGCCGTCTACGACCAAGGCAGCGATCGCAATCACGTGTTCCTCGTGATGGAACTCGTCGACGGTGGAACCTTGCGTGAACTCCTTCGTGAGCGCGGACCGATGCCGCCACACGCAGTCGCTGCAGTCGTGGCACCTGTCCTGGACGCGTTGGCGGTGGCGCATCGAGCGGGACTGGTTCACCGTGACGTCAAACCCGAGAACATCTTGATCTCGGACACCGGCGAAGTGAAGATCGCCGACTTCGGATTGGTGCGTGCAGCTGCGGCAGCAACCACCACCTCCAACAGCGTGATCCTCGGCACCGCGGCCTATCTGTCGCCGGAACAGGTGACGTCAGGAATTGCCGACACTCGAAGCGACGTCTATTCCACCGGCGTGTTGATGTTCGAACTTCTCACCGGTACAACACCGTTCACCGGCGATACGTCACTCTCCATCGCCTACCAACGCATCCACGACGATGTCCCGCGCCCAGGTTCACGTATCCCCGGTGTACCGGCGCAGTTCGATCGTCTGGTTGCCGAAGCCACTCACCGCGAGCCCGCACATCGTTTCGCCGACGCCGGTGAGATGGCAGCTGCACTTCGCAGTGTGAGCGAGCAACTGGAACTTCCGTCATACCGCGTTCCCGCTCCGCGTCGAAGCGCCCAGCACCAGAGCGCGCAAGTTGCCCCGGCCCGGCCACAACCGGCGCCCGCGCCTCCCACGGAGGTACATCCGAACTCTGCTGCGCGCCCGAACCCTGCTGCCACGACGGTATTGGCGTCCGGCGTGGCCCCGGCTGTGGCAGCCACCACGGCGCTCGGCACGGGCTCTCCTCCCCCTGGCGGTATCCAGCACACTCGCGCGGTCACCGCACAAACTGCTCGTCCGGCGACGGTCGACGGTGACTCGGATTTCGACGACGGTTCCGATTTCGGCGACGACCACCCGGGGCACGACGATCCGCATGCTCATTTTGTCGAGGCACGTCGTAAATCGCGACGAGCCACCCTGATCTGGCTGATCGTCATCGCGGTCCTCGCGCTCGCGTTGGGCTTCGGCGGATGGTGGATGGGATCTGGCCGCTATACAGCCGTTCCCTCGATCGACGGGCTGACCAAGGACACTGCGGTCACCGCTCTGCAGGACGCCGGGCTCTCCCCCGACGTCCAGGGTCAGTACTCCGACGCCCAACCCATCGACACGGTGATCGGGACAGACCCGGCCTCCGGCTCGAGGGTTACCAAAGGCTCGACCGTGGCGTTACTGACTTCGCTCGGGCGACCGACTGTCCCGCCCATTCCGGCCGGCGGCGACGTCTCGGCCCTGGGCGCACAACTCGCCGACCGCACTCTCGTCGCGGTCGACGGCGGGGACACATTCAGCTCCAAGATCCCGATCGGCGGCGTGGCCGCGCTCGACCCGGCACCGGGAACCGAAGTTGCCGTGGGCTCCTCGGTCAAGGTCATCACGTCCAAAGGGTCACCGCCCGTAGACATTCCCGATGTGAAGGGCATGTCCGAGAACGCTGCGCGCGCCGCCCTCGACAAGGTAGGCATCTCAGTCAGCACCACCAGAACGACGTTCGACGACGCCGTCGAGGGCGGTAGCGTGATCGGCACCGATCCCGCAGTCGGGTCCTCCGTCAACGCCGGCACCTCCGTGGTTCTCCTCATCTCCGATTCCGTCAAGGTTCCCTCGCTGATCGGCCGCTCCGTCTCCTCAGCACGCGAAGAACTCGGCCGCCTCGGCCTCGAGATCACCGTGCGTCAGCTCACCCAGAACGACAGCTCGGTCATCATCAGCCAGAGCGTCAAGAACGACCTCGTTGCCAAGGGCACCGACATCAGCGTCGTCGCAATTCCCTGACAGTCCGCTTCGGCCTAATCTGAATTCATGGCCACGTGGGAACCCGAGAGCATTGGGATACTCGACTTGCCGTCGGGGAGATCGATTCGGGGTCGAGGACTCCGCAATCCACTTCCTTCCGGACCTCTCCCCACCTTCGGCGTCTATCTGACCGGCAAAGAACCTCCCGACACCGAATGGGAGTCGGAGTGGGTCCGCTGGCGAGATTTCTGGTTGCCGAGCGATCCCGATGCGCTGCGCAGGGCCTTGCACGAAGTGTGGGTGCGCTCGGAAACCGAAAGAGTCGAGATCGCTTGTGGTGGTGGATACGGCCGCACCGGAACAGCGTTGGCCGCTCTTGCCGTCATGGACGGAGTGCCCAGTAAGGACGCCACCGCGTACGTTCGCGCACGTTACTCACCTCGCGCCGTCGAAATGCCCTGGCAGCGCCGATTCGTCACACGATTCACGCAATAGCGAACGCCCCCACCTGCGCGAGCGGGTGAGGGCGGTTGCCGAAAATCTATGCCGGCGCGAATCAGCTTCGGCGAAGCAAGGTTTCAGCCTCGCAGCATCTCGGCCACGAGGAACGCGAGCTCCAACGACTGTTGGGTGTTCAATCGGGGGTCGCACGCCGTCTCGTAGCGACCGCCGAGATCGAGGTCGGAGATGTCCTGCGCGCCGCCGAGGCACTCGGTGACGTTCTCACCGGTCAGCTCGACGTGGATGCCACCCGGATGCGTGCCGAGACCGTTGTGGACCTCGAAGAATCCCTGGACCTCGTCGACGATGCGGTCGAAGTGGCGCGTCTTGTACCCGGTGGAGGCTTCGTGGGTGTTGCCGTGCATCGGATCGCACTGCCAGATGACCTGGTGACCGGTGGCTTGGACCTTCTCGATGATCGCCGGCAGCAGGTCGCGGACCTTGCCGTTGCCCATGCGCGAGATCAGAGTCAGACGACCTGGCTTGTTGGTGGGGTCGAGACGCTCGACGTATTCCACCGCCATTTCCGGCGTCGTGCTCGGGCCGATCTTGAGGCCGATCGGGTTGGACACCAACTCGGCGAAGGCGATGTGCGCGCCGTCGAGCTGACGAGTGCGGTCACCGATCCAGAGGAAGTGAGCCGACAGGTCGTAGAGCTTGGGGTGATCGCTGTCGTTGTCGAGACGCAGCATCGCGCGCTCGTAGTCGAGAACCAGGGCCTCGTGGCTGGCAAAGATCTGTGCCTGGTGCAGGCTCGGATCGGTGACGCCACACGCGTTCATGAACTGCAGGCCGCGGTCGATCTCGGCTGCCAGTTGCTCGTAGCGTGCGCCCGCGGGAGACGCTGCGACGAATTCGCGGTTCCAATCGTGCACCTTGTGCAGGTCGGCCATGCCGGCGCCGGTGAGTGCGCGAACCAGGTTCATCGCGGCGCTGGCGTTGGCGTATGCACGCACCAGTCGCGAAGGATCGTGGGCGCGGACTGCCTCGTCGGCGACGAGCGAGTTGATCATGTCGCCGCGGTAGGACTTCAGACCCAACGAGTCGATGTCGGCCGAGCGCGGTTTGGCGTACTGGCCGGCGATGCGAGCCACCTTGACGACCGGCATCGAGGAACCGTAGGTGAGCACGACGGCCATCTGCAGCAACGTGCGGATGTTTCCCTTGATGTGCGGCTCGGTGTTGTCCGCGAAGGTCTCGGCGCAGTCACCGCCCTGGAGCAGAAATGCCTCACCACGCGCGACCTGCGCGAGACGCTCTTGCAGCGCCTCGACTTCGCTGGCCACCGTGATGGGAGGCACGCTCTCGAGCACAGTCCGCATGGCGGCCGCCTGGTCAGCGGGCCACGAGGGCTGCTGAGCAGCGGGCTTCGCGAGCGCCTCGTCGAGCTGCTTACGCAGTCCGGCAGGCAGCGGCGGGAGTTCGGGCAAGCGGTCGATCGGCACGTCGACAGTCCAGTTCACCTCTACAGGATATTCGCTCGCTCGTCGGCGCGTCACACAGGCTCTCGATCGCAGCCCAATCGGAACACTTCCCGCGCACCGAAACCTGGGTCAGCGAAGTGACCGTGCAGCCGAAATGGCGTCGAACTTCACGAGGTTGTGCCTGGCGTCGGCAAGTGCGTCGTGTGCGTCGGCGGGCGCCGACGGGAGGGCAGGACTGCCGTTGTCTTCCCAGAACTGTCGGAGTTCGCGGGTGTACCGCGGCATCGACTGCGGTAGTTCCGTCATGTCGCCCCACAACTGGCACAGCGCGACGTGGTCGTAGGCGGCGACCCACGCCCAGAGCTCCGGAACCACCATCGGCCGCGGAACGAAGAATTTCAGAAGATCGTCGCGGATCTTCTCGCGTGATTTCCACAGCGGCGACGAAGGCTGCGGCAACTTCGGCAGCACGTTCTTGCGCACCCAACTACCGGCACGGGCGGGATCGAACTCCGTCGAAACCGCGTAGTACTCTCGGCCGTCCTCACAGACAACGCCGATGGACACGAGATCGATGGTTCGACCGTCTTCGATGAATTCACAGTCGTAGAAGTAGCGCACGTCCGAAAACTATGCCGCACGCGCAGGCTCTGGAGCCAATGCGCGTGCGGCCGGTGTGGGAAATCTCTAGCTGGCTTGTGCGTCCGGGAGCGAATCCTTGTCGGACTTCGCGGATTCCTTCGACTCGGCCGAGGCCACGAGATCGACAACCGACTCGCCGCCTTCCGCCGGAACGTCGACGGCAGCTTCGGGTTTCGTGGGCGCCTGGTTCTTGAGGCTTGCCGCGTAGATGTCCACGTACTCCTGGCCGGAGAGTTTCATCAACTTGTACATCACCTCGTCGGTCACAGCGCGCTCGACGAAGCGGTTTCCGCCCATGCCTTCGAAGCGGGAGAAATCGATGGGTTCGCCGACGATCACGGTGACCTTGGCGGGACGCCACATCCGTGAGCCGATCGGATTCATCTTGTCGGTGCCGACCATCGCTACCGGGATCACCTTGACGCCCGATTCAAGTGCGAGGCGCGCCATTCCGGTCTTGCCCTTGTAGAGGCGACCGTCAGGCGAGCGCGTCCCCTCGGGGTAGATACCCAGCAGGCTGCCCGAACCGAGGACCTTGAGACCGGCGTTGAGTGCATCCTGCGCCGCGTCTGCACCGGTTCGGTCGATAGGGACCTGACCGACCGCGGTGAAGAACCACTTCTGGAAAGCGCCCTTCAGACCGGAACCGGTGAAGTACTCACTCTTGGCAAGGAACGTGATGCGGCGGTTGACGCGAAGCGGAAGGTAGAACGAGTCCAGAACCGCCTGGTGATTGCTGGCCAGAATGGCCGCCCCGTCAGTCGGAATGTTCTCGTGACCCTTGACCGTCGGACGCCCGAGCAGCCAGAGAATCGGCCCCAGCAACACATACTTGAAGAGCCAATACCACACGGCGTCCCTCCCATTCACAGCTGAATTTCGCTGAGTACGACCTTACTGCCGACCGGTAACCCCCGCTACACAACCCCCTGCAGGATCGACCCGATCACAGTCCGGCAGACGTGGTTCCAGCGCCGTCGACCCCACCGAGATCCTGAGGCACTACCGATCGGGCCAAAGCGGCGGCGCCGACCATGCCCGCAGCTTCGCCCAGCTGAGCGGAACGGATGCGGGCCAGTGGGCGGTGCTTCGCCCCGGTCAACAATGTCGCGTATTGCTCGCGGGCGTCGTCGAGAAACAGTGGGGCAGAACTCGCGACGCCGCCGGCGATCACGACCAGATCGGGATCGTAGACGTCACCGACCATGGCCAGACCCACGGCCAGCCAACGGGTGAACTCGGCGATCGTTGCCAGCGCGAGTGGGTCACCGTCCTGCGCGGCGTTGGCGATCCGGCGACCGGTGAGCGAACCAGGATCCACCGCTACCTCACGCGCCAGGACCGTCGACGCGGCCGGGTCGGCGGCAAGCAGTTCGATTGCCGTGTCGACGAGCGCCGTTCCGCTGCAATAGCGCTCCCAACACCCACGTTTGCCACACGCGCACTGACGCCCGCCCGGAACGACCTGGATGTGGCCCAGTTCGGGAGCGACGCCGTGACTCCCCCGGTACAGCTCACCGTTGATCAGCAGCGCTCCACCGATTCCGGTCCCGATCGCCACCATCACGACATTGCGGCCACCTGCGGCCGCGCCGAATCGGTGCTCCGCGAACGCCGCTGCATTGGCGTCGTGTTCGAGAACGACCGGCAAGCCGAGCCGCTTGCTCAAGTCACTTCCGACCGGCGCGTCCACCCATGGCAAGTGCGGAGCGAACCGAACCGAGCTTCGATCGGAGGTGATGAAGCCGGCGACCGCCAACCCCACGGCCGATACCTCGTGCCTGGTGACCAATTCGCGCACGACGCGATCGAGACCGTCTTCGAGTGCCCTGGCCGACTGCGGGGTCGGGGCTTGAATCATCTCGAGCACTTGTCCGTCGACGTCCACGACGGAGGCCCTGATACTCGTCCCGCCGACGTCGATGCCGACCGTCAAGATGTCGTCCATGGTGGAGTCGGAGACCGCTTTCAAGCGGCGCGCGCTCATCGCGACGATTCCCGCGCGAGCGGCGTCCGCTGGAGTGCGCACCCTGAATCGGTGCCTCGTGCGTCGGTGACCATTGTGTCGATTGTGCTCATCTCGGGCCGTTCGCTCTACCCGGGGTACTGAGTCAGTCCTTGACCGTCACGTTGATCGGGACAAATGCCGCCGTGCGAGTTCGCTCCGCACCTGGCGTCGTCGGACCGCCTTCGGGTCCACGATCGGGGCCTGACGGCCCCCCGAGAAACTCGTCGAGAATCTCACGAAGCAACGCAAGGAATGCTGCTGCTTGACCCGCGAGGAATGCCAACAGTTCGTGGTGCTCACCGCGAACCAGTGCGGCGAGGGCGCACACCGGGCACCAGCTGCAGCCGGTGAACACCGGCTGCGTGTCCGTGGACGCCGAGTCACTCGCAACGTCTGCCGTCGCTGCTGCGGCCTTCTGCAGCACCGGTTCCAGGCGCGTCAGAACGGTTTCCGCCAGCGCGCGAAACTCCGCGACGAGGCGCTCGTGCTCTTCGCTCATACCGGCCACACCGCGGGATCCGGGCTGAACCGGATGATCAGGTAACTGCCGTCCAACTCCGCCCCGTTCACGACACAACGACGCAGCACCGACGCCAAACGAACTCTGCGTCGTACGCCGTCTGCTCCCACCAGCACATCGTCCTCCACCCGGCCCAACGACAACGACGACGGATCCACGAGCGGAAGGTACATCCGCATCACGTACACCGAATCGACTCCGGTCCCGGACTCCAACGACACCACGATGTTGTCCGCGGTACCGACGGTGCCCGAATCCGTGCCCGCTCCACCCTCGAACGTGGCCGCGATCTCGCCCAGAGCGGCCAACCCTACCGGTTCGGCGCAAGCGCGTTCGACCGTTGTGACGGACATTCCATCGGTTGATCCACGCAGTTCGTCCACGACGAGTGCCTGAGCCGCCCGGATCGACGCGAGCCACTGCGCCGCCGGTGAATCGTCGACACCCTTCCCGGCGGACGAGTTGAACTGCGGGACAAGGTTGTTGACCACAATCCCGTCAACTCGCAACCCGGCCAGAGCCAGCCCGGACAACGTCCGACGAGTCGCCGCGACCGACACGCCGTCGGCCGACGTCACCACACGCACGCCGGTGTTCTCCCGATCCGAGAGGTGAACCGCGATCCGATCCACCGACGCGAGCACGCGTTCGACGACGGACACGAGCAGGAGCAGCCGCATGTCCGTACCTGTCACAGCGACCATCCGCCTGTGCCGCGGCCACAATCGCTCGAGATACTCCGACACCATCGACGGCGAGCCGAGTATCCGCAGCGCTTCGGCTGCGGCCGGACAGTCCACGATCACGACGTCGTAGTCGCCGCTGTCCGAGAGGTCGACGATCTCGGCGAGCCCGAGCATGTCTTGGATGCCCAGGGATCCCGTCAACTCTTCCGGTTCCAAGCCCTCGAATGACGAACCGTGTTCGTGATCTCCCGCTCCGAAAGTTCCTGCAGCGTCGATCAACCCCGACAATCCTCGGAACTTGTCCTCGAGGAGCGCTGACGTGTCGAGTTGCCGGACGTCGAGACGCTCGGTGAGAGATGTGGTCGTTCGCGGATTCGGCACGCCCAGGACGTCTGCAAGAGAACCTGCCTGATCGATCGACACGAGCAGCACTCTCGCCCCATCGGTCGCAGCCGACACAGCAGTCGCTGCGGCAAGCGTCGTCGTGCCTACTCCGCCTTTACCGACGAACAGTTGGACGCGCGATCGTTGCTCCGGCACTCAGCCCTCGACTCGCTTCTTCAGTTCCTTCAGAGCTGTGTCGGTGATGATCTTCTCGGCCTTGCGCTTGAACAGTCCGATCATCGGAATCGTCAGGTCGACCGTCAACTCGTAGGTGACCGACGTGGTGCCGTTCGGGCCGGGCTCGAGTGTGTACGAACCGAATTGGGACTTCTGAATCTCGCCCGAGATCAGCTCCCAACTCACCGCCATACCGTCCGGTGCCCACGAATACTGCAGTTCGTAGGTGTCCTTCACCATCCCCGCGTCGAGGACGAAACGTACTCGGTCCGCGCGGCCGCCCTGTCCCGGCGCCGTCACCTCGACGGACTTCGCCGCGGCCACCCACTCGGGGTACCGCTCGAAATCGGCGATGACGTCCATCACGGCGTCGGCAGGAGCGTCGATGCTGATCAACCCCTTGGTCTTCTCGGCCATACGACTGCGCTACCTTCCTTCGTCAAAAGTCCAGAACCTGCACAACGTGCAGTGCTTCGATTATCAGTCCGGTGCTACTCCGGCGGCACGTCCCGCTTCGAGTTCGCGTTTGAGCTGGAACGACATGACCTTGCCGTCGACCCGACGCTTGCGGTTCATCCCGGCGAGGTCGAGGGTCGCCAGATCGGACGGCGATACGCCGACCGGCTCACAATGCAGGAAGTAGTGCGCGATCGTCCCGTCCATGACCGGTTCGAGCCACACCTCCATGGTGCCGACCAGCTGACCGGACACCCCCCAACGGAATCCTGCGGGACCGCGATCTTCCCGGACTTCGAGCTCGAGATCACTGAACCAGCGACGCCACTGCGCGCGCGAGGACAACAGTTCGGCGACCCGCTCGGGCGGGGCGGCGATGAAAGTCTGGTCTGCGACCTGAATGCTGCTCACCGAAGTAGCTTCACATATCGCGTCCGCGAAGCGTCGAGGGGTGTCGCAACACTACATACCGGACAGACTGTAAGCCTGGCCACAACTGCGTCGGACATGCGACTACAGTAGGAGACGAAAACCCTACTCGTCAGTATTTCGCAGTGTCGGAGGTATTTCGTGCCTGAGTTCAGCGCACCCCAGACGTTCACCATTCCCGAGGATGCCTCCGCGGTCGACTCGGTCTTCGCCTTCGCGAAGACGAAGCCGGCGGCGGTTGTCTACAAGCGCAAAGTCGGAAATGCATGGGTCGATGTCACTGCAGGCGATTTCGCCGCTCAGGTGACTGCCGTCGCCAAGGGCCTGATCGCGATCGGAGTCGAGCAGGGCGATCGCGTCGGCCTCATGTCGGCGACTCGCTTCGAATGGCCGCTCGTCGACTACGCCATCTGGGCGGCCGGCGGCGTGACGGTTCCGATCTACGAAACCTCCGCAGCCGAGCAGGTTCGCTGGATTCTCGAGGACTCCGAAGCAATCGACCTCATCGTCGAGAACGACGCACATGCCGCGACCGTGAAGGACGTCGCTGCAGCCGCCCCCGCGCTGCGCACGGTGTACCAGATCGATGCCGCGGCAGGCGGTAAAGGTGTTGTCGAGGAATTGACCGCACTGGGCGCCGACATCTCCGACGAGGACGTCCACGCCCGCGTCGCTGCACTGAAGGCATCCGATCCCGCGACCCTGATCTACACGTCGGGCACCACGGGCCGACCCAAGGGCTGCCAGCTGACGCACTCCAACCTGATTGCCGAGTCGAAGGGCATCCTCGACTCCAACCTCGGCACGCTGCTCAAGACTCCTGGCGTTCGCACTCTGATGTTCTTGCCGCTCGCGCACGTTCTCGCTCGCGCAGTCAGCATCGCGTCGTTCGATGCCGGTGCAGCGCTGGGGCACACGAGCGACATCCCGAACCTCGTTCCGACGTTCGGCGAGTTCAAGCCCGACTTCATCCTCTCGGTGCCGCGCGTGTTCGAGAAGGTCTACAACAGCGCACGCGCCAAGGCGCACGGCGACGGCAAGGGAAAGATCTTCGACGCGGCCGCAGACACCGCCGTCGCGTGGAGCGAGGCGCAGGACAAGGGCGGCGCCGGCATCGTTCTCAAGGCCAAGCACGCTCTCTTCGACAAGCTCGTGTACTCGAAGCTGCGCGCAGCGCTCGGCGGGCAGTGCCAGCTGGCCATTTCCGGTGGTGCACCTCTGGGCGCTCGACTCGGCCACTTCTTCCGCGGTATCGGTGTCACGATCTACGAGGGCTACGGACTGACCGAGACCACCGCAGCGTTCGCCGTCAACACCATCGGCGCACAGAAGGTCGGTTCTGTCGGAAAGCCGTTGGCCGGCAACTCCGTTCGTATCGCAGAAGACGGCGAAATCCTCCTCTCGGGACCGGTGGTCTTCACCGGCTACTGGCGCAACGAGAAGGCGACCGCCGAGTCGATCGAGAACGGCTGGTTCCACACCGGCGACCTCGGCACCGTCGACAAGGACGGCTACATCACCATCACCGGCCGCAAGAAGGAAATCATCGTCACGGCAGGCGGCAAGAACGTCTCCCCCGCTCAGCTCGAGGATTCCCTTCGCGCGCACCCGCTGATCAGCCAGGCCATCGTGGTCGGCGACCAGAAGCCTTTCATCGGCGCCCTCATCACCATCGACGCCGAAGCTCTCCCCGCCTGGAACGAGCGCAACAACAAGGCCGCAGGAACCACAGCGGCCGACCTGGTTTCGGACGGCGAACTGGTCGGCGAAATCCAGGACGCCATCGACGAGGCCAACAAGCTCGTCTCACACGCCGAGGCGATCAAGAAGTTCCGCATTCTTCCGGTCGACTTCTCCGAGGACACAGGCGAACTCACGCCCACGATGAAGCTCAAGCGCAACGTCGTGCACGAGAGCTTTGCCGCCGACATCGAAAAGATCTACGCCAAGTAGTCTTTCGCCGATCAGTCCTCTGCCGACACGAACGTGCCGACATGAACGGCCCGCACCGAATTCGGTGCGGGCCGTTCGCGTTCGAGTCCCGGTAGCTCAGCCGAGGAGATTACGCAGTTTGGAAGCGAGCGTGTCCCACTTCCAGTCTTCGGCAACCCATGCCCGGCCGGCTGCTCCCATCGCGGCCGCGCGATCACGATCGGACAGCACCTCGATCACGGATTCGGCGACGTCGCGAACAGAGGTGCCGTCGACCACGAGCCCGGTCTTGTTCTGCTGCACCGTTTCCGGAGCGCCACCACTGCGCCCGGCGATGACCGGCACACCGGTAGCCGAGGCCTCGAGGTAGACGATTCCCAGTCCTTCGACGTCCAATCCGGCGCCTCGGGTACGGCACGGCATGGCGAACACGTCGGCGATCGTGTGGTGCGCCGCCAACTCTGCGGCGGGCACCGTGCCCGTGAAGACGACGTGATCGTCCATCCCGGTCTTACGCGCCAATTGGCGGAGATGGTCCTCGTACGGCCCACCTCCGACGATCACCAGTACCGCCCCGTCAATGCTCTTGCGTACGGTCGGCAGCGCCTTGATGAGCATGTCCTGCCCCTTGCGTGGCACGAGCCGCGACAGGCACAGGATCGTGGGCCGCTCGCCCAGCCCGTATCGCTTACGCAGTTCCGCGCGGGCGACCGAGTCCGGGTGGAACACTGACGTGTCCACTCCGGAAGGAAGGTGCTCGAGCGCCGCTTGCGGGCCGAAGGCCGCCGAGAACCGCCCACGGGTGTATTTGCTGACGAACGTCACCGCATCGGTGTGGTCACCGATCACACGCAACGACTGCCGCGCACCGGGAATCATCGACCATCCGACCTCGTGGCCGTGAGTACTCGCGATCACTCGGCTCGCTCCGGCGCGTCGAACAACCGGTGCCAACAACGCCAACGGTGCTGCCGCACCGAACCAGACCGACTCGCAGTCGTGCTTCTTGACCAACTTCGCGGCTCGACGAGCGACAAAAGGCGACGGCAGCATCAGCGTCGTCGGGTGCCGAACGACCTCGAAAGGCTGTGCCGCATCGAACTTCTTGTGCGAGTCGCCCCGCCACCGCGGTGCGTACACCACCAACTTGTCCGGCGGCAGATGCCCGGCGAACGTGTGGAGATAGGACTGGATACCTCCGGGGCGAGGAGGAAAATCGTTGGTCACCAAGAGGGTCCGGCGCATCCGTCCACCGTAGGGCACTCGGTGCTTCAAACGTGCGAAGGGCACCTCGCCGCTGCAATCGACCCAGCCGCGAACCGCTCAGCCCAGATGGCTGTTGGTCCAGTCGACCCATCCGGCTCGCAGTTCCTCGGTTCCGACGCCAACGACCGCTCGGATCCGCGAATCGAGGTCTTCGGCCGTCATCTTTCCGGAGGCGAGAGCGCGAAAGAGGTCGGTCAGCTTTGCTTCTCCGAATCGATCGGCGATATACGCGTTGATCGACCACGCCGATTCGTACGCCAGTGAACTCACGACCGGTACACCGCTGAACTGCGTGTCGTCCGGAAACTCGGTCGGAGTATCGCCGGAGCGTACCGCTGCTGCCAGAGTCGGCGCGATCTCACCCCAGGCCCGCGAGGATCCACGGTTTCCCGCGTATTCGGCAAACCCTTCCAATACCCACATCGGCGACCCGTCACGGGTTTTCGATCGGGCGGCTATGTGCATCAGTTCGTGGCGCAACACCGTTCGCCTGGTGATGTCGGTCAACCTCGAAGCCGCGGCAGGCGAGAAGACCACCCGCTGGCCGCTCACGTCGGAAGACCCGTCCGCCGTCGCATCCGCGACCGACACTGCGGCAATCGAAGCGCCGTCGTGATGGGAGCCGACCAGTGCGGTGAATTCCTCAGCGGACCCCGCCACCATGAGCACCGCGCGCTCGGACCACCACGGCCCCCACAACTGCGTCGTGTTCTCGATGGCTGAGTCCACATCGGCAGCCAAAGCGTCGACGAACGCCTGCTGACCCGGGTGGCCGATCACCAGCGCGTTACCCGCAGAATTCTCGGCGACGGCAAGCGGGCCGAAGTCCCAGGGGCCATTCCAGGATTCGCCCGCCGTTCGGGCGCCGTCCAGTCCGACGATCGACCCGTCCGCAAGAACCGACCACTGATCGCCGCGTTTCGCGAGTGTCATGGACACTGCCTTGCGCGTGGGCAATGCGTCGACGCCGTCGAGGGCGTACCGCAACAGAACTTGCGCATTCCATACTTCGACGTCTCCGCCCGGCGCACCGGTTCGCGGCGCCGGAGTCAGGCCGCCGCTGGGAATCTCGTATCCCCAGTCGGAGAATTCGAGCGCTCCCGCTGCAGTGGCTCGTCGAACTTCCGCCTCGAGCACACCGGGTGCGGCGGAACTGTCGACGAACTTCGCCAGCCCCGACGGATCGTCGGACATCTGAGCCGCGGCCCATGCATCGAGAAAGCTCTGGACTTGAGCGCTGCGTTCCGCGTCCTGTTCGGCGGCGGCGTTTTCGTCGGAATCGGACCTGTTCGTCAGGAAGATCGTCAGGCCCAGAACGAGCACCACGGCTACACCGAGCGCCACGAGGGCCGGATACTCCCAACGGCGTGGTCGATCTGCGCCGACGTCGGGCGTCGTCATCGGTTCAGTCGGCACGGTGCCGAGTGTAGGAGAACTCGACTCGACGCTTCACGGCGGCTGGCCACACGCCACTCAGGCGCAGCAAGCCGTCAGTAACGACGCGCAGTGGAGAACTCCATGCCTGCCATCGACTGGACCTTCACCGGTACGCCGAACGTCGACGCATGCAGAATGTTTCCGTCGCCGGCGTAGATGCCGACATGCGAGTTGTCGCTGTAGAACGTCACGACGTCGCCGGGCTGTAGTTGGTCCCTCGACACCGGTACACCGCCCTGCGCCTGCGCTTGGCTCGATCGCGGCAGAGTCTTTCCGATCTGCTTGTAGGCCCACACCACCAGACCTGAGCAGTCGAACTCGTTCGGGCCGGTCGCGCCCCAGACGTACGGGTCACCGATCCGCGTGAGGCCTGCCTGCAGAGCAGCAGCACCCGAGCCAGGGGTCAAGTTAGCCAGAATTTTGCTGAGATCGACATCCGGCGGGAAAGGCGTACCGCTCAGTTGGTCACGTTCGTCGTCGGTGAGATTCTGGAAGGCTTTGGTCACGTCGGCGATCTGCGTCTGCAGTTCACTCTGCTTGCGCTGCAAATCGTCACTGAGTGCGCGGGCTTGATCGGCGGCGGTTCGCGCTTCTTCGGCCGATCGCTTCGATGCTTCCGAGGCGGCACGCGCATCGGCAGTGGCTTGGTTGAACTGAGAGACCTGTACTGCCGCGTCGTTGGAAATCACGTCGAGCGCAGACATCTGGTCGAGCAACTGCTGCGGCGAGTCGCTCACCATCAACGCAAAGAGGCGATTGGTTCGCGCACCCTGGTAATTCGCTGTGGCAATACGGTTTACCGCCGGAGCGAACTCGGCGACGCGCGCCGAAGCCGCGTCGAGAAGACCCTGATCGGCTGCCGATCGCACGTCCGCATCATTCGCGACTGCCAGCTTCGCGTCGAGGTCGATCTGCGCGTTGTGCAGCGCTTCGTTGGTCTGCTCGGAAACCCGGGAGAGTTCACCGAGCTTGTCGAGCGCCTCGGTGGGGTTGGTGATGACGGGGTCGGCACCGGCCTGCATCGAAGGCCCTGCAACGAGTCCGAACGCCAGCACTCCCACTGTCAATGCGGCCCGTACTCGACTGTTGTTTTTCGATGAAACCACGGAATGCAACTCTCCGTCTCGGTGAAGCGACGCCGACCGGGGCCGGTCGACGATCTGTTAGCTGGCTGTCAACTATCCACAGTACCTGTCTCGGCCGCGCAATGTCTCGATAAGGTTACGGAACGGCATACGTTTGTGTCTACTCGCCGGTAGGCGTGTCGGGGTGAAGTACCGGGCGAATTGTCGCGAAACGAAAATGTGGGCCCCGAATCGAAGATTCGAGGCCCACATTCGAAGATCCGGAGCTCCCCCGAGCTCCGCCGCATCACAGCGGCGGATCGTTCCGACTGCCTACCGGAGACAGCCGTCGAGCGTGTTCAGAAATCAGTAACGGCGAGCGCCGTCGTACGGCATCGAGGACACCGGAGCGAGCTTCACGGGCTGACCAGCGGTCGACGCGTGGATGACATTGCCGTTACCGGCGTAGATGCCCGAATGCGATCCGCCGTAGAAGGAGATCACGTCGCCGACCTGAAGATCGGACTGTGCGACGGCAACGCCGGCTGCAGCCTGGTCGTAGCTCGTGCGAGGCAGGTTGAGACCGGCCTGCTTGTATGCCCACTGAACGAGACCGGAGCAGTCGAATGCGTCCGGGCCGGCTGCGCCGTACACGTACGGGGAGCCCAGCTTGCTCTCTGCGGCGCGAACTGCCTGCTCACCAACACTGGAGATGGGAGCGGCCGGTGCAGCCGGTGCGATGTCGGTGATGCCCGGAATGACCGGCAACTGAGGAATAGAAACGCCCGGAACCTCGAACGTGCCGACGCCGGGGATGGTGATGGGGTCTGCCGAGGCAGGTGCAGCGGTTGCAGCGAATGCTCCGACTGCGAGCGCGCCGGCTACTGCCAACTGCGCTGAACGCTTGAAACTCTGTGACGCCACTTAAGGGTTGCTCCATTTCTTCCATTCATCCGCCGACCGAGTTAGCTGACGGGTTCGGGCTGGGAAGATCAGCCCTACCCGCGTGGTCTGCAGCGATCCTGCGTGCTGCACCCCAGGCGGGATTCACCCCAGTGGAAACTTGGGTTCCCGGTTCGGGTTCCTCGCGGAGATCCCGATTAGGCGGTTCCTGACGATGCCGGTCCTGTTTGGTCCGGCAAGACTTCGTTAGGTCTCAGGAAGGTTACGAAATGATCGCGACGATGTCGACCGCTTCGTGACAATCGCGCCCGATTCGCCGGAAATCGTGGTGCCGCGCCCGCGATACGCCCGGCGGGTCACGGGGAGATAACAACAGGTCGGTTCGGCGACCCACTCCAGGCCGTCAAACCCGCGCCCGCTACCCACTGCCAAGGCTCACCAAACCCGACAATCCGATCTTCCATGCAGTTCAACGATGATTACTTGAAACTAGAACTTGTTCCGGTCACGGACGCGGTTTCAGCCGTCGACAGACGCACCGAAGACCCCCTCGACTCGCCCTACTCACAAGTAGGCGCGCGTCCACATTCGCGAGTTCCCACCGCAAGTGTGATCCTCGTCTCTCCTACTTTTGTCGGGCGTTCATCGACCGATTTCGCAACGGAAGTCCGTGCGGGTCGGATTCCGTGTCTGCACTCTCGAATTCGTGTCGGGGGGTACTTCTACTGTCTGCGGTGTGAGTCCCGCCTCGGCCCGAGAATTTCCGTCTCCGCCCCCGTTCTCCGACGGGGAGAAGTTCGACGTCGGGCGGCAACTGAGCTTCGACGAACTGGACACACCGCTGAGCGAGACAACATTTGTCGTCGTCGACCTCGAGACCACAGGGGGCAGCGCCGACCAGGACTCCATCACCGAGATCGGCGCCGTCAAGATCCGCGGCGGCGAGGTACTGGGCGAAATGGCAACACTCGTCGACCCCGGCCGGTCGATTCCGCCCTACATAGTCGAACTGACCGGAATCACCACGGCCATGCTGATCGGCGCACCTCCCATCGAACGTGTCCTGCCTGCATTTCTCGAGTTCGCCGAGGGCGCGGTGCTGGTGGCACACAACGCGCCGTTCGACATCGGTTTCCTCAAAGCAGCGGCGTCACGCAGCGCGCGCCCGTGGCCTGCGTTCCGTGTCCTGTGCACCGTCAAACTCGCCCGGCGCGTACTCACACGCGACGAAGCACCTTCGGTGAAGCTCTCCGCACTCGCCCATCTCTTCCAAGTGACCACCCAGCCGACGCACCGGGCTCTCGACGACGCGCGTGCGACCGTCGACGTCCTCCACGGACTGATCGACAGGGTCGGAAACCAGGGTGTCCACAGTTACAGCGAACTAGTCGACTACCTGCCCAACATTTCCTCGCATCAACGGGCCAAACGGTCCTTCGCCGCAAACCTGCCGCGAAGCCCCGGTGTCTACCTTTTCCGCGGTCCTTCCGACGAAGCCCTCTACATAGGAACTGCTACCGACCTTCGACGCCGCGTCCGCAACTACTTCACCGGTTCGGAGACCCGCGGCCGGATGAAGGAAATGGTCGCGCTGGCCACCCGTGTGGACCATGTCGAGTGCGCGCACGCTCTCGAGGCCGGGGTGCGTGAACTACGACTGCTGAGCGCGCATGCGCCGCCGTACAACCGTCGCTCCAAGTTTCCCAAGCGAGGTTGGTGGATCACCCTCACCGACGAGGCGTTTCCGAGACTGTCCGTGGTTCGCACGCCCACGGCCGATTCGATCGGCCCGTTCACCTCTCGCGGCGACGCAGTCGACGTCGCCGACACCGTCGCAGAGTTCAGTCGTCTGCGCACGTGTACCAAGCGTCTCGGACGCGGCGCCGTTCACGGCCCTGACTGCCCCGCTCGCGAACTGGGGGCGTGTCCAGCCTCCTGGACCCCGGAAATCAACGCAGAGGACTACGCGGCCGCCCCTGAGGCCGTGCGTGGATTCTTCCGAGGAACCAACGACGCTCCCCTCCAACAGATGCAGGCCCGGATCGACGAGCTGTCCGCACACGCGTTGTTCGAGAATGCTGCTCGTCTGCGTGACCGAACGGTCGCAGTCGCCACCGCAGTGCGGCGCACTCAGCGACTCGCTGCAGTCGCGGCGATCGAACAACTCGTTCTCGCCCGCCCCACCGGAGACGGCGGCTGGGAGCTGTCGGTGATCCGGTCCGGGCGTCTCGCGTCCGCCGGGCTCGCCAGACGTGGGACTCACCCGATGCCCGTCGTCGACGCCATCACCGCGGCGGCCGAAACCGTCCTACCGGACGACGCCCCGTTCCGCGGCGCGTCACCCGAAGAACTGGGACTGATCGCAAGGTGGCTCTCGTCGGACGGTGTCCGAATCGTGTCGGCGACATCCGGATACGTCGAACCTGTGAGCGGCGCCGGCAAGTGGGAAGCCTGGTGCCGACTCGCCCGAGCCGGAACCGAATCCGAACATCGATGACGTAACGGCGGGGCGGCACCCCTAAGCTCGATCGAAACCACCGGGTCATCACAACCCGCAGGGAAATCGAGGAGAGAAATGATCAACGCCATCGTCATGATTCACGCCGAGTCCGCTCGGATCCCGGAAACCGCGCAGGCCGTCGCCGACCTGTCCGGAGTGACCGAGGTCTACTCGTGCGCAGGTGACGTCGATTTGATCGCCATCGTGAAAGTGCGTGACCACGCCCAGATCGCCGACGTGGTCACCGGAGGAATCAACAAGGTGCCCGGCGTTCTCCGAACCGCCACACACATTGCGTTCCAGTCATTCTCCAGCGCAGACGTCGAGGCCGGTTTCTCGCTGGGTGAATAGCCCCTCGATCAGGCTTGGTCGGCCAGCTCGGCGGTGAGCGCCGCCCACTTGTGAAGCAGTTCAGCGCCCGCGCCGCTGTCGATCGCGGCAGCGGCTGCAGTCATCCCGGCAGAGATCGCACTCTCGAGATCGTCGCCGACACCGTTGAATGCCGCGATGGCTGCTCCCGCGTTCAGCAGGACCGCGTCCCGGACCGGCCCCTTCTGCCCGGAAAGCAGCGTTCTGGCGACGGTGGCGTTGATTTCGGCGTCGCCTCCACGCAACTCTTCGAGAGGAACGCGGTCGATTCCGAGGTCACGCGGATCCAGCGTGACAGTTCGCACACTTCCACCGCCGACGATGTGAACCGTCGACGTCGTCGATGTGGTCAGTTCGTCCAGTCCGTCGTCTCCCCGTACCACCAACGCCGAATTGCCGCGCTGCGCAAGGACTCCCGCGACGACCGAGATCAGTTTCGGAAATGCGCACCCGATCAGCCCGGCACGCGGACGAGCCGGATTGGTCAGTGGACCGAGCACGTTGAATGCCGTCGGAATGCCGATTTCCTTGCGAGGCACCGCCGCAAAGCGCAGTGCGGGATGGAAGACCGGCGCGAAACAAAAGCCGATGCCGACCTCTTCGACGCACCTCGCAACCTGCTCCGGCCCGAGGTTGATGCGAACGCCGAGCGCCTCGAGCACGTCGGCGCCACCGCTCTTGGACGAAGCAGCGCGGTTGCCGTGCTTGACAACTCGCACACCGGACGCGGCAACCACGATCGAGGCCATCGTCGAGATGTTCACCGTGTTGGAGCGGTCACCACCCGTGCCGACGATGTCGACGACGTCGGAATCGACCGGCACGCGCCTGGAGTGTTCGAGCATCGCGGCGGCGAGCCCTTCCAACTCCGCGGGGGTTTCTCCCTTCATCTTCAGACCGACCCCGAAAGCAGCGATCTGAGCGGAGGTGGCGTTGTCCGACATGATCTCGCCCATAGCCCAGCGACTGTCGGCTTCCGACAAGTCACTGCCGTCCGTGAGCAAACCGAGAATCATCGGCCAGGACCGCACCACTGCACTCGAATCGACGTTCACGGCGTTGGATGCGTCGGTGCCGGCCATAGTGCCTTGGTCCCCTGTCGTTCAAGTGGGCTGGATTTCGAGCTGTCGTTTCGAGCTGTCGTTTCGCGCTGCCATTTTGTGCTGCCGATGACCCTCGCAGCCTAGTCAGTGAGGTAACGAGGAAACCGAATAGGGCCGCTCAGGACTTTCTGCGACCGCGTTTGGGCGGCGCCTCCGCAAGTATCGGGGGCTGGAGCGCGTCCCACCCGGCGACCGAACCACCGAGTCGCTGCGCCAGACCAGCCATTCGTGACCGCTCCTGGGAGCAATGCAGGGCGTCAAGCACCTGGACACGCTCGAAGACGACGCGAACCGAATTCTCGACCACCGGAGTCACGTCCTCGGGCCGACCCACGCCTCGCACATATCCGTCCTGGGCGACGATGCTCTCGGCATCGGCTACCGAGCCCTCCGGGAGGTCGAGATGATGCCGCAGAACCACTTCGGACTCCGCCCTGAACTCCGGCTCGGTGGAGGCGGCACGTTCGAGAGCCGTCGAGCTCGCCTCGGCGTCGTCGAAGCCTTCGGCAACGACGACCAGATCCGACCGCCCTGCATCGAGCGGTGTCGGAATCTTCGTGCCGAAAATTCTCAGGAACCACGGTCTACTCTTGTGTGTAGCTGCCATCGCGCCAGCATATTCCGACCACGCCACCAGCGCGTTCGCCGCCCGATCCCGCGAACTCGAGCCGAGCGACGCGCCGATGGTGGACCCGAGTGGTCGTCTCTTACGACGAAGCGTCATACTTCTGTCTGTGACGAGCGCAGTAGGGACTTCAGGATCGGCAATCACCCAACGCGTGCACTCGCTGAACCGGCCGAATATGGTCAGCGTTGGCACCATCGTGTGGTTGTCAAGTGAGCTCATGTTCTTCGCAGGGCTCTTTGCCATGTACTTCGTGGCACGAGCTCAGGCGAACGGAAATTGGCCGCCGGAGCCAACCGAATTGAACCTTTATCTGGCCGTGCCGGTGACCTTGGTGCTTATCGCATCTTCGTTCACCTGCCAGATGGGTGTCTTCGCGGCTGAGCGTGGCGACGTCTTCGGACTTCGTCGCTGGTACACCATCACCTTGGTCATGGGGGCGTTCTTCGTCGCCGGCCAGGGTTACGAGTACTACCACCTCGTGCACGAGGGCACCACGATTTCGAGCAGCGTGTACGGCTCGGTGTTCTACATGACCACCGGCTTCCACGGTCTGCACGTCATCGGCGGTCTCATCGCCTTCGTCTTCTTGATCGCACGTACCCGGGTCAGCAAGTTCACGCCCGCCCAGGCCACCGCCGCGATCGTTGTTTCGTACTACTGGCACTTTGTCGACATCGTGTGGATCGCGCTGTTTGCCACGATTTATTTCATCCGTTAATCAGCTGTACGCCCCAGGCAGCCCCTGACGTCCAGTTCCGTCCCGACATACCAAAGGGATACAGATGAGTTCATCCCCCCCTCCCGCATCCGATAACTCAGCGAATGCCGCGAAGTCGCGTCGCCAGCGGAAAATCCGCCGGCGCGTCACTGGCGCGCTCGTATTGATGATGGGATTGATCAGCGCAGGTTTCCTCGCTTCGGCGTTGACACCAGCTCCGCAGGTTGCGACCGCCAGTGACGATTCAGCAGCCCTGATTCGTGAAGGCAAGCAGCTGTACGACACGTCATGCATCACGTGCCACGGCGCGAACTTGCAGGGCGTGCAGGACCGCGGTCCCAGCCTCATCGGCGTCGGCGAAGCAGCCGTGTACTTCCAGGTCTCCTCTGGTCGTATGCCGGCAGCTCGCAACGAGGCCCAGGCTGCACGCAAGGACCCCAAGTTCGATGCTGCGCAGACCGACGCCCTCGGCGCTTTCATCCAGGCCAACGGCGGCGGCCCGACGCTCATCCGCGACGAGAACGGCGAAATCGCCCAGTCCTCGCTGCGCGGTGGCGACGTCGGACGCGGCAGTGAGCTCTTCCGGCTCAACTGCGCGTCGTGCCACAACTTCACCGGCC
The DNA here is from genome assembly GCF_023221595.1 of Rhodococcus qingshengii JCM 15477. NCBI lineage: Bacteria > Bacillati > Actinomycetota > Actinomycetes > Mycobacteriales > Nocardiaceae > Rhodococcus > Rhodococcus qingshengii. The sequence continues at coordinate 3,731,262 of NZ_CP096563.1, forward strand.
GCGGTGGCGCACTGTCCTCGGGCAAGTACGCCCCGGTCCTGGATCCGGCCAGCGAGCAGCAGATCTACGCTGCCATGGTTACCGGTCCCCAGAACATGCCGAAGTTCTCGGATCGTCAGCTGACGATCGAGGAGAAGAAGGACATCATCGCCTACGTCAAGTCGTCGGGCGAGTCGAAGGACCCCGGTGGGTACGGGCTCGGTGGCCTCGGTCCGGCCTCTGAGGGTCTCGCCATGTGGGCCGTCGGAATCATCGCTGTCGTCGGTGCAGCATTGTGGATCGGAGCAAGGTCATGAGCGACGCTGGCCAGCATGGCGGCGATACGCCTAAGAAGTACACAGATGAAGAGCTCGACGCGATGTCACGCGACGACCTGGTCAAGCTGGGTACCAATCTCGATGGCGTCGATGTCGTCTACCGCCGTGATCGTTGGTCGGTAAAGGGCACCAGGGCGGAAAAGCGCGCCGAGCGCAACGTCGCCTTCTGGTTCGGCCTCGCCGGCGTTTCGGCGATCGCGTTCATCGCGATCTACCTGTTCTGGCCCTGGGAGTACGCAGGCGCCGGTGACGAGAACTACGGCAAGTACAGCCTGTACACCCCGCTGATCGGCTTGACCATGGGTCTGGCGATTCTCGGCGTCGGCATCGGTGCCGTTCAGTTCACGAAGAAGTTCATCCCCGAAGAGGTCTCGATCCAGGACCGCCACGACGGTGGTTCCACCGAGGTCGATCGTCGCACGATCGTCGCCGAGCTCGGCGATACCCTCGAGACGTCCACCCTCCCCCGCCGCAAGGCCATCAAGCGCAGCTTGATGTTCGGCGGCGGCGCACTCGGCGTCATGATGGTCATGCCCCTCGGCGGACTCATCAAGAACCCGTGGGCCAAGGGCGACGACTCACCTCTGTGGGTGTCCGGCTGGACCCCGAACTACCCGGGCGAGACCATCTACCTGCGTCGTGACACCGGCCGTCCCGAGGACATCGTCCTCGTTCGCCCGGAAGATCTCGATGCCGGTTCGATGGAAACGGTCTTCCCGTTCCGCGAGTCCGACCGTGGCGACGAGCACGCTCTGCTCGCAGCACTGCGCGGCATTCGTAACTCGGTGATGCTCATCCGCCTCCGCACGGAAGACACCGCGCGTGTCACCAAGCGTAAGGGCCAGGAAAGCTTCAACTACGGCGATTACTTCGCCTACTCGAAGATCTGCACCCACCTGGGTTGCCCCACCTCGCTCTACGAACAGCAGAGCAACCGTATTCTGTGCCCCTGCCACCAGTCGCAGTTCGACGCACTGACCTACGGCAAGCCGATCTTCGGTCCCGCTGCTCGCGCACTTCCGCAGTTGCCTATTACAGTGAACGAAGAGGGCTTCCTGGTCGCCGACGGTGACTTCATCGAAGCACTCGGCCCGGCATTTTGGGAGCGTCGACCGTGACCACAACAACAACCAAACCGTCCAAGATCAGCGCGGCAGCGGCTGGACAAGCGGAGGCTATGGACTCCCGCTACCACCTCGCCGCAGGCATGCGCCGGCAGATCAACAAGGTCTTCCCGACGCACTGGTCCTTCATGCTCGGCGAGATCGCGCTCTACAGCTTCGTGATCCTGCTGATCTCCGGTGTGTTCCTGACGCTGTTCTTCGATCCGTCGATGGCACACGTCGTCTACCAGGGCGCATACCAGCCGCTTCGCGGTGTCACGATGTCTCGCGCCTACGAGACGACCCTGAACATCTCCTTCGAGGTGCGCGGCGGTCTCTTCGTTCGCCAGATTCACCACTGGGCTGCACTGATGTTCGCGGCGTCGATCATCGTTCACCTCGCTCGCATCTTCTTCACCGGCGCCTTCCGTCGCCCACGTGAAGCGAACTGGGTCATCGGCTGCCTGCTGCTCATCCTGGCGATGTTCGAAGGCTTCTTCGGTTACACCATCCCCGACGACCTGCTCTCGGGCACCGGCCTCCGCGCCGCCTTCGGTGGTATCACGATGAGTATCCCGATCGTCGGTACCTGGATGCACTGGCTGATCTTCGACGGCGACTTCCCCGGCGACCTCATCATCCCGCGTCTCTACGTCGCTCACGTGCTGCTGTTCCCGGGCATCATCCTGGCTCTGATCGCCGGCCACCTCGCGTTGGTCTGGTACCAGAAGCACACGCAGTTCCCCGGCCCCGGCCGTACGGAACAGAACGTCGTCGGCGTGCGCATCCTCCCGGTCTTCGCGATGAAGGGTGGCGCGTTCTTCGCCATGACCTTCGGCGTGCTCGCACTGCTCGGTGGTCTGTTCCAGATCAACCCCGTGTGGAACATCGGTCCGTACAACCCGTCACAGGTCTCGGCAGGTTCCCAGCCCGATATCTACATGATGTGGACGGACGGCCTTGCTCGACTGTGGCCGGCGTGGGAGATCTACCTGTTCAACCGGTACACGATCCCTGCAGTGTTCGCCGTCGCCCTGATCATGGGCCTCGTCTTCGCACTGTTGATCGCGTACCCGTGGATCGAGAAGCGTCTCACCGGAGACGACGCTCACCACAACATCCTGCAGCGCCCGCGCGACGTGCCGGTCCGTACCGCTATCGGTGCGATGTCCATCGCGTTCTACCTGGTGCTCACGATCTCCTGCATCAACGACATCATCGCGTACCACCTGCACATCTCGCTGAACGCAATGACGTGGATCGGCCGTATCGGCATGGTCATCCTTCCGCCCATCGCGTACTTCGTGACGTACCGGTTCTGCATCGGCCTGCAGCGCAGTGACCGTGCAGTCCTCGAACACGGCATCGAGACCGGCATCATCAAGCGGATGCCGAACGGCCAGTACATCGAGATCCACCAGCCGCTCGGCCCCGTCGACGAGCACGGACACCCGATCCCGCTCGAGTACCAGGGTGCTGCTGTCCCGAAGAAGATGAACAAGCTCGGCCTCGCCGGCAAGCCCGGTAGCGGTAGCCTGATCACCGCTGACCCAGTCGAGGAGAGCGAGGCTCTCGAAGCCGCTCATCACGAAGCTGAGCACGAGCAGCTTCAGATCCTTCTGGACTACCAGAACCGAACCAACGGCAAGTCCGATGGTTCCAGTGGAGAACTCCACTAAGAACGTCAGTTGACCAGTGAGGCCCCGAACCGGATTCCGGTTCGGGGCCTCACTCGTTCTCTGAGCGATTCAGTATGGACAACCTCCAAGTGGGCACCACTCCCCCGGTTCGTCGTCTGAGCGCCGACAACAGCAGGCACTACGCTTTGCTAGACCTCGAGCACAGTCGAATAGTGCTCCACCGTCGGGAACGGCTCGTAGAAGTGATGGAGAAGTTCTCGCCACTTCTCGTATCCTGGCGACTTACGGAACCCGATGGTGTGTGACTCCACGTCTTCCCACTCGACCAGCAGGAGATATCGCTCCGGCGATTCCAGGCAGTGCGAGAGCCGCAGCCTGATGAATCCGGGAACCTCGGAGATGATGGTTCGGGCCACGTCGAATGCGGCCTCGAAACGCGCTGACTGCGACGGATCGACCTGTAGGACGGCATGTTCGAGAATCATCTACCGAGTGTTGCACGTTCTCGGGAGTCCCCTCGAGGCGTTGTCGCCTGGTGAGATACTCGGACCATGACATCCCATGCACGCGGCACCTTCGAGATCGATCTTCGCCCCGCCGATCCTGAGCTCTCCGGACGCGTCGGACGCTTCGAGTTCGACAAGACGTTCATCGGCGGCGTCGAAGGCACGTCGTCCGGACTGATGCTGTCCGCGGGCGATCCGACAGCCGGTGCAGCGGGCTATGTCGCTTTGGAGTTTGTCACGGGGCAGGTCGACGAAGCTGTGGGATCGTTCGCCCTGCAGCAGTTCGGTCAGATGATCGACGGAACGCAGAAGCTTCTGTACGAGATCGTGCCGGGGTCCGGGACCGGCGAGTTGAAGGGCATCGCAGGCACTCTCGAGCTGGAGGTCGTCGACGGTCTGCACCGCTACGACCTCGAATACTCGCTCCACGATTGACAGAGAGCGGTTGTTGACAGGCACCCTCCTACCACCGAAACGTACATAAACGACAACAGAGGCGCCGTACCCGGGTGGGTGCGGCGCCTCTGTTCGAGTGCGGGTGAAACTAGTGCTTCTCGGGTCCGGTGTAGTACTCGAACACCAGGCCTGCGGCTGCGGCGAGCACACAGACAACTGCGACTGCGATGAGCCACGGCTGGAAGTACGCCAGCGACACTGCCGCGAGTGCAGCAGCAGCGGCAAGCAGGATCGGCCAGAAGCTACCCGGGCTGAAGAAGCCCAGTTCTCCTGCACCATCCGAGATTTCAGCGTCGTCGTAGTCCTCGGGACGGGTGTCCAGACGACGGGCGACGAAGCGGAAGTAGGTACCCACGATGAGCGTCAGACCTGCAGACAGGACGATGGCCGTCAGTCCGGCCCACTCGATACCTGTGCGTGACAGAGCGGTGAACACTCCGTAGATGATCGCGACGAGAATGAAGAACATCGTCAGGATCTCGAAGAGCTTGGCTTCGATCTTCATATCAGCACTTGTCCTTGTTCAGTGAAGAGGCTGGCCGGCTCAGTTGCCTGCAGTGGCGACGGTTGCCTGACGGTACTCGCGGTCGGTGTTGAACGGCGTGGTCGACGTAGCCACCGGCGACTGACCGATTGCCTGCAGAGCCTCGGCGGTCGTCAGACCACCCTTGCCCTCCGCGTCACCCTTGCGCAGTTCGATGTACTTGGCGAAGTCCTCGGGCGAAACCGCACGAACCTCGAAGTTCATCATCGCGTGGAACGTGCCACACATTTCTGCACAACGCCCGACGAACGCGCCTTCCTTCTCGATCTCACTGATCTGGAAGATGTTGTCCGAGTGGTTCTCCTTGGGGTTCGGGAGAACGTCGCGCTTGAACAGGAACTCAGGCACCCAGAAAGCGTGGATGACGTCCGAGGAAGCAAGTTCGAACTGGATCCGCTTGCCGGTGGGCAGAACGAGAATCGGGATCTCCTGGCTGGAGCCGACGGTCTCGATCTTGTCGTAGTGCAGGTAGCTCAGGTCCTCGGTGCTGTTGCCGTGGATCGGGCCGGGGACTTCTTCCCCGTGTTCGTTCACGGTGGAACCCTCGGTCTTTGCAGCCTCTTCGGCCTCGACGTCGATTCCGTTGTACTTAGCGGAGCCGTCACCGAACTCGATGGAGCGGTAGCCGAACTTCCAGTTCCACTGGAAGGCCGTGACGTCTACGACGACGTCAGGATTGTCCGTCTTGTCCAGAACATGGTTCTGAACGATGACGGTGAAGTAGAAGAGAACCGCGATGATGACGAAGGGAACTGCCGTGTAACCGAGTTCGAGCGGCACGTTGTATGCCGTCTGACGCGGGAATTCCGGCGAGTCCTTCTTCTTACGGTGGAAGATGACGGCCCAGAAGACCAACCCCCACACCAGCACACCCATGACGAGGGCGGCTACAACCGACCACGTCCACAGCTCACGCATGCGCGTCGCCTCCGGGGTGATGCCCGAAGGCCACCCGAAACGAAGCACTTCGTTGTCGATGGAGCAACCCGACAGCAGCAAGGCAGCAATGCCCAGAGATACTGCCAGCCCCGCTCGCCGAAGGATCCGACCTTGCGCCACGTTCACGCCTTCCTGATCGCCACAAAATTCAACTAGGGCATGCCCGGAGGGAAGGCCCAATTACTACGCAGCGTAGACCAAAGCCGGGCGCTATCCATCCTCGGGTCCTCGCCCGTGTCGCGGCGGACGTCACACAGCTCTCTCAGGTGCTGCTCAGGAACGGCTCAGGTCGTTTCGGCGACGCACATCACGTCGATTGGTTCCGCCGCGATCGGCAGGGACGTCGATCTGCGGCATACTTTCGTCAAGAGTTCGTTGACCTCTCCCCGACACTCGTGTCCGGGAGCCTTCTGTACAAAAATTCTGAATCGAGGAACCGGACGCTGTGTGTGGACTGCTCGGGCTACTGACATCTGGCGGAACCAGCGAGGACGCCGTCTCGCGGGTCGACCAGGCGATGCATTGCCTTCGTCACCGCGGGCCGGACGAACACGGGACGTGGAACGACGATCACCTCGTCTTCGGGTTCAACCGCCTGGCGATCATCGACATCGCTCATTCCCACCAGCCGCTGCGTTGGGGCCCACCGGAGAACCCGGAGCGTTATGCGCTCACGTTCAACGGCGAGATCTACAACTACTTGGAGATCCGCGCCGAACTGGTCAAGGACCACGACGCCAAGTTCTTCACCGAGGGCGACTCCGAGGCCATCGTCGCTGCATTCCACTACTGGGGTGAGGACGCGGTCCGGCGCCTGCGCGGAATGTTCGCGTTCGCGATCTGGGACACCGACACACGCGAGCTGTTCATCGCGCGCGATCCATTCGGGATCAAGCCGCTGTTCATCGCGACCGGCGCCGGCGGCACCGCGTTCGGCAGCGAGAAGAAGAGCCTGCTCGAACTCACCGATCTGATCGGCATCGGTACCGAGCTGGATCCGCGTGCCATCGAGCACTACACCGTTCTGCAGTACGTACCGGAGCCGGAAACACTGCACAAGCAGATCCGACGCCTGGAGTCGGGCAGCTTCGCTCGGGTGCGTCCGGGCGAGGAGCCCACGTTCACGCGGTATTTCACGCCGAAGTTCCCGGCCAAGCCTTTTGCACCTGGCACCGAGAAGGCGCGCTACCAGGAAATCGCCGAGGCACTCGAGGATTCGGTCGCCAAGCACATGCGCGCCGACGTCACCGTCGGTTCGTTCTTGTCCGGTGGTATCGACTCCACGGCGATCGCGGCGCTGGCGATGCGCCACAACCCCAACCTGATCACGTTCACGACCGGTTTCGAACGTGAGGGCTATTCCGAGGTCGACGTCGCTGCAGAATCTGCCGCAGCGATCGGCGCGAAGCACGTCGTCAAGGTGGTCTCCCCCGCCGAGTTCGCCGCTGCCATTCCCGAGATCGTCTGGTACCTCGACGACCCGGTAGCCGATCCGGCATTGATTCCGCTGTGGTTCATCGCGAAGGAAGCGCGCAAGCACGTCAAGGTCGTGCTGTCCGGCGAGGGTGCTGACGAGCTGTTCGGCGGCTACACGATCTACCGTGAGCCGTTGTCGCTCAAGCCTTTCGAGTACCTCCCCAAGGGACTGCGTCGGGCTGCCGGCAAGTTGTCCGAACGCATCCCGGACGGCACTCGCGGCAAGAGTCTGCTCAACCGCGGTTCCTTGACGCTCGAGGAGCGCTACTACGGAAATGCTCGTAGCTTCAACGACGCTCAGCTCCGCGCCGTCCTGCGCGATTTCCGCCCCGAGTGGACTCACCAGGACGTCACTGCGCCGATCTACGCGCAGTCACGGGACTGGGATCCGGTTGCGCGGATGCAGCATCTCGACCTGTTCACCTGGCTGCGCGGCGACATCCTCGTCAAGGCAGACAAGATGACGATGGCCAACTCGCTGGAACTGCGTGTGCCGTTCCTCGATCCCGAGGTCTTCGACGTCGCGTCACGCGTACCGCTCGATCAGAAGATCACGAAGGACACAACCAAGTACGCACTGCGCCAGGCCCTGGAAGGCATTGTGCCGCACCATGTTCTGCACCGTGCGAAGCTCGGATTCCCGGTTCCCCTACGCCACTGGCTGCGCGGCACCGAACTCTTCGACTGGGCACATCTGCAGATCGAGGAGTCGGGTACCGACCACATCTTCGACAAGCAGGCCGTCGTGAAGATGCTCAACGATCACCGCGAGGGCGTGTCCGACCACAGCCGACGCCTGTGGACCGTCCTGACCTTCATGGTCTGGCACGGAATCTTCGTGGAGAAGCGCATCGTGCCGCAGATCCAGGAACCGGTGTACCCGGTCAATATCTAGGCCTTCGGCCCCGTGAGCGGTTAGGGAGTCTCCGGACTCCTCAACCACTCACGGGGCGGAGCCCTACTTCGGCAGGATCGTCGCGATCTCGTCCGCTGCCGCGCTGCCGTATGCGTCGGTAAGGCGCTTGAGTGCCTCGTCGCGATTGAACACCCACTCCTGCGTTCCCACGGTCTCGAGAATCAACACAGCGACCAAAGATCCCAACTGTGCAGCACGCTCAAAGCTCAGACCGGCGCCGTGTGCGAGCAGGAACCCGGCGCGGAAGCCGTCACCAACGCCCGTCGGATCCACCTTGCCGGTCTCGGGCACTACGTCGACGCGCACCCAATTACCTTCGGCGTCAACAATTTCCACACCCTTGGAGCCGAGGGTGGTGACACGGATGCCGACCTGCGCGCGGATCTCTTCCTCGCTCAGACCAGTCTTCTGCTGAAGCAGACCCCACTCGTACTCGTTGGTGAACAAGTACTTCGCGCCGTGAATGAGCGCCTTGGCCTCGTCACCGGACAGGCGGGCAAGCTGCTGCGACGGATCCGCTGCGAACGGAATCCCGAGCAGACGGCATTCGTCGGTATGGCGAACCATGGCCTCGGGGTCGTTGGCGCCGATCAGCACCAACTCGACTGCGCCCGCAGTCTTGGCCACTGCCGCGAGTTCGATCTCGCGAGCCTCGCTCATCGCACCGGGGTAGAACGACGCGATCTGCGCCATGTCCTCGTCGGTGGTGCACACGAAACGCGCCGTATGTGCCTTGTCCGAGATACGGACCGCGCTGCAGTCGACGCCGTTGTCCTCGAGCCACGTGCGGTACTCGGCGAAGTCGGCACCGACTGCGCCGACGAGTAGCGGGGACCCACCGAGCACGCCCATGGCGTAAGCGATGTTGCCGCCGACACCACCGCGGCGAATCACGAGATCGTCGACCAGGAAACTCAGCGAAACGTGGGCGAGCTGATCGGCGAGGAGCTGATCGGCGAAGCGGCCGGGGAAGCGCATCAAGTGGTCGGTGGCGATGGAACCGGTTACCGCAATAGTCACGGATCGTGGCCTTTCAGCGAAGTGAGTATATGAATGAAAGAGGAGCAAAAGTTCACGTTACCGCCCGTAGCGCCGTCATCGGCGCCAGAGCTGTCGGATCGGAACGGTCTACGTACGAGTCACCACAAACAACTGACGCGAAACCGAATGTCGGTTCCGCGTCAGTTGTTCGTGAATTGAGTTGTGATCGACAGACTCAGTTGAACGAGTCACCGCAGGCGCAGGAGCCTGTTGCATTGGGGTTGTCGATCGAGAAGCCCTGCTGCTCGATGGTGTCGAGGAAGTCGATGGACGCACCTTCGACGTACGGCGCGCTCATCCGGTCGACAACCAGGTTGACGCCGTTGAAGTCGACAGTGAGGTCACCGTCGAGCGTGCGGTCGTCGAAGAACAGCTGGTACTTCAGTCCGGCACAGCCGCCGGGCTGCACTGCAATACGCAGCGCGAGGTCGTCGCGACCCTCCTGATCGAAGAGTGCCTTCGCCTTGGCGGACGCGGCCTCGGTCATCTTGACGCCGTGGGTGGCGGTCTCGTTCTGCACAGTCATGGGCTCTCCCTAATGTTCGTACCAACCCGTGAACGCTTCAACGGTACGCCGCTGCCGACTTATTCCCGCCAGTCCTTTACCGGGTGCGATTCGTCTTCATCCTATCCGGTCTTCCCGACACGGCAACGGCGCGTCGACGCTTGTGGATCCTCAACTCCGGACGCCGCGCCAGATGTTCCACTCGCGCGCCGTGTGTTCGGCGAGTCCCTCGAGACACGCCGACGCCTCCTCCATCGCACGTTCCACCGACCCGGCGAAATCCGTCACCGACTTCGCCGCGACTATCGAGGTCGACGCATAGTCCGCCTCGTCGAGCGTCACCTGGCCGGCAAAGACGAGCGTCGGAACGCCGTGCGCTGCCCCCGCCGAAGCGAGCGTTGTGACGAGTTTGCCGCGCAGAGATTGGTGGTCGAACTTGCCTTCGCCCGTGATCACCAGGTCAGCGGAAGCCAGTAGCGCGGCCTGTCCGGTGCGATCCGCGACGACGTCGGCCCCGGATCGCCGCTGTGCACCGAGCGCAAAGAGCGCGGCACCGATACCACCCGCGGCGCCGGCACCCGGAAAACTCGACACTCGTTTTCCGGTGACGGACTCCAACTGTTCGGCCCATCTCGCGTTGCTCGCTTCGAGGACTGCGACGGCTTCGGCGTCGGCGCCCTTTTGCGGGCCGAACACCGCTGCCGCACCGTGCTCGCCGAGAAGTACGTGTTCGACGTCGGTGGCGGCGACCAACTGAATGCCTGCCGTAGCCGCCGTTGCAGCCTGCAGGCCGCCCAGCGCCTCCACCAGTCCACGTCCCCCGTCGGTGCAGCAACTCCCACCGAGTCCGACGACAACCGTCTTCACGCCTGCCTCGAGCGCGACAGCAATCAGCTCTCCCACACCGAGACTGTGCGCGGCGAGTGCGGTGTCCCGCGTCGGCGGACCTCCGAGCAGGCCGAGCCCGACGGCCTCGGCGGACTCGATGTACGCCGTGTCCGAATCGAACAGCCACGTGGCGTCGACGGCGGCGGTCAAAGGCCCGGACACCCGTGCAGTCCGGATGTCGCCCCCGGCCGTGGCCAAGACGTCGACGAATCCCGGACCACCGTCGGATTGTGGCGCGGTGACGACGTCGTCTTCGGGTCGGCCACGTCGCCAACCGGCAGAAATGGATTCGGCCGCTTCGACGGCCGTCAACGTCTCACCGAACGAATCTGGAGCAACTATTACCCGCATAGCCGAAGTCTAAGAGTCCCGAATGACCCCGATGTTTCACGATCTCGCGCGTTTCAGTGCCTCGGGCGATTGGGTTTTTCAGAAAGACCGAGGTCGGTTTCCCAGACCGTGCACTTATCCAATAGCCTGGAGGTGTGAAATTGTTACGCCGCGGTGACTCAGACAACTCCGACAAACGTGACGTCGAGGGCACTGAGGCATCCTCGGCCTCCGAAGAGGCGCCCATCGAGCAGGTGGGCAAGGGCCGCCCCACACCCAAGCGTCGTGACGCCGAGGCGAAGAGGCGTGGCCCCGTTGCCCCTGCCCCGCTGACCGCGAAGGAAGCCCGCGCCCGCCGCAAGGCGACCCGCGGCTCCAAGGAGGACCGCAAGGCCGAAGCCGCCGAGCGTCGCGCATCGTCGGCAGACCGCCGCGCCCGCATGCTCGCCGGCGAGGACAAGTACCTGCTCCCCCGCGACAAGGGACCGGTTCGCGCCTACGTCCGCGACTTCATCGACGCTCGCCGCAACCTCGTCGGGCTGTTCATGCCGCTCGCGTTGATCCTCATCATGACTATGTTCGTCACGCCCGCGCTCCAGCAGATCGTCACACTGGCAATGCTCGTGATGATGCTCTTCATGGTCGGTGAAGGCATCTGGCTCGGTCGCATGATCAACAACCGCGTCGCCGAGCGCTTCCCCGACAGCACCGACGGCGGCTTCAAGCTCGGCTGGTACGCGTTCGTTCGCGCGTCGCAGATCCGCAAGCTGCGCGCACCGAAGCCTCGTGTGGGGCCGGGCGACGCAATCTGAGCGTGACGAACACGTATAGAACTTTGGTCCTCGGCGGCGCGCGGTCTGGTAAGTCCGCGCACGCCGAGGATTTGGTTTGTGGAGGCCACCTACCCGAAAGTTCGGCACCGATCCGGTATCTGGCGACGGCAAGGCGCGATGTCTCCGACGCAGACTGGGAGAGCCGGATCGACCAACACCGCAACAGGCGGCCTTCCCATTGGTCGACGGTCGAAACCGCAGATGCCGGCGATCTCGCGGCGCAGCTCGAAAGCGATTCACACACAGCGACGTTGGTCGACGATCTGGGAACGTGGCTGACCGCGGAACTCGATCGGCAAGGCGCCTGGGACGCTCCGCGCGGCACCGTCACTCCCGCTGCGGACAGCCTGGTCGCCAGTGTCGAGAACTATCGCGGACACCTGGTGCTGGTCAGCCCCGAAGTGGGTTTGGCCGTCATCCCCGAGACGCGGTCCGGACGATTGTTCCGCGACGAGATCGGCACTCTCAACGCTCGTATCGCCGCGGTGTGCGATCGTGTCGTACTAGTGGTTGCAGGGTTACCGCTCATCTTGAAAGATACTGCTGCACAACCGGAAGGCACGATGTGAGTACCGAGGCCAATCCAGGGGCCATTTCAGGGGCGAATCCAGATGCCAACCCTGACGTCGCGCCAGTCAGTAGCGCCGACTTCGAACCCGTCACCCCGCCCGACCGCGAGGTGCGAGCGCAGGCCGATGCGCGTCAGCGTGATCTGACCAAGCCGGCCGGTTCGCTGGGCCGACTGGAGGCTCTCGCCGGCTGGGCATCAGCCTGCCAAGGAGTTTGTCCCCCACACGCTTTCGCTCGGCCTCGCGTCGTCGTGTTCGCGGGTGATCACGGAATCGCCCGCAATGGCGTCTCCGCCTATCCGCCGGAAGTGACCGCACAGATGGTCGCCAACTTCCTCGGGGGCGGCGCGGCAGTCAACGTCCTCGCCGAGGTTGCCGGCGCCACGGTACGCGTCGTCGACATCGCAGTGGACGGCGATACCGATCCGTCCGTCTCGAACCACAAGGTGCGCAGGTCTTCCGGGTCCATCGACCGCGAAGACGCCATGTCGAACGAGGAAACCCTTCAGGCCATCGCCGCCGGCCGAGCGATCGCGGACGAGGAAATCGACGGGGGCGCAGATCTTCTCATCGCCGGCGACATGGGCATCGGCAATACGACGCCCGCAACCGTACTCATCGCCGCACTCACGGACAGTGAACCCGTCGCGGTCGTGGGTCGAGGTACCGGTATCGACGACGCCGGATGGATCCGCAAGACCGCAGCGATTCGCGACGCTCTCCGGCGTGCCCGTCCGCACGTTCGCGACACAGTCGCGCTGCTGCGCACGTCTTCGGGTGCCGACCTCGCCGCGATGGCCGGCTTTCTGGCCCAGGCAGCTTCGCGTCGTACGCCGGTGATCCTCGACGGCGTTGTGGTCACCGCAGCCGCCATGGTTGCCGACGAACTGGCTTTCGGCGCACGTGAATGGTGGGTCGCCGGACACCGCTCCACCGAACCTGCCCACACCATCGCATTGACCCGAATGGGTCTCGACCCGATCGTCGAGTTCGACATGCGTCTCGGTGAAGGTTCAGGCGCAGTCACAGCGCTCCCGATTCTTCAGGGCGCAGTGGCAATCCTGGGCAAGATGGCGACATTCTCCGAAGCCGGCGTCAGCACTCAGGGCAGGGCACCTGCCGACGAACCCGAGTCGATCGACCTGACCAAGACCGATACGGCGGAGTGAGGGTGGCGGGCCCGCTGTCCGGAGTGCCACTGGCCTTCTCGTGGCTGACGGTCCTTCCGGTTCGTGGTCCCTCCGACATCGACCGAACTGCCGGCCGTCGCGCCATCGCGGCAGCTCCGCTCACCGGGATCGCTCTCGGCATTGCCGCGACGTTTCTGCTCTGGGGCACAACCAGTGTCGGCCTGAATCCCTATCTCGCAGGCTTGCTGACGGTAGGTGCGCTCGCTCTCGGGACACGCGGGATGCACGTGGACGGACTGGCAGACTCCGTCGACGGACTGGGTTGTTACGGTCCACCGGAGCGCGCCCGCGAGGTCATGCACAGCGGCGGTGCCGGACCGTTCGGGGTCGCGGCGCTGTTCATCTTCCTTGGGCTGCAATCGGTCTCCTTCGGCGTCCTCGCTGTTGCCGACTCCCCCACGCAGTGGATCGCCGTTCTCGTATCTGTCGCTGCGGGTCGTGTGGCCGTCGTTTTTGCCTGCCGCCGAGGTATTCTCGCGTCTGGCCCGAGCGGATTCGGTGCGCTCGTCGCCGATTCACAACCGTTGTGGGCCGCAATCGTGTGGTCGGTTCCGCTGATCGCCGCTTCCGGCTTTGCCACCGACCGGTGGTGGCTCGGCCCTCTCGTGACCGCGTCGGCGCTGGTGATCAGTGTGCTGTGCGTGCGTCACTGCGTCCGTAGATTCGGCGGACTCAACGGAGACGTTCTCGGATTCGCACTCGAACTCACTGTGACGCTTACGGCCGTCGGCCTCACTCTCGGACTGTGATCCGACGTCGTGCGAGTAGGTGTCCTTGCGTACGAAGGTTGCCTCGCGGCCGAGATCTTCGTTTTCACCGACCTTCTCCTGATCGCCAATCGCGTCGCTGATGGAGCGCCCGCCGACCCCTTCGAGGTATCGGTCATCGCAGCGTCCGGCACGCCCGTCGTTGCGGCAGGTGGATTTTCGCTCGGCGTGCAGGAGGGGCATCACGACATCGATCACCTGGTTGTGCCGGGGTTCGAACTCGTGCCGTCCGAAGACCCTGCGACGCGTTTGTCGCTGTGGGACAGAGAAATCGAGTTCATCCGTGCGTGCGAGGCGCGCGGCGTTCGGGTGTCGTCGGTCTGCGTCGGCGCGTATCTGCTGGGGGAGGCGGGACTGCTCGACGGACGCCGATGTACGACGTCGTGGCTGTACGGTGCGGACCTCGCGAGTCGTTACCCCGGTGCGACGGTTCGAACCGACTCGTTGATCGTCCAGGACGACGGCGTCACCACCACTGCTGCGTTCACCGCCGCGCTCGACCTCGCAACAGCACTCGTGCGCGAGCATCTCGGCGACAAGATTGCGCGTACGACCGCAAGAATTACGCTGGCGCCCGAAAACCGAACCAGTCAAGCTCCGTACATCCTCGACTCGATGCTGCCCGCCAAACACACACAGTTTGCCGACGACGTCGGAAGGTGGCTGGTCGAACGGATGGCGGAACCTTACGACTTGGATCTGCTGTCGAGTGCTTTTCACCTCAGCACCCGAACCATGCTTCGGAAGTTCAAGGACGAGACCGGGGAATCGCCGCGCAGTTATCTGCAGCGTGCACGGATCCGAAAAGCGAAACGGTTGTCGGCGGCCATGAAATTCTGCCCGGAGACGGCCACGAAACTGCCCGCTGGCGGACATGAAACCTGCCCGGTGGCGGTCATGGGATCTGCCCGACACGACGTCGTCTGCCTCACCGGCTCCGACGGTTGAGGCCCCTCCTCAGGTGCGATCGGCGGTGCTGAAGCGCCCGTCGCCCTGAGGAGGGACAACTTGAAGTCTGCCGAGGAGATCATGGAAATCCTGGATGCCTACGACCTGACAGGGTCGTTGCGTGATGCCGGCGAGCTGGCCGGATGCTCGCACCACACGGTCAAGCACTACGTGGACCGCCGTGCTGCCGGGGGTGAGCTGGACAAGGCCGTGACTCGGCCGCAGTTGATCGATGAGTACCTGCCCAAGGTCGAGGAGTGGGTCGAGCGGTCCAAGGGCAAGGTCCGTGCCGACAGAGCGCACGAGAAGCTGCTCGCGATGGGCTACAAGGGTTCGGAGCGCACCACCCGTCGTGCGGTCGCATCGGTGAAGAAGTCATACCGGTCAGGACATGTGCGGGTCCACCGGCCCTGGGTCACCGAGCCGGGGATGTGGCTGCAGTACGACTACGGCGACGGACCTGTCGTCGACGGCGTCAAGACGGTTCTGTTCGTGGCGTGGCTGGCGTGGTCGCGGTTCCGGGTCGTGATCGCGCTGCGCGATAAGACCATGCCGTCCGTGTTCGCCGCGCTGGACCAGACCTTCCGCCGGTTGGGTGGGGTGCCGACCTACGTGCTGACCGACAACGAGAAGACCGTCACGACCGAGCACATCGCCGGGATCCCGGTCCGCAACGGACAGCTCGTCACCTTCGCCGAGCACTACTCGGTCGTGGTCCACACCTGTGTGCCGGCGGATCCGGCGTCCAAGGGCGGCACCGAGTCGTCGGTGAAGATCAGCAAGGCCGACCTGGTGCCCAAGGACACCAACCTGCGTGAGGAGTACGCGTCGTTTAGCGAGCTCGAGGAGGCGTGTGAGGCGTTCTGTCAGAAGGTCAACACCCGGGCTCACCGGACCACGAAGCGGCCACCGGTCGAGATGTTGGCCGAAGAGCGGACACGGCTACACCCGGTCCCGACACAGCCGCACACAGTCGCGTTCGGCACCACCCGGGTAGTGCCGGGCAACACGCCGATGGTGATGTTCGAGTCCGGCCAGTACTCGGTGCCACACACCCTGCTCGGCGCCACGGTGTGGGTTCGTGCCCAAGGACTCGGCGACGGCGAGGAGGTCGTCATCGTTCACGTCGGCGAGGACGGACCCGCCGAGGTCGCCCGCCACGCGCGCGCGACGCCGGGCACGCCGAGGATCAACGACGAGCACTTCCCAC
The DNA here is from genome assembly GCF_023221595.1 of Rhodococcus qingshengii JCM 15477. Taxonomy (NCBI): domain Bacteria; kingdom Bacillati; phylum Actinomycetota; class Actinomycetes; order Mycobacteriales; family Nocardiaceae; genus Rhodococcus; species Rhodococcus qingshengii. Next base: position 3,747,440 of record NZ_CP096563.1, read on the forward strand.
CGCAGCCGGAAGGTCCGTTGAACCGGCAGCCGCGAGCGAAGAACCCAGCGGAAGCCGAGTTCCTCGACCTGGGCGAGGGCGCCCGCCTGTGGCTGGTCGAGGCCGCTGCGGCGGGCACGCCGCGGATGAGGGTCAAGATGGCCGAAGCCCTCAGCCTGGCCAAGCTGTTCGACCCCGTCGAGGTCGACTGGGCACTCGGCCACGCCGCCGTCCACGGCCGGTTCGCCGAGGCCGATCTGTCCTCGATCCTCGACCACCACGCCCGGCAACCCGCTGTTGGCGAGCACCGTGCCGGCGAAGAACGGTCGCTGACCCAGGGCACCGCCGGATGGGCACGTCTCGGCCAGCACGACAGCCAGCACGACAGCCGCGAGGGGAACGAGGTGACCCGATGACGACCAAGACCACCACACCATCGATGGCGTCCGCGCCGCCGTTGCCGGCCGAGTTGGAGGACCTCTTGCGGCGGCTTCGGCTGCCCCACATCCGTCGCCACGCACCGGAGGTCGTCGCGACCGCGAAGGCCCAACGCTGGGAGCCCGCCGAGGTGCTCAAGGCTCTGTTCGCCGAGGAGGTCGCCGGAAGGGAACGCTCCGCACTGGCCACCCGCAGGGCGGCTGCGGGGTTCCCGACCGGGAAGACGTTCGATGCGTGGCAGCCCGAGGCATCCTCGATCCCGGCACCGACCCAGCAGGCACTCCGCACCCTGGAATGGGTCCACCGTCGGGAAAACCTCGTCGTGTGCGGGCCGTCGGGGACCGGGAAGACGTTCCTACTGGAGGCACTCGGTCACCAAGCCGTCGAGGCCGGGTTGAAGGTCGCCTGGTTCACCCTGGAAGACCTCGGGGTCCTGCTGCGCCGCCATCGTGCCGACGACACGGTGTCCAAGGCCATCGCCCGTGTGCTGCGCGCCGATCTCGTTGTCGTCGACGACATCGGCCTGTTGCCGGTCGCCCAGGATGCCGCCGAGGGGCTCTACCGGCTCGTCGACGCCGCCTACGAGAAGCGGTCGGTCGCGATCAGCTCGAACCTGCACCCGTCCGGGTTCGACGAGCTGATGCCCAAGACGCTGGCGACCGCCACCGTCGACCGGCTACTGCACCACGCCCACGTGTGCCAGACCAGCGGAGACTCCGTGCGACTTACCCAGGCACTCGCCGGCCGAGGGGTGAGTCCCTTGAGCTGAGTGCTCTGGTCGGTGGTGGCCGCAAGCCCACTGGGCAGATCCCATGGCCACCACCGGGCAGTTCTCGTGACCGTCAGCGGGCAGGTCTCACGACCGCCCCTGGGCAGTTCCTACTGTCCCTTGACAAACGGTTGTTGGAATCGACCGACTGGCCTCTCGGAAAGATCCTGGGGCACATCGGCTATCAGGATCCTGGAACCTTTCGTCGCCTGTTCACCGACCGCGTCGGCATCAGCCCGGCCGACTACCGAAAGCGATTCCGCAACGGCGGCGCCGGATAGGTGCGAGGCGAGCCCGCCCGAAAACATGGCGAACCGCCCTCTTCTGTAGTCGATCCCGCGCCGAAAGACTGTGCAGAGGAATTGTTTCGACTACTGAGAGGGCTCACCGTGCCGAACCGGAGCATGACCGAAGACGATCCGCTCGAAGACTTCGACCGTCGAACGATCACCATCGACGCAGTGGCGAAGTCCGTGTACGTGGCCGGCACCGGTCCCGCAGTAATCGTCATGCCGGAGATGCCGGGCATCAGCCCGCATGTAGCGCGATTCGCCCGCTGGGTGCGCGACGCCGGTTTCACTGTCTTCGTTCCGTCACTGTTCGGCCGCGACGGCGCGGTCCCCACAGTGAACGAGGGGCTGACGGTGTTCAAGAGAGCCTGCGTCAGTGCAGAATTCCGCACCCTCGCTGCCGACGAACCGAGTCCGGCGGTCCGTTGGCTGCGTTCACTCGCCGCTTCCGCCCATGAGGAGAGCGGCGGACCTGGCGTCGGCGTGATCGGAATGTGCTTCACCGGTAACTTCGCGTTGTCGATGATGCTCGAACCCTCGGTCATCGCGCCGGTTCTCGCCCAACCGTCGTTACCGCTCGATCGACCGGACGAAACCGACAACGGGCCCGAAGAACTCGAAGCCGTGCGCTCGAGACTCGAGGCCGAAGACCTCACGGTGCTTGCATACCGCTTTCGAGGTGACTCGTTCTGCCGCGCACAACGATTCGCCGCCTATTCGAAGGCCTTGGGCGAGCGCTTCGTCGGGAAGGTACTACCCGACGAAGCGGCCAACGCGACAACGTCGCCGTTCTTCGAACACGTCATTGCCAATCCACACAGCGTGGTGACGGCTCATCTCGTCGACGAGGCGGGATCGCCCACCACCGTCGCACGAGACGAGATTCTGCAGTTCTTCCGGGAGCGATTGCTCGCGGAACGAACCAGCGATCAGTGAAGTTTCGTCATCCAGCCGTGGGTGTCGGCGAAGGTTCCGCGCTGGATACCCGTGAGGGTGTCGCGCAGTGCCATCGTCACCTCACCCGGCTCGCCGTCGGCGATGGTGAACTCGCCCTCGGCGGACTTGACGCGTCCGACGGGGGTGATGACTGCTGCTGTGCCGCAAGCGAAGACCTCGGTGATTTCACCACTCTTGCACTTGGTGCGCCATTCGTCGGTGCTGATCTTGCGCTCCTCGACGGCGAAACCGGAATCGGCGGCAAGGGCGAGCAACGAGTTGCGCGTGATGCCTGGCAACAACGAACCGGACAGCGACGGCGTCACGAGGCGAGCGTCGGGGCCCGAGCCGAAGACGAAGAACAGGTTCATTCCACCCATTTCCTCGACGTACGTGCGCTCGATGGCGTCGAGCCAGACCACCTGGTCGCAACCCTCGTCGGCGGCTTGCGCCTGGGCGAGGAGTGAAGCGGCGTAGTTGCCGGCGAACTTGGCCGCGCCGGTACCACCGGGGGCCGCGCGAACGTATTCGGTGGACAGCCACACACTGACCGGCTTGACGCCGCGCGGGAAGTACGCACCGGCAGGCGAGGCGATCAGCAGGTAGCGGTACTCGTCGGCGGGACGGACACCGAGTCCGGCTTCGGTGGAGAACATGAACGGACGGAGGTAGAGCGCGTCCTCGCCACCGGCTGCGGGAACCCAGTCGAGATCGACGTCGATCAGTTCGGTGATGGAATCGATGAACATCTGCGACGGGAGCTCCGGCATGGCCAGACGGCGCGCAGATGCCGCGAAACGCTCGGCGTTGGCCTCGACGCGGAACGAGCTGATCTCGCCACCCGGCTGACGGTATGCCTTGAGGCCCTCGAAGATGGCCTGTCCGTAGTGCAAAACCATTGCGGCCGGATCGAGCTCGATGTTTCCGTACGGCAACACCTGGGCGTCGTGCCAGCCCTTGCCCGCGGTGTAGTCGATCGAGACCATGTGGTCGGTGAAGTGCCGCCCGAAGCCGGGCGCCGCCAAAATGTCACGGCGCTCGGCGTCGGACTTCGGGGACGAGCTCTGAACACGAACGAAATCGGCGGCACCTGTCATGGGCGCAATCCTATCGAACGTGAAAAAGCTCTCTACTTGGTGTTGGTCTCCACGAACGGAGGAGACACCACGACGCACCGAAGAGCACGACCACGGACGTCGACTTCGATCTCGTCGCCGGCCGAGACATTGGCACCGGAATCGAGGAGCGCCAACGCAATTCCCACTTTGAGCGAGGGCGAAAACGTCCCCGAGGTGGTCTCGCCGATTGCCTCGCCGTCACGCAGAACACCGAGGCCGGCACGAAGCACGCCGCGATCGAGAGCCTTGATCCCCCAGAGTTTGCGAGCCGGGCCGGCAGCCTTCTCGTCGGTCAAGGTCTCTTTGCCCCAGAATGTCGGCTTCTTCCAACCGATCGCCCATCCGCAGCGCGCTTCGAGCGGAGAAATCTCGAGCGAAAGCTCATGCCCGTGCAGCGGATACCCCATCTCGGTACGAAGAGTGTCACGGGCGCCGAGTCCGGCGGCCTGCCCACCCTCGGCGCGCACTGCCTCGAGAAGCGCGCGGAACAACGGCTCGCTGTCCTCCCACCGCGGCAGGAGTTCGTAGCCGACCTCACCGGTGTAACCGCTGCGGCACACACGAACAGGCACGCCGTTCCATTCCGCATCTTCGTACGCCATGTACTCGATCTCGGTGGGAAGTCCCAGAGCGGTCAGAACCGCCACCGATTTCGGACCCTGCACAGCCAGCACACCGTAGGCACGATGCTGATCCTCGACGGTGATTCCGTCCGGTGCGAGGGCGACCAGAGCCGCAACGACGTCCGCGGTATTGGCTGCGTTCGGGACGAGGAAGATTTCGTCGTCGCTGACGTAGTACGCAATGAGGTCGTCGATGACACCACCGGACTCGTTGCAGCACAACGTGTACTGAGCCTTACCCGGCCCGATCTTGTTCAAATCGTTGGTCAGTGCGGAGTTCACGAATTCCGCGGCGCCCGCGCCACGCACGACGGCCTTGCCGAGGTGACTGACGTCGAAGAGTCCGACATTCTCACGCACAGAGGTGTGTTCGGCCACGACGCCGGCGTACGAAACCGGCATCTGCCACCCCCCGAACGGCGCGAACGTCGCGCCGAGTTCGACGTGGACGGGGTGGATCGGGCCCTGCAACAGTTGTTCGTCGGTCATGGCCCACAACCTATCGGACTTCGCCGATCGAAACATGTCCGCAGCGAGAGCTCACCCGGCCGTGACGATCGCCCGTCCGCAAACTGCAAAGGGCCTAACATCGACTCAGGCATCCGCCAGAACCGGACGCATCGCACACTCACCTCACAGGAGACACCTTGAGCACTCGCACAGCCCGATCGTTGGGACCCGACCTCGTTCTCGCCGGCACAGTCGCCAAGCGCGCAGAGATACTGGTCGTCGGTCTGACGTCGGGTCCGGACGGCCCCGAAATCGCACTCAGCGAAGGCATCGTCGCCGAAGACGTACTCGCCGAGATCCTCGACAGCCTCATCGCCGTCGGCGCCACGGGCAAGCCCGAGCAGCTCACTCGTGTCCCGGCACCGAGCGAACTGTCGGTCACCAGCGTTCTCGCCGTCGGACTCGGCTCTGCCGACAAGCTCGGCAGCGAGCAGATCCGTAAGTCCGCCGGCGCCGCAGCTCGCTCGTTGTCCGGCATCGACACCGTCGCAACCACGCTCTCGATCCTCGACCTCGGTGCAGCCGCCGAGGGATTTGCGTTGGGCGCGTACAGCTTCACCGAATTCAAGTCGTCCATGACGGCTCCCGGTCCCGATTCGCAGCCACTGGCCCGCGTCGAACTTCTGGTGCCGTCGCCGCGCACGAAGGAGACCAAAGCGACGCTGGCACGGTCGGCTGCCATCGCCGAGGCCGTCGCCACCGCACGCGAGTTCGTCAACACTCCCCCGAGCCACCTCTACCCCGCCGAGTTCGCCGCGCGCGCGAAGGCACTGGGCGTCGAGGCCGGGCTCACCGTCCAGGTTCTCGACGAGAAGGCACTCGAGAAGGGTGGCTACGGCGGAATCATCGGCGTCGGCAAGGGCTCGTCACGCCAGCCGCGTCTCGTCCGCCTCGAATACGCGTCGAAGAAGCGTGGTGCCCGCAAGGTCGCACTGGTGGGTAAGGGCATCACCTTCGACACCGGCGGAATCTCCATCAAGCCCGCCGCCGGTATGGAGAACATGACCTCGGACATGGGCGGCGCCGCAGCCGTCATCTCCACCGTCGTGCTTGCCGCCAAGCTCGGCCTTCCCGTCAACGTCGTCGCATACGTACCGATGGCCGAGAACATGCCGTCCGCGACCGCCCAGCGTCCCGGCGACGTGCTGACCCAGTACGGCGGAATCACCATCGAGGTCGTCAACACCGACGCCGAGGGCCGTTTGATTCTTGCCGACGCGATGGTTCGCGCGGGTGAGGACAATCCCGACTACATGATCGACACCGCCACCCTGACCGGTGCGCAGATGGTCGCGCTCGGCAACCGCACCCCCGGAGTCATGGGCACCGACGAGTTCCGTGACCGCGTCGCCTCCATCTCGCAGAGCGTCGGCGAGAACGGCTGGGCCATGCCGCTGCCGGAGGAATTGCGCGGAGATCTCGACTCCAAGGTCGCCGACATGGCCAATGTCACCCCACACCGCTGGGGCGGCATGCTGGTCGCAGCTCACTACCTCAAGGAATTCGTTCCCGAGGGTGTCCAGTGGGCGCACATCGACGTCGCGGGGCCGGCCTACAACACCTCAGGGCCGTGGGGTTACACCGGCAAGGGCGGTACCGGCGTTCCCGTTCGCACGATGATCTCGGTCCTGGAGGACATCGCGGTCAACGGCTGACCCCTTGCTGTGCGCCTTTATTAACCCCCCGCGGTTAATAAAGGCGCACAGCAGTTCAGGCGCCGTCGCGTAATTCCTGCTCTCGGGCCCGCTTGCGTTCGATTCGCTTACGTTCGTCGTGATCGCGCATACGCTGCGGATATCCCGTCTTGCGGACGTCGCAGACCGGGATCTTCAGGTCCTGTCCCAATTTGCGGGCACCACGTTCGCCGCCGACACGACGACGAGTCCACTCCCCGTCCTTCGCAACCAGGACGACGGTCACCTCGGTCACCGTCGTCTGCGGTTCCACATAGGCCTCGACGCCTTCGTGCGAGTGCGCCCAATTCGCCAGATGATCCGCATCACTTTGCGCTGCGGCCTGAGCCGCACTCGGCGGACGCTTGAAACGATCGAACAGTCCCACGGTCGTACCCTCCTCGGTACCGACGCCGCGGATGCACCCCGGCGATATGTCAAGTTTGCCAGGCGATGTCCGTTGTGCCTGCGCACGACATACCGTTTGGTCCGCTTACGACGTTACAGCCGGACCCCCGACGCATACCTACTCGCCAGTAGCCGACACACCCGAAACGGACGGCATCCCCCTCATCGGACACGCCCGGCGTATCAATGGAAAGATGAACGACGGTGACGCCGCGCCCGCGCGTCGACATCGGCAAAATAGCTACAAGTAGCCGCACGTCGCGCGCCACTCGAGCACAATGTATTACGACCACAAGTCGACAAAATTCAACAACCCGAACACAACTGTCGAGGAGTCAAAAGACATGGCCTTCTCCGTCCAGATGCCAGCCCTAGGTGAGAGCGTCACCGAGGGAACTGTCACACGGTGGCTCAAGCAGGAAGGAGACACGGTCGAAGTCGACGAACCCTTGCTCGAAGTCTCCACGGACAAGGTCGACACCGAGATTCCGTCTCCCGTCGCCGGCGTCCTGACCAAGATCGTCGCGCAGGAAGACGACACCGTGGAAATCGGTGGCGAGCTCGCCCAGATCGGTGAAGCCGGCGAAGCCGCAGCACCCGCGGCAGAGGCACCCGCCCCCGCCGCCGAGGAAGCTCCCGCCGAGGAAGCGCCGGCTGCCGAAGCTCCCGCTGAAGAAGCTCCCGCTGCCGAGGCACCCGCCGCTTCGAGCGGTTCCGCTGAAGGTACCGCCGTGACGATGCCCGCCCTCGGCGAGTCCGTCACCGAAGGCACCGTCACCCGCTGGCTCAAGGCTGTCGGCGACGAAGTTGCCGTCGACGAGGCGCTGCTCGAAGTCTCGACCGACAAGGTCGACACAGAGATCCCGTCCCCCGTCGCCGGAATCCTGCTCGAGATCAATGCGCAGGAAGACGACACCGTCGAGATCGGTGGCCAGCTGGCCGTCGTCGGCTCCGGCACACCCGCCGCGGCTCCGGCACCCAAGGCCGCTCCCGCAGCACCGGCAGCACCCCCTGCCCCCAAGGCCGAAGCTCCGAAGGCCGAAGCACCCAAGGCTGAAGCACCCAAGCCTGCCGCCGCACCGGCCGCACCCGCTCCGAAGCCTGCTGCGGCTCCCGCACCGGCGGCTGCCCCCGCAGCTTCCGGCGACAGCAGCCCGTACGTCACCCCGCTCGTGCGCAAGCTCGCAACGGACAACGGCGTCGACCTCGCGACCGTCACCGGCACCGGCGTCGGCGGCCGCATCCGCAAACAGGATGTGCTCGCCGCTGCGGAGGCCAAGAAGGCTCCCGCCGCCGCTCCCGCTGCTGCAGCACCCGCGGCCGCACCGGCCGCCACCGCAGCCGCAGGCGTCCGACCCGAACTGGCACACCTGCGTGGAACCACGCAGAAGGCCAACCGTATTCGGCAGATCACGGCCACCAAGACACGTGAGTCGCTGCAGAACACCGCTCAGCTCACGCAGACCTTCGAGGTGGACGTCACCAAGATCGTCGCCCTGCGGGCCCGTGCCAAGGCCGGCTTCATCGAGCGCGAAGGCGTCAACCTGACGTTCCTTCCGTTCTTCGCCAAGGCAGTCGTCGAGGCGCTGAAGTCGCACCCGAACATCAACGCCAGCTACGACGAGGCTGCCAAGCAGATCACCTACTACGACGCTGAGCACCTCGGCATCGCAGTGGACACCGATCAGGGCTTGCTCTCCCCCGTCATCCACAACGCCGGCGATCTCGGCCTGGCCGGCTTGGCCCGCGCCATCGCCGACATCGCCAAGCGTGCACGCTCGGGTGGCCTGAAGCCGGACGAGCTCTCGGGTGGCACCTTCACCATCACCAACATCGGCAGCCAGGGCGCGCTGTTCGACACCCCGATCCTGGTACCACCGCAGGCGGCCATGCTCGGAACCGGCGCGATCGTCAAGCGCCCGATGGTGGTCACCGACGAGAACGGCAACGAGTCCATCGGCGTTCGCTCGATGATCTACTTGCCGCTGACCTACGATCACCGGCTGGTCGACGGCGCCGACGCCGGCCGATTCCTCACCACTGTGAAGCAGCGGTTGGAAGAAGCCTCGTTCGAAGCTGATCTGGGCCTGTAAGCAACTGCTCGGCCGGCCGGGGCGTCATCTCCATCAGGAGGTGGCGCCCCGGCTTTTTCAGTACGGTCGGAGATATACGTTCGGATATCGAAGCACGCTGAATCGAAGGAGGCTTTCCGAATGCGAGTAGTCATCGCCGGCTCGTCCGGTTTGATCGGAACGGCCTTGGTGTCATCGTTGCGCTCCGACAACCACGACGTGGTGCGTCTGGTGCGACGCTCGACTGCCGGCCCCGACGAATCGCGTTGGGACCCGGACCACGACCGTCTGGACCTCTCCGTCCTGCAGGGCGCCGACGCCGTCGTGAACCTCTGCGGCGTCGGCATCGGCGACAAACGGTGGTCGGGTTCCTACAAGCAAGCGATCCGTGACAGCCGCATCGTCGCGACCGACGTCTTGGCCGAAGCGGTCGCGAGTGAGAAGGTTCCCGTCCTCGCCAACGCGAGCGCCGTCGGCTATTACGGCGACACCGGCGACAAGATCGTCGACGAGGATTCGCCGGCAGGCACAGACTTTCTCGCCACGACGTGTCGCGATTGGGAACTTGCCACCGAACCGGCGCGTGCGGCGGGTGCCCGCGTCGTCAATCTGCGGTCCGGCGTCGTGATTTCACCTCATGGGGGCATGCTCGGTCGGCTTCGGCGCCTTTATTCGTTCGGCCTCGGCGGGCGACTGGGCAACGGTCGCCAGTACTTTCCGTGGATCTCACTCGAGGACGAGTGCGACGCGATCAAATTCGCGCTCACGAATTCCGAACTCTCCGGTCCCGTCAACCTGACCGGTCCGGCCCCTGTCACCAATGCCCAGTTCAATGACGCCATGTCCCGTGCGGTCCACCGACCGGCTCCCTGGATCGTTCCCGGGTTCGCACTCGAAGCGTTGATCGGAGAATTCGCCAAGAGCGGCATCCTCGGTGGCCAGCGCGCCATTCCCGCAGCTTTGGAAAGGGCGGGATTCTCTTTCCGCCACAACACGATCGGCGAAGCGCTGGCGGCCGCACTCGGTTGATTCCGAAGTCGGGCGTAATCTCTACGTCCATGAGCAGCGCTGCCGTTTCCGCCCGGTTCTCGAAACTGCCGATCGCCGTCGAGCAACTCGGTTCGATCGACTACAACGCCGCGTGGGACCGCCAGCGTGAGCTCGCGGCTGCGCGGGCGGACGACATCGGACCGGACACGCTACTGCTCCTCGAACACCCGCCGGTGTACACGGCAGGACGACGCACGGAACCCGAAGATCGTCCCGTCGACGGCACGCCTGTCATCGACGTCGACCGCGGCGGGAAGATCACCTGGCACGGCCCCGGCCAGCTGGTGGGATATCCGATCGTGAAACTGGCGGAGCCCATCGACGTGGTGCGGTATGTCCGACGCATCGAGGAAGCACTGATCACGGTGTGCACGGACCTCGGCCTGAACTGCGGGCGCATCGACGGCCGCTCCGGCGTCTGGCTGCCTGCCGAACTCGCAAACGGGCAATGGAAGCCCGAGCGCAAGGTTTCTGCCATCGGCGTGCGCGTCCAACGGGGCGTGGCACTGCACGGCTTCTCCCTGAACTGCAATTCGGTCCTGACCGGATTCGACAACATCATTCCCTGCGGCATCCGTGACGCCGGGGTCACGACGCTGTCGCATGAACTCGGTCGCGACGTCACCGTGGACGAAGTCACTCCCGCTGTGACCGAGGCAGTGATCGCTGCTCTCGACGGAACCATGCCCGTCACCGAACGGAACGTCGAGCGCGTCACCTTCGAAAGCGCCTCGCCTACTCCGACTTTTACTACCGTTCAGTACAGCTGACGGGCTCGCCCGAACCCCGTTGCAGTAATCACCGGGCGTAGGATCACTGTCGTGACTATCGCCCCAGAAGGACGTAAGCTGCTCCGTCTCGAGATCCGAAACGCGGAGACGCCCATCGAACGCAAACCCAACTGGATCAAGACCCGAGCAAAGATGGGCCCCGAGTACACGCAGCTCAAGGGCCTGGTCAAGCGTGAAGGTTTGCACACCGTCTGCGAGGAAGCGGGCTGCCCCAACATCTACGAATGCTGGGAAGACCGCGAAGCCACCTTCCTGATCGGCGGCGAGCAGTGCACACGCCGCTGCGACTTCTGCCAGATCGACACCGGCAAGCCCGAAGCCCTCGACCGCGACGAGCCCCGTCGCGTCGCGGAAAGCGTTCAGGCCATGGGCCTTCGGTACTCCACGATCACCGGCGTCGCCCGCGACGACCTCCCCGACGGCGGCGCCTGGCTCTACGCCGAGACCGTCCGCAAGATCCACGAACTCAACCCGGGCACCGGCGTCGAGAACCTGGTTCCGGACTTCAACGGCAAGCCCGAACTGCTCGACGAGGTCTTCGCCTCACGCCCCGAGGTACTCGCACACAACCTCGAGACCGTCCCCCGCATCTTCAAGCGGATCCGTCCGGCATTCCGGTACCAGCGCAGCCTCGACGTCATCACCGCAGCACGCGACTACGGACTGGTCACCAAGTCCAACCTGATCCTCGGCATGGGCGAAACCCCTGAAGAGGTCACCGAGGCGATGGCAGATCTCCACGCCGCCGGTTGCGACATCCTCACCATCACCCAGTACCTGCGCCCCTCGCCCCGGCACCACCCCGTCGAGCGGTGGGTCAAGCCCGAGGAGTTCGTCGCACACTCGAAGGCTGCAGAAGAGATGGGCTTCGCCGGCGTCATGGCCGGTCCGTTGGTTCGCTCGTCGTACCGCGCCGGCCGCCTGTATGCGCAGGCCATGGCACATCACGGCCGTGAACTTCCCGAGGCGCAGCGTCATCTGACCGAGGGCGGCGACGCTTCCCAGGAAGCCAGCTCACTCATGGCGCGCCTGAATCGCTGATCCACTTTTTGCTGTGCGCCTTTATTAACCGCGGGCGGTTAGTAAAGGCGCACAGCAATGGACGTATCCTGGGTACATGGCGAACGGCAGCAAATCCGGTAAGGGCAAACCCACCAAAGAGGCAAAGGCTGCAGCGAAGGCTGCCCGCAAGCAGGCTTCCAAGGAACGTAGAACACAGCTCTGGCAGGCATTCCAGATGCAGCGCAAGGACGACAAGCTCCTCCTGCCGCTGATGATCGGCACCCTCGTCGGTGCGGCTCTGGTCTTCTTCCTGGTCGGTCTCATCTGGGGCCTTCAGTGGTTCCTGCTGCCGATCGGCATCGTTCTCGGTCTCCTCGGCGCCTTCATCATCTTCGGTCGCCGCGTCCAGAAATCGGTGTACAAGAAGGCTGAAGGCCAGGCCGGTGCCGCTGCGTGGGCGCTCGACAACATGCAGGGCGCGTGGCGCGTCACGAATGCCGTCGCCGGCACCACCCAGCTCGATGCCGTTCACCGCGTCGTCGGACGGCCGGGTGTCATCCTCGTCGCCGAGGGTTCGCCGCAACGCGTCAAGGGCCTCCTCGCGCAGGAGAAGAAGAAGACTGCCCGCCTCATCGGCGACACCCCGATCTACGACATCATCATCGGCAACGACGAGGGCCAGGTTCCGCTCTCGCAGCTCCAGCGCTACTTGAACAAGTTGCCCCGCAACATCGACACCAAGCGCATGGACAACATCGAAGGTCGCCTCGCTGCACTGAGCGCACGCGGCGGCGGAGCAGCGCTTCCCAAGGGCCCGATGCCCGGAGGCGCGAAGATGAAGGGAATGCAGCGAACCATTCGTCGTCGCTGACACTCCCCCACAGCAAACGAAAGACCCGGGCCCACACGGACCCGGGTCTTTCTTCGTTCGAGAAGTTTGTGTCAGCGCGATTTCACGAGCAAAGTGCCGGTCGCGCGGTCCTGCATACCGCGACCGTCGATGTCGGTGATGGTCGCGGGAATCACGAACACAAGCAGTGCCTGACGTCCGAGCGCGCGCACGAAGCCCACTCGGATCGGGCCTTCGATACGCGCAACCTGAAGTCCGAGGACGAACTGCCCCGGGGTGAAGTTGAACAGAGCCACGGTGACGACACCGACGGCGAACCACACCATCAGCGTGACAGTCGAGGTCATACCGTCGAAGAAGTCGCCGGTGATGAGCGAGGCCACTCCCACAGCCATCACCCAATCCACCAACAGTGCCGCGATACGACGGCCCGAACCGACCAGCGAACCCGGACCCTCCTGAGGGAAACCGAGGAGCTCGCCACGGTACGACTGCTCACGGCCGTCCGCGCTCTTCGGCAAAGCTGCTTGCGGCCCAGAGAGCCAAGTTCCGGTGATACGTGCCATGCTGTCCAGGATAGGCGTCGCAGCACCGTAGTCCAGATTTGCCGGGTTTTAACTGTGTGGCCGGTCACATGGACTTCGGAAATCCCCAGGATGCTGCGACGCGTAACACTGCCGAAACAAAGGGTTGACGAGCGGGCAACACCAGCTCCCTACCGTCTGCCTCGACGGATTCAACCGACATCACTTGGCTGAAGCGACTTAAGGAGCACAAGCGTGGCGTTCACCACGGCCGAAGAGGTCATCAAGTACATCGCGGACGAGAACATCGAGTACGTCGACATTCGGTTCAGCGACCTGCCCGGCGTCCAGCAGCACTTCTCGATCCCGGCGTCTGCTTTCAACCAGGACGTGTTCGAGGACGGCCTCGCATTCGACGGATCTTCGGTCCGCGGATTCCAGTCGATCCACGAGTCCGACATGATGTTGCTTCCCGACGTCACCACGGCGCAGATCGACCCCTTCCGCAAGGCGAAGACCCTCAACATCAACTTCTTCGTGCACGACCCGTTCACCCGTGAGTCCTACAGCCGCGACCCGCGCAACGTTGCCCGCAAGGCCGAGGAGTACTTGGTCAGCACCGGCATCGCGGACACCGCATTCTTCGGCGCCGAGGCCGAGTTCTACATCTTCGACTCGGTTCGCTACGACTCCGGCATGAACTCCGCTTTCTACGAATTGGATTCCATCTCCGGTTCCTGGAACACCGGCGCAGAGACCAACGCCGACGGCTCCCCGAACCTCGGCTACAAGGTTCGCGCCAAGGGTGGCTACTTCCCCGTCGCTCCGTACGACCACTACGTGGACCTGCGCGACGAAATCTCCACCAACCTGACCAACGCAGGCTTCGAGCTCGAGCGCGGCCACCACGAGGTCGGCACCGGCGGACAGCAGGAGATCAACTACAAGTTCAACACGCTGCTCGCAGCTGCTGACGACCTGCAGCTGTTCAAGTACATCGTCAAGAACACCTGCTGGCAGCACGGCAAGTCCGCAACCTTCATGCCGAAGCCGCTCTTCGGTGACAACGGCTCGGGCATGCACGTCCACCAGTCCCTGTGGAAGGACGGCAAGCCCCTCTTCCACGACGAGTCCGGCTACGCAGGCCTCTCGGACATGGCGCGCCACTACATCGGCGGCATCCTGCACCACGCTCCGTCGCTGTTGGCCTTCACCAACCCGACGATCAACTCGTACCACCGTCTGGTGCCGGGCTACGAAGCCCCCATCAACCTCGTGTACAGCCAGCGCAACCGCTCGGCAGCTGTCCGTATCCCGATCACGGGCAACAACCCGAAGGCAAAGCGTCTAGAGTTCCGCGCACCCGACTCCTCGGGTAACCCGTACCTCAACTTCGCTGCACAGATGATGGCCGGCTTGGACGGCATCAAGAACAAGATCGAGCCGATGGCTCCGGTCGACAAGGACCTCTACGAGCTTCCCCCGGAGGAGGCTCGCAACATCCCGCAGGCTCCGACCAGCCTCGAGACGGTCATCAACCGCCTCGAAGCCGATCACGAGTACCTGACCGAGGGTGGCGTCTTCACCACCGACCTGATCGAGACCTGGATCTCGCTCAAGCGTGAGCAGGAAATCGCTCCGGTCAACCTGCGTCCGCACCCGTACGAGTTCGAGCTCTACTACGACGTGTGATCCGCATCGGTCGCTGACCTGGACTGGAACCGGCTGACCTAGCCTTCCGTCCGCACAGCGTCCGCAGCATCTTCAGACGAGTCCACCCGCTTAGTGATCACAGCATCGATCGCAGAGCGGGTGGACTCGTCTGCGTCCGGCCACATGTGCCCGTAGGTGTCGAGCGTCGTCTTCGCGCTCGCATGCCGCAGCCGAGCCTGGACTGTCTTGATATCTGCGCCCGAGGCAATCAGCAGCGAGGCGAGATAGTGGCGCAAGTCGTGGAATGTGAACTCGTCGGGAAGGTCGACGTCCCCCGAGTCCTTCACCCCTCGCAACGCACGTTCAATCAACCACGGTCCCGCAGCCTTCCCCTCGCCGTTCGTGACCATGTGCTCATGGGGCCACTGCTGCACCGACGCCGACAACATGAGCGCGAGAGACTGCGGCACTGGAATCGGCGCGTCACTCCCCTGTGTCTTCAACGGCTTGTCCGGCCACTGCCGCTTCGGGTGAACTACTCCCCTGGTGAAGTCGACATCGTCGACAAGCGTCGCGGCCGCTTCGGAGATCCGAAGGCCTGCGAACGCGCCAAGAAGGATCGCCACTCGATAGTGAGCCGGCATTGCGTCGTGCACTGCCCACAGTTGCTCGGTCGTGATCACGTAGACCTTGGCGCGACCCATCGGCGGCGATGTCCGACGCGAGCACGGATTACGACCAAGCAGTCCGTCATGAACCGCATCGCCCATGATCTGCGCCAGACGTGAATGCAACGCGTAGACGTACGATTCCGCGAACCCATCCACCTTCAACTTCGACGTCCAGGTTTTGACCGCCGACGGTCGGACAGCAGATAGACGCACCTTGCCGAACTCCGCGGTTATCTGCGCAATGTGCGTGCGCGCTTGCCTGACCGTCGAGTCACGATGGACTCCGTATCCCAGGATCCACTGATCGCACCATTGCTGAACAGTGATCTGAGCATTGCGCGGCGCGACATGAGTTCCCGTGCCAAGTGCCGTCGTAGCTGTGTTCAGCCAGTTCTGAGCGTCGGCTTTCCGGTCGAAGCCCTTTGCATGCTCGGTGCCGAGGTCGTCAACGTACCGAGCACGCCAGCGCTTGCCTTTGCCATCATTCGCCGACGGAACCTTCTGCTCGACATCACCGACCCTGATCGTCTTCCTCCAGCGGTCCTCTACGCCGGACCGACGGTTCCGCTTCGTCGTCACGAGCACCTGCCCGAGGTTCGAACGTCCGACTTCCGACAAGCCGCATCGATACTTGGCCACCAATCCGGGCGACCGATCTCATACGGACTCATTTCACGGCTGTCGACAGCCAAGCCGCCTGTACCGCTGACCCGACGGGAGCAATCGATCGTGAACGACCAGTTTGAGCGTGACATTGGAACATCCTAATTAGGCGCTGTGGTCGGGCTTCGCTGTCCAATGCTCGGGGGCGCCTATGGATGCACCAACCAGTCCGTCTCGCCTAAAAGCTATGGGACGTCCATTCGGACAACTGAGTGGAACGCTGACCTCATCTTGTTGATCACCAGATCGGGGTTCAACCAATTCGAATGCCTAACAACAATTCACGATCACTTGTCAACAACTCCAATTGCGAACTTGGTCAATCCCAAACCTGTCCCGAACTGCGCGAGGTTCTTCGAGAACGACTTGGGCAGAGGGCGAACAACCCCCGGCGCTCACTTACACAGTTCCTATCCAAAGTCTCGTTAGTACGGTGACGGAGATGTCGCACGCTGCTCAATAAACCTCACCGACGAGCCTCAAATGATCCTCGAGGCGACCCTGTATCGAACAGACGGCACGTGGAGAGTGAACCTCGGCTGCGACCAGTTCGGCCACGCGAAATCCCGGTTGTTAACAAGTCGACTTGCGAACAGCCGGGATTTCTCATGCGCTGACTCACCCGGATCAGGCCACAATCACCGCTTCTTCGCATCGCATCGCATCGACCGGTATGACCTCTTGTTGAATTGTTAACTCTCCAGCATGTTCACAAGCCAGCGTCGTCACTATATGGCAAGTTAAGAATTCGATAGTCTTAGCTAGAGAGGCCGCGGGTAAGAGCTGTTTTCCCGCCGAGAATCCGGAGCCAGATGACCAAAATAATTGCGTTCGCCAATCAGAAAGGCGGAGTCGGGAAGACGACCACCACAGTGAACATCGCACGTGCGGCGATCACGGAACACGGCTTCAAGGTTCTCGTGGTCGATGCTGACCCACAAGGCAATGCAACCAAAGTCCTGGCACCAAGACATCAAGGCAGCCAGACCTGTTCACTCGCCACGGTCCTGGACAAGTCGAATAGCTCACCGATATCCGACGCGATACGGGCCTCCGAGTGGGCAAACCTTGACGTCGTCCCGGCCGGCGGTGATGACCTTGCTGATGTGGCTCAGAGCCTGGTTACCATGAAGGCCGGCAGAGAGAGCCGACTGAAGAAGGCAATCGCGGAGATCTCCGATCGTTACGATCTCATTCTGATCGATTGCCCTCCGAGTCTGGACCAGTTGCCTGTCAACGCGTTCACTGCCGCAGACGCCGTAGTGGTAGTCGCAGAACTCGGCCAGTTCGCCCTCGATGGTTTGGATCGCCTCCTCGACACTGTCGAGATAATCCAGCAGTATACGAATCCCAAGCTCACCATTGCGGCCGCCATCGTGAACGGGGTCCAGAAGACAAAGCGGATGGGTCACTGGATGAGTGAACTGCAGGGTGCACTGATCAGCCTTCCGGCACCCGTGCCTCTTCTCTCCCCGCCTGTTCAACGGGCAAGCTTCATCGCTGAGGCTCAAGAGTCCGGCCGAGGTCTGGATACATGGGGCACGGTCAAAGCGAGAGTCCTTCACCAGACATACGCCGACTACCTGACCTCGATCCTGCATTCAATCGACAACGGGGACAATCGAAATGCCGCCAAAATATGAACCGCAAGCAAGTACGTTGAGCTCTCGCCGACGGAGCGCGCATCCGGCCGTTCCCGCGGAGAACCGCGAAGCGATTGCCCTCAACTCCGCCGATTCCACTCTCAGCCTGACCGACGACCCCAATGCCCGCACTGTCCAGGTATCGGCCCGAGTGACGAAAGCCCGTCGTGCAGCCTTCAAGGCGAAGCTCGCCCAACTGGGGACGACGATGGACGCTGAATTCAACAAGTGCATCGATGAAGTGCTGGCAAGGTAACAAGCTAGCAAGACCACATACCCGCATATCCACTTGTTAGATTGCCAGCAATGGGGTCGGTTCCGCCGGACCCGGTACGCGGGCGGGACCTTCGGATACGTCGCTAAGGTGGAAATGAAGTACCGAGTTGATCCTGGCGGCAGGCGTCGTGCATTAACTCTCACGCGCGCGGTATCAGCTTCAAGGCGTGTGCTCGCCGGATTGCATCATTGCGGTTGTGCGCACCAAGTTTTCGGTAGAGGGTACGCAACTGGGATCTCACGGTATTGACGGAGACGTAGAGAGCCTTCGCGATCGCCACTTGCGTCATTTCCTGCTTGAGAAGTGTGAGGACCTTGTGTTCACGATCGGTGAGGGTGACGATGTGCACAACTCTCGGAAAGGATTCCACCCCAGAGGCTTTGCGGAACTCTGAGAGCGCCTGTGAGCCAGTGTCCGCGGCGTTGTCCAACAGAGCGATGTCAGAGGCCGAGATGGTCGAGAACGATCGCAGCAGCCCGGTCTGGTCTGCGATTTTGCAGGCTTTGGACCACACCTGCGTAGCGAAGTGCGTTTCTCCTAGTTCCCAGTGGGCAACTGCCTGAGTGAGAAGTAGTTCCATCTGAGCCCGTGGATGCGACTCAAGAGTCCAACCGAACTGGTCGCACAGGGCCACGGCCGTCTTGTTGTCGCCGATTCGCTGACGAAGACGCACGACGGACGTCAGCGTCCACGGGTGGGCGGCGGGATCGACGATGCTCTCGGCCAGTGCGAGTGCCTCACTCCCTTCACCGAGCGCAATCAACAAATCAATCTCGGTGGCCTGCAACAGCGGCAGGGATATCGACGTGACAGTGTGCTGATGCCTATGCGCTGATACGGTTCTGCGCATCAACGACAACGCTGCAAAGGCGTCACCTCGGGCCAGCGCACATTGACTGTGTGCATACATGACGAAGGCCCACAGCTCTTCAGCTTCGGACGGATACCCCACCTCATCCAGGGCGCTGAGGGCGTCGTCGACAGAGAGAGCGTCAAGGAACGTCAGTGTTCGTGCGACGCGTCCCGCTGTGCGGAAGGTCGGTTCGAGCCAGCCACCGTGTTCGGCATGTCGTTTCTCGCATTCCGACCAGTGCAGCGAGTGGAGAGGTTCACCGACCATCGCCCAGTTCAATGCGATGGTATTGGCGGCAGCGCGGGCGACGAAACCGATCTGTTGCGACAGTCCGTCGTGGTAGGCAAGGCGTGCTTCGATGGTGGATTCGGCAAGCATCCCATGGAGCTGATAGGTGATGGCCCATTGGGCTCGCATGAACGGCAACTGTCGGCTGACGACCTCCCCGCTGTGGTCTAGGGCGCTACGACTGAGATGGGTCAGGCGTTGCGTGACAGCCGCGGATTGTTCGAAGTGGCCGGCCATTCGGAGCATGATCGACTCGATACAACCGACGTTCAGTTCATCCTTCGGCGTATCGATTGTCACCAGCCCAGAAATGCTGGGTGGTGGATCCGCCAACACGCCGACCGTGACGAAGGGGTGCCCGTCGAACAGTGCACGAACCGCGAGAACTGTGGGGTGTTTAGCTGCCACGTCGGCAGGAATTCTCTGCAGCGCAGAGCGAAGGCCGCCGCCATTGTCGACGAGCATCTCCACCCAGTGAAGTTCGGCGATGTCGATCGCCGCAGTCCAGTTCTGAGCGTCGAGAGCATGGGCGAGTGCCCGCTGCCGCAGTTCGAGGTTCTTGTTGTTCGTTCCTGACGACATGACTCCATCTTTCCAAGGATGAAGTCTCCGAAAAATCCGGGATGATTCAGCCTGGTCGGTCGTGGCCAAGAGCGCTCGGCCGTTTCTTCGTTCCCGACGGTGTCGAGGGTAGTGTCAGTGAACTGTTCGAGCGTCGTCGAGCGTATCGGCGGTGGTGGCTGCTTCGTCAGGCGTCATGTAGCCACCGGCAACGAGCACCTCCTGGATGGGTACGCCGAAGCGGGTCGCAACTTCTCGGGTCGTTGCACGGGTCGGGTGACGGACACCGAGCCACCGCAACACAGTTGAAGGTGGCACGCCTAGTTTCCGGGCCGCATCGATGTCGTCACTGTACGGGCCCCGCATCGAGACGAGCACGCACCCACCCCGCAAAATCGTTGTAGTGCATTACTTCCGGCAAAAGCCTTTCATTCCAGGAGATGGCCGAATAGATAACAACGAGTACGCCCTATATGGCGGAGAGTGGCCAGTGGCACCGCGAGCGCGGATGCTGAGGAGATGTGCCGTCACCAATCCCGCGACGATCGCGATCTAGGCTGCACTATGTGCATGTGCCCCGTAGATCATCCGCTACGTGTTGGCACGCAGTCATCGACGCCTGGAGCCTGCGGAGGGGTCGTCGCAGATGGAAGGTCAGGGTCCGAGCGTCGTAGGCCAGCCGGGAAGGCAGGAGCGACCGGATCGCAGGGCGGGAGAACCTCGTTCAAAGTCGTTGGGAGCGAAGGCAGTACGTCGACACTCTCGCCGCTCTCCCCAAACCTGTGTCCAGGTTGGACGGGGACGGCAGGGCCGCCACTGTCGTGGCTGTCCTCGTCGCCGGGGATCGACGGTGTGGTCTCGCCGTTCGTCCGATCAGTGGTGGCGGTGCTCGCCTTGTCCGGCGCAAGGGTGATCAGCAATCCGATCAACAACCCTCCGAGCACGAGGAATGTCGATACCACCGCAAGTGGTGCCCAATGCCGCGCTCCGGCCGCGGTCACCACCGGGGCGCCGATCGCTCCGGCCAAGGGCACCCCGTGCAAGGCAGCGAGATGCGCGGCGGCGACCAGAGCCGCACCTATGGCGAGTTGACCGGGTTCGCCAAGGAATACGAATCCGAGACCGGCCTGCTCGGCAGCGACTGCGGCCATCTCCCGACTCTGCTCGGGAGACCTCATTGCCACGAGCATCTTCGGAACCGCATCCCGCTCCGCCACGATCAAAGCAAATGTTGCGGTGAATGTTTCATTGTTCGCAAACAAGTCCGAGCTCAGAAAGCGGTGCGCGGAGTCGATCGTACCGGAGAGAGGATCGATCGCGGCGATCACGGTTTCCTCACCCTCGCCCCAGAATGCCAGGATCGGGGACACCCCAGCCAGCGTGTCCACCGTTCGAAGGTAAGCCAGGCGTGCGTCGAGACCGTTGACCACAACGACGTTGTCGCCCGCAAGGGGCGACGAGGTCTCTGAAATCAGATCGCGCACGTCGCTGCGCTCACACACCACCCCGATCGAAGTCGGGTGCAGGTCAGAGCGTGATGCGCGGTCGATCGCGACGCCGGCAGCGGAGACGAGCGCGCGAGCCGATGACTGTGCGGACGGAACGCCCCCGTCCGCACTCCACCTATGGCGGTGCTGGTCGACAGGCCCGAGGAGAGGGGTGTCGGCGTCCACGAGAGCGGTGGAGATGGAATCGCTGTCGAGTGCGATACCGAGACTTTCACGCACGAGAACCTCCCACGGTGTCCTGGCATTCTGAAACACGACAGCGGCTTCGAGGATCAATGTCAGGTCCCCGAACGTGCGCGACGGCGATCACAGCATCAGCCCGTTCACAGTCATCTCACCCGGGTACAGTCCGACGTCCACCGGCGCTCGTCCATCGACCGTGATTCGATACGTTCCAGGCAGAAGTCCGACGAAGGAGAACCGCCCATCGAAGGGTGTCACCGACCGAGCAATTGCGTGACCACACTGATCCACGCCCTCGATCAGTGCGGTCGACGCCGGGCCGGAGGTGACGACACCTGAAATTGTTCCGTTCGCCACCACCGGACCCTCCGGAGTTGTTGCGCTGTCAGGAACGGAGACTCCGTACGGATCGCACACCCCTGTAGCGGTCGAGACCCGCACAACGGCGTCGTTGGAGCGGACACGGACCGATCCCCCGCGTGCGCTCACTACGACGGCGATCGGCAGTCCGTCCGCCTCTGCTTTCGGGCCAGCGGTCATGTCCACCGTGCGGGTGAAGTATCTGTCCTGCTCCAATTCTCCCACGCGACAAAGCAACCCGATCTCATCGAGGAACGATCCGTCGCCGCAGTACTCAGGCACGGACGTCACTTTGAATCCTCGCTGCACCGGAAGGTCGATAACCACATCAGGCAGGGGAACGCCCCGGATACCGATGTCAATGACGTACGTCACCGGATCACCCTCGCGGACAATCCGATTGGACGGACCGGAATCGCGACCCGGACCATCATCAGCATCGAACGGTGGGACGCCGTCGAACACAGATAATCCGACGGTGAACAGCGGTGAGGCGTCGCTCTCTACGACCAACCCGACATCCGAACCCGCTGCAGGCGCAGTGAACGATAGCGCTCCAAGCACCAGCGCAGCAGCCACGACGGCCACCCCGAAGCCCCC
Source organism: Rhodococcus qingshengii JCM 15477 (assembly GCF_023221595.1). Taxonomy (NCBI): domain Bacteria; kingdom Bacillati; phylum Actinomycetota; class Actinomycetes; order Mycobacteriales; family Nocardiaceae; genus Rhodococcus; species Rhodococcus qingshengii. The sequence goes on from NZ_CP096563.1 coordinate 3,769,733, forward strand.
AGATCGCCTACGGCATGTGCGCGGGCGCACCCCGACAGTCACTATTGTCGACCACAGTTCCGACACCACAGATCTCACGACGTTTTCCCTCACTGTCTGACTTCAGGGTCCCCGACGGACACACACAATCCCACTTGGCGAACTGCAAGCTACTTGCATGTGCAATTTAAACCTACGAAAAGGGAGGAAGACTGGCACCAAACAGGGTGATTGTGGGGATGAAAACCTTGTCTGGAGGTGAAACTCGGGGTGGTTTTCTCACATTTTGGATTCTGAGTTTCACTTCGGTTATCGTCTGGACCAAGGCGCAGCACACTGTCAAGACGGACGGATAGGGCTCCACAACCGCCTTCTTCGACCGCCACAATCTCAGGCTCACGGGATCGGGATGCTCGATCTCGAACGGCCACTCGGGCGGCGCCTGCAGGTCTACCGCCAGCTCGGGTTCGTCCACCAGTACCGGCCACAACGACCCGTGGCAGTCTCCGGTCGCCCGCTCCTGGAGATAGACGCACATAGGATCACTCGGCTAGAGGACTCGGCCGTCGCGGGATGACGCCGTGCTGAGCTCATTGATATCTTCGTTGCCCAGCCTCGCACCGTGAAGAGCGTCGACGCCGTTGCGAGCAAGCTCGTCGACGCTGATTCACCGAGTTCAGGCAGCTCGAGTCGCCTGACGGCCTTCCCAATGCCGACGATTCAGGGAGTAGCCCCAGGAATGCATGCGTTTCTTCTGAAACTATTGGCCGTCACGGGTGATCACGCTGCCGGTAACTCGGAGAGATCGCACGAGAAGACTTCCAGTGCGGCCTCTTGACGAGAACCGAAAAGCGTTCCGCAACCGCTCAGTCCGAGTTAGGAGGGCTTGCGTCAGTCGCGGATCGCCACTGCTGCCGATAGCGGGAATCCAGCGACTCCTCCGTTGAAGAGTTGCCAGGTGCATCACCATCGACGAAGTAAGCAGCCGCGACACCCAATCCGATCCCGATTGTGGCGACGATTCCCATGCTAGCCAGGGGAACAGACGACTCCGATGCGTTCGGAAGGTGTCGCTGGCCAGCCACTATCGCAATGCACATCCCGCCCAAGACAAAGCTCAACATAACTGCCAAGCCCGCACACACACGTCGGGTTCCACGGTTAGCGGTGACAGCAGCGAGAAGTCCCAACCCGCCAGGCACCACCACGCCAGCCGCAAAGAACCCGTAGTACGACACCAACGAATTCAGATTTGTCACCCCCGCCGAACCCCATTGAACAGCAACCGGATCTGGAAGACTCCCCGCCCACGAGAGCGCTACGCACCACATGAGGACATAGCCAGCTATCGGCGCCATCAACGCGACCATCCGAAGTTTGACCGGCGCTGCTATATCCACCACACATCCCTCGGTGAACAGTGCCAGCTGTCGCCCCAGTCTGCCCCGACAGGATACCGCTCAGCCCGTTGACGCACAGTCAGCTCAATCGCAGGTGCAGATGAATGGCTGGCGCCGGTAAAGTGTCAGCGTTAATCCATCTCACCCTCCCCTATACGCGGTACCGAGATCATTCCGGTTGCACCCCATGCCTTCTCAATATCTCCGCGAACGGATCCCCAGGCTTGGCCTTCCGCTTGGCCTTCGCGGGCCCGAGACGATCGAGGTAGATGACGATTGCATCGGAAATTCCACGGTCTGTCGTGTCTGCTGGGCCGACCAAGGAATAGGCATCTGCGATCGCGGCGCTGGTTCCACCCCAATCTCGAACCGTCTGAGCACAATCGAACTCGATCCTATCCAAACCCTGATCTCCCGCGGCGACCATCTTGGCGAGGAGGAACCGGACCACTCTGGCCGTCATGGCGCGATCAACATCCAAGGGCCGCAGTCGCTTCAGTGACTTGTAGATTGCGAGGAAGTCATCGTTGCCGCTCTCCTCGACGACCTCGAGAACCGCTTCACTCAGTTCACCACTCAATCTGTTTCGAATCGTACGTGTCCGACCGTGGATCGTTCGCTTGTCTTCGTCAGTCAGGTACATGTTGGACTCCTCGCTACTCGGATCGTCGGCGTGTACGGGAAACGGCTTTCTCGCGCGCGCGGGGGACGAAGTCAAGCTATACGGCACCCCGGACCGATTTCTCTGAAAGCTATTGCAGTGCTTGATATATAGACGATTGATCGATGATCGATAGTCTTTTGCGCCCCTAGATCGCGTTGACGGGTCGACTTAGAATCGACGACGTCTCGTCTAGAAGACTTCGAGATCAGGCGTCACAACGCCATTCAGAGAGTCCGCTGTCGCCAGCCCGATCACTTCGCCAGATTCCGATACAACGTACTGCGCGCCACGTTGAGAACCTCAGCTATCTCTCCCATAGGAACTCCCTCCCCTCGCATCTTGATCGCCAGACGTCGCTTCGCCACAGATAGTGCGGCTGGCCGTCCACCGATGCGTCCGCGATCACGAGCCGCGGCCAACCCAGCCATGGTTCTTTCCTTGATGAGACTGCGTTCGAATTCAGCGAGAGCCCCGAAGATGTGAAAGATCAACGTGCCACCCGACGTTGAAGTGTCGATCGACTCATTCAGTGACTTGAACGAGACTCCACGACTTTTCAGTTGATCGACGGTGTCGATCAGATGTGGGAGCGAACGACCGAGCCGATCGAGCCGCCAAACCACCAGGGTGTCTCCTTCCCTAAGCGTATCCAAGAGCTTGGCCAATTCTGGCCTGTCAGATCTCGCCCCTGAAGCCGTGTCGGTCCAGACCCTGAAACAGCCGGCGGCGCTGAGAGCGTCCTCCTGCAGATCGGCGTTCTGTTCCGAGGTTGACACCCGGGCATACCCCAACAAGGCGCTCACGCGATACCTCTGTCCCAGAACTCAACCGATGCACTACGTTTCGAGACGGTGCGAATGAGACGGGTTTTTGAGACTCCGAACTCGCTAGTGAGCGAGCTACCTCGACCATCTGTAGATCGAGTCTCTGAATCGTTCGTTTTCGAGATGCCCATCTGCAAGTTCCCTCCGCTTCATCACCACTGGTTCGTTCGCCTCGAGTTCCGCATCCGGGCCGACTCAAGCAATTCGGATGGACTCGTCGACTCTTCGATTCTAAAAGAGTCAGTTGGTGAATTGGTTGCAGCACAGATGGTTTAACCACCCATCGATGCGCAGACGCAATCAATCGGCATCAACTCTCTCAACACGCTATCGTTGACGTCGCGTACTCGTCCCGGATGGATGGTGTGCAGGCCCCGCCGAAGCAAGCTCGATTCAATTCACCTGGCGGGGCCACTCATCCATTTCTGCCTGACGCCATCCTCTTCCGATCATCGACGCAACGCCACAGCACGCTTCCGTAGAGCTGTACCTCCTCCAATGTCCCTAATAGAATCGATTCTTAGAGAAGCGAATATCTCGACTAGGAGTTTCGTCGAGCATTTCTTGCCACCAGAGCACCAGTGACAGTTCTGCCCGGCAATGGACGTGATCTACCGCGACAATTCACCTCCCCAAAACGCAAAGGGACCATCGATGACGCAGAGTGATATCCAGCAATTTCGGCATTTTCTGGCGCAAGCTCGAGAGTTGGCACAGTCCAGCCTGGCCGACCCGGAGTTCCACGCTGCAGTGAGAAACGCTTCAATCCGGAAGCTACCCAACGCATCCACCGCCGCAACATACGCATCTCGATGGGCCCACTTCAAGGCGTTCTGCCGCGAACGTCACCTAGCCGAACTGCCCGCCGCCGAGAAGACGCTTGTGGAATACATCTTCGCATGCAGCTCCGGCACGCTGAGCCCCATGCAGCGGAACGGTTTCCCCGCCCCTGAAGCGGTCGCAACAATTGAGGGCCGCGTATCAGCAATCAAGTACTTCCACGGCCATCACTCAGTGCCCTACCTGAGCGGCAACGTCGCCAGCGCGGAGAACATCAGGTCAGTCCTGTCTGCGCTGAAAGCCGTTATGAATGAAGAAGAGTCAGCAGGTGAGTCGCAGATGCCATGGCGAGAGTTCCGCCAGGCAGTCGGCGCCCTCTCCGCGGAATCGCCGCTGGAGAGGGCAATACTATTGGTGTCGCACTTCGGCCGATTGAGTCCCCAGCAGGTCGTGTCCCTGAACTTCGAGGATGTCTCATTCGGAAAGGCGAGCGAACCGATTCAGCTTTCGATTGGTGGACCCGACATCAGAGAGCCTGAGCTTGTCGATCTGCCCATACTCTCTGATGTCCAAATGTCACCGACGTCAGCTCTTCGGAGTTGGATCCTCCACCGAGGACGATCTGACGGCCCGCTGTTTCCAGCTGACATCCGAACTATGGAGCGGAGCAAACCTTCCCGAGTGGACTTGATCCTCGCTGACGCACTGGACCGAGCAGGCCTGGACCCGTCGCAGTACACCGATCACACCCTTCAATGCGGTCGACTGGTGCGTAAAGCAGACGTACTGTGAGGTCGGCGCCGCCCGCGGACACTGATGACAAGGGACTGCACGATCCCGACCTCGCTCGCGGAAACCGAGCACTCAGATCGGACGTCTCCTTCCCGAACGGAGGTCCTCACTCGGCGTCACGAATCCACTTCCATCTGAACACTTTCCAATACAGCCAGGTGATCTCTGTTCATCTGATGTGAGACCCTACGGGCCACCCGCCCCTTCAGCAGCTTCGGATCGATTTCAGCTGGCTGAAGGCTGGTCCACTTTGCGTTCCGAACCCCAAGCTCATGATAAACGAGCACGATGGTGGGGCCGGTTTCCAGAAACATCATTGCCGACTTCTGGAGGGTTCTCTCGATCGATTTCTCAACGACTCCTCCAGCTATCGCTTGAAACCTGGACAGGTACCGCTGGCTGAAAACGATTGTGACATCACCACTGTACCCGGAGAGATGATCAGTTCTGAAACTCTCCAGATGCGTGTTCGCAGAGACGAATTCATTGTACGATCGCTGCAGTACAGAAGGCCGGTCACGCTTCGGAACATTGCGCCAATCCAACTGCCCCCGCCTGAGCAGCTTCTTGCGATATCGGCCTTCGTAACCACTGATGAGCATTTCCCGAATCGAATTCATACAGCCCCATATCGACGTCAAATTATAGTCTAATTCTACGATCAATATATACATCAGTAAAGATAACCGGCTTACATCGGGTTACATTTCACCCCATATCCTAGTAATATATTTCTAGATAAAGATCTTTATCGAAGAAATAGAAATCTCAGACTGTCGACTTCCCTTTCCAAAAGGAGGCCAGAAAACCCATGATAACAAGAATTCCAGTTAACCCGCGATACCCCAAGTTTCACCGACTTTCGCGTCGAGATGCCAACCAAATGAAATCGGGCTTCCGGATCCGATCTGGCCTCTACGAGGATCAGATCGCAGTCAGCGCTTGGGGATTTCCACCAGTTCCCAAGCGATACCCGCGTCAGCGAAACGGGTTGATTCGCAACGCACCCAGCAATGTGAATGCAGACTTCGTCGGCCATCCCATCTATTGGTTCGATGAAGATTTGGCGGGCCGCATACAGTACGGCGAACAATATCAGGAGTCCGAAGGTGCATGGAGCATTCGGATGCACTATCTGATGCAGGTAACCGGCTACAAGAAGAAGACGTACAAAGCGGACGATCACTTCGATTTCCTCAAAGTTCGGCGGTTCGACGACTGGAACACATTGGAGCAGTATCACTGCCCGTCGCTTCCCGAAATCTGGTTGGACTCTTCGCCCCAATATCGACTGATCGGTCGACAAGATCTGACCGACAAGGAACATGCGACCTGGACGTCTTTGACCGAAAGCGCGGTAGAGCGTTGCCAGGAGGTCGCGGACGGACTGGACGAGGATCTCGCCTATCGGTATCGAGACTCTTTGGCGGTGGTGGAGAACTCCCTGCGACCGTGTTTCGACTCAAATACCTACTGGAGCAATCACGTTCAACCTGCTCTCGATGACCTGTCGATGCAGTACGAACGACAGTTCGCAAACTTGCGGAAACCTATATGGGGGCACTTGTTGAGGCTGTCGTTGGCAGAGTTCCGCCAACTGGAGGATCTCATCCTCTTGTACCGCGACTGCGCGCGCCAGTACCGGCAACATCAAACTCACTCATTCGGACCTGCGAGGCCGTCGATACCCGAGCTCTCCACAAACCTGCACTCGGTGCTCGATTTTGAGGCGGGGGTATTCGATTGCTTTGACAACCGAGTTCGCGGTTCCATGGATCGCCTCGTCGCTACTGCGCGCGCAGTTCACGACCAGGAGTGGTCAGCTCTGAGATCTGCTCACGCCAGTCGCCACGGATCACTAATTTGCAATATCGCCCACACCGGCGAGGAAATCATCCTCCCAGCCGACATCCACGAGAAACTTCAACTCAAGGATGCATCGTGAAACGAATCATCAAAGCACTCAAACCCAATGCGCTCACGATTCCGGACCAACAGACCCTGTTCTGGTTCGCGAGGTCGCTCTTGAACATACTCGTCTTCACCGCCATAGCGGGATCGATTCGGCTCGTTCCGACTCTGTTCAATTCCAGCGACCAGATTGAACTTCAACGATACGTCCTCGTATTGGAAGCATCTATCAATGCCTTCTTCATCTTCACCGTTGTCGTCGTCTCAATTGTGGCTGGACTTGTTCAGGGACCATGGGCGGAGGTATCGGAGGTCCTTCGGCGAGCCAAGCGCGATCTCTCCTTCCAACTGGGTCTACTCCTCCTTTTCGCAATATTCATCAGTGGATTGGTTGGCAGACACCAACTCCTCAACAAATTGTCCGACGGCGGCGCCGCGTTCCTACTCTTGCTCATCCTGGTGAGCACATTCGCGGCTGTGAGCGGCGGATACCGCGCCTATGTCATCAACGTCGCAATGAGCGCATCCGAGTACGAGTCGTACGGATCCAAGACTGGATTCGAGCGATGGCGGCTTCGTCTGTTTCGGTTCAGATCGCGATTTCCCTTCACCGAGGCTGCAGTCCTCCGAAGGAGTGGTTCCATACCGGACGGAGTACTGAACCCACGCCGTCTGCGCATGAGTGCGAGTTTGGCGATTTCCGCGCTGGGCACGCCAATCCTGGCGATCGTGCTCGCGAACGCCGCCACAACGAGGCTAGGTGCCGATCAACTCTTTCCCCTCTTCTTGGCGATAGCCATCGGATGCATAAACATGCTGTTGGCCACGATGATTCGGATCTCCGATCTAATCAAGCCGTACGGCAAACAGGGGCAAATGCTCCCGTCTGCCGACCTGCTCGTGAAGGCAGAAGATGCGCCAAAGGAAAAATAACACTCCAGATGACGACCTTGCAGTGCTGACAGCGATTGGTGAATCACACTCAATCGAGCGCTCTTCGACGACAAAGTTACTCGGCGTGTGAGTGATGCTCAGAACGGAGAACGACCGCAAAGTCGTGACTGTACTTGGCCACTGGCAGAAGGCCCTTCGATAGATCGACGGATTTCCTGAGCCGTCCTGATTCCCTACCCCTAGGGCTATCTTCCAAACGAAAGCACGACGAAAGAGGACTCGAAACCATGACTACGACAACATTTGAGCCCAACTCAGACGGAGGAATCCAAGCTTCGGACGGCTTGAACTACAGCCACTTCCACCTGATCTCGTCGATCGAGCGCGAGAGCATGATCTCTCACATGGTTTTGCAGACAGGTTTGGAGCCGAATCAGTTTGCCACCAATGTATTCGGATTTCCTGCGATACCCAAACCAATCATCCGAAAGAGCAGCCGGGGCATCATTCGACTTGCTCCCGGCGCCGCACGGGATGAGTTCCGTGAAACTCTTGGGCATCCCATCTTCTGGATAGAACCCCATCTTACCGAGGCGAGAGTCGGTGAGACTGAGGAGAACTGGTCCATTCGCATGTACTACCTGATCCTGTTGATGGGATACTGGAATCCCGAGAAGGGGTGGATTAACTTCCTCAGTTCCAAGGGGTTTGACTACAATCCTGTTGACGTCGAGGGCTACCACATGGGTTCACTGCCCAGGATTTCCATCGACCTACCAACTTCCGCCCCGGACCAGGATGCAGCTCAGTCGGCGGAGGCCGGTGACCGGTACCGGTTCCTCAATGAGTCAGACATCGTTGGCGGACTCGCCGCTGTTGAGGAGCACTACCGGTCGGCGATCGCTCGCTGCGAGAGCGCTCTGCTTGCAGACCTGAAGGCATTCCTGGATCGCCAAACCAGTTGCCTAGACATCGCTTACCAATGTTTGGGCGGAAGAGACGGGGCTTTACATCGCAGCGACCTCGACTTCGACGACAGCTCGGGGTCCTGGATTACTGTCATCGAACCTAGATTGTTCGAGATCGCGGCCCGATACCGGAACGAACTGGCTCAACCGGCTCCCGATATGGCCTCGATACTTGAAGATGCGGAAGACCTGTACGGAAGAGTCCAGAGTGTGCTGGTCGCTTTTGGAAACATCGCGGCCACGCTTTCGGTTCCGGTCATTCAGAAGGGCGAGAGTGCGTCGACAATGCACTCCGAGACCATCTCTTACATGGGCTTGGCAATATCTCAGGCATCCAGCCGGGAGCACGGCTACAGGATCGTGCAGATGGTTCGGGAGTGCTTTTCCGGCCGTAGATTCGAGAGGGCACTGGACGAGGTGAATGTCCACGTTCATGACCAGTATGAGATCGCCTGGAAACGAATGCGATTGGCCGTCGTCAATCACCAGCTCCACATCAAGGACAAGGAGCCGTTGACCACATATGCCTCTTTGGAATTCAAGATGATCCACGGACGCCTCTGGCTGAGCACTGAGGAAGCCAACCTGCTGGACGGTGAAATGCCCGCCGATACATCTCCCCAGACCGACGGAGTCTCCATCCACCTTGACGGCCTCGATGACGGTTACGACCGCAAGAACTGATTCACAAATGATTGAGGCCCTATTTCGATTGTCCCGCAGCGAATCCGTCGTGTTGCTGCCATCGGAAGCACTCGTGCTTCCGCGCTCGCAGGTACGTCTGAACCACCATCATGGGCAATCGGTTGAATTCTCGGTGCGAGAAACGAACCCGACTTCGGATCCTGACCGGAAATGCTCCAGCCAAACCGAGCCAACGCTCCGAGCGACTACCTCGGAGTGTCGTAAGTGATCACCTTCCAGTCCTGAGCACCCATCATCTGCAACTTCAAATAGATGGTCCACCCTTCCGGGTAGTCAACTCGGACACTGACCTCTTGAAACTGAGTCAGATCGGTCGCGATGATAAACGGTCGGCTTCCTGACCTCAGCCGAGTGGTATCGATCGACGACATCTTGGAGAACAGGGAAGGAATGGTGAACGGATGCAACGAGTCCAGCCATTCTTCCGAGCTCCGTCCCTCGATAGCTCCGAAGTTGTTGGCGAACTGGACGGCGACAGGCTTCCACTGCTCGACGACGACCGGATTCAGATTGAAGTCAATCGCTTCATCACCTTGGCACTGCCCATCCTGACATTCGGCGACCCGCTTCTGCCCTGGCGGCGTAGGACGTTCCTTGCCCTCCGGGACCCATCCTTCCGGGATGTGACCATCTGAATGTCGATCGCCCGTATCGTGCGTTGAGCTGGGAGTCCGCTCAGTCTGCACAGTTTCATCCCCGCTGAAGAAGATGTTGCGAATCCCTATCGCAAGAAGGATCATCACAACCGCCGCTGCGAAGATTAGTTTCGGCTTCCTGGACATCGTAGAACCTCTCTTATTCAACATCTTTCGATCGAGACCGCTATGTGACTTGTTGCCCGTTGGTCCATCCGCCGGCCTTCTTCAACAACTCAGATGGATCGACCTGTGTCCGTCCGTTGTTCATGTCGAGTTGTTCAAGATGAAGGTGAACCCCTTCCGACCATCCTGAGTTCCCCATCCGCCCGATCGGTTGGCCCGACTTGACCTGTTGGCCCTGCGAAACACTGACGTCGCTCATATGCGCGTACCGAAGTCCAACCCCTGCTCCGAGGTCGATCACAATGTGATTTCCCCATCCACCACCACACGAATTGTCCTGCGTCAGAGGAGCACAACCAGTCACTACCTCGGAAATCGTGCCATCTCCCATCGAGAAGAGGTCGATCGGCTTGGCTCCAAACGATGCGATGTCGACGCCTCTGTGTGAGCCACCTCTAGTCCCGAAGAAGTCAGAGATCGTGTACTCCTGCACACGGGCCGGAGCACTGAGCCCGCCCACGTTCGAAACCAGCTCCACGCCGGGCGCCTCGATCCGCTGACAGGCCTGCCCCGCAGATCCTGCGCCGCCTTCAGCGGAGTTTCCGAACGTGTTCACGTGGATGTGGTCCATGTGATTTGCGGTAGGCCCGCCCCGATCTTCCATCGCGTCCCAGGATTCGATCGGATCAGACGACATCCAGATGTGTTGCTTCCAAATCAGATACTCGATGCCGAGCTGCTTGGCGTTCTGCTGGAGGTAGAGAGCGATACCGTCGCCGTACTTCAGCCCTTCCGGGTTCTCCGGTGATTTGGGCATCTCGTTGCCCGGCACGGGCTCGATCATGATGTCGACGGCGACACCGTTGTAATGCTCGTTGTAACCGTCGGGATCACGGTAACCGTAGTAGGTGTGAGCCCCGTACTCCTTGTTGACCGTGCGAGTAACCATCTCGGTGTCCGGCTTCATACCCTTGAGTACCGAGCTCGACGGCCCGGCTGTTTCTGTCGTGTCGAGCAGGCTGATGCACTCGTGCTTGGACATTCCGCCTAGGTCGGAGCAGGGTTCCGATGTCAATGAGGACGAAGATGACTGCGCAGACTTCCCTGTCAACGACTGCACGATCTTCTTGGCGGAACTCTCCCACTTTGCGTATGCCTCAGGGAATCCAGACCTCTGCACCGCTTGCGCTGCGTCTGTCAGCGTCATGTTCTCCCAACCGATCACATCCTTGAGTCCAGCGTTCGTAGAATGAGCACTCGTACCCAGGAACGCCTCTGTCGCCAGCACGGGATCGCGAATCTGGTCCAGGGTTCCCCACCCCATGCTGGGACGCTGTTGGTACAGACCTTGGCTGTCTCGGTCACCCCAGTCCAGATTCCGGAGCGTTGACTCCTGGAGGGCGGTCGCCAAGGTGATGACTGCCGCGTAATCACCCAGCCCCGACCGGTCAACTACGCCAATGATGGTGCGAGCAAGACTAATCTGTTCCTTGTCCAGGACAATGTCGCCCGCCGCAAGAGATGTCAGACTATCGTCACGACCGATATCTGCAACGCTGTCAGCGGGTTTCGGAACAGGACTTGAGGACGTAGATTCCTCTGTGCCGTTGGATTTTTCGGAGTCAATCTTGTTGTAGTCGATCGGCTCCGACGCCGATTCGGTTTGGCTCGTCGGTTCGATTTCACGAGCAGGCTCGAATCGAACCCCACTCGGATTTACCCAACCTTCCGGCCCGCCGATGTAGCCAAGGTTTGTCGCGCAGCCCCATGGATCCCAGCCCCGTGTACGCCAAACTTCGAGCGCGACTTTGATCTGTTCTTCCTTGCTGGCCTTGTCCGGAGTAAGCGCATATTGGCTGCCATCCACCGAATCCCATGTGGATTGGTCAAATTGGAGCCCGCCCATGTATCCGTTGCCGGTGTTGGACGACCAATCTCCCCCTGACTCACAATCTGCGATCGCATCCCAGTCCGTAGTCGTCGGCTCAGTCGAAGAACCCGGCTCAGCACTCTCCTGCAGAATCGGATTGGTTTCCGAAGCGGTCCGCCTGGTCGCGTGACTGTCATTGATCGACTCCGAGTCGGAAAGCGACGGCGGGCAAGACAGCGAAGCTGCGGCTGCTGCCCCGCCGGCTGCCCCGCCTCCTGCGGTGATCGCAGCACCGATGACCGATACAAAAAGCACGATCACCAACAAGAGGGACCCCGCCGTCGCCACATACTTGACCGGGCGAATCGACTTCTTCAGGATCGCGGTCCCCGCTGGGGAGATGACAGAATTGGAGGCCATTTCGAGGCCCTTTTTGGCCACCTTCTTGGCGACCCGATTGAGCGGCTTCTCTCCCTTTGCGCCCTTCGACAGAGACTCCGCCGTTTTATCCTTCGCCGGGCTAGGTGGCTTGGTTCCAGCAATCGTGGTGTCGTTTCCTTCAGGGGAAGGAACAGTTTGCTTGTTCTCCGAGCCGAGGCCCGCGAACTTGCCTTTCACCTTCTTCGCCGAATCAAATACTTTTTCAGCGCTTGATTCCGATTTCTTCCGTGGAACTTTACCTGCGGATGCCGCTTCGCTATCCGGGTGTCCCGATACTCCACGACCCAGCTGGCCCTTGTCGCGGCGAGACGTCTGTGCCTCTCCACTCGACTTTCTCCCAGACGCAGCTTTGCTCGTTTGCTGTTTCGCCCGAATCTTGGCGAGCTCATCCCGCTCGCCGTCACTGAGGCGAACTGGTTGAGGAATTGGACGAGGTGGCAGTCCCCTACCAGTGGCTAATGCTCGGCGATCCACCCGCAGTGCTTCGTCCATCGCGAACTGGCCGAGACTTTCTTCATATTGTTCATCGATGAGGGATTCAAGTTCTTCCACCATGGCGGAGAGGAAATCATCAGCATCATTCTGCAACTCAGCCTCATCGTGATCTGGTTCGAGCATCCCAGCCTCTCCGGCACACCAAGCTTGGTCTTTTCAAAATCCATCTTTCGATTAATAAACTATCCCTTTCACAACCTTCAACTAAAGGATAATGACACCGGAGAAGAATTTTTCTACGAAATATAACTGTCATTTCAGAGCAATTCCTAATACGATAAATAGATAAATCGCGAGCGTTAATTAACGCGATCCCAGACGAGGGAGATCCAAGAATGGGTGGAGCCAAAGCTACGCATGACCGTGAATATGACAGGTCAGCGGTATTGCCGTTTTCACGCACCGATCAGATGGACCCCGTGCAGAGGTGACCACAACGCATACTTCACCGCTGTTCCCCTGCACCGCAAAGAATATCGACCATTCCACTGATGCACCGGCCTGCGACACAGATCCAGACTCGCCGCCACATGCACTCCAGAGTCGCAGTCTGAACTGGCTCGCGCAGATCAATTGCCAGACACGGCAGGAGACCGATCATGTTGACCTACGATGACGAATTGGCCCTCTCCGACCGATTGGTTGCTCGACGCCAAGTTCGGGACAAGCTTTGCGCCGAGGAGAGAGCCCCGACCGAAGAGGAAGCGGCGATACTGAGCGACGGCGACACTGCAGCAACGGATCTCGTCCGCGCCTACCTGCCATACATAAGCAAACTTGCAAGCACAATTTGCGACCGAAACATTGAGAACAAATCCTCGGTCGGATGGGACCGCGACGATCTCTTCGATGAGGGAGTCATCGCTGCACTCAAAGTGACCAACTCGTTCAACGCTCGCGGGACGAACAACCATCCCGGAGTTCGGTTCGCCAACTACTCATCCCTAGCGATCAGCAAGGCGATGAACAGGCTGATCGCAAAGAACAGCACTCCGTATCGCGCCGACACTGCAGCAATTCAAGCGACCTGGAGTTGGCTCGCTGCGACTGACGAATTCGTGCGTGATCATGGTCGACGTCCGACAGACGAAGAGCTGGAAGACATCACCGGATTTGCCTGCACGTATGTGCTCCCCTCAATTCCGTCGCGGTCCACTTTCGGGGATGTTCACGACCCGGTGTACGTGTCGATCCCGGAATCGGATCCCGCGTCCATCTCAGATGACGTCGCATACAAGCAGAGCGCGGAACTCCTCCTCGAGGTGCTGGAAACCATGTTGGCGGAGAAGTACATGAAGTACGCCCGCATTCTCTTCTGCGCCGACGAGAACGTGCCCTACGAAGCAGGCAATGCTGCCCGGATCCTCGGAGTTCCGACTCGACGGGTCGAAGCTGTCAACGAGTACCTGCTCAACTTCATCTCGCACCCCCGTTACCGCGTCTGGGCATACGAGATCATCAAGGAGAAGGACGCCATCCGCAAAGGTATCCGTGCCAGTGAGAACCGCAAGAGACTCGAACGACTCCGGCCGACCGGAGCGGGACAAGCCCCGTCCGATGCCGCGGTTCACATCCAGCAGGATGAGCTTCGGGCGGATCAGCTTCGATCTACCGCCATTGCTTGACGAACCTTGGTGACCGAATGCCTCGACGGACTACCTCGGTATCGGTTTGCCAACAGAAGAGATCGCCGCAGAAAACCAGATTATCCGGACGGTACGACAGTCTTCTGAGTTCATCTATCCACGAACGTCGAGGGCAAAGTTGCCGCAGCCACGACCACGTGTAAAGCCATGGGGTGCCCGGGCGATTCGACGTACGCTATTTCCATGGAGTTCGATCACGAAGCCTCTCGACCCGAAGGAGCATCGGTCGAGCACGCGCGTACTTCGGCTCTCTATCAACGCGTTCACTCAACCAGGGCGGCAGAGGCCCTCCTCAAGTTGATCGAGGATGGCAGAGATCGGTGCGGGCGGATCGGCGAATAGGCGACCGTCACGCGGGACTCAGCCCTCAGGCAGCGCCAACTCGGCTGCGCGGGGTCACACACGTGAATTCCTCGTCGGCCCGGTGACCAGCACTTCTATCTCCATTTGGGCGGTCGAACCCGTCACTTCCCTGAAGCCTGTCGGCATCAAGTGATAGGATTTTGCATGGAAATGAAGTCAATCCATGTATTGTCCCGAGAAAAACAAGCCAAAGGGGCTTCTCAGATGGCATCCACTGAACCCACCGAGTGGGAGATCCTCCGCTTCGGATCGAAGTTCCAGGTCGCCAAGGACGCTGCGATTGCGTCGATGTATCAGGCGCAAGCCCGGGCTTTGGGGGCTCACCTCGGCGGTGGAGCCCGTACGGAACACGCATACGGAACTCAGTTCGCGGTCGCACAGTTCGAGGAGTTGGCGGACCACACACGTGACCTTGAAGGCGTGGAGCTGAGAAAGCCTGAGAACGCCAAGGTCCAGTACGAACTGCCTCTCATTCTTGAGACCAAGACCTTGCTGTACCCGCTGCGATACGGCAAGGACGGCAAGGTGAAGCGTGATGGTGCCAAAATCACGATGTCACAGGTACGCCGAGACCTACTGCATTCGGGCGTGGCGCGTCAGGCTGAGAAACAATTCGACCTCTTCGAGCCCCTACTCAGTGAGGAAGAGATTGTCCGACGTCAGGACGCCGAGAACGAACTCCGCGCAGAACTGCTGAGAAGCGGACGCGTTGTCACAATCGGTATCGCGTGCAGCCCCGATGGCGTCTTCGACCTCTATTGGGGCGACGTCGATGTCGACGACGACACTGGCCGGATCCACGTGCTGTTTTCGGAACCTTTGACTCGGCCCGACGCCCCGGCTTCGGGAAAGCATCTTCGCCTCGCAGAAATCGCGACAGCGCGGTTGCCTCGCTTCGATGAGGAATCCGATGATGTCGGATTCAGCCTGACTCCCAATGTTGAACCCGGCGCGGTGAACAGCGAAAATATCCCGGAAATCGACATCACAGGCAGTGAGAACAGTGAATGACCACGAACAGCCCGGTCAGCTTCGTCTCTTGGCAGATGACGAGATCCCTCACGACGTCATCTCGGGCGCATTCGATGCTGCGCGTCTAACTCAGGCGCGCCGACTCGCAGGGCTGACGAAGAAGACAGTCGCCGACACGATCGGGGTCTCACCGGTAGCAGTTGGACAGTGGGAGGCTGGCACAGCCAGTCCCCGCCCGGACAATGTGGAAGCACTCGCCAAAGCGCTCGAAGTGCCGGTGTCATTTCTGGCATCAGGTCGTCCGTATGCCCGACTCGACTCTGCTGCAGCTCATTTCCGTAGTCTGCGGCGGACACCAGCAATCCAACGCAGCAAGGCGGTCGCGTTCACTGAACAGCTGTGGGAACTGACCAATGCGCTGGAAAAGCGCGTCCGTCTCCCCGCGGTCGATCTGCCGGGATTCTCCGCCGGTGAGGTCGAACAATTGGGGTTTCCAACCGACCCCATCGGCGCAGCCGGTGAGCTCAGGAAATACTGGGGCCTAGGTCTTCGGCGGATTCCCAGAGTCGTCCGAACCATGGAACAGCACGGGATCATCGTTACGTTGGCACCGTTCAACCCTGACGACGCGAAAACGATCGATGCGTTCTCCACGACTCAGCTCCCCCGACCGGTCGTCGTACTCACACGAGGCCGGGCTGACGACGTGTATCGACACCGCTTCACAGCCGCACACGAGCTCGGTCATCTGGTCATGCATGGAAACTGCGTGCCTGGAGATCCGTTGCAGGAGAAGGAAGCCGACATCTTCGCTGCTGAGTTCCTCACGCCGAAGGATCAGATCAGCCCGGAGCTGCCCGCTCGAATCGACTTCAATGCGCTGATCGAATTGAGCGCGACATGGGGTGTGTCTGTCGACTCACTTCTCCGTCGATGCAAGGAAGTCGGAATGGCTTCCGAGGCAACCTATCGGCGCGCGTATCAACGATTGGCGGCGCTTCGAGACGCCGACGTGATTCGGAGTGAGCCCATCGAGGGGTTTCCTGGCGAGGTCCCGACATTGCTCCGATCTGCCTACGAGGTAGCGGAACAGAACGGATTGAGCCTGAAAGCACTGGCAGCCGAGCTACGAATAACCCTGCCTAGACTGAGACTATTGCTCGGCGAAGGGGACACACGCCCTACCTTGCACCTGGTTTGACGCGGTTCGACCCGCCCATTTTCATTGATGGAACGTCGCCACCGAGATCGAGATGACGTCAGAACGACTCGCGCTGATCCCCACAGGCGATTCTGACGCCCGTTCGGGGTCTAATCGACTCGACGTATCTCGATTCGCTCCGAGACGTTCTGGATCGCACTGAGTAACAGACACTTTGCAGGAAGTCGGACGAGGATGGATAACCCCGATAGCGCGCATACCCGCGGTGACGACGAAGCCATCAGTGTCGCCAAGGCGGCCGTCCTTCTGTCCGGTGGCAGTTTCGACGCGGATACCGAAACCACCTGCCGCCGCGTTCTCAACGGCGAGAGCGAAGTCGAGCAAGAGCTTTCAGCCTTCCGAGCTCAGCTGCGTGGTTAGCGCCCCGCCGCTCACACAAGGATGTGATCATCGGTCGTCGAAACCGCTACTTGCAGCCACTGACCTTGAGCAACTCTGCAGGAAGGTCATTCTGCATCACGACGCCGTCGCCGTCCCATACGAAAGTCGCGGTGGCCAGACCTGACGGATTCGCATTCGAGTCCATCCCTCGCGGCCACTTGTACTGCACCGTCACGCTATCGCTGGAGGAATCAATCACCGAAGTGAAGCCGAACGAACACGCCGTAGCTGTCCCCTGATACTCCCCACGGTGGAACAACATCACGTGCTGCGGCGAACTACCGGTCCCGCCATTGGTTTCGGCGATCGCATAGCTCAGCTCGGCACACGGATCAAAGTTCGTCTCCCCCAAGAACGTCCACTCAATGCCAGGAATCTGGGTTGCGGCCGGCACCTGGTCGAGGCCGGCCGATATCGCCGCGACTTTCGGGGTCGTTCCACACCTGACTGTCGCAACCGCTGCCGAATCGACAGCGTTTGCCCCACACAGCCACGGCCATCCGGTCATCTGACCGAGATTTTGCGGTTCCGCGGAGAAACTCTGCTCGTCCCCGAACAGGGAACCGTCACCGAACTGACCACCGTTCGCAGCGTCATAGCTGTACGAAGTCACCTTCATCGCCGGTTGCGAGGAACTTCCGCCGTACGGCGCAGTGAAATTCCAGACCTCGATCGGCCTGGACGGGTCGCCTGTACAACGAACCGCGGTCTCGGCCCCTTCACCTCGATGCAGTTTCCACTCGACGGGATTGCCTTCGTACAACGAGGCGGGCGGTGACATGACGGCCAAATTCGCGTCCTCCCACGACAACACCTTGTATGAGGCAGAGCCGCCGAGCTCCTTCGTGGCGACGACAACCTCCGCACCCGGCACACCGTCAACGTCCCACGCTCCGACAAACCCTGCCGCATCCTGCGCCTTCGGATCGGTCAGCAACTTGGAGTCCGTACCGGCTACCGCAGCTTCGATGCCGGATGCTGTCAGCACCACAATCTGACCACCTGCACGGCCGATCGAATCATCTTTGCCGTCGCCGTCGACATCCACCACAGCCAAGGACACACAGTCCTGTTTACCCGAACAGACATCAGGCGCGGACGACGTCGTCGTGGTCGGTGACAAAGCCGCTGCGCTCTCCCCCGCTTGTGCAGCGCCTTCGACTGAATCGGCCCCACACCCAGCCAACAACAATGCGGCTGACACGCAAACAGAAATCGCCAGTTTGGTTCTCACTACGCCCCCTGATTCGATACACAAACCACGATCGGATTGATGCAACTATCGAGAAGTATGGCAGTTGCACTTCGACATCCCACAGATTGCCTGGATTTATAGGGGCCGAATTCACACTCCCGATAGGATCCAGTTTCGCTGACTCAACGGAGGAATTGTGTTGAACGCTGGCAGGTCAAGATTTCGGCACTACACCAGAAGGTCTGTGATCGGAATCGGAGCATTGGTCCTGGCGGGTGGCCTTATCGGTTGCACCGAGAAAGAAGAAGTTCAGTACGTCTACCCCTCGACTACGAATCCCCCGGAACCTGGAATCTGGACCACCTGGTTGACGGATGATCTCTACACACGGCTCGGAGAGATCTCTGTGAAGACCAATTTCGGACGGATGGGTGAGGTGGGAGCTAAACCTGTTCTTCTCGACACCGTCACCTACCAGGTAATCTCTAACTGCGGCGATGTCACGCGCCAGATCGCGAGTTGGGACGGATTGATCTCAGATACTCAGCAACACACCAGGGGCCTTGACCCCGTGTGATGGACACGCTTGATCCTGGTCTCAGACCAGGGAAAGCGAGAAGATCTAACCCGATGACCAAAAAGAATTACACCGAAGAGTTCCGCCGCGACGCAGTCGAGCTGTACCGCGATACCGACGGTGCGACCGTGGCCGGGATCGCCGCCGATCTCGGCATATCCCACGGCTCCCTGACCACATGGCTGAGAAATGCGGGTATCCAGATCCGCAGACACGGCACCAGCAGTGCACCGCGGCCAGACCCCGGCGAAACACCAGAGCAGGAAGCCGCCAGGCTCCGCGCCGAGGTCGCACACCTGCGAGCGGAGAAAACCAAGCTCGAGACCGAGCGAGACATCCTGCGGTCGGCGGCCAAATATTTCGCCGGAGAGACGAATTGGTGAACCGCTTCCAATTTGTTGCAGACCACTCCGACACCTACCCGGTGAAGCGGTTATGCCAGGTCATCGATATCGCTCGCTCGTCGTACTACGCGTGGATCAACGCCGCCGACACGCGGGCTGCCCGCGCCGCTGCCGACGTCGAACTCGCCGAGAAGATCCGCGCCATCCACAAAGTGGACAACACCTACGGGCGGCCCCGGATCACCGCCGAGATCAATCACGGACAACCCGGCGGCCAACGGATCAATCACAAACGGATCGGACGGGTCATGTGCGAGAACAACATCGAGGGCCTGCGACTGCGCCGAAAACACCGCACCACCATCGCAGAACCAGCCGACACTGCGTCCCCGGACCTGCTCAACCGTGATTTCACCGCAGCCGCACCGAACACCAGATACGTCGGCGACATCACGTACTTGCCTTGCGGGGACAGTGAGTGCTTGTATTTGGCCACGGTGATCGACTGTTTCTCCCGCCGACTGGTCGGGTGGTCGATCGCCGAGCACATGCGCACCGAACTCGTCGAGAACGCTTTGAGTGCCGCAGCACTGACCCGCGGCGGTCTTGCCGGTGCAGTGTTCCACGCCGATCACGGAAGTCAGTACACCTCAAAGGGTTTCGCGATGCTCTGCGCGAAGTTGGATGTCGCGCAATCGATGGGAGCGGTGGGCACGAGCGCCGACAATGCCCTGGCCGAGTCATTCAACGCGACACTCAAACGGGAGACCCTGCAAGGCGCAGCCCGCTGGGAATCACCTCGGGCAGCGCGGCTGGCGGTGTTCCGGTGGATCACCCGCTACAACACCCGGCGTCGGCACTCGTACTGCGACTATCTCAGTCCTGCCGACTACGAAAACGCCCACACATCCGATAGCCTGCAGCAAGCCGCGTAATCACAAACCCCGTGTCCAGCTTCCGGGGTCAAGGCCCCAGCCTAAATGACGAAGACGTGGTCACGTTCTATAACTTCGTCCGAGACGAGATCTGCCCCAATGTTGATCCAAACAAACTGAATTGAACCCGCGCCTAGGTCACGGCTGGGCTCCGCCGCGCACGTACAGCGGCTTTGTTCAGAAGATGCTCATTCGGTATTGCATCGAGGACTCGGCTCTCCAGCAATTGCGCCGATGGGCCGTCCTCAGTCTCGGAAACCGAAAACTGGATGTTCCGCCGTTCCATCGCGAGCTTCATCCACTGGACCGCTGTTCGAGGGTTTCCAGATTCGATGTCCGCCAGGCGTTCCCGCACGAACTCCGCGTCCGCAAGAGCCAAATCCGCGAGAACGGCACCGAGTCCGTTCAGATCGTTGCCCAGTCTGTATTCATCCAACCGCTCCCTCACGCCTCGCTGGTGGGCCTCGCCAACATAGAAGATGTGGCCTGTATCGGCGTACCGGGCGACATGTACCCCTGGCCGGCGTGGGCTGACCTCTGCACGTACGACGTTCAAGGGAAGCCATGCAGTCCACGAGGCCAGTGCGTCGAGAGCATCGCTGCAGTTCTCCATGCGGCAAAGCTACCGCTCTCACCGTTCATCTGACTGAGTGAACACGCGACGATCGGATTCTGGGCTCGCGATTGCATGGCGACGCCACAACTGAGCCGGCTCAGCGGTAGGTAGATTTCGTTCGAGCGCAACGTCGATCACGATCGATTACTATCTCCCACAATCGATTCTGACGAATCAGTATACGAGAATCGACTCGAACTAGCTCGACGTTCTCATAGTCGCTCATAGTCGCAGTGAAGCCCATCGCCTGAATCAATCGCTGATCGTTTCAAACTAGCTTTCGGTTCGTAAGCCCCATTCCCAGCTCGCTACGGCCGAAGTCGGCAACTCGACCGACAACGCCCTCGGGATGGGTTTCCTCGCGGCTTCGATGCTCAGCCCCGACCACTGGCTCAGCTGGCCTCGTTATGGGACTATTTGCTTATCCACTGTCCCACAATCCCGGGTTGAGGCAATCAACCTATGGCGTGAAGTGTGGCGCTCAAGATCGGTAGAAATCCGCAGTGCACAGAACCCATCAATTATCTGGTGTGCGGCCCATCTATGGTCGATGATTGGACTCAACAATTGCGCTCGACCCAAAACCTGATGGAGGGTCAGCTGGTCGACCGGCCGGTCACAAATTAGATGGTAAGAGGTTCCTGACCGGTACAGATCCCCTGAAAGTCCGAGCGCCCCAGCCACATCAACTGCTGTTTGGTCGCTAGAATAATCAGCGTGAATAGCGAAGTCCAACATGGGGAGATGAAGGGGAACGGTGTCCGTTCGCCCAGTGATGCGCGACGTAATTGAGACGACCGTTCGAGCAGGTAAACTCTGGAACGCACCGTCGACTAATAGGCTGACAAACTCGTCGACCGAAAGTGCATCTTGCTGCTCCGCGGCACTATGCTGCAGAGCTCGGCGAATGAGCGCGATCCGGGTATCATCGCTCGCCTTGGTGACTGAAGAAAGAACAAAATCCCAAAACCCGAACCCACGCTCTCGGTGTTCAGCTCGGGCAGCGGCCGTGAGACCGCGCGCTTCTTCGGAGATTTCACGTCCGCGCAGTGAGGAACCCCGCGCGACGGTAACCAAATTAACTTCACCGACTCCTGCATTCGCTAACAAGCTCGGGAGCATATCCTCGAGGCCCAGCGACTCCTCCCGGCACAGTTCCCAGTGAGAACTGGTGTCAACGAACTTCATAGTCATGACCACTCCCCTACGATTGGGCTTGAAGTCCAATCGAATCGTCTCGCTGCCTGGCGATCCCACATCTCGCGAGCCTGTTCGTGGTATCCCGTGTTCACACGTCGAGCAACAACAAAAGCTCCCACTACGTGATGACCCGCGGCGGCCAGCGCAAGTGCAGCACTGTTAATCCGTGCACCGGTGGTGTAGACATCATCGACCAAGTAAATCTGCTGAGGTCCGCAGTCCTCGCCCGAGTCATTGACGACATATGCGTCAACTGCGGGTCGCCGGAAATCAAGCAATCCTGGACCTCTTCGAAGGAGGGTGCGCACCGGTACGTCGAGCGGCATTTTACGCAAGAGCGCCTCAAGCGGGTGTGGCGATGGCCGCTTGGTGGAAGGCACAACGACGATGCAATCGATCCCTCCGCTGCGTGCGTCGATGCGTGCTCCATAATCGTGAATGTATCGTCCGATAAGTGCTTCGACGATCGGCTCGTACTCGGCGACGTACGGCTCATCTAAATCCTCGAGTCGGCCCTTGTAGCGGGTCAGCCAGTCGCGCAAATTCGAAGGTTTTTGATATAGCGAAATGACGTCGAGAGGCACGGGCGACGTTTCGAGTTTCGTTCTTACATCTTGGCAATTACTACACTCAGTTGCGGGTAGTGAATCATTCCATGTTCGACAGCGCAAACAAATACCCTGTCCTACGCCCGGAGGCGCCACAAGTTCGTCGACGAGACTGTTAGACCGAGCAACGATATCCTCGATCCCCCCGGTGAGCTTCAATTTGACCTCTCGATTTTGGCCACGACTTGCTCAACAGATGAAACAAACGACGCCAGACCTCGATTTGCCAAATCCTGCGCCCAGTCTTCGCTGGCGAGCGACGGCGCCCACATCAATGCGCTTCGACCAAACGCAATCGCTTGTTCGATCTCATGCCTACTTCCACTTCGTTCACGGCCATCCATGACGAGACTGACGTCGGTTAGCGCCGCAATAACGGAATTACGCCTTAAGAAGGTTGTCCCTGTTCTAGGTGCCGACGGAGCAAACTGTGACAGCACAGTACCGGACTCTCGAATCTGCTCAGCGAGGTCGATGTTCTCCTCGGGGAAGACCCTATCTATCCCTGTGCCCATCACAGCGATGGTGGTCCCACCGACGTCGAGGGCACCACGATGGGCTGCTGCATCAACTCCGGCTGCGAGTCCGGACACCACGACGAGACCGCGACTAGCTAGGTCCGCTGCCAAACTCCGCGTTGTAACCAACACATCGTCCGGTGCCGACCGACTACCCACTATCGCCAGCGCACTCCCAGTAGGCACTGCTCCTGTCGCGAACAACAGTGGTGGAGCGTCCCAGCACTCGGCAAGTTTAGCGGGGTACTCCGGCGTTCCGGCGACGAGTGCAATCGCTGAGCCTACCTGGTGCAGTCGATCCACAGCTTTAAACCAGTGGTCCACGCGTCCGAGATCGAGATTCTCGACAAGGTAGGTAACCAGAGGCGAAAGGCCTGACGAAGGACGCACACCAAGTAGCGCAGCCCGTTCGTCGGGGTCACGCAATATAGCGGTTAGATCGCGAGGCTCCGCGGGGAGAAGCTCAAGTGCCGCCAACACCGTACTGGCGTCCTTGATGGTGTCGGTATCCATGCTTCTGACTGTATTGCACCTCTACGACATATTCGAAGGTGTCGAAGCGGATGAGTCACCGCTGGTACATCGCCTGCTTGAGGAGGGTATACGCTGCCCGCGCGGCTACCACGTAATTGCCATCACCCAGCCTCCTCCACACATCTAAGTCTGTTGGACGGCCACCGAGATCCGGGGGCTGGGTGCCGACTTCCTCCCAGTACGCGCGCGCCGCCCCGCCAGAAGCAGCAACAGGTATTACACCCACGCCACGCTCACGCGCCCATCGAATCTCCTCAGCTGTTCGACGTCCACCACACACGGCAACCAACGCACGACAATCATCGAGAAGCCCACCCACTAGTTGCTCGCGCTCCAAACTCGTGTAAACGGCGGTTCCGATGCGCTCGTCCATCCTCGGAGGGGGCTCCTGCTTAGAGCGGAAATGGAAGGTCAAGAGGTGTGGATCGTAGGTATCTTCCGCGCGACGAGCCCGGGCTACGTCGCGGGTGATTTGCCAACCCGCTGGACCGCCCAGCGATGTCAGCAACCAGTTCGCGTCATCGGTAATTTGCTGGGCGATCGGTTCACACCAAGGAAGGATCGTCTCGTCCGGATTCTCACCACCGCCAGCGTTCTTTCCTGCGCTGCCCGAGATGAAGACCTGCGGGGGACGCGTGCGCCTCACCAACTCCTGAAGCACGGTACCGAGCTCTGAATACTCATTGATCTCACAGACCTTGACTCCGCTCGATTCGAGATCACGCACACGCAACTCATGCAACCGAAGCTCATCCGTGTCGGTCGGTCGCTTCATCACGGTCATGTGTCGATCGGTGACGGCTGTCCCAAGCTGTCTCGCAAGACGCAGCAAAACTTCGACATTTGGATCAGTGAAACTAAAGCCTAGGAACAAGATGGTGCGGCTCAGGTAGGCCGCGCGGAGCAATGCCCAAGTGCGGGGATGTTTCTGCTCATACTGCTCGTAGTCACTACGTGTGATGACCGGCCTGGCCGCCCACACTGGCGGAGGTCCGTTTGAAATGCTGCCATGCATCTTCACGAGAGTTCTGCGAGCCGAACCAATCGACTGGATGTCCGAATCGGTGATCGCAACGGTTACATCCTGTCCCAGCGCAGACTCCAACAGTCGATCGTAATTCGTAGTCCAGATCTCCTGTATCGGAATCCGACCCACCAGCTGGTGTCCGTCAGTTGGAACACAGCCCTTCGACGCGATTTCGTCAAGAATGTGCTCTTCCAACGCTGCCCGACCCGCGTTTTTGGCGTCGTTTGCGATGTACTCTGCCAACAGAGGCAGGTCCTCCATCGATGGGATCTCACACTTGTCCTTCAACCCGAGAAGAAGACCTTTCCAGCCGGGCATCCCCGCATCCAACGACAGTCCAGCCCCTACGAACATGGCTCCGTTGCCGGCGAGTACAGCATCACCAAACGAATCAATTAGGTCGAACCTCTCCATGGGCATTTTGCAATTGTGAACGAAGGACTTACCCCCATTGCGAATGGGCCCACGAAATGGGTGTTGCACGGCGATCACCGTAACGGTGCATCGCCGAATCTCCACGTTGCGCGATGTGCTCCGCACCAGCAGGATCCCAAAGAGTTCGAAAGTTGCCGCTTGATCAAAGTGGCGGTAACCGCCGAATAGCTTTCACCCCTCAGCACGGATTGTAAAGCGTGCCTTCACATCATCCTTCGAACATCCCAGCATCCCCATTTGCAAAACCTCTTATGACTGCAAGTCGCTCTTTCTGCGTCAGCACTCCGGTGAACGGGTTGAGCGCCCGCAACTCTCGTCCAGACTCACTATCTGCGAGCGATGCCGACTCCATCCGAGCGAATGGGCCGCTGATCAACTCAGCCCACGTGTCCAGACAGCGTCCCATCGAAGGCCCATGCACAGCCGAGCGCATCCTGTCGGTGTTCCGATGCGCAATCTCCACGTAGGGGATGGAAGGGTCAGCCTTCAGCTTGGCGATCACCGCAGCGTGGAGTGCGCGCTGGACGGCGGCTTTTCGGCGCATGGCTATTGGGTTGTCTTCCGTTCATCTCAATCGTTTTGCATCCGGTAACCGAGTCCGAGAGCTCATCTACGACGACGGTGTGACCAGAATTCAAGTCAAGATACAGCCCTCGCAGCGTCACGAGCCCTCAGCAATCAGGGAATCGATTCGATACGAACACCCATACCCCGTCAGGTCCACTCTTGAAACACGACTTCCGATTTCCCGAGTTCGGTTGATAAAGAACGACTTTGGAGGATTACGCCAGCACATCGCATGAAGACCCCTTCCTTGTTCGCGGGCTCACAGCGCAAACCGAGTGGATGATCCACCGTGGGAACCCTCCCACAACTTGTCGATCTCGGAACCAGATGCTCATCGCACTCAATCGGGGGTCGTTGCAACACCTAGTGAGTTCATTGGCGTTGCAACGACCACGCTATGCCGTCGTCTGTATTCTCCGCAATCCTCTCTGTTTAGTTGGTCAATTAGTCACCTGCCACCTCAACCCTGAGTCCGTCGAGCTCCTCGGTAACTGCAATTTGGCAGGACAGTCGGCTAGTTGGGCGACGCTCCCCCGCGGCACAATCGAGCATGTCGTCTTCTTCCTGAGTCATCGATGGAAGCGAGGTGGCGGTCTCGGGATCGACGTAGACGTGACACGTTGCGCACATCGCATTTCCGCCGCATTCAGCGGTGATTCCGTCGACCCCTTCGGACACTGCAGCGAGCATGACAGTCGTGCCGACCTCTGCGTCGACCGCCCATTCGGAACCGGAGCAGGAGAATCTGATCTTGGGCACGGTGTTCACTTCACCCGGACGCGAACGGGCAACGTCTCGAGGCTGCGAATTAGGTTGTTCATGTGGCGTCGCGGCGTGCCGTTGGGTTCGATGCTGTGGACCTTTTTCGCGAGTTCGGTCCACAGCGCGGTCATCTCCATGTTCGAGAGAGCTTTGCCCATACAGGTGTGGGGGCCGTAGCCGAAGGCCAACGTGTCGCGCGGGTTGCGTCGGACATCAAATCGGTCCGGGTCAGGATAGTGGCGCTCATCCCGATTCGCCGCGGCATAGGAGTGCAAGACGCGGGATCCCTCCGGTATCAAGATGTCGTCAATTTCGACGTCGCGGGTGGTAACGCGCGTGAACCACTGTGCTACCGAGTCGATTCGGACACCCTCCAGCACGGCGCTGGGTATCAGCGACGGGTCATCGCGAACCATTGCCCACTGGTCTGGATTGTCGACGAACTGGCTCATGGTGTTCCCCAGAGAGCCGGCAGTGGTATCTAAGCCTGCCGTCATATAGGCCGCAATTGTGGCTTTCGCGTCGATATCGCTGATCTCCCCTCGTTTCACCGACTGCCAGGTGAGGTCTGCAACGCTGCCGGGCCGGGCATTCTCGGGCGTGACATTCTCCAGAGCCCAACCATAGAGCTTCTCCATGCTGGGTTGAGTCTGTGTGAAGGTCCCGTCCGGGCCCGCGCAGTTATAGGTGTCAGTTGCCCAATGCAACATGTCGTACCGAGTCTGGAGGTCGGGAGAGACGCCTAGTACCTGAAGAAATATGCGAATTGGCATCAGTTGCGCGAAATCGACCACCGCGTCGAACTCACCCTTTTCAATCACCTCGTCAACGAGTTCCGCAGCCGCCACTTCCACATCTTGACGGTATGCGTTGACCGCCTTCGGCCCAAGGGTCGACATCATCATTTGGCGCATAGGGAGGTGCTCAGCACCATCCTTGCATGGCGCGAAATCCCTCCATGCTTCGTTGAGGACGTTACTTATACCAATACCCTGAGCCGACGAGAATGTTTCCCAGTCACTGAGCATTCCCTTAACTTCGTCATATCGGGTTATCGCCCACATACCGTACTTCGTCATATAAGCAGCACGACCGACATCTCGCAGCTTTCGATAGTATTTGTAGGGTTCGTTCAACGATTCCGACGAAAAAAGATCGATGTCGGTGGAGTACTTTTCCTCGACTGCGGTTGTGGCTGCGGTTGTCATAACACTCTCCGTTGTTCCGTTTGAATTTCCATGAAATTTCCAGATTTCGTACCGAGTTTCGACTATCGGTTTACTACTGTCCGATCAACGAGATCCTTCAAGCTCGCTCCCGGGTAATTCTCAAATTCGCCTATATAGGCGCCACGCGAAAGTAGTTTTCGTGCGGAAATATGATCCGAACTTCGATTAACAGACTCGACACACCTCAGTTGGCCATCGCCCGAAAAGCGCAACACGGAGAACGAATCTTCGGCGATGGATCCGTGGCGAATTATCCGATCGGTGTCGGCACCGATGCCGACCATCTGGATCTTCATACCGAACTGATCGGTCCAAAACCACGGTACGGTGCTGTATACGGACTCGTCACGGGCGGCAATCCGGGCGGCGACATGACGTGCTTGATCGACCGCATTCTGCACCGATTCGAGACGCAAAATCTGCCCCGAAGCATGCGTGCAAGGGAAGGCGGCACAGTCGCCGATCGCGCTGATCCGGGGATCCGTGGTGCGCAGGTGCGCATTCACCAACACTCCGTTATGAACGGCGAGGCCGGCGTCTGCCGCAAGTTCGGTGTTCGGTAAAACCCCAATACCTGAGACCACAACGTCAGCCGGGATTGTTTCGCCGTTATCGAGTTTGACGGCAATGGCTTTCCCTTCCTTGCCCACGATCGCCGAAGCTGAAGCATTCAGTCTCACGACAGTCCCACGCTGTTGGTGGACACTGGTTACGAAGTTAGACACGTCAGGCGATACGACGCGGGACATCAAACGGGTGGTCGATTCGATAATAGTGACGCCGTGACCATTCTTGACCGCAGCGGCTGCTACCTCGGTCCCGATGAAGCCTCCACCGATTACGACAACACTGCGGGGTGACCTCAGCAATTCACGCAATATCCGCGCGTCCTGCAGTGTTCGGAGTTGTACGACTCCGTCGAGGTCATCACCTTCGATCGGTAGTCTCCGCACTCGTGCACCGGTAGCGATTACGACATGGGTGAAGTCAAGCCTCCGCCCCGAGCGCAGGAGCACCTTGGCAGCCTTTCGGTCAATTCGGATGGCGGGATCAGTGTCGTCGATGGTGATGCCCATCCGTTCGTATACGGAAGCGGCGCGAAGGGCCAGTGCCGAATCCGGACTGTCGATCGTGAGATAGGACTTCGATAGTGGGGGGCGCTGATACGGCAGCCCCGCCTCGTCGCCAATAAGAGTCACCGAACCCGTAAAACCATGCTCCCGCAACGAAACCGCGGCCTGTGCGCCAGCCTGCCCCGAACCGATGATGACAACTTGCTCGGGCATTTCAGCAGAGCTTCTTCGCAAGACCAGTTACGGCACCCTCGATTGCTCCCGAGACCATCTCGGCAAGCTCGGCGGGCTCGACGTCGGTGCTGTAAACGACAAGGGACTTGCCCTCGACCTCAATCACGTCGATCGTGCCAATGTGATGCTCAATCGGAAGATCACCGTCAATAATTCGATACTGAAAGCGGCGCAGATCCGCGTCGTTCGTGATGATCTCTTCAGTTAATCTGATGCCACCCCGCAGGGTTACCGTCCGATGATTATCATCCAGCATTGCAGATTCCTCGACGAGCGGGAACCATTCGTTAATCGTTCCCGCATCCGCGATCAATTTCCAGACATCGTCCACGGAACGGTCGACCGTAATCGATGATCGAATTGTAGCCATTTCTATTCTCCATTTCTATGTTCAACTAACGGAAGCAGATTTGGGCAAGGAGTACCGGCCCTGCCATTGCAGGTAGAACTCAATTTGACTTTCCCTGCTAATTACAGGCGCAAGGTCTCGGATGGCGAAACGCCGAACATTCTCTTGTAATGGGCGGCGAATCGACCGAGGTGACCGAAGCCCCATCGCATCGCCACCTCGGCGACCAGTGTGGTCGACGGATCACCGGCCAGCAGTTCGAGGTGAGCGTGACGCAACCTGGCTGCGCGAATGTACTCTGAAGGCGTAACCCCGAGGTGTTCAATAAAACCTCGCTGAATCGTACGCACACTCAGGCCTGTCCCTGCGGCTATGTCGGACAACAGAATTGGCTCACCGAGTCGATCCTCTATCCGGTCGCGGACAAGTTTGATTGACGCGGGCGTTGCTGCATCTGCCTCCGAATGCAGCTGGCCCGAGAACTGATGGCGCGCAGCAAGAAGGAACCCAGACATCAAACTGTGCGACAACGGCTCAGCAACGGCTGGGACCGATAGAAGTTCGTTGCAACCACTGTTCAACTGATGGCGGACGCCGGCTAGGAGATTCCACCACTGCTTGGCTAGTCCAGCCGAAAGGTCGAGTTCAGCGTCGAGTTCAATACCGAGCCGAACAGGTCGGCCGATCATCGCAGTGAGTGTTCGCTCCAACTCCGCACCATCGAATCGAACGGCAATCATGTGAAACGGGAGTTCAGAGGACAAAATCGCATTCGACCCCTCGCTGTACAGGGCAGCGCGCCGCGATGTCATGCGCAATTCGTCGTGCCCAGTTGTGCGGGAACTGATCTTTCCGTCGACCGGCACGTTGAGGTGGTAGCTGCCAGGGATATCCGGACACTCCATCGCAATCGCGCTGTTGTAATCGATCTCACCGACGAGGATCGATCCAAGTCGGTGCAACGTCAGTTTCCCTTGAAACCGTTCTTCGACTCGGGCTGCCGTCGTCCGATGAGGATAGAAGGCGGACCCCACAGCGGCCTCGGACTCCTCGACCAAATCGAACGACGTGGACTCTGACTGGAACAGAGTGGATGGCATCGAAGGATAAGTCATGGGTTGCACGTGTCTTCATTCCCTTCAATCCAAAGTCTGAGTACCGGGGTCGCCACAACCCCTCGCCACAGATCGTGATCCACACCACAATCTGCATCTAAGTGTGCAGGCCCGATGCCCTGTGCGTCTATCCACTACACGGCGGTCATTGATCCCCAATGCGCCAGTGCTTCACTTTGATCAAAGTCCCGCATGTTCCAGATGAGGCACTCCGCGCCTCGTAAACCACGAGGACAGAGTCCGCGTTCGCCCCTCATCGCCACTCCAACTACAACAGCAAGTGCGGGCGTTAGCCCGCGGTTTCGGTTCCCTCTCCCTCGACTAGCTCGAGGGCATGACGTTCGCTTCGCTCTCTATTAATCAGGGGCTCTCTAGTTGTATCGGCTCGTCTCTGTCCGGGGTAGACGAGTTGATCGGAGGACCGGAAGGGCGTCTGAACTAGGACATCTGAAAGCTCAAGCAGTTTCCCGTCGGTCGGGCATCGGCGCGGAATCCGGACAGGATTTCGTGCAGAGGTCCGACCGACGGAACAGCTCTTCGTCAGTACATCGATTGAGTGCTCATGAAGAGGTCATCCAACCTGCTGGATCTCCGCGACGTCCGTCTGAGCTTCTCATCGCGGCGCATCCCGGATCGGACTCCACACCGATCGGTGCTGTCATGGTGAGGTCCTTCTGCATGGAGCGACGCCCGGAATGAAGTCCGTCCGAATGAGGTCAACACAAAGATCGGATGATCCGCTGAGATCATCATGAGGTCATCTTGTCGGGCGCCTACAAGAACGGTCCACCGCCCTGAACTTGCGCTCGACGGAGACTGAATCTGACCCGAAACAGTTCCGTCGCAGATGATCTCAAAGACTCGATCGGCCGATCCGCTGAGATCATCATGAGGTCATTTTGGATGGCCGCTTCAGCGTCGGTCGCACTTCCGAAACGGAGTCCATTCTGCGATGGATGCAGTCCCGGAATCCTTCTATCCCAGATGATCTCAACGGCTCGAACGGTTGATGTGCGGAGATCGTCATGAGGTCATCTTGTCTGCGCAGATCCTGGGTCCTCGCGGATCGCGAACCGGTGCCATCACTGTGAGGGGAACCTGTACGGAGTCAACCGTTTCCAGATGATCTCCACGCGAGGTCAACAGATCAGTGTGAGTTCATCTTGCTGCGTCGTTCAATTCATGTTCGGAGATCTGCCAGCAGGGGTTGATCACCACGGATGTCTCCACGGAACCCGAGCCGGAAGGCGATCTCCTATCGGATCTCCTCTCGATGTCCCGAACCGCCGTCGGGGTCGCGATGAGGGAGGCTGGTCTCACTCCGTTGTGGGGATACCCGATCGGCCGTTCGATGATTCTGTCTCGCAGTCAGGTTGACAGATTCTCGAGGACGGGCAAGCCTGTTCATCTCATTGATCCTCTGCATCGGTCGTCGATCAGAGCAGACTGTTCTGCAGTGACGGCGTAATGATCGGGCAGGGCTTCACACAGAGCTGCAGGTATTCGTGGTGGTCATCGTGGAGGGATCCGATCCGGGCATTGGTGGGGTCACCTCGACGAGCTCATCCACCGTTGAAGCGACAGGACGACGACGGCGATGACCGGTCACGGATGACCGAACGGGCAGACGGAGCGAGGTCCATCGACGGCGGAAGTCCAGGCGGTTCAACGGTGGGACGCATCGATGTTCGGAGCGGGTACCGATCCGGGCAGCGAAGGCACATCGGAGCGGCAGCTTCGGTGGGCCTGAGGGCAGAGCCCAGCACGCAGTGCTGGGCGATATGAGTATGTGGAGAAGAGAGTGTCTAAGCTCGAACAGCGTTTCGGGGGCGAAAAGATATCTTTCGCTCGATTTAACGGTAGTTTTTCGGCGCAGTCGGATCGAATATGCTGCATGAGTTAACTTTTCGCCGTTTTTGACCGAATGAATCCACGGCAGGATCCCGGCTTGCCGTCTCGGACAGACTCATACTTGACAGGTATCCCCCGATATTCTGACTGGCCGAGTATCGGGGGATCCCTGTCAGAGAACGACAGCTGCGGTGAGACTAGCGGCTGCGCGAGGAGTGCCTTTCGATCTCCGCGGTATAGGCCCTCACAAGGTCACTGCTCGCTTCGTGTGAGTCGCTCACTGATCTGGTCATCTCGGCAGTCGCGTCCGCTATCTGACCTGCGAAAGCCTGTTGATCTGCCGACACACGTTCATGCGACTCCCCGATCAGTCGATTCGTCTCAGCCTGAGCATTTCCCAAGCTACGAGCTGTCCCGCTGACCGACTCCATACCCTCGGTCAGACTTCGTTGAGTCTCCTCGATGATCCGTGCGACATCTGCCATCGCATTCGACTGTGCTGCTAGCTCCCGGCCCACTACATTGCGGTCGGCAAAGAGATCATTCAGATTCAGATTGCTCGGATCGAACGTCTCTGACATGGCCCTACTCGCGGATCGGAGTTCCGCCATAGCGTCCGCCTGGGTCGCCAACATAGTGGTGATCTCAGGTGACATGATCGCGACTGAACCGTCCCGTTCGAGGGGTGCGGAAGTAGTCCGACCGCTACTACTTGCCGCCAACTCCTCCACGCGAAGTGCGTCGTTGACCTCATCGGGTGCAAGTCGGCTCTCGCCTTTCGCGGAACTTGCGCCTGTCCGTTTTGCAACCTTGCTGTCGCTGTCCGACGGGTCCACCGAAGGAAGCCCGGCCGAGGCTTTGGATTCGGCTGATAGGTCGGGCCGGTCCACCATCGAGTCGACCAGATCGTCCTTCCTGCTCCGCGCCTCGCCGTCCGTCGACCCGCGCAGTGGAGACTCCACGCCGGTTGCGAGGTAGCGAAGGCCATCTCTCGCCGACGCAAGCCCTAACGCGACTTTGGGTTTGCTCTCCGTGTACTTCCCCTTGGTCCAGCCCGCTCCGTTCGCGAGACCGGCGACCCCGTTGAGGAGAGGATTCGCGTATCCGTTTTCCAAAGCCTTGGCATTCCACTTCGTCGCAGACTGACTTGTCTTGGAACCCGCCATCAGGTTGGACATGTCGTCGTTCTTGTGGTCATCCTGGCCTGCAAGTTTGTCCTCGTCAGTCGTGACATTCCTGGTGCCATCCGAACCAGTGCCGCCCCAGAAACTCGCATCGAACAGCGAATGTGTGGGAAGTCCCATTGCACCGAGTATCGGCGATCCTGCAGCACCACCGATCTTGATCGCAGTCGATTTGAAGTCACCGATGTCCATCTGGGCGAAACGACTCAGCCCCGACTTCATGACGAAGAAGACCGCGATACAGGCAAATCCTGAAAGGATCGCTCCTGCTTCGGTATCCAAGCTTCTCACCGGCAAGAGTGCTGTAACGAACCGAAGCGCTGCGAACAGAATCTCGAATGCAATCCCGACCATGTAGACCACAAGCAGCGACGACAGGAATGTCTTCGCCAGTGTCATGAAGATGTGCTTCATCCTCGCGCCAGGAAAGACCAGCAATACTGGAATGAGCGGCAGCACCAGCAGGATCAGTACTCCGATCAGTTGTGCTATCGCCACTCCAGCCACCAATGACACGAAGTAGCGTGCGAGAAATGCAAGAAGAACCAAGCTGGTCAGCCCCAAGACGAGTACGTTGCCGGAACTGCCACCGATCACTTTCTGGTACGTGATGTTCGCTTCAGGGGCGGAATCGAACTGCTGATCTGCCGCCGACTTGTTCATGCCCCAGACATTCCCGACTATCGGAAGGCTGAGCGACGCGTCCCCGTTGTAGTTCCAGTAGTTCCAGGTGTTCGAGGCTTCATAGTTGGGCCCGAAACCTTGCGACCAGATCTGCGTGTCGTCCTTCTCGCTCCCACCGACGCCACACACCGAGGCATCCGTGATCTTGTCGTTCGGGTCAAACTTGTCGACCGAGCCGCGACCGGCATTCAACCATTCCTTGTTCAGGCTCACCGGTCCGGCTATCTCATTCCAGACGCACGCGGCGAAGTAGAACACACTCATCGTTGATCCGTTGACATTGTCCTTCC
Organism: Rhodococcus qingshengii JCM 15477; assembly: GCF_023221595.1. Taxonomy (NCBI): domain Bacteria; kingdom Bacillati; phylum Actinomycetota; class Actinomycetes; order Mycobacteriales; family Nocardiaceae; genus Rhodococcus; species Rhodococcus qingshengii. The sequence goes on from NZ_CP096563.1 coordinate 3,804,128, forward strand.
GCTCGGTCTTCTCCGCATAATAGGACGGACCAAAGATTCTCTCTGCGACTGACTTTGACTGACCGTCGATCCAATCACCGTCGGCATCAACAAGATGACCATTCGATACCGGGACATTCCTGGAGCCGGTGTCCTTGTTCGTTGCGACGACACTTGGATCGATCACCTTCTCCGGATCGCCCCCTATGACGCCGAGTCCCCCGGTGCCGATCAGTTCGCTGTACAGTCCCGCCACTCGAGCAATCAGGATCTGATCGCCGGTAGCAGAGCCCGCTTGGTTCTCCGCGAATCGGCACCATGCGTTACTCGCGCCCACGTTCGTGCCGAGAGCCGCAGACTGGTAGTTGTAGAAGTACAGCTGCTTGACCAGGTTGTCGAACGAAACCATGATCCTGGCCCTTCCTCCGGCAGCTTGGCCTGCAGCTGTGTTCAAGTAGATCGCATGCATACCGTCGATGTACCTGTCACACGCGGATCCATCTTGGTCTGTCGGATTCACGCTGCTGTCAACGGCATTCGTCACCGTGTTGACGGCAGAACTGAGCCAACCCATCCCCCAACCCGCCAATTTGTTAATGCCGACGACGAGCCATCCGGGCGACAGCCCCGCCCAATCAGACGGATCCATTGAACCTTCCTCGGCGGTCAAGACTGTCGAAGAGGCCTCGGATTGGGCGACCGGAGCCGTGCCGGATCCAGGAATGCTGGGGTCGTAGTGGTTCTTCGTCGACTGAAAGGCCATCCCGATGAACAGGGACAGAATGACCACGACCGTGCCCAAGTCCTTCCACGCTAGCCGGGTTGACTCCCCTTTCAATCTGGCTGGAACGTACTTGCACAGGAAAAGCGCGCCCGCGAACATGAGAATTGTCCAGACCAGGTCCGACGAACCTCCGCCCAAACCAAACGCACCGAAAGCGGCCTTCCCAACAACCCCGTCCACGAAATAGATTGCTTTTGACATCAGATCGATCGAAAGACTCACCGTAAGCATGAATCCCAGCACATAGGCGATCAGCGCTGCTCCAGACAGGAGGAGTTTTGCGATACCGCTGATCATCGCCGACGGGATCTGCGCCATCGAGGAGAATGACTGATCTGGGCTCGGAACCTCGGTCGCACTCCTCCATCGCTCGAACACCATGTACCGATTCGCCTGGAAAAGGTTTCCGGCCTCGAGCATCACGGTTCGATATTCGGACGGCGGTCGGATTGTGGAATCCGCCTCGACCACGTCCGAGGATTGGGCCAATACGCTGGCGGACGCTTGAACAGTCTCCGACGCAGCCGTTGCCGGCCCACTCGCCGCGAAGATAACTGCGCAGATCAATGCGAGGAGTAAGGCTCTCGTTGACCATCGGGTACTTCTGACGGCTCTGAACGATCGTCGAAGCATCCCTCTCAATCGTGACGGTGCCGGATTCTCCTCGTCGGCCTTGTCTTTCACTTCTCGATTCATTGGCCTCGACCGTTCAGTAGTGGATTTCTGGGCGCAATACATTTCGATCACGGCGGCGCATTGAAGCGGTTGCCTGCACTCTGGTTCGGCAAGGTGAGGCTTTCTTCGCGAGGCCTGCCGCAAAACTCCTGAGCTCCGGTTGACCCGACCCAATCCGACACATATTGCTCGATCTTCTCGAATTAGAAAGTAGCCCTTTACATTTCCACTAATCGTGAAGGATAGCCCTTCTGATGCAGCTCAACTCTGCAGCGCAGCCCAGACAGGGAACTCGGTTCTAACATCAAGACAGAATCGAAAATGTCTGCTCAACAATCGGATTGAAATCCGTGAAGGAGAACTGGTGCGCACCACAAAACGATCGGACCCGAAACGCCATCGCCGCTACGGTGCAGCCTGCGCTTCCGCGCTGATAGCGTTTGCGACTGGATGCGGAGCTGACGACGGCGAAGATCTCAAGGCGGAGCTTCTGTCAGTACAGCGAGGCTTTCATGCTTCACTGCTCGCGCCGGATCGCTCTTCAATGCCGCAGTTCGCCTGTCAGGAATTCCTTTCCGTGGCAGGAGGACCGAGCACCTACAGCCCCGCAGACATATTGGAGTTCACGAACGTCGTCAGAGATGACACCGCGACAGCTCGGGCGGACATGAGATGGCAGACCAAGTCCAGCAGATCCCCGTACCAGTCACGGGTGTACTTCACCAAGGAGGACGGAGCTTGGAAATGGTGCGGGAGAACGGGTGACCAGCCATGGATGCCGTGAGATCAGCCTCCACATTTGATGCCCCGTTCGGTCCTTCGGCTGACACTTCCGAAAGGGGACATGTGACTGATCTGTCCCACCGTGCGGTGATCGTCGACATCAAGTTCATGTCTGTCACCACTCCGGCAGACGATGCTGCCACGGATGACCCGGAGGGAGCCCGACCCGCTCACTCGCAGCGAGATCCCTCATATAGGTCGGCAGCAGGATCGGCGCTTCATCCGCGGGCATCGTCATTCGTTCCCACTGATCCTCGTAGTCTTCAAACACCCACGAATACGTACGCGCAGCGCTGGGCTTGGTCGTCCTAGCCCCCGGCTCGGCAGTCGGGTCGGTGAGCCAGTCCCGGTACGCAATCCACGCACCGGCCGCGGCATGGTCTCTCGGCACGACAAAGGTGCGAGGGGTACCGAATGGATTCTCCGGCAGGACAACCAGCAGGTACCACTCCTGCGGTGACATCGCCGGCAGCAATCCCTTCTCACCGAAGTACCAGGAAGGGTTCGTACTGAACGAGGCCGCCTTGACCTGCGCGGACACCATCGCTCCAGATTCCATATATACCGCAAGGACATCCGTTCGAGCGACTCCGTCCCTCGTCAGCGAAGCTGCCCAGCCGAGCCCAGCCAGGACGGTGCAGGCCCAGTGCTCCCCTACCGATTTGGTGAGCTTCTTATCGCGGGACGTCCTTGTGCCTGACACTGCTACCGGCGATGCGGCTAGTGGGAACAGCACAAGTTCCGGAGCGGACAGATCGATCGTCACGAGGACCTCCAGACGGAAGCTGAACAGTATCGCGTGGAACCTAAGTCAGAGCTCCGACAGAAACGGCAAGAGTGAAAGGTGCTGAATGCGAGCAAGGTCCGACCGGTATTTGGACAGTGATAGATCTTCCCTGATTACGCCGCTCCTCTGTCATCGCCACAGTGTCATCCGTTCGAATGAATCTCCGCTGACAATGCGCCACCTCGACGCGTACTGGTGTAGAAATTGACCCAAATCTGTCTAGCGAGGAGTGGAATGACACGAATGCGCACGTTCGCCACTGCACTTATAGCGGTTGCAGCGCTAACGCTCGCCACTCACCAAGCAGGCGTCAGCGCGGCGGATCCGTTCGGGTCTGCCGGCTCCTCAGGATCCTCGGATAGTTCAACTTCGTCACAACCTACGACTACGCCGCCGGTCACTACCACCCCATCAGGTCCCGATCACTGGGTATTGGATCAGATCACTGCCTCGGTCAGAAACGGATCTAGCCAAATCGTGCCGATGGGATTCATCTCAGGAACAGACGGATCTCGCACGATCGAGGCGTCAGTCTCGGGGACTCTCAGCACTGTCGCCACGATTCGACTAGATCAGAATCCACCCTTCATCGAAGGCCGTTACTTCATCCCACTTGAAGTGACCCTGCCAACTGACGCGGAGGAAAAGTATGAGGGAACCGTTCAGCTGTCCAGCGAGTCGGCCGCGCTGGGAAACCCCATCAGGGTAACTATCACAACGGAATTCGTGACCGCCGACCATATCCCGGTCGGCATCTCCACCGCCCCAGTCGATCGAATAGTGACGAACGACAACTTTGAAGTGGTGTCCGACGAAGTGCTTGTGATGGTGGAGCCCGGCGCTGCCGCGGGCACCACCATCCGCCAGATCGCAGCGTCCACATCTTCGGTGATCTTCGGTTCGTCCGAGGAGATTGGTCTGTATCAATTGCGGTTTGAGGGGAGATCGAGCGCCGATATAGATTCGATGGTGGAGTCCATCGCTGCAATCCCGGGCGTTGTCAACACCGCACACAACTTCGCCCCAGCTGCAGAGTTCGCCGAGACCGACGATCAATATTTGCAGGAGTGGCACACCGAGAATCGGGCAAACTGGGGACTGCGGAAAATTGAGGCACGAGATGCATGGAATGTCACCACCGGTTCATCAAACGTCACAGTCGGTGTGATCGATCAATTCCCCGTCGACGGAGAACATGAAGATCTGAAGTCGAACATGCGTCGAAACGGCCCGTACTACGACGCACCTCAGAGCCATGCCACCCAGACTGCAGGAATTGCTTGCGCTGTGGGAAACAACGGTAAGGGCATCTCTGGCGTGTCCCAGATTTGCGATCTCAGGTCATACACTGCGAAGTACTTCGCAAATCTACTCAGCGAAATGCGTTCTGCCAGTACACAAGCTCGAGTCGTCAACATAAGCCTCGGATTCGGAGAGAAAACTCTGAATACCTGTCTGGGTGTCAGCTCAAGCGGCCGAAAGCTCGACGAGATGAAGCGACAACTGCTCGCAGTGGTCAACTTCAGTCCGAACACACTCTGGGTGGCGGCCGCGGGCAACTTCTGCGCCGACGCGAACCTCTCCTATCCCGGAGCGCTCGGAGCACTATCAGACAGAGTAATCACTGTCGGAGCGACCACACGAGACGACGAGTGGGCCCCTAAATCGGCATACGGGGGCGCGGTCAATGTTGTCGCGCCTGGCGGGGTACAAGACAGTGGAATTACGACGACGAATGTTGATTGCTTGTTTTTCTGCGTCAGAAACTACACACAAGCATCCGGTACTTCCATGGCTGCTCCGTTCGTGACAGGTACCGCAGCACTCGGATTCAGCGGAAATACCAGTGTTACGCCGCGCCAAATGAAGTACTGCTTGGAACAAGGCGCCCGATCCGGAGGGAAATACGTCACCCGCCCGGGCGACGGCAGCTCTCGCAAGTACTACATCATCGATGCCCACGAAACTCTGAATTGCGTCAGGTCGGGGACACCCAATTGGACCTCATGCGAAAGAAAAGGGAGCGGAAATAGCAGGACAGCGATCCTCAGATGGGAAACAATTCAAGCTGAACTGACTGGCTACAGGGTGAAAGTAATCCGCGATACCGATGGATGGACCGAACGAACCGTGGACTTACCAAGCCCCGGCAACGGAGGCAGATCTGAAATAGATCTTCGAATTTCAGTACAGGGCGACTACACAGTCCGCGTATACGGCTTGATCTCCGGCCAGGAATCCACGAACTGGGCGGGCCAGCGGTTGCAGGCGGCGTCCGCAACGGGTACCGCTTGTATGGGCTCGGTCGCGTCGGTGCACTTCTGATCATGACCTGCGAACTCCGCACCTAGGGGCACCGCACTCCGACTTCAAACGCCCTCAACACCAGAGCTGACGGAAGACAGACCTCCGCCCCGTCCCTGTAGGTCGCATTGCCCCGAACAACCAGTACCGCGACCTCTTCTCCATCGACCACTCCAATCAAGGTTGCGATTACCCCGCCCTCGTGGATGTAAAGGAGTTTGCCGTACAGCGTTCGAACATCATCTCTCGGCGGACAGCAATGCAACCTCGCCCCGATCATTTCAACCGCGTCAGGATCATCCAGGTGGGGCACGAACAGCAACTTCTCCCGAGGTTCACCCACAGTCAGATCAGATCCAATATCTGTCGACTCCTCATCATCGACCGCAGATTCTGAATCGTCGTCGCCAACTGACCCGCCCTTGTCTGCATCCAGGCTAGGTGGGTCGTCAGGAAGTCGCACTCCGAGCTCGGGTGCATACGAAAGCTGATCCCAGCCGATCGTGACGATCGGCCCTTCTTGCGTGGATTCGTTGCCACGCAACACCATGCAGAGAATCATTTTGGAAGACTTAACGCCGATCGGCACGACAATCAAGCCTCGTGCTTGGACGTACAAGACCTTGCCGACGGACTGGAGGACTCCCTTCCGTGGCTCTGATGGCGAAAGCAATCCATCAGCCTCGACCAACCGGATCAGTTCAGGATCGTCGATATACGGCAGCAATATCGGCGGCGTGCAGCTCACACTTGTCCTCGCCGCACCGGGAGGAGCCGGTCGAGTCGGATTGTTGGGCACTGAAACCCTCAAGAACCTATTCCCCTGTCTTTCAACAACGTCCCGAAAACCCGGTCGAACCTCAATGGCTCAGCACCAAGGGCTAGTCGCCTCGATCCCGCTGCCTCTTCTGTCTGGTGACACGCTTCAACGCCAAGTAGCCCACCCCCACACCGACGGCGAGGAAGGCGATCACCACGAACCAATTCCTGTCCTGGTATCCGACCACAATGCCTGTGCCCCAAAACAACAGCAGGACGGCGGCGATCTTCAACTTCTCATTCGGCAGCAGACCCCCACCCTGTGCCTGTCTCGCTGCCTTCGTGGCCGCGGACTGGGCCTGCTTCTTCTGTTTCTGCAGCTGCGACCACTCGATACGCTCTTGTCGTCGCGCTTCCGATTTCGCAGCGGATGCAGTCCGTCGTTGCGCACGGGCAGCCTGTTGATGCATATCCAGCATCTGTTTGTCCGCCTTGGCGGACTCCTGCGCTGCACGACGGGTCGCAACAGAGTTGCAGTAGATGCAGGTCGGGTCGTCGAACACTGTGTGGACTCGGCAAGTCATCGGCTAACCGTAGAGCAATGGCCGGATTGATCTCAACAATAGAGCTGTCGCCATCGTCGACGAAAACCAGTGATGCTTATTTCTAGTACTTTTGGCGGATGAATCGGGATGCACACCTATGAACACTCAATCGATCTGAGGCGTCATCTCGTTTCGTTGATCCGAGAACTAGCTACTCAGCAACCATGTAGATTCGCATCAACTTCGTTATGTGGATATTCGAACGACTGACATTGGTCCGCCCAGTAGACCCTCGCTTGGACGGGCGCCTCTCGCTCTCGCAGCCAATCATTCAGCTAGGGCCGACGGAGGCGCCACCGCTCCAATTCGATCTGGCGAGCTGTGATCGACGCGATTGGCCTGTGAGCGTTCAGATCGAAGCGGGCTAATTCAAATCGCTATCGAAGAGCGAAGATCGCTACGAGCTTCAGTATCGATCAGCGTCGCAGCTAGGGGGCCGCAACGCGCCCTCCAAGTCGATAGTCGTCAGGCGTTCTCGACCATCATCATTTTCCACTGACCGGCAGGTAGGCCCCAACTTCCGACGCCAGCCGGAATTCTGTCTGGGACACCCGCGAAAACTTCCCTACGCTTCCCTTTGACCTTGGCGTACCTCCATCAGTGATCACCTCGGAGGTCGTCGAGGATGGAATCAGACGTCATGCCGTGCGGAAGTTCGAGCGCAGGAATCGGCGGATCGAGCGCGCCATTCGGATCGACCAGCTGGACCTCACCGCGCTCCACCATCGCTTCCCACTTGGACTGCGTCGGATCTGCGTTCATTCGGTCAGCCTATTCCTCAACGCTCGACATTGACAGCGCGGATACCCAAATATGCTCTATACCCGTCTATTTGAGCTGTAGATGCGGCGACCAGCCTAGTAAAATAGCCATATAGAGATTTTTCGCCCGTCAAATCCTTTCCGCCATCGGAGTTCCCATGAGCCCAGATCATTCATCCATCTTCCGTCCGTTCGGCGGCAGCACTTCACAAGACGAGCCAGCACTGGAGGCACCCACTCACCGGCGATGGGCCGCACTGCTGACCGACCTCGGATTACACTGGGCCTATCAGCAGTTCGCCGGTGTCACGTTCACCCTGTCGACCGGTTACAGCGACAGATCGGCCCACCTGGTAGTCGAGGACCACGCGAGCGGACAGTTCGAACCGCCCCGCGTCATCGACCGACGGCCAGATGATATCTATGTGATGGTCACAGATGCACCATTGCTGAATCGGAAGCCTGGCCGCATCGACGGGCTCACACATTCTCGGGAGTTCATCGCGGGCATCATCATCGAGGATCCGACAGATCGGGGTAACGACTTCGAACCGATCCACGATGCGCACGCCGCCGGGCTCGCCCGCTGCACGATCTGCGCTTCGGTCGGCTACTACGACCGCGGACATTGGCCCGAGAATCGGATGTTCTACCCCTGCGGCCATAAGACCTCCGATGCCGGCCATATAGCGCCGATCGAATGGCTATCATCGTCGTGGGCCCATGCGGTGCAAGAGGTTCCATTCGAAGAGGATCGATCTTCGCGGAAGATCCTCCGCGAGGTCTACGGATACCGGGAGCTCTGATTCGCTCTCAGTTCGATTCAGAGCTTCGTCTCGATAGATCGTTCGTAAGAAGTATCGAAAGTTCGTCAGCGTCGCACTCAGCTTCAGCAATAGCCCCATGAAGCTTCAGGTACGTCGAGGCTTCGCCCCGGAAGTTGGTCGGAACTCCGTGCAGCACATCACTTTCCCGTCGATCGCAGACTGATATGGCCCCACGGGGAGACTGACTTCCATACCGAGACCTCTCCTAGGGGACAGCCTGTGATGAATCGCCCTTATCTGCGGGACCCCTGAGGTCGGTGGTGCTCTCAAAGCGGAGGACGTGGACGTATTGAACATTGACCCATACGACGAGCTCAGAGCTCACGATGGATAGCTCACGATTCGACGCGAATCCCTTGAGTAGGAACAGCTTCGAGGTTCATCTCTTTGCGTGGATTCCCTATACGTTGCGGAGCCTCTTTTCGGAGCACCCCTTCTGTACGGACCCCGGGGATCAGTGGTGCCCCTAAAGCGGAGGACGTGGACGTATTGAACATTGCCCCATTCGTAGAGCTCAGAGCCCCTATCAAATTCACCCGGATCGCCTTCAATGCGACCATCCGACAGACAGTTTACGATGACAGAAATCGTAATTGAATTCGAAGCGCAACCCGAAGCTCTCACCGACCACACTGCGACCCCAATGGCCCCGCATTGCGATTGTGACGCGCCGAAAGTTCGAGGGGGTACGACGTACTCGAATCGAGAGTTCATTGCGTCACAATCGATTTGACCGCGCAAACCTCCTTCTGTGAGCGATACAGACCTAGAGGTGCCGGATTGCGCGGATAACATTGCGTTCCGCTGCTCTCCGGAGACTGTCATACCGTTTGCCCAGCCGCTCTTCAGCCTCGAACAGGAGTTTCCACGTCTCGCCTTCGACTGCACGTATCGCCGCCTCAGCCTCGGGCGAATTCCTCATAGTCAGGGCTTTGCGACGGATCTCGTCCCACCCGATGGCGATGTTTGTTACCACCTGGATCACATCGACGTCGTCCCATGAACGGATCAGACAAGCGCTGTCGATGCACTCGAGCACCTGCATGTCCATCGGCAAGCCTTCGTCGTCAAGCTCCAACTTGACGCCATCGAATATCCGCTCGTACCGTGACCGCTGCCGAGCCAATGTTGCAGCTTTGACCGGCACCTTCTCGACCAACTTCTCCAAGGGCTTCGCCGGCGCCTTCGTGTTTGGCGCCTTTCGCACATCGGGGCACCTGTTGCTTCCGCTCTCAGGCGAGCCAAAGTTCGGGCAGTTCGCTTGGGCACGCCGAACCAGCGGACTGAAAGCCTCTTGGTTCGGTGCGATCTCGAACTGCACGACGGGGGCCGATGTCTGAAGGCGCTCGTCGAGGATTCGGACATCGATCGTGCCTCCGACCAAGTCGACCTCGTAATCCATCTGCACCAATGACCAACACTGTCCGATCGCGTCGTTCACCTGTGTGAGTAATGCTTCCTCCGCCTGTAGAACGGCTGCCTTTTCCAGATCGGGGCACTCCTTGCCGTCCGCACCGACCGCCACCATGCCACCGACTGCGTACGACGTCGTCCTGCAGTGTTTCCAGCGCTTTGCGTCATACCAGTGCCGCCGAACGACTCTGAGAACCGGGACGGGTTGCCCGTCTTCGCCGGCCAAGCCTTCCACCATCGTTTGGCGGAGGAAACGGAGGTCGCGACCTATCGTCACATGCGTGACGTCGAAAAGTTCGGCGGTAGCCTCTTGCCCGACATTGAGTACGTCCTTCTGTGTGGTCGTACACATACGGACTATCCAATCGAGCAGCAGATACTGCCGAGATTCTTTACCGCACAGTCGCTCAATCGTCTGCAATGCCTGCTCGGCCTGATACCTGACGAGGGGATTGCCGGTCCATCCCGCGGCAGATGTGTATACCCGTGCCACGTCTTCGACCAGCCAAACTTCGTCACGGGTTTCGAGGCGCTTCTGCGCCAGCTTTGGCTGAAACTTCTTCACCAAGCCGAGGGCTTGCTCTTGGGTGAAGCCCAAGTGGTAGGCCACATTCCATACAGAGCAGAGGTCGTACGCGTCTTGGTCATCGGTACGGGACGAGGGCTTGGTCCGGCGGGATCGGTATTCGCGGCCTGCTGGGGTGTCCTTCAGCTGCCCGTACATGAGATCGAAATTGTTCTGCCACTTCTCCAGCAAGATCTTCTCAGCCCCACAGGCCTTCACATGTTGCTTCCGTTGGACACCAGAGGTTTTCGGCCGACGCGCCACCGTCTTCAGAATGTACCGAACGACTGCCTCGTTCTCGACCACATGCCCCCAGATACCACGCGTATGGGTATACAACGCCCGCTCTGACCGTTCACACCCCGGCGCGATCACGAAGCCGACTCCACCCTTGCGGATGTCAACATTGGGTAGCTGCTTGGTCTTGAATGACTTTGCGCCAGGCCACTTAACGTGCAGGTGTGCGCCGCGTTCGGTCGACACCCAAGGATTCTCCTCCACGTCGGCACCTGTTGCAGCCAAAAAGCTCGCAATCGCGTCGTCCGAATCCATGTCGAGGATCAGCCTGTCCTGGCCGGGCACCACACCGAGCACCATTTCGGGATGCAGATCGAGAACGTCAAGCAGCAGCTCCCGATCCCGCGTCGCAGTCTTGAATCCGTGCCCAAACTTCTCACACGAGGGATGTTTCTTACCTTGATAATTGGCCGGATCCAGCTTCTTTTGCAGACACGGCATCTTTGGAGTCTTGTCAATCGTGCAGGGAATCAAACTGATTCCGTTATCGAGGAGTAGCCAATCGATCAGTAGACCTCGCTCATCCCGAGTTGATTCCGGCGTGATTCGAGGGCATTCCTGTGTGCGCAGCTCATTAAGATAGTCAGTCGAAGATCGAGTTTCTTCATCGATTTCGGGCGCGCAGAGGATCATACGGAATGTCCTAAAAGTGAGGTGTTTGTTCATTTCTGAAATCAAGCAGGGTGACGAACATGGTCACCTCTAACCGAGCCACCCTGCTTGCTTCAGTTCTTCAGAACGAGTAGCTAACTCGTCTACGACGAAATTTATTCGGCTTATAGCCGAAATGTCCAGCGATAATCACTAATGCAGATTCGATAGCGCTATTGACGAACAGTTTTCAATATCGCCAATAGCAAAAAGGCATAGAGATGCCACGGACCGTTAGTGCCGAATTTGCGCTCCGTATTGATCTGAAAATAGGCGATCCGCGACGCCCCTGCTACTACCAGGCAGTCTGACCTGCTTTGAGATCAGATGCCTGGTAGTAGCCCCCAACCCCTCGATCAGCCCTATTGATCGAACCGTTTTCCGCTGTGGTGATCAATCAGGCCAGCTGAACATCCGAGGGGTCACGCCGCTCGTTCATCTAGAGCGTCACGATCCACTTGGACCCGCAGGTGAGGCACGTCGCGCTGCAACCAATTTCGACGACACAACTGGAGTCAGCGCAGTCTGGATGCGGACAAAATGAGCCAACCTCGGAGGCCCGCTTCGTCATTCGGCACTCTGATGGTGCAGGAAGTAATCGGCGGGCATAAGCAGCCCGCGCACTACCTCTACGTATGAAATCAACCGATCAACCACTTCGGCCCTTCCGTCATCGCCATCGAGGTTCGTCCTGAAGTCCCACAGCGCTGCTATCAGGGAAGATTCCGGTTGATCTTCCAGCAAGCATGAGGCCAATGCCCTTCGGTCTGCCATACAATCGTCACCGATGTCTGCACAGCGTTGACTCATATCCACGAGTCCAGACAGTCGGCTTGCGATCTCGGCAATGAATCGAGATTCGACGCGATACATCTTTTCGAAATACGCTTCGGCCAATATCAACGCCCGAGCTAGATTTGCCCGATCGCGAGCATCGTAGATGGTGTCGTCGTCACGCGGTTCGACGAGAGCGTCACGCTGGAGATTCAACTCCGCCGCGACTTCCTGCCCGATCTTTGCGCGGGCAACCGCCTCTCGGAGCAGTGCAGCCGGACGAGTCAATCCGGCCGCATGTCCGACCAAACCATCGTCGCAGAGCAGAAGGAGCCTGCAGTATGCATCCTCGTACTGGGACGCTAACCAGTGAAGCTTCGCGGCTTCGCACTCATGCTTTTCAAGCGCTTTCTCTGCCATTCCGACCCTCTCCGCACCGCGATTTGCGGTGCGCTGGATTAATAGAACGCAGCAGAGGAGTGCGATGTAATAATATTTTGCCAGCGAAAGACCTATTTCCGCTGGTCAGAAGCAATGTTTCGTTTACTTTTCAGCCGAAAAATCAACCAATATATGATGTAGATCACTTTTTCCGGGGATTTTCGCGGAGCCAATCTCGGAGCGCCGACTGCACGACCAGCGCTGGATGTGCCAACGTACCCGGTGCGAGGTGCATGGACTTCCGATACGCAGCCACTGCACGCGCCGTCGCGAGAACGTCAGATTTCACACTCGCGCTTATCGACAAACTCTTCGGCGCAAACCGCTCTCTCGCTGGTACATAAGGGGTCTGCACGGAAGCATCCGCGACTCGTCGCCCCGAACTGAGGCGGACCTTCGCTTTCGCTGCTACGAAATCGTCGTTATCGTCGGACGCGTCGATTGGGCGATTCCTGCCTCGCACCGGCACTCTAGGCGATTTAGTGTCTTCGAGCTCCTCAGCCGTAATCAATTCAGTGATAGGGGCGCACTCGGAAACCCACCTGCGCAACGCAACTTCGATGATCGAACTCATAGTCACTCTCGGCTGACGGTTCTCCTGTGAATTTAGCCGACCTTTTACGTCATCCCACAAGACCGGATCGACTCGAACAGACCATCTCGTGACCATGATTCCCCGATTCATCCCATAATGCCTGGACAAACACGGTACCTAACTAGCTACGATCGACGGGCAATGCCACACCAGAAGGCAAGTTGAGGGCACATGATGGCTGAACCGACTCACCCGGATGAGGATGACCCAAGGATGCCGACGCTTACAGAATCGCTACGCCGGCGGCTCTCGTGCATCCGCTCCGCAGAAGCCGCAAACCTGCTGTACCGCAATCACTCTGATGCAGAACTCAGACTGGAGGCACTCAGAGGAGCATTCTCCCTAATCCGACTTCCGCATGGACCGAACTGGGAGTATCCGACATTCCAATTCGACATTGCAGCACGGGCGGTCATTCCAATCGTCACCCACGCAAACGCGGATCTCAAAGCGGAAATTGATCCGTGGGGAGCCCTCGCTTGGTGGGAGACCCCAATTCGCATCGCGGGCACCCAGACTCCGCTTGAGCTTCTGGCTCGTGGGCAACTGACCACCAAGTTGGTCGACAACCTGACCGCGATCCGGCGACAGGCAATGTAGCCCCCGGCCATGGCCAGTTCAGTAACCGCTGTCCAATCACATACGAGAGCTTCATCGTTCGATTGCGACGAAATCTGCCCTAACGGCACTCCATGCATGGGACTTCAAATCTGAAATAACTGTCGAACGGTCTCTCTAATATCAGAGTAAGATACCTGAGAGACAAGGGGTTTCATAATGTCGATTGAACCGATACCGGAATTCGATGCAGACTTTCGGATGGTCTTCGTCAGCGGCTTCTACACGGTCTATGTTCCTGGGCTTGGGATTTCGGCCACTGACTCCGACTCTGACAAAGCGACCGACAAGTTAGTCCGACAGCTGCGGCAGTATGCATACTGGTGGAATCACTCCGACCACCCAACCTCGGAGCATCCGGAGCGGAGCGCAGCACTTGCGGCCCAGGTAGACGGACTGACCGACGAGGAGATCGTCGAGTGGATCAACCGCGAACCGGACCCGTCCAGAACATTTCTCCCGGCACCTGCAGCCTCCACCTATCAGTTCGCCGGCTTTGAGGCCCTCCTCGACGACAACGGCGCGTTTGTGATCGTCGCACCAGATCTCGGCCTCTTGTCGGGTGAACAGACTCTCGCGGAATCCGTCGCAGACCTGACGCACGCCGTGATCGACTACGCGGATGAATGGTTGACCCGACCAGAACTCCGCTCCGCGAGAGGTCACATTTCGAACGAAGACGTTGTCGCAATGATCCGATCGATGAGCTGGCCAGAGGTATATGAGTGGGTGATCGGCGAAATCAGACAGGATGATGCCGTCCAGGGCCTGGCAACTCCCTCGGGATCCGAAGCTGCGCAACAATATCTGCAAAATCCTACATCCGCTCCTGCGGTTCGATCTCCCGGGAATGAATCCCTGAACCCGACCGAGACACCTGATCCCGATAGTCCACCAGACCACCTCCCTCACTTTCGATGATCGCAGCGAGGTACGCACGTTCTTCCTCTGACCAGCCCTTACGCGATGTTGTCATCGGCCTTATCCGGGCCGGCGATCGCTGCATGACGCTTGACTGCGACTCACGCTTGCTCCCCTGTCTCGTGGGCACGACGAACCAGTCCTGACCCGAGCCCTTCCCAGTCGGCGAACGATCTCGCATGGATGCTGTTCGCACGCCTATCTGCTGCGTCTATCTGACCGGCCGAATACATGTCGATCACCGTCTGTATCTCGCCCATCGAACGCACCTTGTCTCCCCCAGCTAAAACACGTCCACGCACACGCGCATTCACCACCGGAGACATATCCAGTAACGTCACTCCCTCCCAGAAGCGTGATCGTCGATTACTACCGCCCCCACTGTCATTGAGTCGTTCTAACGCCAGCCGGGGATCCGATACGTAGATCATCGGCAAGCCGTCCGCACCGGTGACCGCCCAATCGAGGTTGTCAGACTGTTGCAACTCGCGGAGTCTGGAAAAGATCTGGGTCGGAAGCAAAGGACCGCGATACGTCTCTTTGTGCGGTCGATCCAAAATCCTTGCCGCATATCCGGCAGTTCGAAGGATTGTCCTGAACCCTGAGGCATCGTCTGCTGCGGATCCCATCTTCCGCCAGCGGGTAATCCATTCGCGGGCGGCATCACTGAGCTGCACTGTTGCATCCCCCAAGACAAATCGTGCCGCCACCATCGCGGAGTAGTCGCAAATTGGCTGAAAGCCAGCCCGTTCGGCACCGACCGCATACATCAACTGATTGAACACAACGATCGAGACATTCGATTCGCCCAGCTCGGCGCGGCGGATGGTTGATTCGGAGACGCCCGATATCGCTGAAACCTCTCGCTGACTGAAGCCGATATGCGTGCGAGCATCGATGAAGTCTCGTATAGAAGTCACCGTTCGAGCGTATCCGGGAGAAAACTATCCTGACCAGCAATGCCATCGATTGGGCTGTGCCCTAAGCCTGAAGAAATCTTCGTTCCCGGCGGAGTGGGCGACAAGTGTTTAGAGAATTCCGGGCACTTACGAACAGACCAATCGATAGGCAGAAAGGTGCCCTGGCTGAGTCGACCCGGCGAGCGGCTGTGTGGCATTCCCCGATTGAACGCCACACGGCCGCGTCAGCATCCGGCTCATCGATTCACTGCCACGGTCAGAAACCCATCAGTCCATATGTTCCAACTGGGCCAAGCTCACCGTCAACAGAATCATTCACTCGACGCGATAGCCCTCCAAATGATATCCACGTTCGCCTCAATATTGACGGGCTCCTGAGCTTCATCCAGAAGAACCTCAAGGTGAAGTGGCGCCGTCACTAACCCGAGAACCTGCCCTGGATCAATATCTCTCCTGATCTGACCATTCTCTATTCCGCGGTGGATGATCGTACCGGCCGCAGTGAATCGTTTCTGCCAAAACTCCCGCCTCCGTTCGGCCATATCGTCACTGTCGACCGGTTCGATGGCTTGGCGGGCCAGAGATTGTCCAACCGCAGTCCCCATAAAGTCTCTCAGTGTCTGACAGAACTGTATGAGATCTGTTCGAGCATCGCCCGTATCGGGGATCGGGGCATCGTCCTCGACAATGTTGTAGACGGCCTCGGCAAGGATGTTGTTGAGCGTTTGCCAGCGACGGTAGATCGAGGTCGGATGGACATCGGCGAGCTTGCTGATACGAGCAACCGTAACCGAGTCGTAGCCATCCTCGACGATCAGCTTGGCGGCTGCATCGAGCACCGCCGTGGTCACATGCGTTCCTCTGCGTTTAACCAACGGGTTCGTTCTCCTCACTCTCGGGACTTTGGTCCTAGCTTGCTGCGTCAAACAGGGTCAAGCAATGGATTTATTGCAACTCGTGTTGCGATGTGGTTATATCCACAGGCACACAACCAGATTCATACTGAGATTTGTTCTCCATGAACCAAACGGATGGGGCTCGCTTCATGGTCATCTTCTTCGACATCCTCCTCGTCGCTGCTTGCGCTGCAATCGCCTGGTTCGGCTTCTACGTGATTTACCGGCTTGTAACCGATTGAGTTCCTTCGCTTTTCGTCATCGCGGTCTCGCGCGGCAGCGCGACGGCACACATTGATCCACACAGGGGGAAACATGACACACACGGTCGACGATACGGGCGATCTCGCTCTCGCAGTCAATCCTTTCGATCCAACCTTCAAGGCAGACCCATACCCGGTCTACGCAAGATTGCGCACGGAGCTTCCAATACATCGCTCAGCTCTGGGCGCCTGGATCGTTGCTGACTACACGTCGTGCGACAAGGTGCTTCGAAGCAGATTATTCGGCAAGGATTTTGCCAACTCCACCTTCTTCGACCATCTGACGTCGATGATGGGCGAAGACATGCCACCATTCCTTGGTCTTGGCATCGACGGCGACGCCCGTCCTTTCATGCTCACAGATCCGCCCGAACACACCCGGCTCCGGGGCCTCGTCTCCGATGCCTTCACCCGCAGTACCACGACTTCCATGGACGACATCGTCCTATCCGCGGCCTCATCAGCGGTTCGGCATCTCGAACACTGCACTGACGCCGTTTCCGAGGTTGCGGAACCGTTTCCTGTAGAGGTACTTTCGTCAATATTGGGTATTCCGGACAAAGATCGCGGGCGATTCTCCGAATGGTCGAATCTTGTGGCCGGCGTACTTGATATCAACTTCGCGATTCCAAAAGAAGTCGCCGATCGCCGCTCTGCCGCAATCGAAGAATCGATCGATTACTTCCGAACTCTCGCAACATCCGGCAATGCGCCCGAGGGGCTTGTCCGGCGACTGTCCGAAGTCAGTCACGGCGGTGACCAGCTCAGCGTTGACGAGATCGCCGCGACATGCCTCCTCATCACGGTCGCCGGACAAGAAACCACCTCCAACACGATCGGCAACATGCTGATCACTTTCTCCCGTCATGCGGATCAGTTCGAACAGGTACGCGCCAACCCACAGTTCATTGAGAATGCAGTGGCTGAGGTGCTCCGTTTTGAGCCTCCGGCGCACGAAGCTGGGCGAATCGCATTGGAGGACTGCGAGGTAAGTGGCGCAAATATCACTAAGGGTGACGCCGTCATGGTCCTTCTTGCCTCCGGAAATCGAGAAGCAGTCGAGCGCGGAGACACATTCTCAGTCACGCGCCCTGATGTGTCTTCACTTTCTTACGGGCGTGGGATCCATCACTGCCTCGGCTCGGCACTGGCAAACTCGATGCTTCAGCACTTTCTACGCGAACTATCGCAACGGTACCGCTCCATCGAAGTTGCAGAGCCAATCAATTACAAGCCTGGCATGGGGTTACGCGGTCCAGAGACACTTTCCGTAGCGGTAAGCCGATAGCAATGTCCGCACCGCTGGCGAGTCGCGCTTCCCGGTTCGTCAGAACCGGATCGCCCCGATTCTCTGCCCTGTATATTGCCGGGTTCCTTTCCGGCAGCTTCTTTGTCGCGCACGAAGCGCCACCACATCTTCTGTTGTGGATTATCTACTGGATTACGTTCTGCGTCTCCGTAGAATGGCTCAACCGACTGGTAGATCTTCCCGCTGATCGAATTAATCAACCGCTGCGTACACGATGGGCGTTGAGTTTCGGGACTCGTGGTCTGCGTCGAGCAACATTCGTAGCGTGGTTATCGGTCGTGCTCCTTTCGACAGCAATGGTGGCACTGAGCCCTAGCGACGCACCGTCGAAGACTGCCCTAGCTGTCGTTCTGGTCGCCAATATCACTATTGGTATCGGTTATTCGTTCGGCAGGGTGACTAAACGATATCCGGGTGCCACGATCGCACTATTGACTGCAACGCTCGTCATGCCGTGGGTGACTGGCATCGCTGCCGGCAACGGAACGCTTTCCTCTGAGCAGTGGCGGGTAGCGGTCGCAGTCGCGGTATTGCTGGCGACGGTCTCAGTGATAATCGCTGGGGCAAAAGACCTCACAGATCGCCGCGGTGACACCTTGATCGGCTACCGCTCGGTCTGGCTAACCGCTGTGGAGAACGGCGCGGGGCGAACTGTTCTCATCACGGCCCTTGTGCAGTTCACGGTCGGGGCAATCACTGTCACCCAAGTTGGACTGTCCGTATTTCTCGCATGTTCCATCATCGCAGCAGGCGAGGTGAGCGTCATTCTCGGTGTACGGCGCGCTCGTACCCGGGCCGACGCAATCGCGGTCCGCGAGCACGTTTACCTGGTCACAATGGCGTCCGTGGTGAGCATCGGCATTGCAGTGAACCCGTCCTTGCAGTTTGCTCTCGTCGCGGGTGTCTGCGTTATCGCGTGGGTCCTGATGTCACTTCTGGCGCACTGGAACAAGCACCTGTCCCGCAAGTCCGCGTCTCGTATGTCGGCGCTTCTGTGGCCTCGCCATTCCCTAACCAACGACTCCGTCGATTCCCTCGCTTGATGAAAGGATCACCATGACGATTGACGATGAGCTCCGAGCGATCGTAGCGAAAACCACGGGTCTGCAAGCCAGTGATCTTGCCGACGAGGACCATGTCCACGACCATCTCGGGCTCTCTTCGCTCGATCTAATCGCAGTCTACGGATACTTCGAGGACAAGTACGAGATCTCTATATCCGACAGTGAGGCGGATGAAGTCCTCACACTGCTTCAGTTGCAGCAACTGATCCAATCCAAGGCCGCGGCAGGCTCGCAGTGTTAAGTTTGGCGTCGAAGATCACCTATGCAGAATGCCGGACTTCGGAATGCGATAGTCGCGACACACTCTGGAAGAGAATGCTTTTCGGCGATGCTATCGAGGCGAGCCGAATTCCCGGGATCGGACATGACAGCGACTATCGCGCTTATGCACTCGCCTGCGAGGCACAGGGCGATCAGTATCTGTTCGAGTCCTTATTGCAAGAGGCATTGGGTCCGATCCGTAACAGGATCGTCGCTGCGGACGAAGATGTGGAACGTAATCGGCCTGTAGTTCTCCTGTCCACGGTCATGGGCTCTCGCCCCGACCATGACCGCAGCGACCCGATTTCGGCAGCTGAGGGAGTGCGGGCTGCCCTTGACTCTGATACCGCAGCAGTGGCGACGTTCCTCGGCGGACATGTCGACGTGATTGGAATCGGATCAGGCTGTGCCGCCGGAACTACCGTCATCGGGCTCGCGCAGTCGCTCGTCTCATCTGGGCGCGCGGATATGGTCATATGCCTTGGTGCGGAGGTTCTTTCTTATGAAGTGCTGACCCTTTTCCTGGCCCTAGGTGGATTGAGCGATGATGACATGGTTCGCCCATTCGACGCCGACCGGCGAGGAATGATGCCTGGCGAGGGGTTCGGTGTTGTCGTCGTTGAACCCCCAGAATTTGCGAAAGCACCACTCGCAAGCATTGCCGGGTATGGAGAAGCGTGCGACGGATGGAACCTCGTCGCCCCTTCGCCTACCGCGACGGGGCTTTCCATCGCAATCACAGATGCACTCGCGTCCGCTTCGATCACGGTCGATGATGTTGGGTGGATCTGCGCCCATGGCACAGGAACTCGCGCCAATGACGCACTCGAAGCTAGTGCGTACGACCGAATATTCTCCGCGCGGCACGATCGCGTACCAGTGGTATCGATCAAAGGAACAACAGGACATTGTCAGGGCGCGGCAGGGGTGATCGAAACCGTCGTCGCAGTCACCTCGCTTCGAGAAGGTGTTGTCCCTCCCAATAAGACCATCTCCACCCTGGAGAGCGGTATTGAGGAGCTTGCCCACGTGCAAGTTCCCTGCTCTGCTGTACCGCTCGCTGGCAATAACTATGTGCTGTCAACCTCATTCGGTTTCGGCGGGTCTGTAGCAGCGGTCGTAATAGGAGCACCATGAACGTCACCACAATCGCGCAAGTTCCGATTGCTGCCATCGGGTACGTCACTGCAGTGACCGACCCGGACAGTGACTGTGTGAACATTGAAGTGGAGCCGTACGGAGACTTTGCGTCTGTGTGCGAATTACCTGATCGCACTGAGCAATCGGTCGCAGCACTTGCAGTCAGAACGGCTCTCAGTGTTGTCGACACGTCTGGGCTCCGCGTAGGAGCTGTGTGGGCATCCTCGACATCGGGTTCCGATCACTATCTCAATGTAATTAGCAGACTTGGCGCCTCGCGCAAACGATCGATCGCCGCGTCCGGTCCTGTGAGCGGGGCCAATGGCATTCTGGCTTACTTGGCGACCGAACATGCGATGACGGGTCCTTGTCTGTCGATCTTCGGACCGTTCCACGACCACCATGTGTGGTTCGCACACCAGTACTTACGAAGTTCGACCACCGACATCATGCTGTCTGGCTACAGCTATTCAACAGAAAGCCAGGTCGTCGCCGCTGTCTCAGTACTTGCGGTGTCTGAATGAGCAATATGTCGTCGATGGGAAACTCCAATCAGAGAAGCCAAGGATGACTGAATCCCGCTCCCAAACAATTGATCTCGCTCTATGGCTATGGTCATTGCCCACAGTCCCGACATCCAACTCGGCGATCCTGTACGTCGACGAGTGTGAACGTGAAATCTCAGCTGGCGAGTTCGTCGCGAGAGTCGATCAGTGGCAGCTCACCCTTTCCTCCACCGGTATAAAGAACGGTGATCTCGTCTTATGCGCCGCGCACACCACCATGGCGTGGATCGAAGCACTGTGCGGGCTGTGGAGGTGCGGTGCGGTGCCCATCGTCGGCCGGCCTATGGCGGAGGGGAAGCTGTCGACGCTCGCGGAATCGATTGACGCGGCCGCAACGCTTCAACTCACGGACGGCAATCCCGACATCCGTTACATCGGGGACGGTCAGATTTCGCCGCTCGATCGAGACCGCCGTCTGAAGTTCGGGCAATTAACGTCCGGGAGTACAGGGAAGCCGAAAGTAGTTGGCCACTACGAGAGCGGCCTCCGTGCTTTTGCCGAGACCATCCCCGCACTGTACGGCGCAACACCGGATAGCCGTATTCTGACCGCTGCAGACCTGAGCTTCGGGTACGGATTTGGAAACTCGGTCCTGATTCCATTGCTCACCGGCACGACGGCAGTGCTTTGGAATCAGCCAACAGCGACCGATGAGTTGATATCGACACTCGTCGCACACAAGATTGACATTGCTGCACTGTCACCGCGAATTTGGGCAGCCATTGCACGGCGATCTCGAAACACAGCCGCCAACCATGACCTCGCTGGACTTTCGACCGCAGTTTCTGCAGGTGAACCTTTGCCCGACAATCTGCGGCAAGAGCTCGAAGCCCACATCGGTGGTCAAGTCATCGACGGATACGGCGCGACCGAAGTTCTACACATAGTTGCGACGCGACGCTCGACCGATGCGGGGTTTACCGCCCTGCCCACCACAACTCTCGCTACCGCGACCGACCCAGGTGGATCCGACCGTCCCCTACTCACCATCGAGGGGCCGATGGCTTCTTCTCGGTACCTCGTCGCCCCAGAATCGGACCATGCACACCTCCAACAGAACACGTTTATCAGTGGCGACGCAGTCCAGCCATCGGGACGAGGGTTCGCCATACTGGGCCGCGCTGACGACTTACTGAATCGTGGCGGGATACTCTTCTCCCCTGTTGAGGTCGAAAATGCTGCAAGAGAAGTGCTTTCCATCGAGACTGTAGTCGCAGAGATCACTCTCGATGGAGTATCGGCGCCTCGTCTCGTAATGGGAGTCGCAGACAACGACGCCAACGAACCGGTCACAAATCTGAGCAAAGCAACCCGCAGTGCCTTGTCTACTGCGCTCGATTCCCACTTGGTTCCAGATATTTGTGTCTCTGTGCCTCGAATTCCTCTCACCAGTACCGGCAAGATCGATCGTGGTGCTTGCCATCGCTTGTTGGCGCGCCGCGTCGGTTCTCGCCTGCGGTGGCGGGACCTCTCTTCACGATTTGACTCGACTCTGGTTGTCCTGCCCTGCGCGGGCACAAGCGCGGAACCATATGCCGGTCTCGCGGACCATCTGGAGATGAGGGTCGCAGTGATCGAATACGACTTACAGCAACTGTCCGACCTGGACAGAGTCGCACGAACGATCACCGAGTACGTGCTGTCGGAAACACAGGCCGGAGATATCTTGCTCGGCCACAGCCTCGGAGTTGCATTGCTCGGTCTAGCCCAGGACAAGTATCCCGATCACTTTGCCGATCGAATCGTTATCGCCTGCGCGCCGCCCCCAGTCACGCTTACCTCCGTCCATCAAGAACAATTGATACAACATACCGAGCACATGCTGATGTCCCGACTCATCGCATCTCCCGCTGCTCTGAACAGGGCGCGCCGCCGCGTTGCGAACGACCTGACACTCGCTTCTTCCTTGATGACCGAACTGCGAAAACCTCTGACCAACATGCAGACTCATCTAGAAATCACCATGGAAGACGATCCGATTTCAACCGTGGCCCCGGTCACGATGTGTCACCGCCACCAGATCGTCAGTCGCGGTGGCCATTACCTCCCGATCACAGACCCTGCAAAAGCTGCGGCCCTCATCGCTCACGCACCTACTCCTGCCATGAAGGAGAACGCATCATGACAACGCAACCAGCTTCCAGAACCCCCGAATTGTCAAAGACTGATCCGGGGCCACGACCGGTAGCAGCAGGAGTTGCAATCCTGGTCGCGACGTTCTTTCTCATTCTTGATCTGACCGTCATCAATGTGGCGTTTGAACCGCTGCAAAATGACCTCGGCGCCACCTTCACCGATCTGCAATGGATACTCGACTCCTACGCCACCGCGATGGCCGGCGTGCTGCTCTTCTTCGGAGTATGCGCCGACCGATTCGGTCCTCGGACCGTGATGATCACTGGCGCAGCAATATTCGCGGTGGCATCAACCTTCGCAGCACTCTCGACCAGCGTGCTGCCTTTGATCGTTTCCCGCGGGTGCCAGGGCATAGGCGCCGCTGCCCTACTCGCCTCAATTCCAGTTCTGATCGTTCAAAACTTTGCCCAGGACAAACGAACGATCGGGTTCGGCATCTTCGGCGGCGCTTCTGGTATCGCACTTGCCGCTGGGCCGATCATTGGTGGCGTGTTGCTGAGTTGGAGTTGGCAATGGATCTTCTGGATCAATGTGCCTGCCATGATACTCGTTGCTGCCGTGCTGATTCCGTGCAAGTCGAGCGGAGACCCTCAACAGCCGGTTGCTCGAAGACTGCTGTCCGCAACGGTACTGGGTATATCGATGTTCTCCCTCGTATTCGTTCTCACGCATGCCTATGACATGGGACTTACACACCCATGGATTCTCACAGGGATCGTCGTCACACTTTCGGTCTTCGCAGCGTTCGTCGTGATGCAACGACAGCCCACAATGCGACTGCTCGACCTGGGCCTCTTTCGTAACCCGACATTCGTCGGCATCAACATCGTGACACTGCTTGTGTACCTTGCCGTCTTTCCACTCATCCTGATCTCTGTCTTGTACTTCGAAATCATCAACGGTCTCGATCCGATCGCAACCGGGCTCAGACTGATGGTGCTCACTGGTGCGCTTCTCGTCGGGTCGATCCTGGCGATGCCACTGCAAACCGCGCTCGGTCGCAAGAATGCAGTCACGCTGTCACTCGTGATGCTCGCGGCTGGGTTAGCTCTACTGCGACTTCTCGCCCCCGACAGCACGTGGACGATTCTCATCGCAGGATTTGTCGTCGCCGGCGTCGGGTTGGGGATATTCAGCCCCCTGCGGGCCGAAGGCACCGCAGCATTGGTCCCCGAAGAAACCACGGGCATGGCTTCAGGAACAGGAAATACACTCCAAGAACTCGGCGTAGCTTGCGGCGTCGCATTCCTTGGATCCGTTTTCCTGCATCGCCTCAACTCGTCGTTGGGCGTAGACATCGATCAAATGCAGGCAACCGCCGAGGCCGATCCTTCGAACAGTCTCGCCCTCGCCACGGCGTTCGTCGAAGCATGGGATCTCGTCGTGACACTCTCGGCGGCTGTTGTAGTCGTCGCACTTGTCGTGTGGCTCGTATCGGCAAAGGAGAGGTTGTTTCGCTATGACGCTTGAGCCTGATTTGGACATACGCCGCCACGTTCGCCTAGTCGACGACGCCAGCTCGGACCTGGGAATCGTGGACAAACTTCATGCCCACAAGGATGGAGGCGTCCGGCATCGTGCGTTCTCAGTCTTCATGTTCAGTCTTGACCGCCGTCTCCTGCTGCAGCAACGGGCTGCGACGAAGTACCATTGGCCGCTCGTTTGGTCGAATTCATGTTGCGGACATCCACTTTCGAAGTCTTCCGTTCTGGGAGATGCCGCACTTCGATTGCAGCAGGAACTGAACGTGCAGGCCATCGATCTCACCGAGGCAGGCACCGTCGAGTACCGATTCGATGACTCTGCGTCCGACCTCACTGAGTGGGAACTCAACCATGTGCTCTTCGGCACCATCGGAAGCACAGTTGCACCCAACCCTGATGAAGTCGCAGCGACCGAACTGGTCACCCCGCAACAGTTGCGGGAGGCATGCGCCGGTCGGAACGTGTCAGCTTGGTTTTCGACTGTGCTGGATACCCTCCTCACTAGCGAGGTGTTTCTGGAATCCAAATTCTCATCGGAATGGCAACCAACGCAAGGAGATAGGCAATGATTGTCGATACCCAATCATTCTTGGCGAAGGTCGAAGACTCGATGTGCTTGGCGCTGTCGCCGGAAAGCAAGTCCTCTGTATACCCTCAGGCAACGGTAGATCCATCTAACCTCGCGCTACGCCTCGTCCGTGCGGGAGGGAAGCGTTTCCGCGCAATGCTCGTTCTCGAAGGAATGCGCTTAACCGGAATTCGAGATGAGTGGGACTATCAACGTGGAGTTCAATTGGCGGCCGCGGTTGAATTGTTGCATCTCTTCGGTTTGCTGCAGGACGACGTAATGGACGACGCCGACCTGCGACGAGGGATTTCGACCGCATCGCGTTTCGTCGAGGCCGAGCTTGTCGCTCAGGGCGCCTCGAAAGTTAACCTTCGCCGCCACAGCGATGCGCTGGCTGTACTTGCCGGCGACCTATGCCTGTCTACCGCCGATGACCTCGTCCGTCGCGAAACCGGCAAAATCGACCAATTGTGGTCGAGGATGCGACGAGAGATGATCATCGGGCAATTCGGCGATGTCTACGCCACAGCAACAGGCGAGACAGACCCCGCCACGCTGCAATCCATCGCGAACCTCAAGTCTGGACGATATTCCGTCTTCCTCCCACTTGCGCTGGGACTCTTGGTCATTGACCGTGACGCGGATCTGAGCAAGGTCGAGGACGCCTCTGAACACTTCGGCCTCGCGTTCCAACTCGCGGACGACCTCCGAGATCAGCAAGCATCGGAAGTTACGGGCAAAGACCACGGCTTGGACATTGCAAACAACAAAAGAACTACGGCGGGATTAAGCGCGGAATTCTCCACCTCTTTCGAGACCCCGCCCGCAAAGAATCGGGCCATCAAAGAACTCCTCAATTCTGGATTTGAAACATTACGTATCAATCTGTATCCGCGTGAATCCTTGCGAGACCTGGAAGAAGCCCTTCAAACAGCAACCCGCCTCTAGTCGCTGCGGGTATAAATTTGTCGACGCGATGAAGAGAATACTGAACTAACCAACCGGAGAATTTACATCTGCCGATGATTCGGAAAATCAGATGACTCGATTGTAAATGGTTTGCCAGTAAACATTTTCACCTTAGCCTCAACAGCAATTTCTCCTACCTCGGCAAAATCTCGAGCAGCGCGGCTACCAATTCCGGTCATCCAATCACCGATAACACGACAGGTTTTCTTTCATGGCTGATCTATCTGAAAGTGTTTCCCGAAACCAAAGTTCGCCATTGACGGGTACGATACTTACAACCATTCTACTGCTGTCTGCGCTTATCTACTCCTTCTTTAAGTTCCGGAATGCAGCGATCTGCATAAAATGGGGGCAGAGGTTCGCTAGTCTACGAGATGCTCTAGCCGGACTCGGAATCGCCGTGGTCTTATTCATCAGCTTCTTGTCGTTGGTAGCGGGCATCGAACTCTCGCGTACGGGAAGTAATTTCGCAGCAATTCTTGCAATTGCAATACTTTGCGCCAGTCTCATCTTGCATTTGCTTACAAAATCCGTAGTAATACAAAACCAACCAACACGCAGCCCCTTGAAAAACTCGGCACTGAACTTGCTTGGGCGTAGTATATTGCCAGCAACAGAAGCACTCACCGACGAGATACGTCATTCTATTTCAAACATTCTTCAATTTCTCATTGGGGACTGGTTGACCGGTCGATGGCAACGAAGGGTCCTTCTCCCGATTGCCGGGGTAGGCACGGCCATCCTGGCGGTCGCGGCAGGAATCCAGACCATCGTTACACCTGAACTCGATGGCATGAACGCTGGCAGCGTATTAACCATATTTGGCATATCGATTGTTTTCGCGATCAGCGTCCCTGCCACTTCAACATGGGTGGTGCTTGCGCTCGCAACCGGACGGCCCCGCGTATTCGCCAGCCTGAAACGCCTTGGAGAGTGCGCCGGCGCTGGGACCGCAGGCGGTCTTTTTGTGGGCTGCCTGTCATTTTACTACCTACACTTCATTGCGACATCGGCTGTCCCGAGCAGTCAAGCCACAGTTGCAGCATTCGTCAATCTGTCGATCTTGGGTGCGGTGATCGGATACGTCGCCGGCCTTTTTATAGTCCTATTCGATATTGTCAGTTCCACAAATGTTCCGATTCTTGGCACTCTTGCTGTCCCAACACTGCTCAGCATCGCGACCCTGGTCACCAATTCGGTGGCGTCGCCGAAATCTGTGTTGACTCAACTTATCGAAGGACTCGAATACACTGACATAAAATCCGAGTGGGCGCGCCAGCTTGTGGTCGCAAAGACGGATGTTTTGACAGACTTCATTACGGACGGATGGTATACAGCAAGTATCTTTATAATTTCAGGGATCTTTGCTATAACGAACCTCAGACAGCTCTATCCGTCCAACCGAGATCGATCGATCGAAAACCAAATTGAGAGAGTTCCGATGGAATCATCGGACCACAGCCGATACGATACCAAGCCTGGAGGGTGAGCGCGTTCATGGTCAACGACTGCGTGGTAGCCGTCATGTGCGCCGCACGGCTCAAACATCCCTGATCTACGTCGACCGGTCTATATTATTTGATACTCCGATGAAACGAATCGTCGCAGTGCGCGCTATCCCATAGGCTTTGCTGGAGTGTCGCCTGGTACGAAATCGGCAAGACATTTGAGCCTCAGATCAAGGAGTTTCAATTCCGCGCCGACCTACTTGGTTCTTCCCAGGTCACGAAAACCGATCCGCTAGACGGCATGTGGGTCGACCCGTTTCGGACCTGGGCCTCGCTTGAAAGACCAGGCAGCCAGTAAATCTCGAAAGATCGAATCGAACCACGACAGCACACGCATTACTGCGCCCCTCAGTCGATTTTGACGCCCAACTGAGCTCGATCGCGATATCTTAGCGCTTCGACTAGATCTTGACGTCCAAAAGCGCACTGAGACGCTCCAATGGCCTTTCCTTCAAATAATTCCGGCGACATTCATACTTCCAGAACTCCAGGGCGAGTGATGAAAACTGAAATCTCCGAGTTGACCGCCCTCTCGCAGGGACTCTGTGTGCTGCAAACAACTTCGGGCGCCGGCCTCGTTGACTATTCGGTGGACACCACTGAGCGGCGACTAGCCATGACCGCCGCCGAGGCGGATGGCAACGCTCCCATCACCGTCTGGTTCGAGCTCGACGGTATTTCCGAATGTACCGTCGGTCAACCCGCGCAATTCGTGGTGAAAAGAGAGAACTATTTCGTACCTCTTCTGTCCGGCCCGGTGACGTCGATCCATCCATATCTGCTTGTCATCGACGCGAATGCCGGTCCCTGCATACGATCGGCGCCGGCGAGGTCGTGGATCTGCGTCGGCTTGTAGCTGAGGTCGACGCTTCCCTGACGGAGGTCGACATTGCAGGAGGCCAGGCAAGTGCCGTACTTGTTCCGTTGAGCCAGTGGAAAACTACACAGGAGATTGCTGGCTTGATGACGAGTCCCCCACGCATCCGCGCGCGCTGGCTCGGATCGAACGTCTCGAGATGCCGCCAGGCGACGATCGTCATCGCGGAGAGTCGCCCTGAGGTACTGCGCTGCGAGTGCGGTGAGTCAGCCTCGGGCCTGTCAGTCTTCGACCCGGTATTCTTTGCGGAGCCTCCGCACGACTTCCTCTACAGTAGCGCGGCCGAGGACAATCTCCACGAGGTCATCCAGCAGCGCATCAGAAATATGACCTCCCGATAGTCGCGTGGAGTGCATCGCACGAGTAGCCCTATCGAATCTTTCAGCCATCGATGTCATACGCGCTCCAACTGTCGAATCAATCACATCAATAGACAAAGATCGGTGCGACTATTCAGTATACCGAATGCTTGACGGAAAAACTGCTCACACAAAATATGCACCTAAACTGAGTTTTTTCGAAATAAGAAGAAGGGCTTCCATAAATGAAATTATGGTCGTCGACGTGAGATGGAGGGTGCCGAATAGGATCAGCAACCGAATGCCACAGCGATGCCGACTTGAATCACACGAGTGTGCGGCATGAACAGAGTTCACACAGTGGTCGATTTTATATGCATCTGCTCAATCAGCCTTCTCAGTTCCGGGTGATCGAAAACGTCTGCTGGCTTGAGTGCCCTTGCCACGTTGAGGCAGCTACCGATCTCGGACGCGGGCGGGAGTTGCCTCTTGATGTTGACCACGATGGACCTGTACCTACTTGGCACCGACCAATTTAGGTCGTCGACCAGGTAGCCGGGAATCGAACCGACGGTCGCAGTCAAGGGATCAACCCCGACCCGTCTGACGGCGTAGTCAATCCAGCCTCTGCGATTGAGTTCATTCTCTGTCGCCCATGCAGGATTCTTCTTGGCTAACCGCAGCTGCATTTTCTGGAAGGCGGACTCAACATCTGGGGCACCTTCCCTCGCCGCCTTCGCTATCGAGATGAGCGCCCTCATGCTGCCAAGAAGCCGAGTTCCCGGATGCCCAACTGGAAGATAGACACCCATCTGCCAAGCTGGATACGCGCAATTGGAACGCTCTTCTGCCACCGCGGCGAGGACTGCTTCCGACCAGACTTGATTCCAAGCATCGAGAAGGTCGGAGACCTGAGTTGCCGCGTCGATCCATCGCTGCCATTGCTGCCCATCAGGTGTCTGCCTGAACATCGCCCAGTTCGCATTGACTTGCGATTCCAATTGGGCCTGGTGCTGCCTGGCCGCCTGTCTCTGAGCCTGCTGTGCGGCCTGTTGCGCGCTTACGGCTTGCGAACGAGCTTGCTGCTGGCGCTGATTCGCCTCGTCAACTTCTCGCGCCTCTCGTTTCTTCGCCAATCGCGCAATCTCCGCATTCGCTGCGGCATTCTCGCGGGCACGACGTTGTCCATCCTTCGCTGCCTTCTGGGCGGCACGGGTCTGCTCTTCGGCCTCGTAAAGCATCCGGTCTTGCCACGTCGGTCCGTCGAACAACCCCACATTGCCCCCTTCATTGCATACCGCAGATACCAATTGGCTACGTTTTTGAACGAACGTCGCTGGTGAGTTAGCGGGATGATTCGTACCCGGCAACTCTCCTGGACCGTACCAGTGTGCTGGCACGCACATCCGCGTCGATCACATTGTCGATGGTCCAAACAATCTCACAATTCTCAGAAGAAGGGGTCGTGCAGTCCCCTAAGTCATCGAGAATGAACCGAACAAAGTTCAGAGGCCGATCAGGAAACCACTGGTAAGCCCCACCGCTTGAACAGCACTTTTTGCTGACCGACACAGGTTTGAGACTTTTGCAATATCTCTTCGTAGGAACGAGAGATGCCTCCACGCTGGGACGAGGGAGGTCACCGCCCGCTTGTGTCACCTAGAAACAACCTGCATTCCGATAACAGAAACGCACCAGAGCCATTCGCGGCGCACAGCAGTCCATAACGGGTTTGCGATTGGTGCTAGATTCTGGCAATGCCTTCGCCCTCAGGACTGAGGATTACCACGTGACTCCACCCGGTGCAGGACCGATGCCGCAACCACCCGGTTGGTACCCCGACCCGAACTCGCCGTCTCTCCGCTGGTGGGATGGCATCCAGTGGAGCGATCGGTGGGCACCTGCCTCGAATCGCCCAACTGGCGCCACGACCTCACAGGCGACACAGTTTGCATCTCCGAGTCCAGCCAATTCCGGTCACTGGCAAGCCGCTTCTTACAGCTCTGCACAGGCGAACAGCCACAGTACGTCGAAGACCGCTACAGCACCGAAAAAGAAGCAGTTCACCGTCCTTTGGGTTGCCGGACTGATCTTTGTGGTCGGACTCTTCGGCTCAATTTTGGCGAACAATTCAAGCCACAACTCAACTAACGAAGCAACCAAGACCGTCGAAGGGCCCACAGACCCACAAAGTCTCGCGTCAGCTCTTCCCACAGTCGGCGATACGTCCTTCGGCGACCTGAACAGCTACAAAACCCTGGACGAATCCGATTTCAAGAAGATAATGCATCCGTCCGGGAACCTCGTAGAGTATCCATACCCTTATGTGGGTTCCCGTGTTGTTCTCTATGGCAAGGTCGACGGACTTCCATCAGGATACGAAACCGCCACCGGTGGCACCTACTTCGACGCCACCGTCAGCTGGCATGACCTCGGTCCAATAGTCAGCTGGAGTCTGAACTCCGTCGACGTACCCATCATCGGCTTGAGATCAGATCTCGGCGACGTCGAACCGGGCAGTAACCTTGCGATCTATGTGGAGGTCCGCCGCCCATTCCTCACCGGAGCGAAGGTATTCGACTCTGCGCTGCGCGATCCATTCCTCGTTGCACACGCAGTGCGCGTGATTCGGTAAACCGACGTGTCCGCGGTCGTCGCCATAGGAAATCGGTAGACAGCCGTCATACACGGCGCGCCCACTTCTGGTGCGCGCCGGAGTCAATAAATTGCGGCGAATTTCCAACGATCGAGAAGCGTGCATGCGCGGAACACAAAATCGACCGATTCAGTATTCTTTGGCTAAAAATCACCAAATTCCTGGACATACTCATCGAGGCCGCGTGCGAGCGCAAGTAGCTAAATTGAGGTGGCTTCGACCCGAAATCGCTCACTAGCCAATTTTGATAGTGCAGACATTGTTCCCTCCGGTGACGGCACGAGACTTATTACCTCCATTACTCGCGCACGAGTCAGGAAGCACGTCGGTAAGTATCAAATTTGTACTCTGCCACCCCTCCTCAAATCCACCAGGATTATTTGGAGTACGGTCACCCCTGTACAGAACATCGAATGTGAAGTCCCCAATTGTCGGAGTTACTTCGATCAGAGAGCTGACTGTGGGATTCATCATCGGCGTATCGCCGCAAGCCTGACCCGAGTTATGCACCGCTCCCGCGGTTCGAATTCCGACGTCCAGACCGGGTGGCCAACTGAAGCCATTTGTGGTGATCGGCGTAAAGGTTCCAACCACACGTGAAGCGAGGATCGGTCTTGTATCACTGAGTGATGAAACGCCGCATGAACTCGATACATCTGCCGCGCTTACAATTTGCTTGGGTTCGTGCCATTCCAAAACCAACCGTCCCTCGTAGCCCTCCGAAGTCTCGAGATCGAGATCAACTTTGGCGATGACCTGAGTAGTGGTTGCCGGCGCGATAGTCGTCTGCTCGATTGGGGCAGCTACTTCAGCCGACGTTGCCACCGTGCTTTGCGGGGAGAACTTGCTCTGAGTGGGAGATGTCGTCGGGCTCGCCTGACTGCATGCAGCGACAGTCACTGTGGCAAGAGCGAGTAAACCTAGGGACAGTCCAGATCGAAATTAGAACTTGTGCATCCAGCACCTTCCAATTCACGTGCGAAGCAACGCCTTTTCACACGGGTTGCGACGCTAAGATGAAATCTACGTTCAGGGCATCGTCTGGTCAGATGGTGCCCTGAACCGAAATCGTCACATCCGCCGGTTCTCGTGCCCCAATCGACCGAGCAGCGGGTCCAATATCGCTCACCGCCGCACAGAAACCGTCGAGGAATGCCGAAACAATCTTCCGCGAGCACGGTGGTCACCATCCCTAGCGAGAATGCTGGGGAATTAGATTTCCGGTTTCACACCACTACTCGATCAATTGCGGGCAAATATATCTCGCCTGCAGTAGAGCAACTTCAGATCCAGCATCACCCTGATCGATCTGTTCGTTTATCCGGCTGAGCCGAGTAGCATGAAACTCTCCGTCCATCGAATCCTCATTCGACCATACGGTGCAGGTCGTAAGTGCATCCATGAATATCGCTCCGCTAGTTGAGCGCATTTTAGTGTAAATCTCAGGATCCTCGTACACTCGTGGAATTACGCCACACACTTCCCTCGCATACAGCGCAAGCCCATTGACAGGTACATCCCCCCAAGGATGTCCTTCTTCTTCACCATCGACACTGTCACGCAGCGAATTGGTGACGCTATTCATCGCACCGCCCGGATACATTTCGTCCAAGCTTGACGCAATCAGACGCACCAAGTCCGGGCGGTTCAGGTCCCCTATGTTGGCGTCGATGCAGTCAGAATCTTGTGCAATAGGGAGCGACTCAACTGGTTTCGTCGCTTCGCTCTCAAACTCCACCTCTGTGCCATTTGAGGTAGTTTCTTCCGCAGAAGTACAACCTACGATTACTGACAGCATGCTCGCCGATCCGAGAATGAGAGATATTGCACGATGTTTACTCCGGTCGCCCACAATTTCATCCTTTCAAGCCCAGCAAACGATTGATAATCGTAACGGCGAGATTCTCCGGATGTCTATCATCTGTTTGAATGACCAGCTGCCTTGAGTCGTACGCAAGATATCCCGGCCGCGCACCTATGTTGCTTGTTCCGGTACCCCTGGCGAGCGTTGTGGACGTGTCCGACGTTCCCGGTATTCACCACGCCCACGGGTTCGATCCACAATGTTCCAGTCACAGGTCATCGATACTGATGATCCCGTCCTGGAGGGCCCTCGCGACAAGAGCGGCTTTCGTGGATGCAGGCCTTCCGACAGCGGCGTACTTTGCGCGGACGCGCCCCAGATGGGTGCTGACCGTGGATGGGGTGATGTAGAGGGCTCTAGCGGCGAAGATCTTCGATTCGGTTCGAAACCACTGGATCAGGACTTCGCGTTCCCGATCAGTCAACTCCGGCCTCGAACACCGGGTATCCGCGGACATCGCCCCGGCCATGCTCGGCGATACATAAGGCCTATCGGTTACCGCCGCTTCGATAGCGGGAACTATATGTTGGCGCCCTTCGGATTTCGTCAGGTATGTTACCGCGCCATTGTCGAGGCAGTCCAGGATCGTTGCGGCGTCGCTTCGCATGGAATAGATGACAACCCGGTGCCCGGCGTCAGCGAGAGTGCGCACCATATCCAAAGCGATCAGCGGCGAACCGTCTCCAAATTGGAGGTCCAGCACCACCGCATCGACTCGAGAGGCCGTGCCGGCAGTCAAGAACTCTGTCGGGCGCAGGTATCGTCCGGCGACCGTGATCGGTGGCATGGCAGCACCACACCACGACGCGAGACCTTCGTGCACCACTTCATGGTCGTCGATCAACGCCACAGTAATGTCTGTCAGACCAGGTAGAGCCATTCGAGCAATCCTCTCCTTGTATGCCGCGAGGGCTTTGATGGGTGAGTTCACAACAATGCATCTGAAAGAGGCGCCGTATCTGCGGGTGAGGGAGTAGCGGTGGATTCCACCCAAATCTGTCCGTCGTCGTATTCGACTCGTAGCTCGACACCCGCAATGTCGACAGACTCGATTTCAGCAACATGCGAGGGCTCGGAATCGGCGACAACACTGACTTGAAGGCGCGGCGCCTCGGTCACCACAATCCGAACGTGGACCCGTGCAAGTACGACAACCTGTGCGGGCACCGCGAGAAGGCCCGCCCGAACATCTGGGTCGATGGGGGGCAAATCTTGCGGTATCTCCACCGCCACCGATACCCCGTTCTTCTCCCCCAACTCGGTTAGAACCTGAATCTCCTGAGCCAGCGGATGAAGCTGCAGTTGCCCGTCTGCCTGCAAGAACAACCTCCGCATTCGGGCGGATTCAACCGCCGCGCGGATGCGCACCCCCTCGGACGCCGCGGTGACGGAACCGTCTGCAAGAGCTCTCAATAGCGGAACCGTGGTCCCCTCGAGGGCTGCATAGCGACTCTGATAGTCAGCCTGCACACGGTCCTCGATCTCCTGCCCAGCGATCAGCGCAGACTGGGCTCCGGACTCCTGGGCAGCCAACCGCGCAGTGCGGCGCAGGTCCGAGGCGAAGAACCCGGCGATCAATTGCACCGCCAATTCACTTGCAAGGCTGTACCCGAACAGTTCGAATGTTCCCGCGTTCATCTCGTCGCCGATCACCGCCGCTGCGGCGGTGACCACCCGCAAGAAAACCAGAGCAGCCACGATCGTTCGCACCGGCGAGGCGAGGATCAGCGGCAACAACACCCAACCCGTCATGCCGAACGCCCAATGTTCCCCGGTGCCGAACGCGTCGTCGGTGGTAAACGGTTGAACGAAGGTCACCACCGACACCGCACCGAACCCCACCACCTTCACCCAACGCGGCACCGCAATTCCGACCACATTGATTGCGCCCAGCGCGATGACCGCAGCGAGAACACTGATCAACACCAACTGCGTGGGCTCTATGAAGATTCGCGGTCCGTACAACCGCACGGGGATCAGTGTCGTCAAGATCGTGGCAACCCCGACTAATCCCAACCCATACCCGCGACTCATCCGGAACGCTCGACGGGCAGGATCCGACAACTCCCACACCCGTGGATCGTCACCAGGACGACAGCCGACCTCATCGCCGTCCTCCTGGGTGTCCCAACCCAAGATCACTCTCGTCCCGATCCCTGGATCCGATTCCACCCGCCCCCAACCTCCGACCCGACTCATCCGTCCTGCGATCGACTGCGTAATCCCCCTGCCGTGCCCTGTCGCTGCCTCCGGATCGCACTCGTTGGGATCCACTACAGCGAATCCAATACCGGCATCGGCGATCTCAACTCCCGCACTGTCAAGCGCGACCGCTGCCGTCCGAGTGCCCGCGTGCCGCTCGACGTTGGTTAGTGCTTCCCTCACGGCGCCGGAGACCGCATGTGCGAGAACCTTGGTAATCAGTACGCGCTCCGCTCCCATCACAACGACCTCGATGCCCGACTCTGCCGCGATGTCGTCAAGGATCCCGCGAAGATCAATTTGGTCACCGGAATCCAGGACAGGCGCTAACCGAAGCGCCTGTAGATCACGACGAGCTTGGCGCTGCACTCGTTCATCCGTCAATGCGACGCCTTGCCCGATCATCAACATCGTCGCTGCGGCTGTGTCGTGCACAGTGGCCCAATGTTCGCGCTGATGCGCGCGTCGTGCCTGTGCGATTGCAACATTGCGTTCGGTCACTGCGAGTTGCTCACCCGCCACGTCTGCAGCCCGCGAAGCACGTTCGACCAACTGCCGCAGGAAAATGCCGATACCGCATTGCACGAAGAAGAAGTACGGCCAAAACACCGTCCAGGGTGAGTGGATCTCCGGAATGCGAGACAACCCAATGCCGAACGCTACCGAGACGCCTACCGCAGCCAACACCGCCTGCCAATGCCGTTGAGAGAAAGCGAAACTCAAAACTGCGCTCCCGGATACCGCCAGCGGCAACGAGTTGGACGTCACGACGTCGATACCTTCGGTCGTCGATGGAATCGTCAGCGCGACTACCAGAATGAGCGCGTAGTCTGCCCACACTTGAACCGGCGAGGCCATCGAGCG
Source organism: Rhodococcus qingshengii JCM 15477 (assembly GCF_023221595.1). Classification (NCBI taxonomy): domain Bacteria; kingdom Bacillati; phylum Actinomycetota; class Actinomycetes; order Mycobacteriales; family Nocardiaceae; genus Rhodococcus; species Rhodococcus qingshengii. Next base: position 3,840,513 of record NZ_CP096563.1, read on the forward strand.
AGTGATCAGACGAAATGAACCCCACACGATCAGCGCCACCGCGACCGTCACTCCCACGGTCGTGCGGGGCGGATAACTCAAATACACCAATCCACACAGGACATTAACGCTGTGCCGAAGTATGACTCCGAACCACGCTGCCTGAAACCGTGATCGTGCAGCGGATGAATCCCAGGTACCACCGCCCACACCACGCCCCCGTATCTGCGCCTCGCGTTGTGAGAAAGCTGCGAATCCCACTAAGTGAATATCCCTCCACGCCTGGTAACGGATATGTCGGACTCCGACGCCTTAACGCCGACACCGCCATTCATCGTTGGCGCACCGAACCCCGAATGAGTACGCCGCCAGCTGTATTCACACGCATGGATTCTATGATAGCGAGCGGCTCACCAAACGGGGTCCTACCACGATGAATCAACCAAGGTTCATCATCGTCAACTTAGGTAACGACCCTCAACCCGTTGCCCCATCATGATTGGTAGTCGAGCCATGAAGTTGGATCAGTCTCAGAATCAGAACAATCTTTGCACCGTTGACCTAGTCTTCAACTCCCCTCACGAATTTCTATGACATACAGTCACTTACAGAACGCGGCCAGGGTTATAGCGTGCTTCGGACTGCGTTCGCACGAGAACCGATCAGGAACCAAAATTCCATTCGAGTGAGCCAGTGCCCAGGGATCCTGATCCGCCAGGTCCGCTGCTATCGGCATACACGTCATTCAACACCGACCGTGGAAGCACCGTCACAGAAAAGGTTGAGAATGCCTCTCGGTTCTGATCGTCTCGCACTCGTAGGGTCACAGAATGCGTTCCGACGGAGACAGTTTCTATGGTTGCGATGCCATCCACGCAAACAATCGCAAACTCGTTCTGTCCGTCGAGATCGAAACGCGCATCGATCGAGCCTATCGTCGAGCTTCCTGAACACGACAGCATCACCGGCAGTCCTTCGACCGCGCTGCCGAGCACAGATCCGGATGCCACAGGCTGATTGTCGATTTCATCGATGGCGTTGACAATCTCGTCACCAACCGAGCCGGCGTTCGCGATCTCGACCGATGAGCCGCCGGTCGCCCGTGCGATAGGGCCCATGAAATTCGTCAGTTCCGAGCTCGCACTGATCGAGTACAGCGAGGCGGCCCCCGGCCCCTTCTCCGCAGCGAACGATTGGGTCCGCTGAATCACGGCCCGGTCTGACTCAACCGTCTCGGTGTCCGCTGTGGGAACCTGATCGCGTGACTCAGGCGCGGCGGTTCTAGCCGCTAGCGACGGTGAAATCGGTTCAGGGAGCAGCGCGACTCCATTCAACATTTTCGTAACCATGTCGCCGGTCAGGCCTGTGACCGGCTCCGGATCATGGGGCGGTGCATCCCCGATCAAGATTACGGACCGCTTGCCGCCGACCTGCCATGGCGAACGTAGTGCCTCCACAATTCCCGAGTAAACGGCCTCTGGGGTGTCTCCCCCTCCGTTGGCGCTGAGAGAGTTCAATCCCGTATTGAAGTCGGCGAAGTTAGACGTCAATGGCACAACAGTCCGAGCCACAAAAGCGTCTCCGTGGTCGCGATATTCCACAAGAGACACCCGTGAGCGACCATCCGCGGTGACGATTCGATTCGCAATCGCCCCGGCTTGTGCCCTCACATTGTTGATGTACGGCTGCATCGATCCTGTTGTGTCAATGGCAAAGACTGTGTCTTTTGCGGCTGATGTGGGCGCGTGTCCGCTATAGGACTCCCGCGCTACGCGAACTGAGGTAGCCAGCGCTTTGGCCATAAAGTCCACTTCATCGGTTTCAGACGCACCCATACCGGTACCCGGGACTAGCTTGACACCGGGTTTGAAATAGTTAGCATGCGCTGATTCGTCCTTGTCAAGGATGGAATCGCAGACCGGGTCTTTCTCGTGACAGATCGATACGCGTCTGACCCCAGCCAGCCCGTAGTAGTCATCGACAGACTCTTCCAACACCCTCCGGTAAATGCCCTGACCATCGGAACCAGAGCCAAAGACCCCGTCGGCGTCAGGCTTCTGATACGGATCACCAACCAGGTGGGAGGCTGCTAGAACCCCGAGACCGCTGAAGTGCTTCGCGATAGTTCTAGCAACGATCGCTCCCTGCGAATACCCGAGCAAGATCACTTTGGGTGCAGCGCACGAGCTTGGTTGCCGATCCTTGAACGACGCGTAGACCGCCCTGGCTGCGACTGCACCCTGCTCTGCAGATTCGAGTACAGCGAAGGCACCATCGACAGTCTGAACTACTGGCACCGCTGGGTACCCGATACCGACATCGAGGATAGGAGTGTCCTGCATATCTTGGGTGTCGTACGCCTTCCTAAGAAGGAGCTTGAGCGTCGGCCCTTCCCAGCCTCCGGTCCGCTGGGTGCCGTACGACTGCGCGCCGATCGTACTTTCACCGCTCCCCCGCATCGCCAAAGCAACCACCGGGGTGCACCCATCGTCCGCCGCCGCCGTGGGACTCGCCACCACCACGACCGAACACGCCACACCGACCGCACCTAGCCACACACCAATTCGGCGATACACACCCAAAGTCATCAGCTCCCCAGTTCTCTCCACGTCCCATTTCGGACAATCGCAGATTATGGCGGCGACCGGCAGGTGTATGTCCTTCATTCGAAGGACACAGGTCGTTCTGCCAAAAACTTCCAAAAGAGACCATTCCAATCTCGACAACGGAATGATTGTGGAAACCGTCCGGCCGCGCAGCCGAGCGCCTCCTCTCGCACGGCCATATGAAGGTGCCCATGAATCACCGCTCATTCACTCCGGGGCCTAGGTAAGAACGAACGGTGTCGTAGATCTGCGGTACAACTATCCCGGTGACCGATCAACCAACATGGCACGACTTCTCTCGTGTGTACGCAATCTTCAAAGGCACGAGGGCCTGGCACTTCGACCTCGCAGACTTCTACAGACGTCGTTACGATGTCTACTGCCAGATTTTGAGCGTTGATCCTACTGACACATCTAACTTCGATCGTGGTCAGCAAGCTGTACACAGGCTGGTATTTGAGCGGGTAGCAGCGAAGTACATCAGCCGCATATCTCCGTTCGCCTTGGCGTCCTTGCTGCTCCGAATTCGGTCACCTCATTGGTCAACTCATACAGCGCAAGCATCAACCAGCTCGTCACGCTGGAGAAGCAGATCTACCTCGATGTCATGGCCGACGCCGCGACATGTCTCTGGGGACCATGCACTCACGCCGTAACAGACGCAGATCTTGCTCGCTTCGGCGTCGATCCGGCGAACGAACCGGATGAGCATCTTTACTGGTAGCGGATTACGGGCCTCCGTACTCGACCACTCAAAAGGACGAGACTCGCCAGAGCTACCCCATTCGACAAATGAAGGAACCTGATGACGAACAAGTCGTGGTCAATCGCTGCAGTGATTATTGGATCTACAGGTCTTGTCATTTCTATCGCCGCACTGTTGCGAAACTTCACATTCGGACTTCAACTCGGGGACCTCGGAACGTGGATCGGCGGGCTCGGCACCACAATGGTCGCAATCCTGACTCTGTGGACTGTCCGGGAATCGATCCGCGCAAGGACCGGTGCTGACAGACTCCGAGCCGAGTCCGATCGCGAGGCTGGGGTAAGAGCACTGCGGAAGGCAGCACGTGCACGTGTGACCGTGCTGCCAGGAAACACAACCGGAACTCCCGCCTGGACCGTAACTCTGCAAAACAACACCGGCGGAACTCTTTACGACGTCGAATGGACCGACTTTACCGCCGTCCAAGCTCCGACAGCGATGAACTCTGCCCAAACCGTCTCCACCACAATCACAGACTTCCCTTTCGGCGCCGATGAGTACCCCAGTTCTCCTGTCGTGCTTGACACCGAAGCGCGCACCGCCTACTTCTTCACCGACGAGACGACGTTGGGGAGCTACCTACCGAGACCAGAGATCGAGTTCACAGATGAGGACGGGTACAGGTTTCGGTACGTGGAGGCAGTGCTGCCCGGGATATATGTTGGTGCTAAAGGTAAATGGGTCTCAGTCGAAGGCTGAACAGTGAAATCGCCGCGCAACCATCTCATTCCACGGACATAGATTGGAAACGACGCACTGACGCAGACCTGAATTCGGATGCCAATAACCCGCTGCTCGGTGCGAAGTAGATCAAAGCATGATCGTGCACCCCAATCCGACTGTTCGTCAAACGCATTCGGGTCAACTGTCCAAACTTGGTCGTCGAGCAAGAAAAGTCTCCGTGCCACTGAGAAAATGCCGTGAGTCTGGACTGAGGTTGCATTCGCGTTTGACCACCATCAGGTACACACACAGATGCAACGAGCACCCTAAATACCCTCGAAACACCCCGTAGTACAAGCCCACCAACCTGGGGCAACGCCATTAAGTCACATTCCCAGGCTGAATACGCGGGTTCGATTCCCGTCATCGACTCTCTTGAACGCTCTGGCCAGCGCGTCGCGCAGCCTGGACCGCACTGGCCTGGCTGGAGTTCCACTTATTTGACACCGAGCTCGGGCGGAGCCACCGACGCGCTTGAGTCACTGCCTCCACAGACCTTCCGGTATGGGATGGGAGACTGCTGCAAGCTGATCACACTGTGGAAACCAGAGGACCGAGATGGCGCAGTACGGGTACCGATTGTTCAAAACCGAGAGAATGAATGGACGAGGCAACACGCCAGTAGCGTTCATGGACGGAAAGTGGGGCGATTTCGTCGAGCACCTCACGCGCTCGTATGAGCGCCAGATTGGTCGTAAGTGGCACGAGAACCCACGTGACGCATTCGACTCCAACGGCAACGCGGTTCCGTTGGATCCCAACAGCCGCATCGTTCGCTTGGACTGGATGCACCGCTCGGGGATGTCAGTGTTCTTCGCGGTGTCATCTGGGAAGAACGACGGTTTCCGAGATGCCATGACGGCCGCAGATGGTGCTGCTGACGTCTCCATCGAGCATCTTGCCCCACGTCGTCAGTACCGCGGCGTCTTCACGCTGCCACCAAATCAGGCTGAGGGAATCGTGGCATTAGAGACGATTTCGAGGACCTGCCTCAATACAGTCCTGACGCGGTGGAGTAACGAGTGGTCAGAACAGCTTGCGAAAGCTGATGGAAAAAGCGGCAAAGAGTCGCATCACTGCCGAGTGCGATTCAATCAGATCACCGACAGCGCTCAGATCACATCCCTGCTCAATGAAGGCGATCCGCAAGAAATTGTACTGACCGAGCATGTTGCACAGGGCAATGGTCTGCCGAACCTTGTCCAATACCGCCTGACTGCCCCAGTACGCGAAAAGCACACAGTGATGGGAACAATTAAGCGGTGGGTGACGCAGAAGGGCATCAGCGTTCAAGACGGGATCCAAGAGGCACGTGCACTTGTGGGACCAGAAGTTGCTGAAGTGGACTTCGATGAGTGCTATGTGTCTGTCCGGCACGAGGGACAACTTCGACATGTCAGTCCTGACGCCTACAGTGAGCTCTTCACCTACGACATCAGGAGCAAGCAGCGAGAGACGAATGACTTCTATCGCGAGGTCAACAACAAGATGGCCGCTCTAGGTTTCGCCCGGACGATGGACCTAGACTTGAACGACTGGCCGACCGACTTGCCAAGCCTCTAGCCGCAGGTGATGCACGCCCGATCGCTCCGAAGGGGGTATTCCGCATGACGGCTCGGATGAATCCAATTCCGGTACTCCGCGCACACTCGCGAACACTGATGAACGGCGAGCACGCAGACTGGGCCGCCCGCTTGGTGATGTGGGGCGGTCCGGTCGCGGTCGGCGTGCTCTCGTTTCTATCATCGTGGCGGTTCAGCACGCCGGCGGTCTTGTTGTCAGGCGTGGCGCTTCTGATGGGTGGCTTGCTCAGCACAGCTGGCGTGCTCTCGACACTTCGACTGAAGTTAACCGACCGCGACGAGGACCATCGGGCGGCTGATGAAGCAAAGCGAAATCTCGACGAGGCAGTCCCGCACGTGCTAGCCGCTTGCCTCGCCTGCCTAGCGTCGGCAGCGGCAATCATCATCGCCATGAACTACCCAGTTTGCCCTAACGCGCCCGGGCTTAACAAAGGGTTCAGCACCGTGATCGCTGTTCTTCTGACATATATCGGCGTTTTGTTCCTCGCGACCATTATCCGGTTGTACGCAGCCTACGTACAGGTCAATAATGTACCGACTAAACTCAACGGTTTCGTCCGACGCGGTTCACTCTAACTTTCTCGGAGCCCGAGTCGGCCGTCAGTCCACACTCATCGGCACTGAGTTGGCGTTGTCACCGCCTAGGGAACCGATCTGAATTGCCGTAACCGGCCCTAACTTCGATGCCCGGCTCCCTCCCTTTACCTTGAGCAACGGGCCGCCTCGAGCGGAAAATCCCGCAAACGTGACTCTCCAGACCTACATCGATCGTGAGTCTATTCGAGACAGATCCGTACACAACAACTCATCCAAGAGAGTTGACTTTTCGTCGTGGCGACAAGTGAAGTCTCTCTGCATTGTCAGGCCGCCCCTGGACCGGGCCTTTGCACTCCTGATCCGGGTATTTCAGTAGCGGAAACGACACCGGTATGCCGGGCCGCCCGCGCCTCGTCCAGGATCGTGTCGCGGGATGGCTCGTCGTTCGATCAATCGACTTCTGGCGTGATTGCTTCACCCTGTTTGTCGGGCTCAATCCTCGTCAACACCAGGCTCATTCGATACCTACCATCCCGCATGAGATCCTCTATTCGCAGCGGTCCCCCGAACTGGACAAGGTAGGGCGCAACCTGGGAATTGCCTTCGAGGTCAAGGAGTTCGATCCCTCGCCCGACTGGTTTGATGAATACCGTGCCGGAGTACTCAAGAGCCTCACATGACCAGAGAGCCAGCTCGGATTCGGTAGCGCAAAAAGTTTCGTCAGTCATTGTCAACCCCGTTGTCGATCTTCATTCGGCCGGCCACCTTACTAGCCTCCATTCTGGAATCTCCCTGTGATGCGCTGGCATTGGACATGCAGCCCGAGGTTCGAGATTCCAGGTGGACTAAAGCCCTCACCAGAGTGGCCTCACAATGACAGTCGCGCAGTAAGTATCCGTACCCGATCAACCTAAACGGTTATTGCGCAACGGAATTAGATTCACACAGCGGTGAAATCAACCCCTCGCGGAGAACCCATGGAAAATGACTCCCAGAAACAACCCCATACGGAGACATGCGAATGAACTCAGGTCCGCCGGACCGGCCGGGCGACGGTTCCGCTAGGCCAACCACGCCGGCAAAAGCGTGCGAATTGTAGGCTCCGAAGCGGGTTCACCCAGCCAATCGAACGCCCGAGCACAGCCGCGTGATCCAGGAATTGACCGCATCAAATCTGCCGCCGCGTGCCGGCCGCCTCCTGCGCATCGAGCCAAGCCATGAGCGTCGACAGCTTGTAGACGACTCGCTTCCTGCCGAGCTTGAAAGATTCCGGCCCATCACCCACATGTCGCCAGTAGCGCAAAGTGCCTGTTGGAAGACCCGTTCGTGCACTCACCTGCTCGGTAGTCAGATACTGCTCGGCATCAGCGACCAACATCTGGCCGACGGGAACCAATGTTTGAGAGCCCACTACCCAATCTCCTAATTTCGCAGTTTTGCCATTTTGGAACTACAACCTATTTGTACACCGCTGGACTGGACCTCGTCAACCCAAAACAGTAATGTTGCCAAAATGGAAGCCTTAGATAGTGCGGAATCACGGTTCGGGAACCGGGTTCGCTTCGAGCGCGAGCAGCGCGGATGGTCCCAATCCGAACTCGCGCAACGCGTTTCAGACGGAGGAATTTCGATGCACCCCTCGACTATCACCAAGATCGAGGCCAGGGATGCGGAGAAACCACGCTCCATTCGACTGGATGAGGCGTATGCATTAGCGCAAGTTTTCGGCACGTCACTCGAGACGATGCTTGGCGCTGAGCGCGCCTACGATGCAGCGGAGGTTGTCGCGGCTGTGCAATCCGAATGCCGTTTTTTCAGCAACGAACTCACCCGCATGATGGCGAACATGATGACAACACTCCGAGAGTTCGATCTGGAAGCACCCAAAGACCCGAGCAAATGCTCGCGTATCGAACTTGAGGAACTTTTGCTCCACCTCATTTTCATCGTCGACTTGACCGCCCAGGTCACCGATGCGAAAGAGACACTCAGGGTGATGAGTCGGACCACTGCGATATCCGACCGGGAACTATCTGAGCGTGTACAGAACAACCTCGAGTGGGCAATGGAGAAGTTGGCCCGTGACTCCGCCGAAACGTAACCGTCGAAACGCGGTGAGACCGTCGATCGGGCGACCACTTAAGATCTCAGAGCTGCCAGTCCGGGAGATCGAACGACCACGACACTGGTTAGCTTTTCAAACTGGGGCGTTAGTGAAGGAACGGCGTAGAGCCATGCTTGCGTGAGCAATCGATACGAGACCGTCGGCGAAATAGCTCGAAATGACCGTCGCCGCACTCGCGCCCTGCTCGCTCCATGGGCGCGTTTACGCACTCGGGACATCGTGCCGACAGGCCAACTCGCCGACTCGCCGACCCGCCGTTTGTGACGAAATGAAATTCGGAGCCTTTCCGTCCGCAGAGCGTCCGCAGTACGTCCAATCCTGTGCAACTTCATTGGCTCAACCCAACGGTTTGTGACCAGTTCAAACGGCCACTGCCAATGTGGCCCACTCCAGCAAACGCCCAGAACGTAGTCCGAGCTCTACTACGACGTGTGATCCGCATCCTGACGTAAGTCAGACCTGCGAGTACCGAGTCCACCCGTCCCGCTTCTGCGGGGCGGGTGGACTTGTTTCGTCCGAGGGAAACCCCTCGGACAGATGATGACCGGCCTTCATACCGGACGCGGTCGAATCGCGGATCAGCCGCGGGCACGTTGACCGATGGCCGCATTGTTGACGATATGGGCGATTCGACCTGCCCGTGTTGCGTCTCGAGCGGCACTGACGATCCACCACAGCATCTGTTTGCGGGCGCTGGGCGGAAAACTGTCCCAGTTGCTTCGCGCTTGCGTGTCCAGGTCCAGCGCCGCCTGCAAGTCAGATGGTTCCTCGAGGTCTTCGACTTGATCGAGAATCGTCCACCAACCAGTGGATTTCGCGGCAGCAATGGCACCACGACCAGCAGCGGTCATGAGGCCACGCGCCTCCATATCAGCTGCGCGTTCGCGGTTGAGTCGGGTCCAGGAACTCTTGCGTCTCCGCGGTGTGAACAGTTGCAAATTGCGCTCTTCGTCGAAGACGGTGTTGGTGGAATCGATCCACCCAAAGCAGATCGCTTCCTCAACGGCCTGAGGGTAGGGGCAGCGTGGTCGGCTGGTGGTGGTGCGCCAGGAGCACAACCACACTCCGCGGCCTGACGTGTGATTGTCCGTCAACCAAGTTCGCCACTGTTCGCGAGTCTCGGCGTGGATGATCGGGTAGTCGAACTTCCACGTCTGAGGGTGGACGGAAGCCGGCGGCGATGATTTCGAATCGGTCACTTACTCTCCAGCCTAGAGGGAATCGGATACGTGTCTCGATAGACGAGGGGCCTGCGCAGGGAACACGTCCCCGCGGCAACTTGGACGTGAATGGTCTTGTCGCGCAATCCTCTTCTGACTGTCATGGTGGCGAGACCCTGAGGTGAAGGGCGAGCCGACTGACGGTGTCGGCAAGCTCGGTTGGTTCGATGACGACCACTGGGGCGGTGAGCGCAATGCGCGCAACCGTCATGGCGAGCCTGCCGAGATCTTCGCTGCGGATCTCGACAAGGCAGCGGTCCGCTGCCACCTCGATCGGTGTGTGGTCAATCCATCTGAGTACGCCCTCGAGGTCGGCGAACGTGGCTTCGATGGCGAGTTTTGCATCGTGGTGACGGGGTGGCGAGCCAACTGATCTCGCGACGAAGCCTGCCGCGTCACCGCCCGGGATCTCGCGTGGCGTGAAATGACTGCCTGCCAGCCAGGGCTCCGAGAGCCGGTCCAGTCGAAATGTTCGCCAATCCGAACGATGGTGGTCCCATGCTACGAGATACCAACGACGCCCCGCCGTGACAAGGCGGTGCGACTCGACGAGTCGTCTGCTGCTCTCGCCATCACCTCGCCGATAGTCGAAACGAACGTGCTCGTGGTCGCGACATGCCGCAGCGAGCACACTGAGTGCTTCGGGATCGACGATGTCGTCATTTGCCCGCCGCATGGAACTGACGCTCGAATGCAGTGCCGACACACGTCGGCGTAGTCGATGGGGCAGGAGTGTTTCGATCTTCGTCAGCGCGCGCAGCGCCGTTTCTTCGATGCCTCCGATGGCGGCCTCGGCGGCGTAGCGCAGTCCGACGGCTACCGCCACGGACTCGTCATCGTCGAGGATCAGGGGCGGCACGTGCGCCCCCGTTGCAAGTCGGTAGCCCCCGTATTTTCCGGACGTGGAATCGACCGGATAGCCGAGGTCGCGTAGGCGATCGATGTCGCGGCGCACCGTCCGCTGCGTGACATCGAGTCGTGCGGCAAGTTCGGCACAGTGCCAGAAGCGATGAGTCTGAAGGAGCGAGAGCAGTTGCAGTGCTCGGCCTGTGGGATCGTTCCGCATTTCTTCAGATTGCCAGCGATCTAGGACTTTATGTGTCCACGATGCTCCCTATCGTCGGAGCAACCGGTCGATCCAGACACGAGATCGGTACTCGACTCAAAGGAGCATCCGTGAATCCATCCGACTTCCCCAGGCCCGTCCTCATCCCAGTGAACGGCGTGGAACTCGAAGTCTTCGAAGCAGGGCGACACAATGCCGGGAAACCCATCGTGTTGTGTCACGGATGGCCAGAGCACGCCTATTCCTGGCGATACCAGGTGCCCGCCCTTGTCGAGGCGGGCTACCACGTCATCGTCCCGAACCAACGCGGCTACGGCAATTCGTCACGTCCGACCGAAGTGACGGACTATGACATCGAACATTTGGCGGGTGATCTCATCGCACTTCTCGATCACTACGGCTACGACGATGCCACCTTTGTCGGTCACGATTGGGGTGCCTTTGTCGTGTGGGGCCTTACCCTGTTGCACCCGGACCGGGTAAACAAAGTGATCAACCTGAGCCTGCCCTACCAGGATCGCGGAGAGCAGCCGTGGATTGAGTTCATGGAAGCCGTGCTTGGCGGTGATTTCTACTTCGTCCATTTCAATCGACAGCCGGGCGTCGCGGACGCGGTGTTCGAAGACAACACCTTCCGGTTCCTCCTCAACCTGTACCGGAAGAACGAACCCCTCAGGGAACCTCAGCCGGGTATGGCGCTGATCGATCTCGCCAAAGCAGAGACACCACTCGGTGAGCCCCTGATGAGCGATAGAGAATTGGCCGTTTTCGTCTCCGCCTTCGAATCGACAGGATTCACGGGCAGTGTGAACTGGTACAGGAACCTTGACCGCAACTGGCATCTGCTGGCGGAGGTGGACCCGATCATCCAACAGCCCACACTCATGATCTACGGCGACCGTGACGCGATCGCGAGAGCTGAGAACCTGACAGAGTTCGTGCCCAATGTGGAAGTAGTCAATCTCGATTGCGGTCACTGGATCCAACAAGAAAGACCCGAAGAGACCAACCAAGCGATCTTGAACTGGCTGAAACGGCAGGATGCCACATAGTTTCAAGGCTAGGTGCGGTCTCAGTGAAAATGTCAGTCTCATTCAAGTCCAGTAGGGGGCTTGATCCGGACCAACCTTCTTCGAGATTTGGCGAGAGCGTCGGTAAACAAACCATGCACTCAACCCGACGATGGGCACAAGCCAAATCCCGACAGAGAAGGCGACAGCGCGCCACACACCGACTCGCCCGGACACAGAAACCACATCGGCCGTTCCGACAAGACACAGGGAAAGCCAAATCAAGGCGAGAATGAATCCGCCGCCGTACAGAAGAAAGAATGCTTCGAATCCGTCCATGCAGTCCATTCCACTGTCGGCGCAGTCCTGAAGCCCAGCCGCACCGAGTAGGGAAATGTTCACGGTGGCGATGCTACGGGCCAGGGCGTCCCGAACTGCCGAACAAGCGGGCGGATTCGGCGATGCGAACGCCGCTCAGCCCGAACAGAGTAGAAGCCCCACCCCCGTGGGGAGGGCGGGGCTTCCTCTGGTCCGGCGCTCACGCACAGTGGGAGGGTGGTAGACATGCCGGACCGACGACACGGCAGGGAGTCAAGCTGCCGCGCCCAAGCGCTGACCTGAGGGAATGCGCCTGAGATCGTGGTTACGAGAACCATCAAACCAGACAAACTGGACGCATGTTCAGGAATCGCGAGATTCGACCCCCGCACGTCAGAAAGATCTCACTGCACCCGATAGGTTTCGCTGCGGACAGGATCCACCAACCGCCGCATGACCTCGTACGCGCGGTCCGGATCCGTGTACGGCGGAATCATCATCAAAACGAGTTGACGACCATAGATATCGTCGAGATACATCAAATCGTGGGGCTGGCCAGGGTACGGACCCCGCACTTCCAGTCCGTCGACCTCGTCGATACGACGCTGCGCGCTGCTGATCGTGTTCCAGTCGAACGCAACCCGCGCGATCGGCCCCAACCTCAGCGAAAGTGCGGATATCAGATCGTGAAGCTCCGCCGTGACGTTCGTGGTCCACGGGAACCACGCGCCGTCAACCGATGCCTTGACGGCGCCTTGCCCACGAAGCAGGAATCGCGGAGTCCGCGTCGGCGACGGGAAAGGTTGCCCGACATGGCGCTGCGGCGCTTCCCTTGCGTAGTCGAGAGTGCTGATGTGCGCCATGACGAGACTCCTTGACGGAGGATTCGTGGAACCGTCAGGCAGAGGCGCCCGGTCGTGGGTTCCATACCTTCAGACTACTCCGCTACGCAATCCCGACTACGCATCGACGGAAATGATCACGCCGGTGTCGCCGTACGGGAACGGACCATTACCGATGTGACCGAGGGTGTTGAAGAATTTCGAAATAGGCACCATCACACCGTATTTCGCTTTGACTTTGCTGCGGATCTCGTCGAATTCAGCTCCACCGCTCACCAACTGAGCGGTCCCGGTGACCGGCGACGCACCGTCGGCAACCTTTCCACGGTTGTTGCACGGCACCACGGTGACGCGTGGGTTGTTCCGCAGACGCTTGGCCTTACCCGACTTCGAGGAAGTCCAGAAGCCGATACGTCCGTCAGGCAGAGGCACGACCCACGTCGGCGTGGCTACGCCGTCACCACTCTTACGAAATGTGGTGACCGAAATCGTCTTCTCTTCGCCCAGGGACATGAGACGAGCGTATGCCTCCACGAACTCCACGACCATGCACACGAATGAATTTTCTCTGCCTCAGGCGTTTCAAAACGGACAATTATCCGGACGAAGGTGAACAACAGGTGCCGAGTGATGGAAATGTCGCGGAACGACCACGTCTCAGGTCGATTTGAGGCCCGGAGGTGTTGGAACATGACTTCTCGTGAATGCGGAACTCATCGTTCTCCTCGTCGTCGTCGTAACCGCTCTGGGGTTCGACTTCACCAACGGTTTTCATGACACTGGCAACGCTATGGCCACGTCGATTGCAACCGGCGCCCTCAAGCCCAAGGTGGCAGTCGCTCTGTCTGCTTCCTTGAACCTGGTCGGAGCTTTCCTCTCGGTAGAGGTTGCTGCCACCGTGGCCAAGGGTGTGGTGAACCTCGGAAATGTGGGTGGCCAAGCGCTGCTCACCATCGTCTTCGCCGGCCTTGTCGGCGGCATCATCTGGAACCTGGCAACGTGGTTGCTCGGCATCCCCTCGAGTTCCTCACACGCGCTGTTCGGCGGACTGATCGGCGCCGCCATCGCGTCCCTCGGAATGAGCGGTGTCGCCTGGAGCGGCGTCCTCAGCAAGGTTGTCATCCCCGCAGTTCTCGCGCCCGTCGTGGCCGGCTTGGTTGCCGCGGCCGGCACCTGGCTCATCTACCGCATCACCTCCAACGTCGGAGAAGAAACCAAGGACAAAGGTTTCCGACTCGGCCAGATCGGTTCGGCTTCACTCGTTTCCCTCGCCCACGGCACCAACGACGCACAGAAGACCATGGGCGTCATCTTCCTCGCCCTGGTAGCCCACGGAACCATCTCCGCCGACGCGGACATGCCGTTCTGGGTCAAGCTCACCTGCGCGCTCGCGATCGCTGCCGGAACCTACCTCGGCGGTTGGCGAGTTATCCGGACACTCGGCAAGGGACTTGTCGAGATTGCCGCACCACAAGGCATGGCAGCCGAAGCATCCTCTGCTGCAATCATTCTCACTTCCAGCCACCTCGGCCTTCCGCTCTCCACCACCCATGTGGCGACGGGTTCCATCATGGGAACCGGTCTGGGACGCAAGGGCGCCGAAGTTCGTTGGGGTGTAGCCGGACGTATGGCGGTCGCCTGGTTGATCACTCTTCCGTCCGCTGCAATCGTCGGCGCTCTGTGCTGGGGACTGGCCAACATCGTCGGCGGCCTGCCCGGTGTCCTGGTCGTCTTCGCCGTGCTCATCGCGTTGGCCGGCTGGATGTACCTGCGCTCCCGCAAGGAGCCCATCGATCCGAGCAACGTCAACGCCGAGTGGGACGGCGGCCTGGTACCCGCAGAGGTCCCCGGTCCGGACGCCCGCGTCACCACCGACGTCAAAGCCTGAAAGAGGGAATCGACATGGATATCTTGAAAAACACCGTCGACTCGCTCTGGCAGGTCGTACTGGTCGGCCTCCTGCTGGGCGCCGGACTACCGGCGATCTTCGCAATCGGCCTGAAGTCGCTCGACGCCGGACAACGTGGCAGTGGCGGCGGGAGCACTGCCGTCGCGGCTCGCAGTCCGTTGGCCGTGGCAGGCGCAGTGGTGTGCTTCGCGGTCGTGCTCATCGCGATCGTCACCGGAATCCTCTTCATCATGCAGGGCTTCCTCAGCCACACATTCGGCATCGAGATCTTCTGATCCCGTGCGCCCTCACGAGCGGAAAGACATCACCGTGACTGCACCGACTCCATCCCTTCCTCAATCCATTCTTGACTGGCTTCGCGCCGGCTACCCCGAAGGCATACCGCCCAAGGACCGCATTCCGCTGGTCGCATTGCTACGACGCAAACTCTCGGACGCGCAAATTCGAGACATTGCCATCGGCGCTGCACTCGCAGAACTGAGCGACGTCAACAGTAACCAGGTGATCTCGAGCGACGAGATCAGCGCTCAGATCGCCGATCTGACGAGCCAGACTCCCTCGGACGAGGACATCGCGCGCGTTGCCTCCGTCCTTGCTGCCGCCGGGTGGCCCCTCGCTGATCTCGACAACCACTGAAGCTCGATTCGTTGAGTCTTCCACCACTTCTGGCTTCGATACTCGGCTGGCTGCGTGCCGGGTATCCGAACGGTGTGCCGGAGCAGGACTACGTCCCTTTGATGGCCCTGCTCCGGAGACAACTGTCCGACGACGAGATCGCCGTTCTTGCTGACGATCTCGTCGCCGGCTTTCCGCTTCCGGTCGATCCGATCGACTTTCCCGGTTCGGTCGATCCGATCGACATCGGCGTCCTCATCACCAAGGTCACCGACGATATTCCGCACGAATCGGACGTCGCTCGGGTGCGTGAACACTTGATTCGTGGAGGTTGGCAAATCGAGGCGCAACCTCCGGTCGACGACGCCTGACGGCATTACGGTAAATCAGACCAGTTTGATAACGAACCGGTAACGGTGCCGTCGAGGTCAATACAGACCACTTAGTGTCATAAGGAATTCCGCGCCTCGGGGGGCTCGGTCGGATTTCGGTGTGCAAGCACCTTTGGGGCGGGAGTGATACATGCACGAGGCTCAAACAGATTTGGCGAAGAACCCAGATATTTCGAACCCGGATATTTCGAGAAACCGCATTTCGAACCGAATCAAGCGTCGGATCCTGGGCCTCGCCGCGACAGCACTCGCTCTCCCCCTGACCGCAGGCCTGATCAGCGGATCGGTAGCGACCGCAGCGCCCGCGCGTACCGCCCCGGCCGGTGGCTACGAGGAAGTGTTCGTAGACTCGTCGATGGGACCGATCAAGGTTCAGATCCAGTGGGCTTCGCGCGGCGGCAACGCGGCACTCTATCTTCTCGATGGCCTACGAGCACGCGACGACCGAAACGCATGGAGTTTCGAGACCAACGCTCTCGAGCAGTATCGTGGCGACAACGTCACGCTGGTCATGCCGGTCGGCGGGCAGTCCAGCTTTTACTCGGACTGGTATGCGAACAGCAATTTGAATCGCCAGCCGGTCACGTACAAATGGGAAACCTTCCTCACCCAGGAACTTCCCGCCTATCTGGAATCGCGCGGCGTCTCCCGAACCAACAACGGCGTGCTCGGACTGTCCATGGGTGGCAGCGCGGCACTGACGCTAGCCGCCTACCACCGCGATCAGTTCAAGTTCGCCGGTTCGCTCTCGGGATACCTCAACATCTCAGCTCCAGGCATGCGTGAGGCGATCCGGGTGGCCATGGTCAGCGCCGGGTCCTTCAATGTCGATGCAATGTGGGGACCGCCGTGGAACCCCGCTTGGCTCCGCAACGATCCCTTCGTGTTTGCACCCGAACTGGCTGGGCTCTCGCTGTACATATCCGCTGCGAGCGGCCTACCCGGGCAGTTCGATCAACCGCGTCGTCCCGTCGACTTCGTAAACACCGGTAGTGCAATCGGCCTCGAAGCACTGGCCTTGATGAACTCACGCGCATTCCAGTTGCGCATGAACTCGCTGGGAATTCCGGCAACGTACAGCTTCCCGGCCAACGGCACGCATTCGTGGCCGTACTGGGGTGCGGAATTGTGGAAGGCCCGAGGCCAGATCCTCGACACCCTCGACGCTTGGTGAACTGACAACTGGATCAACGACAATCGCAGGCCCCGACCGATATTCGTTCGGGGCCTGCGCCGTTCGAAAATCAGAGCGTGGCAAAGAGATCCACGGTGTTGCCGTCCGGATCGAGAAGAACGGCGTAACGCTGGCCCCACACGGCGTCGAAGGGCGCCTTGTGCCCGGGGAACTCTACTGTTATGCGCTGATACGCCTCGTCGACTGCGGCGGGAGTCCCGAAATCGAAGGCCAAGGCGACGGGGTGTCGACCTTCCCCGACGGCGAAGTCAGGATCGAAGCTCGCGATGGTGGACAGCGCGTCCCAGGCCAGCCGAAGCCCACCGTCGAAAGTGAACTCCACATGCGGAGCGTCAGCGGGTGTTTCCGGAATGCCGAGCCCGAGGGTTCGGTAGAACGCGAGGGAACGAGCGAGATCGTTGGTGACGATTCCGACGAGATCGAGTCTCGGAGAGACGGACACGGTATTTCTCCTGTTTCAGGTCGAGAAGTGATCGGCGAGTGTGTGACGATGATCTGATGACCGGCGCTGACACCCTCGCTCTCGACGGTAGTCGGACGGTAGCGTCGAGTCTTGAACAAAACGGCCACACCTATATCGAGACTCAGATCACCGATTCGGCCGGCGTCTTCAGTTGCACGTGGAAAAGCACCAGCGAAGCCCATACGCCCACGGAAGCAAAGCGGATTCTTCCCGATCTCTGCGCCGACTTCATCGTCGACAGCACCGGAAAGTCGTGGCTCGTCGGACCTGCCACCGGTGCCGATCTGGTTTCGGTCGCCGCCGGTACAACCATGTGGGGCATCCGGATCAATCCACCGGCTCTGCGGAGCCTGCTCGGCACAGCTGCCGACGCGGTGCAGGATTCGAAGATCGCCTTCGACGACATCCTCACTTCCAGACAAGCGCGGGTACTTGCCGACGCCCTGAGCCACGAGGCAGTCGACGCTCACCTACTGGGCCAGTTGTGGCGCGGACTGGAACCCGACCACGGAATCGAGCGTGGTTACTCCGCGCTCATCTCCTCCCCTTCCACGCCGATACGAGAGATTGCTGCAGACCTCGGTGTTTCCGAACGTCATTTCAGACGATCGATCACGTCAGCGGTCGGGCTGTCCCCCAAACTGATTCAGAAGGTGCAACGAATGCAGGACGTGTTGACTCTCAGCCGCGGCGCAAAACTCACGCTGTCGTCGCTGGCCGGTCGCGCCGGCTACGCCGACCAAGCCCACCTCGCACGCGATACGCGTGCACTGGCAGGTCTGACACCGACTCAGCTACTGCGTGAGCACCGGTAACGATGAGCGAAGAACTGTTCGCCGCCCTCGATCACCTGGCTGCCACGTCAGCTGTCGTGATCGATCGCCCCCGAGGGTCGGCACACCCGCGGTACCCCGATGCGATCTATCCGCTCGACTACGGCTATCTCGACGGCACGGTCAGCGCGGACGGCGACGGGATCGATCTGTTCCGAGGCTCGGCCGTCGGCAACGGTGTTGTCGCCGTGGCCGTTGTTGCCGACATCGTCAAGAAGGACGTGGAAGTCAAGATCCTTCTCGAATGTACTGCGCCTGAAATCGACACTGCCACAATATTTCTCCGTGACGTTCTAGGTCTCGGTGCCACTGTCTTGCGGCGCGCCGTCAGCTGAGTTCGTCGAATCGCGGAACAAGATGCTCCGCAACCCACTTCGCTTCCTCGATCAGAGGCCAACCTGCCAGGATCAGTGCAGTCAAACCGGTTCGGCTGCGAAGCGTGCGTACCGAGTCCGTGATCGAATCCGGATCGCCGACGTAGTACACCGCCGATGACCCGGTGCCGAAGATGTCGAGGGGTGACCACGCCGTGATACCCGCGTACAGCCCGTCACCGACGTACAACTCCTCCGGTTCCGGAAGTCGGCCGGAAGCAATCTTGTCCGCCCAACCCTGCCGCTGAGCGTCGCGAGCGGTGAAAGTCTTGAGGTCTTGCTTCCCCTGAGTGCGACGACGCACTGCGTTGTCCAAGACATGAGCGATCTGCTCGACGCCCGTCTTCTCGAACAACGAACGGAACCGGTCGTGCGCCTGCGCCTTGGTGGGGCGAACGATCACACCGGTGAGCGCACCGAAGTCGGTGAACTCGCGCCCGGCTGCCTCCGCCGCCGCCCGTGCGGCAGAGAATTTGTCTTCGATGAACGAAGTCTCGCGCAACATCGCCAAGTAGGTGTCGAGCACCTTGCCTGAATTCGCCAGGCCTGCAGGCGAATCACCGGTACCCCACAGCGGAACCTGATGCCCAGCGGGCGCATCGATACGCAGTGGTGTGTTGGGAAAGTTCGACTCCGTGCCTTCGGCGTAGATGCGGCGGAAGTCCGCCCAGTACTGCTCCCCCAACTCGTAACGCTCGTCGTGGGGCACGTTCATGTCGTACTTGGTCAGGATGTTCTCGCGTCCGTTGACCGAGTTGATCAACAGTCGGCCGCCGCTGAAGGCGTCGAAAGTCAATGCCTTCTCCGCCAGCAGTCGCGCCGGCGTCATGTTCGCGTAGACAGCGACGAGGAACTTCATGCGCGTGGTGTGCGCTGCCGCCCACGTCGCCGAGATGAACGGATCGTTCGGCCAGGTGGCAACAAGCGCACCTTCGAATCCGCCGTCGTCGATGGTCTTCGCGAGCTCGATCTGCCTGGCCCCGTCCACGGGGAACAGCCCACCGGGGCTCCACGGGTAGTCCCCGTCGGCCTGGGTGAGATACCAGAATGTCTTGATGCCCATCAGTTCTGCACTCCAGCCGGCAGGTCGAACGATTCGATTCGGGCACGTGAGCGGATGGTGTCCGCATTCACGTTGTAGAGCGCGTCGAGGTACGCGACCGCGAAAGAACCAGGACCTGAGGCATTTTCCTCGGCGATCTCCGATGCCACGGCAACATGCGTATGCGCGGCAACCAATCCGTCCAGCGCGGTCGGCGTCACGGCGAGGTAGGCAGCGACCAGGCCTCCCAGAGAGCAACCGGTACTGGTCACGCGCGGCAACAGAGCGCTGCCACCGGAGACTCGGATGCCCCGAACGTCGCCGCCACCATCGCGGCCGACGATGTAGTCGACCGGTCCGGATGCCGACACGGCATCCGCATGCTTCAGGAGTGACAGAGCGGCGGGCACTGCGTCGGCGGAATCGGAGGCACTGTCGACGCCGCGGGTGTCACCGCCGAGTCCGGCCAGAGCGATGATCTCCGATGCGTTCCCGCGGATGGCGCTGGGGTGAAAGCGCAGCAGATCCACAGCGATACCGCTCCGCCAGGGTAGTCCGCCGACACCGACGGGATCCAAAACCCATGGCGTACCCGCAGTTCGCGCCGCTTCTGCTGCTATCAGGAAGGCTTCGGCTGTCCCGTCGTCCGGCGTTCCGAGGTTGACGAGCACTCCCCCGGCGATGGCAGCGAACCCACCCGCTTCGTGGACGTTGTCGATGTGAGCGTTGCTTGCGCCGGCGGCGAGCAGAACATTGGTCAAGAAGTTCGCAGAAACGATGTTGGTCAGCGACTGGACGAGCGGTACCTGATCGCGGAGTGCGTCGATCGCCGACGCGACGGTTTCGACAGAGACAGTGTCAGACATGAGAATTCCTTCAGGACGGGAGGTAATTGAGGACTGCGGCGATTCAGGACCGCGGACATCGAACATCCGCAAGCGCGCCGCCGGGCTCACCGCCGACAACCATCGGCAAAGTCGGATCTGCAGTCCATTCCTCCAACGAACCGTCATAGACCTTGACGTCCTCATAGCCGCCGCGGATCAGTGCGAGTGCTGTCAGGCACGCCGAAACTCCACCGCCGCAATAGATCACGACAGGTTCAGCGACGGCTGGTAGAACGTCAGCAGATTTCGACCGAACATCGTCCGCCGGAAGCATCCGGGCATCGGCGTCGAGAAGACCCTTCGCAGACAGATTCACACTTGACGGAATGTGTCCGCG
Source organism: Rhodococcus qingshengii JCM 15477 (assembly GCF_023221595.1). Classification (NCBI taxonomy): domain Bacteria; kingdom Bacillati; phylum Actinomycetota; class Actinomycetes; order Mycobacteriales; family Nocardiaceae; genus Rhodococcus; species Rhodococcus qingshengii. The sequence continues at coordinate 3,861,335 of NZ_CP096563.1, forward strand.
TCGCGAATATCGCGTCTTCTCCGTTCCCTCGTACTGCTCAGGCGCCAGCGCGCACACCAGCGTTCCGGCTTCTTCTCCTGAGGACAGTGAGGCAACGCGAGGTAGATCGACCCACAGGCCAAGGTCCGTCACACTCCAACGCTTCGACGCCGACGTGTGGGTGACGTCGGCGCCGCTCGCGAGGGCGAAGCCGCATCGAGTCCATTCGGCGACGCCACCGTCGAGGACCCTTGCTTCGATGCCGGCGTTGCGAAACACCCACCAGAGCCGTGATGCCCAAGTGGTCGAACCCTGGTCGTAGATCACGATTGTCGCACCCGGTTCGATACCACTGGATTGGAGATCGGACATCAACTGCTCCGTTGACGGGCGTGTGAAATGCAGCGCCGCTTCCCTTTCGGAAAAGACGTCCATGAGGTCGACGTGTCGGGAACCCGGGATGTGCGAGGAAACCCAGCCGTCGTACCCGGACTCCGGGCGATAGTCGCCGTCGAATCGCGCGGGAGGAAAATGAACCGTCGCGTCGAGCACAGCGACGCCTCCCTCGCGCAGCATCGCGTCGAGTTCAGCAGCACTCACCAGCGGCGACGCGGTCTCTCCAGCCACTTCAGACCCTCTCCCTCGGAAACGAACAAGCACGAACCTAAATGAGTACTAGCGTATACGCAAGTACTCACTCGTCGCCGATGGCATAATCGAACGCGCTCTACTTGCATGCACAGGAATGAGGACACATGGATCTCGACGCCGATACGAGCACCACCGATCTGCTGGTGCCGGAGGCTGCGCTGGGCCGGTCCGATCAGACCTCGCGGCAGTACCTGCGCCTGCGAGCCGACATCCTGGCCGGCAAGTTCCCCCAGGGCTCTCCGCTGCACGAGACTCAATTGTGCGAATCGTACGGCGCATCGCGTACCCCGATCCGCGAGGCACTCAACTGGCTCGCGCACGACGGTCTACTCGAACGAGCCGCCCGCGGTTTTCGTGTCCGTTCCGGCACACCCGAGGACGTCATCGAAATCTACGCAGCGCGGGTTGCCCTCGAATCGGAAGCCGCCGGCGCCGCCGCACTCCGCCACAGCGATCTCGACCTTGCCCGCCTGGACGGATTGCACGAGTTCTGCTGCACTGCAACAGAAGGCACCGAGGTTCGTGCCGGAAACTTCAAGTTTCACGAGGCCCTCTGGCAGGCCGCCCACAATTCCACGATCACCTCATTGCTGATCCGCCTCACCACCCAATTGCGAATCTACGACAGCGGCCCGCCGTCGAACTACGGCGAACCTGACCTGCTCAATTCGGAGCATCAAGAGATCCTGAACGCCATCCGCGCCCGGGACGAATCGTCCGCAAGTGGTCACATGCGCAACCATCTCGAGCGCAGCCGCGACCAACGAATAAGGATGTTCGCCAGCCGCTGACTTCAGACAGCCCCGAGTTCTGCACACTGACGCCTGCGCCGCCGTCGCTCAGACGGGGAGCGTGCCGGTGTCGACGTCGTACACGCTCTCGGCCGGGCTCGACATCACTCGATCCGCCATCTCCTGCTTGAGCTCTGTCAGCCGTGACTCGTCTTCGGCCGTCCGGTCGGACTTACGGGACAGAGTAATGAACTCGTCGACGACGAACCCCTCCCGAACAGTCAGCGTGACGCTCGCGCCGCGATAGGTGATCCGAAATACATACAGCGCGAGCGTATTTCCACGTTCACGCCTGGCCAAGGAACTGTCAACGGTGTACCGCCCTTCGGTCACCGCGCGCGTGACCAACTCGAACGCATCGCGCACTCCTGGTCCGCCGTGTGCGGTGGTGACGACCAGCTCGCGACGCTCGACGGAGCCTTCCCCGCCGAGCACACCGAGAGCGCGCTCGAGAACCTTGTAGGCATGCGCCACGCCGCCCGGGGCCTGCGGACCGTGATAGCGGAGGGCGTCCTCGTACGTGAAGTCGAGCATCGTCCCGTGATCGGTCACGGTGAGCGTGGTGGCCATGATGGGCGTCCTTGCCGGTCAGTGCTGGCGGTCGATCGGATTGATCCGCGAGACGATGAGCGGATCGATCGGAGTGAAAGGGAAGTGCGGCAGCTCCCGCTCCGGAACGCCGAACGAGGCCGAGAGAACGCCGCGTGAGAACGCGGAAGCCGTTGCACGGTAGCCTATGTCGCCCGGCGTCGGCTGGTCGAAGAAGATGAGGAAGTTGATGTCCTCGTCACCTAGAACCTCGATGTGATGGGGATAGGCACGCGGAACGAAATACACCTGACCAGGCTCCAGTAGGTAGGTGTCGAGCGAACCGTCCGGATCGAGGACCGTCATCCGCCCGTGACCACGATGCACGTATCCCATTTCGGCAGTGACGGGATGCCAGTGTGGCTCACGCATCCCACTCTCGCGAATAGTCAACGAGTACATCGAAAGATCCTCCAGCGCCGCCCAATACTGCTTGCGCGCCACTTTCGCCTGTCCGTACGGATATGCGAGAGGCGCGATCTGGCCTTCGAGATCGAAGAGATGCGCGTTGGGAAGGCCGGCGGTATCGGGAACGACGGCGGCGCCGTCCCGCCGAACTATCTGGGACGCATCGGCTCTACCGAAGACGTCGAAGGCCGATGCGGCGAGATCGTACGTGTTGCCGAGCACCGCGTTCGACATTGCGCTGACGCTACTCTGCAACGAAAAGTGCTGCGGGAGTGAAGTACGCAGGGCAGCGATGATCTCCGCCTCCTCCTCTCCGACATTCTCGATGTGATAAATCGCGCCGGATTCGACGTGATACATCTGCCCCGCTCGCACCACGAAGCTGGCGAACTCGTCAGCATTGCCCAGCATCGAGACGAGCACGGTTCCGCTGGTGACGTAGGCGATCTGGTTCGCGTTGACGTTCCATTGTGGTTCACGGATCGCGCCGGGACCGAGAACAATTCGTTTGATCGACAGACCGGACAGGATCGGCAACGAACTCGTGTCGAGTTGCGAGATCGACCCAAGTTCGTTCTCGAAGACACTGGGGCCATTGCATAGTGAGGCAACGTGTGTAGACATGGCAATTTTATCCTTCCCACTCTGGTCCTTTCGACTCCGGTCCTTCCGCCTCGCTGACGTCAGTCCTCGATGAACGCGAGAATGTCCTGGTCCAGTGTCTTCTGATATGAGCCGTAGATGCCGTGAGGTGCGCCCGGATACACCTTCAGCGTGCCCTTCTTCACCAGCTTGATCGCCTTCTCGGCCGCTGCGCCGATCGGCACGATCTGATCGTCGTCGCCCTGAGCGATGAGGAACGGAACGTCGATGGCTTCGAGATCGGAGGTCTGGTCCGTCTCCGAGAATGCCTTGACGCAGTCGTAGGCCGCGGCGAGATTGACCAACATACCTTGCCGCCAGAAGTCGTCCTTCGCCCCTTGCGAGACGTCGGCACCTTCGCGGTTCGCGCCGTAAAAGCTCTCGCTGAGATCCTTGTAGAACTGCGATCGGTCTCGCAGAACTCCCTCACGGATGCCGTCGAAGACCTCGATCGGTGTGCCTTCGGGGTTGCCGTCCGACTTGACCATGATCGGCGGTACGGCGCCGGCGGTGATCACCTTGGCCACGCGCCCTTTGCCGTGCTGCGCCGCGTACCGGACCACTTCCCCGCCGCCGGTCGAATGGCCAACCAGGACCAGGTCTTTCAGGTCGAGTGTGTCGATCAGCTCAGCCAGGTCCTTGGCATATGTATCCATGTCGTTGCCGGTGTACGTCTTCGACGAGCGACCGTGTCCTCGACGATCGTGCGCGATGGTCCGGTATCCGGCGTCGGCGAACAACTTCATCTCGACCTGCCACGCGTCAGAACTCAGCGGCCACCCGTAGCTGAGGACGATCGGCCGGCCGACGCCGTGCTCGGTGTAGTAGATCTCGGTTCCGTCGGAGGTGGTGATGTAGGGCATGCTCTGCTCTTCTCTGTCGAGTCGTGGACTGAGATCCGGACACGGTGCCCGGTTTCCTCACTCTGCGAGTGCCCACTACGGGGGCAGTCGACTCATCGATCGACAGAAATGTGCGTGGGGGCAGAAGACTCCGGCCCGACACCACGAAGCGTGGTGCCGGGCCGGAGCCTTCAGTCAAAGGGAAACGATCAGTAATCGTCCTCCGTGTAGACGATCATCCCCCGCAGATTCTTTCCTTCGAGCATGTCGGCGTACCCCTCGTTGATCTCCTCGAGCTTGTAAGTCTTGGTCACCAACTCGTCGAGTTTGAGCGCGCCGCTTCGGTAGTGATCGAGCAACTTGGGAATCTGGGACCGTGGCCCTACCCCGCCGAAGATGGCTCCCTGCAAACGCTTCTGCAGAAGGGTCAGCTCGAAGAGGCTGAGCGTCACCTGCGAATCTGCGTAATGCCCCATTCCGACGACCACGACCTGGCCACCCTTGCCCGTCGCGCTGAGCGCGGGCTGAATGATGTCGCCGTGAATCTCGCCCACGGTGATCACGGTGACGTCGGCCATCTTGCCCCAGGTGATCTCGCCGATCACCGGTAGCGCTTCCTCGAGGGAGGCAAAAGTGTGTGTGGCGCCGAATTCCTTTGCCTTGTCGCGCTTGAACTCGACGGGATCGATCGCGATCACAAATCGTGCTCCGGCGGACGCCGCACCCTGCACCGAGTTGATTCCGACGCCGCCGACGCCGACGACCACCACCGTGTCGCCGACCTTGGCTCCACCGATCGCGGTGGCCGATCCCCAACCGGTGGCAACACCGCAGCCGAGCAAGGCCGCCTTGTCGAGCGGGATGTCCTTCTCGATCTTGATCACCGACGCCTCGTTGACGGTCACGTACGGCGAAAATGTTCCGAGCAGGCACATCTGGATGACCGGCTCGTCGTCGAGGGTGACGCGGTACGTCTTGTCGGAGATCGCCTGCCCGGTCAACAGGCCGGCTCCTTCGTCGCAGATGTTCTGCAGACCCTTCGCACAGGACGGACAACGTCCGCACGCCGGGATGAAGGCGAGAACCACGTGGTCGCCTTCTTCGACGCTCGCGACACCCGGTCCGACCTTCGTCACCACTCCGGCGCCTTCGTGCCCGCCCAGGGCCGGGTAGAAGGGCAGCGGGCTGGCGCCCGTACGCAAATGTTCGTCCGAATGGCACAGCCCCGATGCGGCGAGTCGGACCTGCACCTCACCCGAGACCGGGTCCCCCAGCTCGACCTCTTCGATCTCCCACGCCTGACCTGGCGCCTTGACTACCGCTGCCTTGACCTTCACCTGCACTCCTCGAAATTCTTCGTGATGCACGGACGACGAAAGAACGCGCCGGCATTTGTGTCGCCGATCACACTCCATGTACGAGTGTGCCTGAAGTAGCCCGAGAATACCGTCGGTCCGTGTGCCTTTTTGGTAGCCGCCTCTACCAGAAAGGCGCACGGCTAACATGGACACAGTGGCCAAGGGAACTCGCAAGACCAGAACTCGCAGCAGTACTCCCGAGCGAGGCGAGTCCGGTCCCGTCGCCGGCACTTTTCCGATCGATACCGGGACGTGCGAACTAGTCCGCGATCAGTACTCCGATGACAGTTGGATCATCCAGATCAACGGAGTGCCCAGTTCCCACGTGAACGTCGCGGATCCCACGGTGCTCGATTTCGAGTACATGCGGTGGATCGCGCATCTGGTCGATTCCGAACGTGACAAGGCCGAGCGCCTGCGGGTGCTTCATCTCGGCGGTGGCGCCTGCTCCATGGCCAGATACTTCGCCGCCACCTACCCTGACGCGCGTCAAGTGGTGGTCGAAATCGACGGTGCTCTGGCGGAACTTGTACGCGATTGGTTCGACCTCCCGCGCGCGCCTCTTCTGCGCATCCGCGTCGGAGAAGCCCGCGCCGTCACCGAAACTCTCACCGAGTCCACCCGGGACATCGTGATTCGAGATGTCTTCGCCGGCAGCACAACTCCGACACCACTGACGACGGCGCAATTCACCACCCACGTACGACGCGTGCTCGCACCGGGCGGCATCTACATCGTCAACTGCGGCGACACCCCGGATCTCCAGGGCGCGCGCAGCGAGGCCGCAACCATCGGCGCACAGTTCGAACACATGGCGATCATCGCCGATCCCGCGATGCTCAAGGGCCGCCGCTACGGCAACATGATCATCGCGGGCAGCGACGTACCGATCGGCGGGCAACCCGCGCTCGCGCGCGAGCTACTCGGCGGCGGAGTTCCCGCCCACGTGTGGCAGGACGCCGAAGTCCGCAAGTTCGCCGCGAATGCGCCGGTTCGCCAAGACTGAGCAAAAACGCTACTCCCCGCCGAAGACCCTCTCCACCACTGCTTTTGCCCGACGCGTGATGCGCAGGTAGTTGTCGAGGAACTCCCCTGCGTCGTCGCCGTATCCAGCGACCTGCGCCACCGCCGCGAGAACACGGCCCGGGCCGGGAAGCTGATCGGTCGGCTTGCCTCGCACCAGAACGAGGCAGTTGCGTGCCTTCGTCGCGGTGATCCAGGCGTCACGCAGCAGTTCGACGTCACCTTCGCTGAGCAGTTCCGCGGCGCCGATGGCGTCGAGAGTCTCGAGGGTCGATGTGTTGTGCAGCGACTCGATCTTGTCGGCATGGCGTAGCTGCAGCAGTTGCACAGTCCACTCGATGTCGGCCAAGCCTCCGCGACCCAGTTTCGTGTGCGTCGCCGGATCGGCTCCGCGCGGGAGCCTTTCGGAATCGACTCGCGCCTTGATGCGCCGGATCTCGCGCACCGCCGCATCACTGACGCCGCCCTCGGGGTAGCGGGTCTTGTCGATCATGTGCAGGAACCGCAGTCCCAGTTCAGGATCACCGGCAACCGGGTGCGCACGAAGCAGCGCTTGAATCTCCCACGCCTGAGCCCACTTCGCGTAGTACGCGTCGTAGGACTCGAGAGTGCGCACCATCGGACCGTTACGGCCTTCCGGACGCAATCCGGTGTCGACTTCGAGCGGAGGATCCGTGCTCGGTGCCCCGAGAAGCTTGCGCACCTTGTCGGCAATGCTGTTGGCCCACTTGACCGCAACGGTCTCGTCGACGCCCTCGCGGGGTTCGCACACGAACAGCACGTCCGCATCGGATCCATAGCCGAGTTCGCCACCGCCGAGTCGGCCCATGCCGATGACGGAGAAACTGGCCGGCGCCTCGGTCCCGAGTTCGGTGACGCTGGCCCTGATCACCGCGGAGAGCGATGCATTGAGCACCGCGGCCCACACCGAGGACAGCGCCTTGCAGACTGCAGGAACATCGAGCATGCCGAGGATGTCGGCCGACGCGATTCGCGCAAGTTCGTGTCGCCGCAACGAGCGGGCCGCAGCAACAGCACGATTGGGATCACTGTGTCGGCCGGAGGCGGTGAGGATTCCGCGAGCGACGTCCTCGGGCTTCGGCTCGACAAGGCGCGGTCCACTCGGCGAATCCGCGAACAAGCGAATCACGTCGGGAGCCTTGATGAGCAGGTCGGGTAGGTACGCCGACGAGCCCAGCACGGTCATCAGACGCTCGGCCACCGCAGCCTCGTCGCGGAGCAGGCGCAGGAACCACGTCTGGTCGACGAGCGCGTCCGAGAGCCTGCGGTAAGCGAGCAGACCTGCATCGGGATCCGGTGTGTCCGCGAGTGATTCGAGCAGAGTCGGCAACAGGAGCGCTTGAATGCGACCCTTGCGTGAAGCGCCACTCGTCAGTGCAGTCAGATGCCCGAGAGCATGCTCGGGTGCCGTGTAACCGAGAGCGGCCAACTGGCGAACCGCGGCTTCTGGCCCCAGGACCAGTGCTTCCTTGTCCATCCGCGCCACCGATTCGAGAAGCGGGCGGTAGAACAACTTGGCGTGCAGGCGGCGAATCCGATGCGAATTCCGCTTGATCTCGGCGCGCAGGACTCCCAGGGAATCCAGACGACCGTCGGGTCGCATGTGCGCGGCGCGGGCCAGCCAACGCAGCGCTTCCTCGTCGTCCGGCGGCGGCAGGGTGTGTGTGCGCTTGAGCTTCTGCAACTGCAGACGGTGCTCGAGCAGACGCAGGAATTCGTACGACGCAGTCAGGTTGGCGGCGTCGTCGCGGCCGACGTATCCACCCGCCGCCAATGCGGTCAGTGCATCGACCGTGCTCTGGACATGCAACGAACTGTCGGCGCGCCCGTGCACCAATTGCAGGAGTTGGACGGCGAATTCGACGTCGCGCAAACTTCCGCGGCCGAGTTTGAGTTCACGCTCACGCAGTTCGGGGGGAACCATTTCCTCGACGCGTCGACGCATGGCCTGGACTTCGGGGACGAAGTCCTCGCGCTCGGAGGCGATCCACACCATCGGGCTCATCGCCTCGGAGTACTGGCGACCGAGCTCCATGTCGCCGGTCATCGGACGAGCCTTGAGCAGTGCCTGGAACTCCCAGGTCTTGGCCCAGCGCTTGTAGTACGTGATGTGGGATTCGAGGGAGCGAACCAATTCTCCGCGCTTGCCTTCGGGGCGCAGCGCAGCATCGACCTCGAAGAATGCGGAGGTTCCGATACGCATCATCTCGCCGGCAACGCGGCTGGCCGTCGCATCGGCCGGTTCGGCGACGAACACCACGTCGACGTCGGAGACGTAGTTCAGCTCGCGCGCACCACATTTGCCCATGGCGATCACGGCGAGCCGGATCGGACAGCTGCCCTCGGGACACACCGTTGCGATGGCCACCGCAAGTGCAGCGGTCAGCGCGGCGTCGGCCAGATCGGAAAGCTGGTGCCCCACAGTCTGATACGGAACTACGGGTTCGTTCTCGACGGTCGCCGCAAGATCAGCCGCGGCCAGCAGCATCAGCTGGTCCTTGTAGCTCTTACGCAGAGCAACAACAGCTTCCGGCCCGGTCACCGTGGCGCGGTAGGTCAGTGAACCTTCGGTGGCACCCTCGTCGACAGTTGCACCCACGACCTCCAGCAAGGCTGCAGTCGCCTCGTCCTTGGTCGGCAGAGCGGTGCCGTCGAGCAGTTTCCAGCCGATCGGATCCGCGGCCAGGTGGTCGCCGAAGGCCGACGACGCACCCACGAGTGCGAACAAACGGCCGCGCAGGCTCTTGTCCTTGCGCAGGACCTGATCGAGTTCGCGCCACCCGTCGCCGAGCCCGTCCTTGATCCGCACAAGGGTGCGCAGAGCGAGGTCGGCGTTCGCGGCACGCGAAAGCGACCACAAGAGTTCGATGCTCTCGGCGTCGACCCAACCGAGCTGACGCAACTCGTCGGCAGCGGTGGGCTCGACCAGCCCGAGTCGACCCGGTCCTGGAACTGCTGATCTCGCAGCGGGCGGTTTCACCGTCACAGACCGAGGTAGGTCTTGAGCTCGAACGGCGTCACGTGGCTGCGGTATTCCTCCCACTCACGACGCTTGTTGCGCAGGAAGAAATCGAAGACGTGCTCGCCGAGTGCTTCGGCCACGAGCTCCGACTTCTCCATCTCGCGCAGAGCGCTGTCCAAGTTGCTCGGCAGTTCCTTGTAACCCATGGCGCGGCGCTCGGCGGAGGTCAACGACCACACGTCGTCTTCTGCCTCGGGCGGCAAGGTGTAGCCCTTCTCGATGCCGCGAAGACCGGCAGCAAGCAGGACCGCGAAAGTCAGGTACGGGTTGCAAGCCGAGTCTGGGCTACGGATCTCGACGCGGCGCGAGGACGCCTTGTTGGGCGTGTACATCGGGACGCGGATGAGAGCCGATCGGTTGGACGGGCCCCACGACGCGGCAGTGGGTGCCTCTCCCCCGTGGACGAGTCGCTTGTACGAATTGACCCACTGGTTCGTGACCGCACTGATCTCGTTTGCGTGCTCGAGGATGCCGGCGATGAACGCCTTGCCGGTCTCGGAGAGCTGCATCGGATCGTCAGGATTGTGGAAGGCGTTGGTATCGCCCTCGAACAGGCTCATGTGGGTGTGCATCGCGGAGCCGGCCTGATCACTGAACGGCTTGGGCATAAAGCTCGCCCGGACGCCTTCACCGATCGCGACCTCCTTGACGACGTACCGGAACGTCATCACGTTGTCGGCCATCGAGAGTGCGTCGGCGTAGCGCAGATCGATCTCCTGCTGACCCGGCGCGGCCTCGTGGTGGCTGAACTCGACCGAGATGCCCATCGACTCGAGTGCGTCGATGGCGTGGCGGCGGAAATTCGGAGCCGAATCGTGCACGGCCTGGTCGAAGTATCCGCCCGAGTCGGCCGGGATCGGCGGAGTGCCGTCGATCGGGCCGTTCTCCAGAAGGAAGAACTCGATCTCCGGGTGGACGTAGCAGCTGAAGCCCAAGTCGCTGGCCTTGCTCAGCTGGCGACGCAGTACGTGGCGCGGATCGGCCCACGACGGCGAACCGTCGGGCATCGTGATGTCGCAGAACATGCGAGCGGAATGCTGCGCACCGTCCTTGTGCGCCCACGGCAGGATCTGGAATGTCGAGGCGTCGGGCCGAGCGACGGTGTCGGCTTCGGAGACTCGAGAGAATCCCTCGATGGCGGAACCGTCGAATCCGATTCCCTCCTCGAAAGCGCCTTCGAGTTCGGCGGGGGCGATCGCCACCGATTTGAGGTACCCGAGAACATCGGTGAACCACAAGCGGACAAACCGAATGTCGCGCTCTTCCAGGGTACGAAGCACGAATTCTTTTTGGCGATCCATGCACGCGAGACTAAGCAAGCCACGTTAAATCTGTGTTACATCAGTGGTCCCGGTTAACAGAGTGATTGGTCACCATCGCATAGGCGCAGCGTACGGCGCCGCGCCGGCTAACATGTCAGACCCTCTTCCGGAGCCTTCAAGTAAACGAAGTAGTCGACGACGGCATCGTCGACGCAGGAGTTTCCGTCCAGAACCACCGTGTGTTGGGTTCCGTCGAACGTGATCAGAGCAGCGCCCAACTGCTTCGCGAGATCCACTCCGGCCTGATACGGGGTCGCCGGATCCTGCGTCGTGGACACGACGACCAGCTGCGGCAGACCGGCGTCAGCGAGCGCCTGGGGGTCGAGCGCGTGAGGGCTGCCGGTAGCCGGAACGGGCCAGAACGCGCACAGGTCGAGCGGCGCTTGACCCGTCCCGCGGCCGTCGTCGAGGAACGGCGCCGCCTCGCGGTACCGAGTGTCGGATTCGCCCGCCTCGGCGCGGTCGGTGGTTGCCGGATCGTCCACGCAGCGAATGGCGTTGAACGCGTCGTTGATGTTGGAGTAGCTGCCGTCATCCTCACGGCCTTCGTACATGTCGGCGAGATTGAGCAGCGAGTCGCCGCGTCCGTCGGCCAGACTCGACAGACCCCCACGCAGCGGCGTCCACAACTGTGGCGAGTACAGAGCTTGCTGCACGCCCGTGATCGCGTCGGAATAACTCAGCCCGCGCGGATCGGTGGTCTGTGCCGGCTTCTCGATCAACGGATCGACGAGTGCCTGAAAGCGTGCCTGCGCCTGCGCCGGATCATCACCCAGCGGGCAATCCGTTCGCGAGACACAGTCGGCGACAAAGGCGTCGAACGCGCCTTGGAAGCCCTGCCCCTGCAAGACCACTTCGTCGACCGGATCCTGCTCGGGGTCGAGCGCGCCGTCGAGGACCATCGCTCGGACGTTCTGCGGAAAGGTTTCCGCGTACGTGGATCCGAGCCGGGTCCCGTACGAGAACCCGAGGTAGTTCATCTTCGGATCGCCGAGAACGCCCCGAATGACGTCCATATCTCGCACCACCTCGTAGGTACCGACATGAGCGAGGAACTCCGTACCGGTCCGCTCAGCGCACTTGGCGGCGTAGTCCTTGCTGTCCGCCTCGGCGAGAGCGATGCCCTCCGGCGTCATGTCGACGTTGACCTCCGCACGCTCCGCGTCGGTCTCCTCCGGCGTCAAACACCGAACCTGCGGGGTCGACGCCCCGATCCCCCGCGGATCGAAGCCGATCATGTCGAAACGTTCCTGCAATTCGGTGCCCGAACCCGAGGTCGCCATCGACAGCCCGGACCCACCCGGCCCGCCGGGGTTCAGCAACAGTGAGCCGATGCGGTCGCCGGTTGCCTTCGAACGCGAGATCACCACCTTCGCGGTGTCGCCGTTCGGATTCGCGTAGTCGACGGGAACGCTCACCTCGGCGCAGTCGACCCCACGCCCCAGCGGCGCAGTTCCTTCTTCGACAACTTGGTCGCACGAACCCCAGTCGAGCGTCTGCTCGTAGAATTTCTCGAGGCCGGACGGCACCGCGGACGCGGCAGAACCAGCAGGTTCCACTGATTCGGGCGTGCCTTCCGAACTGGTGCAACCGACAACCAACACGAGCACTGCTGCGCTTCCGGCGAGGGCACCGGAGAGGCGAACGAACTTCGACATGCCATCGATGGTGCCAGGAAACCGCGATAGCCAGCGGTTCGCCTCGTCTCGGCACCTACCTGATACGCGCGCGGTGATGTGACCCATTGCACCCCGTCAACTGTTCGTGTCGGCGATGTCCGGTGGCAGACTGAACACGTCATCACCCACACCCGGGGACCCGAAGGCGATCAACGCTCAGGGCCTCGAGGCCAGAAAGGGACAACGATGTCCGAAACACCTCTCTACGGTTCTGTACCCAGTGCAGTTTCTGTACCCACTGCAAGCTCTACCGATGCACCGAAGCGTAAGACGCGCATTCACCACCTCGCCGAGATGAAGCAGAACGGCGAACGCTGGTCGATGCTCACCGCTTACGACTACTCCACGGCACGCATCTTCGAAGACGCAGGCATCCCGGTGCTGCTCGTCGGCGACTCTGCCGCCAACGTCGTCTACGGCTACGACACCACCGTGCCGATCACCGTCGACGAACTGCTCCCGCTCGTGCGTGGCGTCGTTCGCGGCGCGCCGCACGCACTCGTCGTCGCCGACCTCCCCTTCGGCACCTACGAGGGTTCCGCCGAGCAGGCCCTGTCGACTGCGACGCGGTTCATGAAGGAAGGCCTCGCGCACGCCGTCAAACTCGAGGGCGGCGAGCGGATGAGCAAGCAGATCGCGGCAATCACCTCGGCCGGCATCCCCGTCATGGCTCACGTCGGATTCACCCCGCAGAGCGTGAACTCGCTCGGCGGTTTCCGCGTCCAGGGTCGTGGCGACGCGGCCGAGCAACTTGTGGCGGACGCCATTGCAGTCCAGGAAGCCGGGGCGTTCTCCGTCGTCATGGAAATGGTTCCGGCCGAGATTGCGGGCCAGGTCAGCCGCAAACTCACCATCCCCACCGTCGGCATCGGGGCCGGTTCCGAATGCGACGCTCAGGTACTCGTCTGGCAGGACATGGCGGGTTACACGAGTGGTAAGACAGCCAAGTTCGTCAAGCGTTTCGGTAACGTCGGTGACGAACTGCGTTCCGCAGCCGCAGCCTATGCATCAGAAGTTCGCACTGGCGCTTTCCCGGCCGCAGAACACAGTTTCTGATCCGAGACCGGCGAACGCCGCCTGTCTCTCAACCAGCCAGGGGTGCGTTCAATGATCGGTAACCGTCGAAGTTCTACTGCCGCAGCTGTAGTCGGCGCGGCAGCTCTCGTCACGGTGCTGAGCGGATGCGCGGGAGGGTCCACCAACTCTCCCGCGCCCAGCAGCACTACGCCCGCGAGTTCCACCAAGACGGCGCCGGCAACAACCTCCGCGTCCGGTTCGACGTTCACCGACGCTCAGGTCCAGCAGTTGTGCTCGGATATGGAAGGGCAGCTGCAGAACTGGCGGACCGTCACCCCGACGCTCGGCAAGGGCGGACTGAACACGATCGTCATCACGTGGGCGACGCAGAACGGCATCAACCTGCTCGACCTCGCCCAGAACCGCGAAAGCATCGACGCGGCAACCTCGGCCGCGTGCCCCGATGTCCGGAGCGGCGCGATTTCCGCACTCGAGATCCCCGATCTCGCCTCCGGCCTGGTGGGCTTCTGATGACCGACACTTCCGCGCAGCCGTCGGCTCTCCGGAGTCCGTATCCCCCGATCGAGCCTTTCGTCACCGGCTTCCTCGATGTCGGTGACGGCCAGAGCATGTACTGGGAAGTCAGCGGAAATCCGGACGGCAAGCCGGTGGTGTTCCTGCACGGTGGCCCCGGCGGTGGTGCGCAACCGGCGGTACGCCAGTTCTTCGATCCGGCCGCATACCGCATCGTTCTACTCGACCAGCGCGGCTGCGGGCGGTCCACCCCTCACGTTGCCGACGGCGCCGACCTGTCGGTGAACACGACGGACAAGCTGCTGGCCGACATCGAAGCCCTGCGTGAACATCTTTCGATCGACAAGTGGATGGTTTTCGGCGGGTCCTGGGGTTCCACGCTGTCCATCGCCTACGCCGAAACGTTTCCTACGCGCGTCACTGAGCTGGTCCTGCGCGGGATCTTCCTCCTGCGTCGTAGCGAGATCGACTGGTACTACAACGGCGGCGCGGGAAACATCTTCCCGGAGCGCTGGGACAAATTCCTCGAACCTGTACCCGAGGCGCAGCGCGGCGAAGACCTCGTCGCGGTCTATCACCAACTGCTCCATTCCGAAGACCCCGACGTCGCAGCCCGGGCAGCGATCGCCTGGTCGGCTTGGGAAGGATCGACGAGCTACCTGTACCCACAGGCGGACAAGATCGAACAGAACTCCGAGACCCGGTTCGCCTTGGCTTTCGCCCGTATCGAGAACCACTACTTCGTCAACGGCGGGTTCTTCGACGAGAACCAACTCCTACGCAAAAGCTCCGCACTGCACGGCATTCCGGGGACGATCGTCCAGGGCCGCTACGACGTCGTCTGCCCCGCCACCAGCGCGTGGGCGCTGCACAAGGCGTGGCCCGAATCCAAGCTCGTGATCGTCGACGACGCGGGACACTCCGCGATGGAGCCCGGCATCATGCATCACCTGGTGGAAGCCACCGATTCTTACCGGTAACTCCCTACGCCGGGAACGTGAATTCCACCGTCCGTTTGACGGTGTCGACGGCGGTGAGTCGCACCTTTGCGCGCTCACCGTCGTCGGGCGTTCCGACGCATTTCGCAATCACCGCGACCGACGGGACAAACACTTCCGCCGAGCGCTTTCCGTCCTTGGCGCGCATCACCACTGCGTCGAAGACCTCGCCGACCCGGCCGTCGAGCAGCGTGGACTCGGTCAGATCGATGCACGCACGGTCGACCTTGTTCGCCAGCGAGTCGGACCCACTCATGATGTCGGGCAGCTCGGGAAGTGCAGTGCGCGCCCATTCCGGTACCGGCGTACCAGCTGTGATCGCCAGACACACCTCGGTGCTGAAACGATCGGACAGTCGGCGCAGCGGAGCAGTCACGTGAGCGTAGGGCGCTCCGATCCCCGCATGCACCGTCAACTCCGGTAGTCGGCCGTCGAAGGCCGCGTAGTCTGCGCCGCGCAGCAACGACGGTGCAACCGACATCAGCGCCATCGTCGACGGCTCGTTGGAATCGAGTCCGGCAAGAATCTGCCCGACGCTTTGCCCCTCCGGCCACGTGATACCCAGCGCCACTGCAGTTCTCCGCAAGGTCCGAACCGCGGACTCCTCGGCAGGCGGCAGCGTGCGAAGCAACCCGATACCTGCGTCGATCATCATGCGGCCGGCACACATTCCGGTCAGCAGCGACACTTCTGCGTTCCAGTCGTCCGCTTCGGTGCGTGGCTCCAGTTCGATCCGCCAGCGAGCCGAGGACTCGTCCTCCGGCTGATCCCGAACCACTGACTGCTCGGGCAGTTTCAGCTCGATGGCACCCCTGGCAACCGCCGAGACACTGCGCAATCGTCCGAACTCCGGTAGTGCGGCGATGGACGGATGCAAGGTTCCCGCGTCGGCATCGCGCTGCACGGTCGAATAGTCCAGACGTGCCACCGATTTCACCAGAGCGCGTCTCACCTGCCACGACGTCGGCTCGGCCTGCGCGTCGAGTTCGATCCGCCACAGCGCGGCGGGACGAACCACGTCCGGCAGCAGACTCGCCGATCCCTCCGACAACGCTCGGGGATGCAGCGGGACGGAACCGTCCGGGAGATAGAAGGTTTGGCCCCGCTTGCGGGTTTCGATGTCGAGAGCGCCACCCGGCGTCACCACCGCCGCGACGTCGGCGATCGCGTAGTGCACGACGTACCCGGTCGAGATCTTCTCGATGTGCACTGCCTGGTCGAGGTCCATCGATCCGGGAGGGTCGATGGTCACGAAGGCGATACCCGTTTCGTCGACACGCCCGGCACCGAAACGATCCACGGCATTCTCGGCCTCGGCCTGCGCCGCAGCCGAGAATGCTCCTGGCAAGTCGAACTCCGCCCGAACCACTCCGAAGTCGATTCCCTGCACCATCATTCGACTTGCGGGCACGCATCCTCCATGATCGGTTCGGGCCGGTGTAGCAGCAGTACCGGTCCCAGTTGTTCGAGTCCCGGCTGTTCCAAGTCTCAGTTATTCCAAGTCTCAGTTGTTCCAGTCTTCGTCTGCCCGATCGGCGGCTTTGTTGCGTTCGGCAGCGATCTTCAATGCATGCTCGGCAGAGTCCCGATCAGGGTACGGCCCCATCCTCGTCAGCGAGGACGCACCCTTTCCCTGCGTGACGGAACCGTCGGACACGTCGAAGTACCAGAGTCGATCTTCATCAGTCATATCCACAGTGTGACATCAGAGTGAGATAGAAGCTTGTAGATCGCTGTGAGACTGATATTCTTTCTACTTGGCCTGGCAGGTGAGAACCGGACATTCGAACGGTGAGTTCTGCTTGAATGCCCAACACAAGCTACGAACAGAAAATGGAGTGCGCATGTCCGCAATTCTTTACGATTACCTCCTCCCGCTCATGGGCCATGACGCGGCAACGTACTGGGCTACGCTGCTGGTCATCAAGCCTGTCTGACAGCTTTTCGAACAAAGAAGACCCCCACCGATCCGGTGGGGGTCTTCTTTTTCTCACTGTGCAGATCGCGGGCGGACGAGTCGGCGTGTAAGCCGGATCCTGTCCTGCGGCACCGAAGTGCCGAGTGGCGACCATCCATCTGGGCACACCGTCGCCGGGTGCCTCGAGCGGTTCACCCGCAGGCTCGGGCGAGCAGCCCTCGAACACCTGCGCAGCCGCACCGCGAGCGATGCGACCTTCAACCTTGCTCCGGGCGGGGTTTACCTAGCCACCCCGGTCACCCGAGGTGCTGGTGCGCTCTTACCGCACCGTTTCACCCTTACCTGCCTCGAAAGGCAGGCGGTCTGTTTTCTGTGGCACTGTCCCGCGAGTTGCCTCGGGTTGCCGTTAACAACCGCCCTGCTCTGTGGAGTCCGGACTTTCCTCGGCCCCAGGCCTGTGCGCGATACGCGCTGGTTCCAGAAGCCGCGGCCGCCCGGCCAACTCGTCCGCCCCCGTATGCTACCGGGCGCCTGTCGGTGGCCGGCACTATGGTCACCGTATGACTCGGTACGTGGCCCTGCTACGCGGTATCAACGTGGGCGGCATCAACATCAAGATGGCGGACCTGGCGAGAGTCTTCGGTGACCTCGGATTCCAAGGGGTGAAAACCGTGTTGGCCTCAGGCAACGTTCTGTTCGACAGTCCGAGCACCGACATCCCGACGCTGAAGAAACAGATCGAATCCGCCCTTGCCCGCGAGTTCGGCTACGAGGCTTGGGTGTTCGTCCTCGACCTTCCGACACTGCAGGCGATCGTGGACAACTACCCGTTCGAGCGCGAACGCGAGGGTTGGCATGCTTATGCGATGGTTGCCTCCGAGCCGGAAATCCTGGAGGAATTGAGCACTGCAGCAGCGCAACTCGATGCCTCGGTCGAGCGTGTGGCGGCAGGCGACGGAGTCCTGTACTGGGAGGTCGAGAAGGGGCAGACCGTCAAGAGCGCGTTCGGCAGGAACACCGGAAAACCGAAGTTCAAGGCGTTCACCACAACCCGAAACCTGAACACGCTCTACAAACTGCTCAAATGACGCTCGCCCCGACACGGAGCACCATCGCGTGACTCTTCTACCGATCCTGCTCGTCGCCCTCGTCCTCGTCTTCGCGATAGTGCGTCCACGCGGGCTTCCCGAGATCGTCATCGCCGGGCCGGCAGCTGTCGTCGTTCTCCTGACCGGCGTCGTAACTCTCGACGATGCCCGCGACGAACTGGCGAGCATGGCACCCACCGTCGTCTTCCTGGTTGCCGTGCTGGTTCTCGCTCATGCCGCCGATGCTCTCGGCGTCTTTCGCTGGGTCAGCCAGATCCTGCAGCAAAAATCCCTCGCCGATCCACACCGGTTGCTGATCTATGTGTTCGGCGCCGCCGCCCTGACCACGGCGGTCCTGAGCCTCGACGCCACCGTCGTGCTGCTGACACCCGCGGTGATCGCGGCCGCACGATCCATCGGAGCAAGTCCCCGGCCGCATTCCTATGCCAGTGCGCACCTGTCGAATTCGGCGTCGACCCTGCTGCCGGTGTCCAACCTGACCAACCTCATCGCGTTTGCCGCAACAGGTTTGACGTTCTTGCACTTCACCGCATTGATGGCGTTGCCGTGGGTCGTGACGATCGCTGTCGAGTACCTGATTTTTCGACTGTTCTTCCGTTCGGAACTCGCGCGGGGCGACAGCGCCGAACCGCCGGTGGCAGCCAGATCTGCGCCTGCGCCGATTCTGCCGCTGACGGTGATCGGAATGACGCTGCTCGGTTTCGCGGTTTCGGGTTTCTTCGGGATCGAGCCCGCCTGGATCGCGGTGGTGGGTGCGAGTGTCCTGGGAGCGATCGCTCTGGCTCGGCACCGTACGACCGCCGCCAAGATGCTCTACGCTGCCGACCTCTGGTTCTGCGCGTTCGTCCTGGTTCTCGGAATCATCGTCGCCGGAGTCGCGAACGGGCCGGTGGGCGAATGGATTGCGCAGATCCTGCCAGGCGACACCAGCTACGGCTCACTGCTCTTTGTCGCCGCGGTAGCGGCGGTTGCGTCCAATCTCGTCAACAACCTGCCGGCAACCTTGCTGATGATCGCAGCGCTCGGAACGGCGGCACCTCCAGCGCTGGTGCTTGCGATGTTGATCGGCGTCAACCTCGGCCCCAACCTCACCTACGTGGGCTCACTGGCAACGATGCTCTGGCGACGAGTCGCCACCAGCGCGGGCGCACCGCCCACGCTGGCGACATTCACTCTGCTCGGGGTCATCACGACGCCACTGACGCTGCTCGCCGCCGTGAGCGCCCTGTGGTTGGTGATCTGATCAGAGGCTGATCAGCCGTCGGGGCTCTTTCAGCGAAGGTGTGACGTGTCGTTGACCAACCGGACCGAGGCTCCCCCGTCGGGATAGAACTCGGTGATACTCAGCGACGCCAGATCCAGATGCAACCGGTACAGCAACGACGGCCCGGCATCGAGGGCCAGCTGCACCAAAGTCTTGATCGGGGTGACGTGAGAGACGACCAACAGCGTCGCGCCGCCGTAGGTCGAGATCAGGTCGTCACGCGCGGCGACGACTCGTTCGCGTACCTCGTCGAAACTCTCGCCGCCCGGTGGACGCACCGAAGTGTCCGAGAGCCATTCGCGATGCAGGTCCGGGTCACGCTCGGCTGCCTCGCGGAACGTGAGTCCGTCCCAGTCGCCGAAATCGGTTTCGATCAAACCCTTGTGCTCGACGACGGGTAAGCCGAGCACGCGGGCCGATGCCTCTGCCGTCTCACGGGTTCTGCCGAGGGGTGAGCAGACGATGGCGTCGATACCGCCTCGGTTCCCGAAGCGTCCGGCTGCGCCGGCAGCCTGCGCGCGGCCCAGTTCCGTGAGCTCCGGATTCCCACGTCCGGAGTACCGGCGATCGACCGACATCGCTGTCTGTCCGTGACGTAGCAACAACATTCGTGTCGGCTTGCCGGTGGTGGCGATCCATCCCGGAGAGCCGGCGATCTGCGGCTCCGACGTCTCTTCGGACGGCGCGGCAGGTGCAGCAGGTGCGGGGGCCGAAGGTGCGACTGGGCCGGTTTCGATGCCGGCAGCCGCGTCCATCGCCTCGTTGGCAAGGCGATCGGCATGAGAGTTCTCGCCGCGAGGAATCCACGTGTAGGTCACTCGCGAGAACTGCGTCGCCAGCTCGGCAGCGCGCCGCTGCAGCGGAATCATGTCCGGGTGCTTGACCTTCCAGCGCCCGGACATCTGCTCGACGACCAACTTGGAATCCATGCGGACGTCGACCGTCGACGCGCCGAGTTCACCGGCAGCGGTCAACCCGGCGATCAGTCCGCGGTACTCGGCGACGTTGTTGGTCGCGATACCGATGCTTTCCTTGCGTTCGGCCAACACCGAGCGCGAGGCGTCGAACACCACCGCTCCGTAGCCGGCCGGACCGGGATTGCCCCGCGATCCACCGTCGGCCTCGACGATGACCTGCGAGAGAGTCACAGACCGGACTCCTTGGTACGCACCATGATTGCATTGCACTCTGGGCAACGAACTACGACGTCGGCCGGCGACGCGGCGATTCGGGAGATCTCGCCGCGGTCGATCTCGATCCGGCAAGCGCCGCATCGGCGTGCCTGCAGAAGCGCCGCGCCCGGTCCGCCCAGGCTGCGCTGCTTCTCGTAGACAGCAAGGAAATCGGCGGGGAATTCACCGACGAGTCGTTCACGATCGGCGGCGCAACGCTCCTGCGCCTTGTCCAGATCAGCGACGGCATCGTCGCGGCGACGCTTGGCGTCGATCAGCTCTTCTTCGGCCTGGGACAGCTGGGCACCGGCGTGATCGTGATCGGCCTGCAACGCCTCACGCTGCTCCATCACTTCGAGCAACTCGTCTTCGAGGAGCCCCTGACGCCGGACCAGGCTGCCGAGTTCGTGTTCGAGTTCGGTGAGCTGCTTCGCCCCGACCGACCCGCTCTGCAAGAGTGTGCGGTCACGATCCTCGCGCTGACGAACCGCGTCGACCTCGCCTTCGAGCTTGCGAATGTCGCGATCGATGTCGTCGATCTGGATTTCGACGGCTACGGACGCGTCTTTACGGCTGATTCGCTCGGCCTCGAGACGTTCGACTTCCTGCTGCTCGGGAAGCGCTCCGCGTCGGTGGGTGATCCGAGTGAGCTCAGCATCCACCCCGGCGAGGTCGAGAAGCTTGGATTGCACCTGTGGTTCGACGTTCACGCTGTATAACTCCTGCTGTAAGTCCGATGTCGGCAGTGCTCGCGAAGGACGGCTCTCGAAGAACTGCTCTTGAATTGTTCGTGCAACCGTACCTTGCAGAGCGCTGCACTAATGCGCACTCAAACACCACGGATCGGTGCGAATTGTCGAAACCCGGCTTTCCCACTCCGGATTGTCGGCAAACGCGGCGTCGAGCACCGATTTCGCCTGTGCGCACCACGGGTATTCACTCGCCCAGTGCGCGACGTCGACCAGAGCCGGGCCACCGGCGCGTAGATGCTCGTCCGCGGGATGATGCCGCAGGTCCGCAGTGACGAAGACGTCGGCGCCCAGTGCCGCCACCACGTCGAGATACGAGTCGCCGGAACCGCCGCACACCGCCACGGTACGAACGGTCGCTTCTGGATCTCCGGCCGCGCGAACACCCCACTCGGTCGAGGGCAGTGAGCGCGCCACTCGCGCGGTGAATTCCCGCAAGGTTTCGGGGTGGTCGAGCTCACCCAACCGCCCCAGTCCGAGTGAACTGGGGAACGCTGCGAGTTCGAAGACATCGAAGGCCGGTTCCTCGTACGGATGGGAGGCACGCAATGCGCCCAGCACTGCGCTTCGCTTTCCGCGAGGGGCAATCACTTCCACACGATTCTCGCGAACCTGCTCCACAGCGCCGACGGTCCCGATCGTCGGATTCGCTCCGTCGGCGGGCAGGAACTGACCCGTACCGGTGACGGTCCAACTGCACTGGCTGTAGTCACCGATCCGCCCAGCCCCGGCCTCGAAAAGTGCATCCTGCACGGCCGATGCATTCTCCACCGGAACCATGACGACCCACTTGTCGAGCGGCTGCGTCGGCTTGGGTTCGATCGGGCGCAGCACGGTCAGGCCCAGAGCCTGCGCCAACGCGTCGGACACTCCGGGGTCGGCCGAGTCCGCATTGGTGTGCGCCGAGAACAGCGCGCACCCCGCCTTGATGAGCTTGTGAACCAACGCACCTTTGGGTGTGTGAGCACCGACGGTGTCCACCCCACGCAGCAGAAGTGGATGGTGAACGACCAGAAGGTCGGCACCGGAGGCGATGGCGTCGTCGACCACTGCCTCGGTCGGATCCACCGCGAAAACCACTCTCGTCACAGCGTCGGCCGGATCGCCGCAGACCAGGCCGACCGAGTCCCACGATTCCGCCAGGGCCGGCGGATACGCGGATTCCAGCACGGCTATGACGTCCGCAAGGGTTGGGCCACTCACAAGATCTCCTTCATCGCTTCGATCAGTACCGCAACCTGCTCGGCTGGACGGACGGCCACGCGCAGCCGATCCGGGCCGAGTCCGGGAAAGGTGTCGCACCTGCGGACGGCGATTCCGCAGGCACGCAGGTGCTCTCGCATCGTGGCGCCGTCACGGACATCGATGAGCACGAACGGCCCCGCAGCGGGTTGGTGCACGGCAATCCCGATCTCGGTCAGTCGCCGCGACATGTCTCGGCGGTCCACGGCAATCGCGTCGGCTTTGATCCTCGACTGCTCGACGGCAAACGGTTCGCAGCACGCCGTGATGGCCTCGATCTGCAGACTGCCCAATGGCCAGTGGGCTCGGCCGTGACTGAGTCGAGCCAGAAGATCGGGAGAGCCGATCGCGTATCCACACCGCAATCCGGCGAGCGCCCACGTCTTGGTCAGGCTCCGAAGGACCAGTACATCCGCCGACTCGACACCGGCGATGCTCTCCGTTTCGCCTGGGACCGCGTCGCCGAAGGCCTCGTCCACCACCAGGATCCGGCCCGGCTGACGCAATGCCAACACATCGGCCTTGGGGTGAAGCACGGACGTCGGGTTGGTCGGATTGCCCAGAACGACAAGGTCCGCGGATTCGGGTACCTGCGCGGTCCGAAGCTCGAAAGGCGGCTCCAGAATCACTTGAGTCACCGGCACACCGGCCTCTCGCAGTGCCAGTTCCGGTTCGGTGAACGACGGATGGATCAGCGCTGCCGAACGAGTGCCCAGACGCGGCAGCATCGCGAATCCCTCGGCACCGCCCGAGAGCAACAACACCTCTTCGGGCCGGCGCCCGTGCCGCTGCGCGACCGTTTCGCGAGCCTTCAGTTCCGCTGCGGCCGACGGGTACGAACCAAGCGTCGCCAGCCCTGCGGCCAGCCGATCCCGCAACCACTTCGGCGGGCCGGAGCCTTGAACGTTGACGGCAAAATCGAGTAACCCGGGCTCCGCTTCGACATCGCCGTGATGTCGCAAGCTCTCCAGGTCAACCGTTCCGGTACTCACCCGGTCAGCCTACGGTCGAGCACCGTGCGCGGACATCACCCCTGCCGTCCGGGACAATGAGTGCCGTGACGACACCACCGCTCGACCGCTTTCCCGTAGTTCTGTTCGATCTGGACGGCACCATCACCGATTCCGCTCCCGGCATTCACGGCGGCTTCCGACATGCGTTGGCAACTGTCGGCCATCCGGAGCCGACGGAAGCGATGTTGGCATCGGTGATCGGCCCGCCGATGGTCGACACATTCAGGTCACTCGGTATGGCCCCGGCGGACGTGGATCGGGCGATCGCCGCGTACATCGAGCGTTACGACGCGACCGGGTGGCAGGAGAACTCGGTGTACGAAGGCATGGACGTCGTCCTGGGTAAGGCTCGCGCGAGCGGAACCCGACTGGCCGTCGCCACCTCCAAGTCGGAGCGATTCGCCATTCGAATCCTCGAGCATTTCGGCCTGGCCGAGCACTTCGAGTTCATCGGCGGCGCGAGTGACGACGGAACTCGTCGGGCTAAACCCGATGTGATCGCGCATTCGCTGACCTCACTCGGGATCACTCCCGTCCTCGCATCCGACGGCGGAACCCCCGACGTTCTCATGATCGGCGACCGTGATCACGACGTGCTCGGCGCCGCGAAGTACGGCATCCCCACCGTCGTCGTCGAATGGGGCTACGGTTCCGCCGAGGAAGCGCGGCAAGCGTTTCGCTCCGTATCGTCGGCATCCGAACTGGGAGGACTTCTCGATGGCCGCCACTGAACCACTCCACGTGACTGAACCACTTCATGTGACGTTTGTGTGCACCGGCAATATCTGCCGGTCACCGATGGCCGAAAAGATCTTGCTCGCGCATCTGGACCGTGAAGGCCTCGCCGACCGAGTCCGTGTCAGCAGCGCCGGTACCGAGGGGTTTCACACCGGTAGCGAGGCCGACGAGCGGACCAACGTCGTGCTCCGAGCGGCCGGATATCCGACGGGCCACAGTGCCGCGCAGGTCAATGCAGATCATCTCGCGGCCGATCTGGTCGTCGCCCTCGACACCGGCCATGAACGTGAGCTTGCTCATCTCGGCGTGCCCACCGAGCGTCGGCGCCTACTGCGATCGTTCGACCCCGAGGCGGACGGAGAATCGGTTCCGGACCCGTACTACGGGGATCAGGAGGACTTCGAACTGGTGCGAGACCAGATCGAAGCAGCCATTCCCGACATACTCGACTGGATCCGCGAGCGAGCCTGAACCCGGAGCAAAATTCACTCCCGTTCGGGCAACGGATACCGTGGACGTGTGCGAAGACTGAAATTCCTGTTGCGGCCCGGTTGGTTGGTACTGGCAGCTGTGGTCGGGCTCTTCGCCTACCTGTGCTTCACCGTGCTCGCCCCATGGCAACTCGGCAAGAACACGAAGACCGAGCACCGCAATGATCTGATCTCGAACTCGATCAACGCGGAGACCGTGCCGATCGGTGACGTCATCGCCGATTCGACGATCGCACCGGACGGCGAATGGCGAAACATCACCGCGGCAGGCACCTATCTGCCCGACGCCGACATCCTCGTTCGACTGCAGTCCATCGAGGGCGCACCGTCGTACGAGATCCTGACGCCTTTCCTTCTCGACGACGGCCGCACGATCCTCGTCAATCGCGGATACGTTCGGCCGATCAACGGCGCCGAGGCACCGCCCATCGCCGCGCCGCCGACCGATCCGGTCACTCTCAACGGTCGCGTGCGTCTGTCGGAAGGCACCGCGCCCGGCCGAGTTCCGATGTTCGAGGACGGCGCGAAACAGGTCTACTCGATCGACGCACAACCTATCGGCGAGTTCATCGGAACGGACCTGATCGACGCGTACATCCAACTCGAACCCGACCAGCCCGGCGGCCTGGGGACGATCCCTCTCCCCCAACTCGATGCAGGCCCCTATCTCTCGTACGGGTTCCAATGGCTGGCGTTCGGCATCATGGCGCCGCTCGGACTGGCCTACTTCATTCGCGCGGAGTGGCGCGAACGTCGCAAGGAGAAGGCAGCTCAAGCAGCTGTCGACGGCTTCGCAGCGGACGACGCCGCTACCGAGACGACCCCGGAAGCGCCGGTATCCGCGCCTGCCGCACCCCCCGCCGAACCGACTCGTACCTTCAGCCGTCGCAAGAAGCCGGAGCCGGAATCAGTGCCGCTGACGGCGCAGGAAGCCAAACTTGCCGATCGATACGGCAATACCCGCTGAAATACCCGCTGACACCACAACTGCACTGATCTGCACCGCCGACGAAAGCCTCGACGCGCGGCGCAGATCGTTCGGCGTCGGCACAGTCCCGCGGCCGAGGACGGGACGCATCTCCACCCCGTGCGCGTACTCGGTCCGACCACCCAACGAAATGCCCAACGCCCCTGCCGCCGACGCTTCCGCGACGCCCGCATTGGGGCTTGGATGAGCCGCTGCGTCGCGTTTCCACGCTGCCAGTGATTCCTGAACCGAGCCGCCTACCACCGGTGCACACGCAGCCGTCAGCGCACCTGTCAGCCGAGCGGGGACGATGTTGACCAGGTCGTCGAACCTCGCCGCAGCCCACCCGAATCTGCGGTATTTCTCGGAGCGGTAGCCGATCATCGCGTCGAGGGTGTTGGCGGCGCGGTAGACGAACAGACCCGGCACGCCCGCAATTGCACCCCAGAACATTGCACCGACGCTTGCATCCGAGGTGTTTTCGGCGACCGACTCCAGCGCTGCACGCGTGAGGCCCTCCTCGCTCAGTACCGATGGATCGCGTCCACACAGTGAAGGGAGAAGCTCGCGCGCTTTCGTCAGGTCGCGATCGACCTGTGACGCCTCCAATCGAGCGGCCATGTCGATGCCGGTGCGTGCAAGCGACGTCCCGCCGAGCACAGCCCAGGTAGCCATCGCTGTCGTACCCGTGACGGCCACCCAACCGGCCCGGCGCGACACTTTTTCGGCTGCGAGCCCAAGTCCTGCGGTGCCGGCCAAGAGCACGGCAACATGAAGTGTTCCGGCCGCGCGCGAGTCCCGGTAGGACATCTTCTGCAGCGCGATAGCCGCGGTTCCGAAGCCGGCAACCGGATGGAACCGCCCCGGATCGGCGAAGACCCGATCCGCGACGAAGCCGAGGAGAAGCCCGGCAGCTCGCGCATTGAATCGAGACTGGGACGAACGAACCGAAATCTGCACGAGCGTAGTTGTAGCAGCGACGCTCGTTCTCTGGCCAACCGTCACGTGTCTGCACGAGCCGATCTCTACCCGTCCCAGTCGATCGTCAGGTAGATCAAGCGGTGCATTCGGTTGATTTCCCAGACACGGGCAATCCCGGTCGCCAGTGCGTCGCTTTGGGAACGAACCCGGATCGTCTGCCCCGGGAACAACGCAACACTGAGACTGGGCATCTCGGCGATGTGTATGTGCGGACGGGTGGGATGCACGCGCGTCGGGTCGACGGCTACTTCGATCACAGAACTGGACATGCGTCCAGAATGGCGTATTGCGGACAATTCGTTGCCGAAAATGAAAAAACCCCGATCTGCGTCGACGCAGATCGGGGCTTGAATTCTTCGGTGGGCGCGGAGGGTTTCGAACCCCCGACCGCTGGTGTGTAAAACCAGAGCTCTACCACTGAGCTACACGCCCGAACTCCCGGTGAGACCCTCACCGGGAGTGCTCTAAGACTCTAGCGCGGCAAGCGCATTTGCCCAAAGTCCGTGGTCACGAGCTTCTCCGGGGCCGTTCATCTCGGCAAAACGAATGATTCCGTCTTTGTCGATGACAAAGGTGCCACGATTCGCGAAGCCCAACTTGTCGTTGAACACCTCGTACTTCTGAGCGACCTCACCGTGCGGCCAGAAGTCCGACAGCAAGGGAAATGTGTATCCCTGCTCGGCCGACCAGATCTTGTGAGTCGGCGAAGCACCGACAGAAAGCGCGAGAATGGCGGTGTCGTCGTTCTCGAACTTCGGAAGCTCGTCACGGACCTTGCAGAGTTCCCCCTGACAAGTCCCGGTGAAGGCCAACGGATAGAAGACCAGCAGAACGTTCTTCTTACCGCGGAAATCTGCGAGCGAAACTTCCTGGTTGTTCTGGTCCTTCAAGGTGAAATCCGGTGCCTGGGCACCAACTTCGAGAGGCATGTGCGATTCCTTGGGAAAGTGCGGAAAGGACCGGGTCAGCGCTTGTTGGCCGGACGAGCCTTCGGCTGAACCAGTCGACTTCCCGACCAGTCACCGAGGTTGGCTGCCGATGTCTGCGTCAGGCCGGCAGTCGGCGCCGATTCGGCGATCTCGCTGGGCTCGACGTGTCCATCGAGACCGGTCTTGGGAGTGAGAACCCACACGAAGCCTTCGTCGGCGAGGGGCCCGATGGCATCCATGAGGGCGTCCACCAGGTCACCGTCCTCGTCGCGCCACCACAGCAGCACGACGTCGATGACCTCGTCGGAATCCTCGTCGAGCATTTCCCCGCCGATGGTTTCCTCAACCGCGGCACGAATGCCGTCGTCGGTATCCTCATCCCAGCCCAGTTCCTGCACCACCATGTCAGTGGTAATCCCGAGTTTCTGAGCGTAGTTCTGGGCATCCGCCGCGGCGACCACGGTGGGGTCCTCCTTTTGTTGATGGTGTGTGGCGACCCCGCACACCTACCGTTTGACGATCAATTAGGGAAAGCGAACATGGTCTGAGGCGTTAGCGCAAGCCGACCACGCCGAAAACTTTCACCAAAGATCGTCTTCTGACACACGGCGAACCTTACGCCTGCGGATTACCGCAGGTCACAGGGATCCACATTCATCGAAGATCGACTTGCGAATCGAATTGCTCGTATCGCTGATCGAATTGATTTCATCGGCCGAATGATCACTCTCGATCACGACAGCAGATGAACGTAGGTTCGCGGCCAATTCGGCGAACAGTCCGGAAAGTTGCGTCGGAAGTTCACTCGAGACCGAGTCGAACCACGAGGCCGTCTCCCTTGCCGAGGAAGCAGCAGCGCTTGCTTCGGCTCTCAGGTCGGTCTCACCATGATTTCCGGCGTCGACGTAGGCATTGAACGCGACCACGTCGTTTTTCGATCGGGAGACCGCTTCCTCACAGATCGCGAACGCCGCCTCTGCCGCATCTGCCGCCGCTTTCGACGAGGATGCGGCGGCCATCGAAATACTCACCTCGGATTGGTATGCAGCCACGTGCGCTTCATTGGGTACTGCCGATCCGGTCACCGCCGCCGAACATCCCACGATCACCGACAGTCCCACTGCGATCGATCCGACCGAGACCCACGCCCCGACCCTGCCGTAATTGATTTCTTTGTTTATTTTTTCCCACCCCTTCATACGTTCCGATCGATCCCCCAAGCCTGTGACTACGGGGAACCATCACACCCCTGCGTCACGCCGAAAAACGCTACCCGAGAGTAACCAGAGGCGAGGTGTGCCGGACCGACCGGGATGGTGAAAGATGAGGTACGCGCCATATTCACGATGGAAGTGCGTCGGACCTAACAAGGCCTCGATCACCTATGTAAGGACGCCCCACCACGCGTCCCCAAACCAATGAGGAGCACACGTTGTCTGACCTGATCCAGGGTCCCGCGTCCGGGCAGAACGCCGATTCCGGCGCCGCCGGCGAGTCGGGTTCGCCCGCGTCGAATACGCCGGGGGGAACCGACGGTCGCGTTCGCGTCATTCGCGAAGGTGTTGCGTCGTACCTGCCGGACATCGATCCGGACGAGACCACCGAATGGCTCGAATCATTCGACGGACTTCTGGATCGATCCGGACCCACGCGTGCCCGCTACCTCATGCTCCGCATGCTCGAACGCGCCGGCGAGAAGCACGTCGCACTCCCCGCGCTCACTTCGACCGACTACGTCAACACGATTCCGACCGAAAACGAGCCGTGGTTCCCCGGTGACGAAGAGGTCGAGCGCCGCTATCGCGCCTGGATCCGTTGGAACGCCGCGATCATGGTCCACCGCGCTCAGCGACCGGGCGTCGGCGTCGGCGGTCACATCTCCACCTACGCATCCTCGGCAGCGTTGTACGAGGTCGGCTTCAACCACTTCTTCCGCGGCAAGGACCACCCGGGCGGTGGCGACCACATCTTCATCCAGGGTCACGCCTCCCCCGGCATCTACGCACGCGCCTTCCTCGAGGGCCGCATCCCCGCGGAACAGCTCGACGGATTCCGCCAGGAGAAGTCCCACGCCGACTTCGGCGGCGCACTGCCGTCCTACCCGCACCCGCGGCTGCTTCCCGACTTCTGGGAGTTCCCGACGGTCTCGATGGGCCTCGGTCCGATGAACGCCATCTACCAGGCCCGGTTCAACCACTACCTCAACGACCGCGGCATCAAGGACACCACCGATCAGCACGTGTGGGCGTTCCTCGGCGACGGCGAAATGGACGAGCCCGAGTCACGCGGCCTCGCTCACGTCGCGGCAACCGAAGGCCTCGACAACCTCACGTTCGTGGTGAACTGCAACCTCCAACGCCTCGACGGCCCGGTCCGCGGCAACGGAAAGATCATCCAGGAACTGGAATCGTTCTTCCGCGGTGCCGGCTGGAACGTCATCAAGGTCGTCTGGGGTCGCGAGTGGGATGCGCTGCTGCACGCCGATCGCGACGGCGCACTGGTCAACCTGATGAACGTGACGCCGGACGGTGACTACCAGACGTACAAGGCCAACGACGGCGCGTTCGTACGCGATCACTTCTTCGGACGTGACCCCCGCACCAAGGAACTGGTCAAGGACCTCACAGACCAGGAAATCTGGAACCTCAAGCGCGGTGGCCACGACTACCGCAAGGTCCACGCCGCCTACGCAGCGGCCATGGCACACAAGGGCCAGCCGACGGTCATCCTGGCGCACACCATCAAGGGCTACACCCTCGGTAAGCACTTCGAGGGCCGCAACGCCACGCACCAGATGAAGAAGCTGACGCTGGACGATCTCAAGGCGTTCCGCGACATGCAGCACATCCCGATCTCGGATGCCGAGCTCGAGAAGGATCCGTACCTGCCTCCGTACTACCACCCGGGCGCGGACGCTCCCGAGATCAAGTACATGCTCGACCGTCGTAAAGCACTCGGCGGGTTCCTGCCTTCCCGTAACACCGATGCGGCGCCGCTCAAGCTCCCCGAGGACAAGACGTACGACGTCATCCGCAAGGGTTCGGGCAAGCAGGAAGTCGCCACCACCATGGCGATCGTGCGCATCCTCAAGGAACTGTTGCGCGACAAGGAGATCGGCAAGCGAATCGTGCCGATCATCCCGGACGAGGCTCGCACGTTCGGCATGGACTCGTGGTTCCCGTCGCTGAAGATCTACAACCGCAACGGTCAGCTCTACACGTCCGTCGACGCCGAACTCATGCTCGCCTACAAGGAGAGCCCGATCGGCCAGATCCTGCACGAGGGCATCAACGAGGCCGGTTCGACGGCATCGTTCACCGCAGTCGGCACGTCGTACGCCACCCACGGTGAACCGATGATTCCGCTGTACATCTTCTACTCGATGTTCGGTTTCCAGCGCACCGGCGACGGCCTGTGGGCGGCTGCCGACCAGATGGCTCGGGGATTCGTTCTCGGCGCCACCGCCGGTCGTACAACTCTGACCGGTGAAGGTCTCCAGCACGCCGACGGACACTCGCTGCTCCTGGCATCCACCAACCCCGCAGCTGTCACGTACGACGCCGCGTTCTCGTACGAGTTGGCGCACATCGTCAAGGACGGCTTGCGCCGCATGTACGGCGGCACCGAGGGCGTCGACGGTTTCGGTGGCGAGAACATCTTCTACTACCTGACCATCTACAACGAGCCGTACGTTCAGCCGGCCGAGCCCGAAGGTCTCGACGTCGAGGGCTTGCTCAAGGGCATCTACCTCTACAAGACGTCCGAAGCATCGGGCCCGAAGGCACAGATCCTCGTCTCCGGTGTCGCTATGCCCGAGGGGCTGCGCGCGCAGAAGCTGCTCGCCGACGAATGGGGCGTCTCGGCCGACGTCTGGTCGGTCACGTCCTGGGGTGAGCTGCGCCGCGAAGGCGTCGAATGCGAACGTCAGGCGCTGCTCAATCCGTCCGAGGATGCTCCGGTTCCCTTCGTCACCACGGCGTTGTCGTCGGCCCAAGGCCCTGTCGTCGCGGCTTCGGACTGGATGCGGGCGGTCTCGGACCAGATCCGTCAGTGGGTTCCCGGCGACTACACCACGCTCGGTACGGACGGGTTCGGGTTCTCCGACACACGCACTGCAGCGCGTCGCTACTTCAACGTCGATGCCGAGTCCATCGTCGTTGCCGTGTTGATCGGTTTGGCGAAGGAAGGATCGATCGAGCGGTCGAAGGCCGTCGAAGCAGCGAGCCGATACCGCATCGACGACGTGAATGCTGCTCCCGAGCAGACCGGGGACACCGGTAGCGCCTAAGTCGTAGGGCAACAGTCCCAGCGATCGAAAACAGACCTACGCCCATCGCCGCGGGTGTCATCTCGACATCCGCTGCGGCGATGGGCGTAGGTTTTTCTCATGCCCGAACCTGATCCCGAGAAACCCGAAGAGGGCGTACGCCGCACTCGACCACAGTCGTCCGGGTTGCAGGCTGTACTCGCCCGCCGTCGTCAGGTTCGCGATCCACTTCCAGAAGCCTTGCTCCGCCGCGTCAAACAGTTCTCCGGCCGGCTCTCCACCGAGGCCGTGACCGTGATGGAGGAGCAGCTTCCGTTCTTCGACAGTCTCGACGCTTCGCAACGCGCCGACGTTCAACTGTTGGTGCAGACGTCGGTGGTGAATTTCCTGGAATGGCTGCGGCAACTCGACTCGGAGATCAGCTTCGGATACGAGTCGTTTCCGGTCATCCCTCAGGATCTTGCTCGACAGCTCACGCTGCGCCAGACCGTCGACATGGTCCGGGTGGCGATGGAGTTCTTCGAGAAATGGCTGCCGGCTCTCGCCCGCAACGATCAGCAGCTGATCGCGCTGACAGAAGCCGTCCTGCGCTACGGGCGTGAACTCGGTTTCGCAGCAGCGACGGTGTACGCAAGCGCTGCCGAGTCGCGGGGTGCCCTGGACACGCGACTGGAAGCGCTCGTCGTCGACGCCGTCGTGCAGGGAGACACCGGCTCGGACATGCTCTCTCGCGCCGCCACCTTGAACTGGGATGCCACGGCTCCGGCCACCGTCATCGTCGGGTCTCCCCCGCCGGACGAGCGGGTCTCGGTTGCCGGCACCGTCCACGCGACTGCCGCCGCGCACGGGCGCGCTGTTCTCGCCGTGGTGCAGGGTCCGCGACTGGTGATGATCGTCAGCGGGGAACTGAGTAGCAAGACGGAAGGCAGCCAATTCCTTCAAGACCTGCTCATGAGTTTCGCCGACGAGCCGGTGGTGATCGGCCCGACGACACCCTCGTTGAGCGCAGCGCACTTCAGTGCGTCCGAAGCTCTGGCGGGAATCAAGGCTGTTGCCGGGTGGCGCGGCGCACCTCGTCCCGTTTTCGCGACTGAACTGCTCCCGGAACGGGCACTACTGGGAGACGCCGCTGCCGTGAAGGCTCTTCGCGATTTCCTCGTCGCACCTTTAGCTGAATCCGGCACAGTCTTGACCGATACTTTAGACAGTTATCTCGACTGTGGAGGTGCGGTTGAGACTTGTGCACGTCTTCTGTTTGTTCATCCAAATACCGTTCGGTACCGCTTGAAGCGAATCGCCGAAGTTACCGGCCGGGATCCAACGAATCCACGCGACGCGTATGTACTACGGATCGCCGCTACCGTGGGCCGATTGACACAAATCGATCTCAAATCGAACAATTCGGTTACTTCAGTCACATCTTTAACATCCGGACAAACAAACCTGTAACCCCTGAGCGTCCAATTTCGATGGCCGAGCGCGACGTGGGATTTTGTGGGAACCCTACAAAACACTTCGCCAGAGTTCATCGCGACCGACATCTCGCAGGTCGCTCGCGGCGGTGTTCTCTTAATAAGTGATTTCGTTGCTCGCCCCGGGACAGGGCTCTCAGACACCCGGCATGCTCAGCCCCTGGCTGGCACTGCCCGGAGCACAAGACCGCCTCGAAGTGTGGTCGAAGGCAGCCGGCCTGGACCTCGTCCGACTCGGCACGACCGCGACCGCCGAAGAAATCACCGACACCTCGGTAACCCAGCCCCTCGTCGTTGCCGCTGCTCTGCTGGCATACGAGGAAATCGAATCACGTGGGCTCCTCGGCGCCGACGTCATCGCTGCCGGCCATTCGGTGGGTGAGCTTGCCGCTGCTGCGGTCGCCGGTGTTATCTCTGCTGACGACGCGGTCGCGCTTGCCGCCCTCCGTGGCGCCGAGATGGCCAAGGCTTGTTCGCTCGAGCCCACGGGCATGTCAGCCGTTCTCGGTGGAGACGAAGCCGAAGTGCTCGCACGAATCGAAGAACTCGGGCTGGAAGCAGCCAACCGCAATGCGGCCGGCCAGATCGTGGCGGCCGGACTGCTCACCGCGCTCGAAGAACTCGCAGCAAACGCACCCGAAAAGGCCCGAGTCCGCGCACTACCCGTCGCCGGAGCTTTCCACACCCGCTTCATGG
Organism: Rhodococcus qingshengii JCM 15477; assembly: GCF_023221595.1. NCBI lineage: Bacteria > Bacillati > Actinomycetota > Actinomycetes > Mycobacteriales > Nocardiaceae > Rhodococcus > Rhodococcus qingshengii. The sequence goes on from NZ_CP096563.1 coordinate 3,895,218, forward strand.
CGCCGGCGCAGGACGCCGTCGCAGCTGCTGCCGCCAAGATCACCCCTTCCGATCCGACGCGCACGCTGCTTTCCAACTCGGATGGCGCACCCGTCTCCTCGGGCGCCGACGCCCTCACCAAGCTTGCCGCGCAGGTAACCCGCCCCGTTCGTTGGGACCTCTGCTCCGCGTCGTTGCGGACAGCAGAAGTCAGCGCGATCGTGGAACTCCCGCCGGCCGGAACCCTCGTCGGAATTGCCAAGCGTGAAATGCGTGGCACACCGACGGTGGCCCTCAAGAACCCGGAGGATATCTCCGCACTGTCCGAGCTGACCTAGCTCGGACGCCCACCCGGCCGATCAGCCCGAACGGCGGCCGGACGTTTCACCCCACCTCAATCGATCAAGAAGGGAGCCACACCAGTGGCCCACACTCAGGAAGAAATCATCGCGGAACTCGGCCAGATCGTGGAGGAGGTCACCGGTATCGAGCCTTCCGAGGTCACCGTCGACAAGTCCTTCGTGGACGACCTCGATATCGACTCCCTGTCCATGGTCGAGATCGCCGTTCAGACCGAAGACAAGTACGGCGTGAAGGTCCCCGACGAGGATCTCGCAGGCCTGCGCACCGTCGGCGACATCGTCGCGTACATCCAGAAGCTCGAAGCCGAAGGCGCCGAAGCCAAGAACGCAGAGTGAGCCGACCGTGACTTCCGCTTCTACCCGCAAAGGGAAATTCCCCGACATCGTCGTCACGAGCCTCGCGACGTCGACCTCGGTGGCTGGTGATGTGGATGGCACGTGGAAGGCGCTACTCGCCGGCGAAAGCGGCATCGGAATCCTCGATGACCCGTTCATCGACGAGTTCGACCTTCCCATTCGCATCGGCGGGCACCTGAAGGTTTCACCGGACGAGGGCTTGTCCCGCGTCGAAATTCGACGGATGAGCTGGGTGGAACGCCTTGCCCTCACGTTGAGTCGCACGGTCTGGAGCAACGCCGGCAGCCCTGAAGTCGATCAGGACCGCCTGGCCGTTGTCATCGGCACCGGACTCGGCGGCGGCGACACGCTCATCGACGCCGTCGACAAGCTCCGTGGCGGCGGATACCGCAAGGTGTCCCCGTTCTCGGTGCAGATGGTCATGCCCAACGGACCGGCCGCAACGGTCGGACTCGAACTCGGGGCCCGCGGTGGCGTCATCACTCCGGTGTCGGCATGTTCATCAGGTTCCGAGGCAATTGCTCACGCTCACCGCATGCTTGTCATGGGTGACGCGGACATGGTTGTGGCTGGTGGAGTCGAGAGCTTCATCGACGCCGTTCCGATCGCGAGCTTCGCCATGATGCGTGCGATGAGCACCAACAACGACAATCCGGCCGCAGCTTCACGTCCTTTCGACAAGGACCGCGACGGATTTGTCTTCGGCGAAGCCGGCGCCTTGATGATCCTCGAAACCGAGGAGCACGCAAAGGCACGCGGGGCAACGATTCACGCCCGCCTGCTTGGTTCCGGAATCACTTCGGACGGGTACCACATCGTGGCACCGCATCCGGAAGGCCTGGGCGCGGCGCGAGCCATGACCCGAGCAATCGAGATGGCCGGACTGACGAAGTCCGACATCAAGCACATCAACGCCCACGCCACTGCGACGCCGATCGGTGACATCGCAGAGGCAAAGGCAATCAACGCAGCGGTCGGCAATCACGCTGCGGTGTACGGCCCGAAATCCGCGCTGGGACACTCGATCGGCGCTGTCGGCGCCCTCGAATCAGTCCTCACGGTTCTGGCAGTGCGTGACGGGATCATCCCGCCCACGCTCAATGTTGACAGCCAGGATCCAGAAATCGATCTCGATGTCGTCAAGGGTGAACCCCGAACCGGCTCTTTCGATTTCGCACTGAACAACTCGTTCGGTTTCGGTGGGCACAATGTCGCGCTCGCCTTCGGTCGGGCCTAGCCCGAACCGCGGTTTGCACCTGTCCGCGGGTGTCGTTGCAACACAACGTCACCCGCGGACAACACCGACCTTTCGTTCCACCCAAGGCTCGTACTGAAGGAGGACGCGATGACCATCCTGGCCCCCGTGACAAAGTCCGAATCATCGACAGACCCGCGCGATCCTCTTGCGCGCCTGGAAAATCTGTTCGACCCCGGCACAACAGTGCCGCTCCACGCCCGTGACAAGTCCGGTGTGCTCGCCGCGTCCGGAAACATCGACGGCGTCCGCACCATCGCATACTGCTCCGACGCCACTGTCATGGGTGGCGCCATGGGCGTCGACGGTTGCAAACACCTCGTCAAAGCCATCGATACCGCTATCGAGGAAGAGTCCCCCATCGTGGGCCTCTGGCACTCCGGTGGCGCGCGTCTGGCTGAAGGCGTCGAGGCGCTCCACGCCGTCGGACTGGTCTTCGAGGCCATGGTCCGCGCGTCGGGTCTCATACCTCAAATTTCCGTCGTGCTCGGCTTTGCCGCTGGCGGAGCCGCGTACGGTCCAGCCCTCACCGATGTCGTGATCATGGCGCCGGAAGGCCGAGTGTTCGTCACCGGGCCAGACGTAGTTCGTAGTGTCACCGGCGAACAGGTCGACATGGTGTCACTCGGCGGTCCGGACACACACACCAAGAAGTCGGGTGTCGCGCACATCGCCGCACACGACGAGGCCGACGCATTGCACCGCGCGCGCCGCCTGGTCTCGATGATGTGCGAGCAGGGCGAATTCGATCAGCGGGCAGCGGAACTCGGCGACAGCGATCTGCGCGCCATGATGCCTGCCTCCGCGAAACGCGCGTACGACGTTCGTCCGATCGTTCACGAAATGCTCGACAACGTCGAAGGCGAGTCGAGTTTCGAAGAACTGCAAGGCAATTACGCTCGGAGCATCGTCACCGGTTTCGGCCGGATGGCCGGACGCACCGTTGGCGTCATTGCGAACAACCCACTGCGACTCGGGGGGTGCCTGAACTCCGAAAGTGCAGAGAAGGCCGCTCGATTCGTGCGACTGTGCAACGCATTCGGCGTGCCGCTCGTGGTCGTCGTCGATGTTCCCGGGTATTTGCCGGGCGTCTCGATGGAGTGGGAAGGCGTTGTCCGACGCGGAGCGAAGTTACTTCACGCCTTCGCCGAGGCAACGGTCCCCCGCGTCACCGTCGTCACTCGAAAGATCTACGGCGGCGCCTACATCGCGATGAACTCGCGAGCACTGGGAGCCACTGCCGTATTCGCTTGGCCCAACTCCGAAGTAGCCGTGATGGGTGCGAAGGCTGCTGTCGGCATCCTGCACAAGCGGGCCCTCGCAGCTGCACCGGACGACGAGCGTGAAGCATTGCACGACCGACTCGCTGCCGAGCACGAGGCAATCGCGGGCGGCGTCGACCGCGCGGTCGAAATCGGCGTCGTCGACGAGGAAATCGACCCGGCGAAGACTCGCAGCATCGTCACTGCTGCGCTCGCGTCTGCGCCGTCTGTCCCCGCGCGGCACAAGAACATTCCGCTCTGACAACCCTGGACAGCAAGGTGGGCCTCGCCGATACGGCGGGGCCCACCTTTGTCATTCAAGTCTTTGTCGTTCAAGCCGCGAGAGCACTCAGGGTTCAGGATGGACCTCGGTCAGCTGACACGCCTTCGCAGCCATGTCACTTCGGCACCTTCGCCTGAACTCCGGAAGGGTTCAAGTTCCTCGTCCCACGGTGTACCTATCGCCCGATCGATCTCCGCGGCGATGTCTCCACCGGAATTCATGATGGACCGCAGTTTCATCTCCCCTACGACGACATCACCGTTCGCACTGGTGGATCCGCGCCACAGGCCCAGACCGGGCACATGGCTGTACCGTTCGCCGTCGACGCCGTGGCTCGGGTCCTCGGTGACCTCGAACCGCAACATCGGCCACGCGCGTAGCGAGTCGACCAGGCGGGCACAGGTTCCGACGGGACCCGTCCAGTCGGTCGTCGCACGCAGAAGCCCGTCGTAGGCAGGCTGTGAGGTCCATCTGAGCTTGGCAGGGCTGTCCAACGTGGCGGACAAAGCCCAATCCACGTGCGGGCACAGCGCCGCGGGCGACGAGTGGATGTAAACCACACCAGTCGTCACGTCCGCGAATTGATTCATTTCGCGCACTCGAGCCTCCTGCTTCGACGAGGGACGTCTTCCCCAACGACCTCTGTCGAGTTCGTGCAGCACGCTCGATTGAACAGTGTGCCTTGTGTTACCCGTGTTGCGCCAGTGGAAGGAGAGAAATTTGTGCTCTACCGCGAAACTTCACCGACCACGCCATCCGACAATTCGGTCCACAAAGGCTTGGCCCAATCACCGAAATCGCGATCGGTAAGCACGACGCACGCAGTATCGATCGTGGGATCGACCCACAGGAACGTCCCGGACTGGCCGAAATGACCGAAGGTAGCGGCCGAGTTCTCGAGACCCGTCCAATGCGGACGCTTGTCGCCCCGAATTTCGAATCCGAGCCCCCAGTCGTTGGGGCGCTGAGAGCCGTAACCCGGAAGAATTCCGTTGAGCCCCGGGAACTGCACAGTTGTCGCCTCTGCGAACGTCTGCGCCGAGACCAGAGTCGGCGAGAGCAGTTCAGCCGCGAACTTGGCCAAGTCGTCTGCCGATGCCTGCGCACCGTGACCGGCCGGACCGACAAGAGCCGCGCTGGTCATCGCCAACGGCGCGAACACCGCCTCGGCCAGATAGTCGGCAAATTCGATCTCGGTCTCCCGGGAAACCAACTCGGCAAGCACCTCGAACCCCGCACTCGAGTAGATCCGCTTCGACGCCACCGGCGCCTGAACAACACGTTCGGCGAATGCCAATCCCGAAGCATGTGCGAGGAGATGACGAACGGTCGACCCCTCAGGCCCGGCCGGCCCATCCAACTCGACCGCCCCCTCCTCCACTGCCACGAGAATCGCGTAGGCGCACAACAGTTTTGTCACCGAAGCCAGGGGGAAAACATGCGCCTGGTCGCCACTGAAACCACGAATGCGGTCGCCCTCACCGGGATTCTTCCCGGAGAGGACGACCGCTGCCGCATTGTCGACCGGCCACTGCTGGATTACGTCGAGACTGTGAGTACTGGGCACCCGATCAGACTACTGGCACAAGAGTTGCGCTTCCGATCACCAGTCAGCTTCGGTGTAGCGGATGACGCCGCGGATGTTCTTGCCATCCAACATGTCCTGGTAGCCGTCGTTCACGCCTTCGAGCGTGTAGGTCCGAGTCACCATGTCGTCGAGGTTCAGCTTGCCTGCCTTGTACATCGCGAGGAGGTTCGGCACGTCCTGGCGAGCGTTGCCACCGCCGAAAATGTTGCCCTGAAGGTCCTTCTGAAGCATCGCCATCAGGAACAGGTTCAGCTTCACATCCATGTCCGTCAGGTGCCCCATTGCGGTGACGACACAACGGCCGGCCTTTGCCGTCAGAATCATCGCTTCTTCGACGTACTCACCCCTCATTTCGCCGACGGTGATGATCGTCTTCTGTGCCATGCGGCCATACGTAGCGTCGATGATCGGCTGAATGGCAGCGGCAGCGCTTTCGAAAGCGTGCGTTGCGCCGAACTTCAGAGCCTGCTCACGCTTCCACGGCACGGGGTCGATGGCAAAGATGTACCGGGCGCCCGATGCAACTGCACCCTGTAGCGCACTGATACCGACGCCGCCGACACCCATGATCACAACGTCTTCGCCGGGCTTCACATCGGCGATGTGGGTTGCCGATCCCCAACCGGTCGGAACGCCGCAACCGACGAGTGCGGCAACCTCGAACGGAATGTCCTTGTCGATCTTCACCACTGACGACTGGTTCACGACCATGTAGGGCGAGAACGTCCCTAGCAGGCACATCGGGATCACGTTTTCGCCGCGAGCTTGGATCCGGTAAGTGCCGTCACTGATGGCCTGGCCGCTGAGGAGGCCCATCCCGAGGTCACACAGGTTCTGATGACCGGCCGAACACGCCGGACAGGTTCCACAAGCCGGAATGAAGGACAGAACGACGTGGTCGCCGACCTCCAGACCCTTGACCTCCGGGCCGAGCTTGGTGATGACGCCCGAACCCTCGTGCCCACCCATGACGGGGAACGACGGCATCGGGGTCGCGCCGGTGACGATGTGGTGATCGGAGTGGCACATTCCGGCCGCTTCCATGCGAATCTGAACTTCGCCGGCTACCGGCTCACCGATCTCGATCTCCTCGACGGACCACTTTTCATTGAGGCCCCACAGGATTGCACCCTTGGTCTTCACGTCACTTCACCCTTTCATTCGCACACCCGCATCTATCTCTGTGACCATAGCCACAAATCTGCGAAATTGGAACGTGTTCTAACGAAAGATTTTGCACTGCAGGTCAGACGTCCAAATGACCTGGCACAACCGGCGCGGCAACGACGGAATAATGACCCACTGAGTGGGACAGGCCACACGGGCACCCGAAAGTAGAGCCGCCCCGAAAGCACGCAACCATTCGACTCCACCTCCCACAATCGGTCGGACACAGAGCAGCGGGTCTGAAACAGGCCTGGGCATGTTCTGGTGCATCTGAGGTTTGACCCCTCAGGTTTTGAAGGTGGTGTTCGCCGGCCTCGGTTGCTGCTGCGGGTCGATCGAGGGCGGCGGAATGAACCAGGGTTTGTTGTCGACTCCTATTCGGATTTCCCATTTCCCGACGAACCCGGATTTGCGGTGCATCAACCGGTGGTGCGAACGGCACAGCAGGACCAGGTTGTTCATCACCGTCGGGCCACCGTTCGCCCAGTGCCGGATATGGTGCGCATCAGTCCACGCCGGCACACATGTGCAACCCGGGAACGCACAGCCCCTGTCTCGGGCAATCAACGCCACTCGCTGTTCGGCGGTGACCAACCTCTTCCCTGGTACCGCATCCAACGGTGCGCCGTGACCGTCGAGCAGAACCGTGGACAGGAAACAATCACACCCGAGAAGACTGGTCTGCGACACCGACAGCGGTCCCAGCCAGGGCATGTGCCCGACATCAAGATCCGACAGAGACTCTTCACCATCAGCAGTGGAGGGTGTTGCGGCGCAGTCCCGATGCTCCGCCAGATCCCGAGCATTGATGTGCACGTTCACATGCGGACGCTGACCACCATCGGTACCGGTTTTCGCGCAGTCCAGGTAACGCCGGATCAGTTCGGTGAACCCGTCCGCGGTGCGTTTCGCCGCCGACCGGGCATCCGGCGTCCCATCCGGTGCCGGGGTCGGCATCGTCAAATTCGACAACGCCGAGAGCAACATTTCACCGGTGAGGGCATCGAAATCGCCACGCACCACCACTCGACCGTTCAAGGTCGACGCGATCCGCAACTCATTGAGATCGACATCCTCGGCGGGCGGAATCTCATCCGATTCGAACAACCGCTCCAACGTCGCGATCACGTTCCGCACCTTCGTCGTCGTCGCCTCCACACCCGACGCAGCCGCCAACAACAAATCGATACACTTCGGTAATGCCTCCTCCGGCATCCCCTTCGGCGGTGACTCGCAGAACGCCACGATCAACACGGCATGATCGAACGAGCAATCCCCGCAATCGAACCGAGCCGCCACCGCAGGAAACGGCCGCAAAGCCGCACCCAACGCGGCGATCTTCTTCCCGTCCCGAACCTGCAACATCGTGTTCGCCGCCAACCAGGACCCCACCCCGCGGCTGGCAATCACCTGATCATCGGAACGCAACGAAAGTTCGTCGACCACCGCAACACGAACGGCTTCCAGGCGCAGAATCTCCGCACTCGCCTCGACAGCAGCAGCGCGCAACTCCGCAGCAGTCAACTGCCACAACCGTCCGCGTAACCCCACCGCAGAACCAGACACCACGTCCGACAACAAGACACTCATTGAATCCCCCGATCCCCCCCCCCAAACAATACTCGAACACCCGTTCGAGTCAAGAGTTTTTCGAGTCAATCCACCGAGCGTCCCGGAATCACCACACCGCATTGATATGCGAGAACCACCAGTTGCGCACGGTCGCGGACATCCAGTTTTGTCATCGCTCGATTCACATGGGTTTTTGCCGTGACCGCGCTGATCACCAATTCCGCGGCGATTTCGTCGTTGGACATCCCGAGGGCAACGAGGGTTACCACTTCGAGTTCGCGTGGTGTCAATTGACCGAAAATCCCAGAAGTCGAGTCGGCCCGCGACGGAGTGGAAAGGAACCGAGAAATCAACGCGCTGGTCGCAATCGGCGACAGCAAAGAGTTCCCACCTGCGACCGTCCGAACAGCATCGAGTAGATCCTCGGCTCGGATTCCTTTGCCGATGAAGCCGCTGGCTCCCGCCCGGATCGCCTGTGCCACATGCTCATCCACTTCGAAGGTGGTAAGAATCAACACGTGCACGTCGGTCAAATCCGGATGATCGGCAATCATGGCGGTCGCTTCGACTCCGCTGGTGCCTGGCATTCGAATGTCCATCAATACAACGTCGGGTCGATGCTCGAGCGCCGCCTGGAATGCCTGCTCTCCGTCTGCCGCCTCGGCGACCACCTCCATGTCCTCTTCCGAACCGATCAGCAGCGCAAGCGTTTGACGGAAGAGCGCCTGATCGTCTGCCACTACCACCCGAATACTCACGACTCCTCACGCTCCGAACCCCTGGACACCGAGACAAGCGGAAGTTGGGCGTCCACACGAAATCCCCCGTCGGCGCGGAATCCTGCTGAGACCTCGCCTCCCATTGCCTGTGCCCTCTCCTTCATTCCCAGCAGTCCGTACCCGGGCGGTGACGTCGAAGGCACTGCCGTTCCGGAGTTTTCGACCGACAGCACCAGAACCTCGGCTTCGTACGACAACGACACGGTGACGGCCCCTGGCAACGCATGCTTGCTCGCATTCACGAGTGCTTCCTGGACAATTCGGTACGCCGTGAGGTCTACTGCTGGCCCGAGAGGGCGCAGCGAACCCACAGCGCGCACTTCGATTTCCATTCCCGCACTGACGAATTGATCCACCAGTGCCGGTAGATCCGAAAGCCCCGGAGCCGGCTTCATCGAGCGATCACCGTCCTGAGCATCACGGAGAACTCCGACCGTGGCCCGAATTTCATCGAGTGCCGCCTTGGACGTTTCCTCCACTCCGCGTAGTGCAGTCGTCGCCTTCTCCGGGTCTTTCCCGATCAAGTGCGACGCGACCCCGACTTGCAGGTTGACCAAGGCAATGTGGTGCGCGACAACGTCGTGCAAGTCTCGCGCAATCCGCATCCTTTCTTCGACGACGCGGTGTCGGGCCTCGTCCTCGCGCATTCTTTCCGCTTGCACCGCGCGCGCCTCGACGGACTCCAGATAGGCTCGGCGAGAACGGACCTCGGCGCCGGCAAAACTTGCCATCAGCAACCACGACAACAACCCCAGTGCCTCCTGCAGGAGATTGTTCCCCACTCCCAGGAAGATCGTGACGAGCATCAGCGAGCTGACTGTGCTCGCCGCTGCGAAGAAGGTCCTCCGGCGGTCACTCGTGCTGGCAACGTAGTAGAGGCACACCATCGCCGCCGAACCTGTGCCGGCATTCGGCGGCGCTGACAGTGCAATCATCAAAACGCCGAGAAGCACTGCCACCGCGAGTGCCGAGAACGGATAGCGCCTTCGGAACACGATGGTTGCGGCTGCAATAGCTGTCACGACAACTCCCACAACCGTGACCTCGCGGGTCTCATTGCCGTCGAGCGCGATGCGGTGCGCCGTCCACGTGGCAAGGAGCACGAGGATGGTCAGTGCCAGGTCGATGGTGCGCGGGTGTTCCGCACACCATCGACCCCACGTCGAAGTCGAGGTCATCGATCTACCGTATCCGGATCACACCGACAACTTGTCGTTCGCGGGCTCAGTGGAATCCTTCGAATCTGCGAGCAGCGCAGTCAACTGCTCCCCCTCGACATCGACGTTCGGGACCAACCGGTCCAGCCATGAGGGGAACCACCATGCCTTCGAGCCCAACAGGGACATGACGGCCGGTACGACGGTCATACGAATCACGAAGGCGTCGAACAGAACCGCGAACGAGAGTCCGAGTCCAATCTGCATGATGAAGGCGTCGCCGCCGAAGATGAAGCCCGCGAAAACGGCGATCATGATCAGCGCCGCGGCCGTGACGACTCGCGCGCCCTGGTCGAAGCCCTTCACGACTGCTTCATCCGGTCCGTCACCGTGGACGAACGCTTCACGCATTCTGGTCACCAGGAACACCTGGTAGTCCATCGCCAACCCGAAGACGATGCCGATCATGAAGATGGGCAACATCGCCACAACTGATCCGGTTTGACCTTCGATTCCGAGAATGCCTGCGAACCAACCCCACTGGAAGATTGCGACCAGCACACCGAACGTCGCACCGATCGAGAGCAGAAATCCGAGAGTTGCCTTGAGCGGTACCAAGATCGAGCGGAACACCAGCATCAAAAGAATGAAGGCGAGGCCGACGACCAATGCGAGGTAGGGAACGAGGGCATCAGCCAGGCGGTCCGAGACGTCGATCGTCAACGCTGTCTGACCGGTGACCGACATCGTGGCCCCGGTCTCGTCGGTCAGTGATCCGGCGACCTCACGTATATCTGCGACGAGCGCCTTTGTTGCCTCGGTTTCGGGGCCGCTCGAGGGAACCACCGTGATGACTGCTGTATCGCCGGCCTGATTGAGTGCTGGCGGCGTCACTGCCGCTACGTCGGGCAGAGCACCGAGCTTTTCCTGGGCGCCGCTCAATGCCGCTGCCGGATCTGCGGCGTCGGCAACGTCGACGACCACCATGAGCGGGCCGCTGAACCCGGCACCGAACCCCTCGGATAGTCGGTCGGTAGCCCTGGCGGCAGTTGTGTCGGGCACTGGTGGGCTCGCCAAACTCAGGTTGATTCCGAAGGTGGGGATCGCCAGCAATCCCAGCCCGAGGACTGACGCGAGCAAAACCGGAACTCGACGCCGGATCACGAACTTGGCCCATCGCGAGCCTGCGCCTTCCTTCGTCTTGCGATGCGTCAACTGACCACCGGACGCAAGCAGGCGACGATCGGATCGGCTCAGAACGCGCGATCCAGCAAATCCCAGCGTGGCGGGCAGCAGGGTCAGTGAAATCACCACTGCAACAGCAACTGCAAACGCCGCAGCCAGACCCATGCTCGTCAGGAACGGGATGTTCACGACGAACAGTCCTGCCAATGCGATGAGCACCGTCAACCCCGCGAACACTACGGCCGAACCCGCCGTCCCCGCTGCGCGGCCCGCAGCAATTTCCGGATCATGTCCGTCACGTAGTTCGGAGCGGTAGCGCGAGACGATGAAGAGCGAATAGTCGATCGCCACGGCGAGCCCCAGCATCATTGCCAGGACGGTTGTGCTCGAACCCAATTCGATGAAACCAGTTGCGATAGTGATCGTGCAGATCGCGATGCCGATGCCGATCAACGCGCTGATCAAGGGAAGCCCTGCTGCCACCAACGAACCGAAAGTGACCGTCAGGACCACAGCGGCGATCGCGACGCCGATCACTTCGCCCATCGATTCGGCGCTGCTTTCCATCAGCACGTTGCCGGCGACATCGATCGCCAGTCCCGAACCCGCAGCGTCGTGAACGGCGGACTCGAGCAGTTCTTTCGAGCTGTCCGGCAAGTCGATCGAGTCGGCGGTATAGGAGACCTGCATGTATCCGATCGTCCCAGTCGGCGACACTCCGCCGGAGGCATATGGATCCGATACCGCTGCAACCTCGGGGTCCTTCCCGAGCGCAGAGACCAAGTCACTGACGGATTGTCGAATCGCCGGATCGGTGAGCGTCGTGCCCGCCGGAGATTCGAAGACGATGCGAGCACTGGCTCCGTCGGTGGACGACTGCGGAAATCTTTCAGCCAGAAGATCTTGCGCCGCTTGTGATTCGGTGCCCGGAATCGACAACGTATTGACGGTCGGACCGGACAGCGTTGCTGCGCCTACTCCGCCCGCCACCAGCAGGACGACCCAGAAGCCCACCATTGCCCAACGGCGCCGAAACGCGAGTCGCGAGAGTTTGTACAGGAATATCGACATGCGTGTCACTGTGCCGATACACGACCCCGTCGCACATCGTGCACAGGTAGGCAGTTCGACGTACTGCGCTCGCAGTAGGGCGGTGGTCCCCAGTGCTAGACGGGCCGGCCCAACTCCCTTGACCACGGCGGATCCGCCCCGGGACGTGACACGGTGACGGCTGCCGCGCGTGCGGCAAAGGTCAACGCGGCCGACCAATCTGCCTCGGAGAACCCGCGCACAACAGCGACGTCGAGTGCGTCGTGACGATCAAGGTAGGCCAACAGGGCTCCGTGTACGGTATCTCCGGCACCGATCGTGTCCGCGACGTCGACTGCGGGCGCCGGCACCGAAACATCGAGTTGCTCGGTGATCAACCGCAACCCGTCACCACCACGGGTGAGCAGGACGGCGCCGACGCCTTCGTGGAGCCACTCGGCGCCGTCGACCGAACCCAACCACTTCGCGTCGTCGTCGCTCACTTTGAGAATATCGATGGCGGGCAACCACGAACGAAACCGTCGTCGATACGCGTCCGGGTCGGAGATCACCGCCGGACGAATGTTGGGGTCGACCATGGTGAGTCGACCGCGGGCGTGTGCTTCGTGCAGCAAAGCTTCGTAGGCCGAGGCCCCGGGCTCGAGCACCAGCGACAGCGTTCCGAACGAGAATGCCCGGGCAGAGGGAAGTTTCGGCAGCGCGAACTGTCGATCTGCCGTTCCCTCGAGGTAGAAGGAATACCGCGCACCTCCGTCCGCTGCAAGGTTCACGACGGCCAGAGTTGTCGGCTCGGGCCCACGTTCGACTCCGGTTGTGTCGACATTGGACGCGGCCAGCGAGTCGATCATCCGATCTCCGAAGGCGTCGGTGGACAAGCGAGAGACGAATCCCACGTCGGATCCGAGTCGACCCAGTGCAACCGCAACGTTGAACGGTCCACCGCCCAACTTGGGTGAGAAGTTCTCCCCCACCGGAACCAGATCAACCAGTCCCTCACCACACACCACGACGGATCGTTCGCGTGTATCACTCATCGGTAGACCCTAACCTTCTCACCGGTCGAAGATGGATGTGACCTGCTCGGCACGAACGAGTTCGGGTGCCGAGCAGGTCACGATTATGGTGGGATTCAGCTACCCACGCGCTCACCCGTAGTCGGGTCGAAGAGGTGAACGAGGCCGTCCACCCGCTCGAAGCCCAGCGTCTGGCCGTACTGCAGCTTCGATCGACCGCCGGTGCGTGCAACGAGCGAGATCGGGTCGGCTTCGGTACCAGGCACGTGTGCGTAGATGTACGACTCGTTGCCCAGTTCCTCTACCAGGTCGATCTGAGCTGCGATTCCGTCTCCGGCAGCAACCACCTGGAATTGCTCGGGCCGAATTCCCACTGTGACCGAAGCCAGACCGGCCGCGGCGATTGCCGCCATCTGCTCGCGGTCCAGCGGAACCTCGACGTCACCGAAACGCACCCCACCCGAACTGACCGGCGCCGTTACCAAGTTCATACCTGGAGATCCGATGAAACCGGCAACAAACGCATTGGCCGGCCGATCGTAAAGTTCGGTCGGAGAAGCGAATTGTTGCAACTTGCCGCCCTTGAGCACTGCCACGCGATCACCCATCGTCATCGCTTCCACCTGATCGTGCGTGACGTAGACGGTGGTGGTTCCGAGACGACGCTGCAACGCCGCGATCTGCGTGCGGGTCTGGACGCGTAGCTTTGCGTCGAGGTTGGAGAGCGGCTCGTCCATGCAGAACACTTGCGGTTCACGAACGATAGCTCGGCCCATGGCAACTCGCTGCCGTTGACCACCGGAAAGCTTGGCCGGTTTGCGGTCGAGATAGTCAGTCAGGTCAAGCAGTTTGGCCGCTTCGGCCACTTTCTTCTTACGCTCCTCGACGGGCACACCGCGCATCTTCAACGCGAACCCCATATTTTCGCCGACGGTTTTATTGGGGTACAGCGCGTAATTCTGGAAGACCATTGCGATGTCGCGATCCTTGGACGGGACATCGGTCATGTCCTTGCCGTTGATGGTGATCGCGCCGGAATCGATGTCCTCGAGCCCTGCCAACATGCGCAGGGCCGTGGACTTTCCGGAACCTGACGGACCGACGAGCACGATGAACTCCCTGTCGTTGATGTCGAGATCGAGTGAATCTACAGCGAGGGTCCCGGCACCTTCGTAGATGCAAGACGCTTTCTGGTACGAGATTTCAGCCATGACGAACTCCTGAGAGGGTGAGGAGAATTATTTGATTGCACCGAAGGACAGGCCGCGCACCAGTTTGTTCTGGGCGAACCAACCGGCCAGGATGACGGGCAATGCCGCCATGGTCGCTGCCGCGGAGAGCCGAGCCCAGTACAGGCCCTCGCCGGTGATGAACCCGACCAGGAAGACCGGAATCGTCTGTGCTTGAACAGCTGTCAGGTTGACGGCGAAGAAGAATTCGTTCCACGAGAAGATCACGCAGATCAGCGCAGTCGCAGCAATTCCGGGCGAGATCAGCGGGAGGATCACCTCGCGAACCGAGGTCCACAAACTCGCGCCGTCCATGCTGGCAGCTTCGAGAAGTTCGCCGGGGACTTCGAGAAAGAACGAACGCATCATCCACACTGCGATCGGCAGATTCATCGATGTGTACAAGATGACCAGCGCCCAGATGTTGTCGAGCAATCCGATGTCGTTGACGATCACGTACAGCGGCACGATTGCAGCGACGACTGGGAGCATCTTGGTACTGATGAAAAAGAACAGAACGTCCTGAGTCTTGGCTACCGGGCGAAGCGACAATGCAAACGCAGCCGGAACACCCAGTAGCAGAACAAGAATCGTCGACATGGCCGTCGCAAATGCGGAGTTTGCCAGCGTCGTGCCGAGACCGGAGTCGAGGACGGCACGGAACTGTTCGAGGGTGGGAGTGAAGAACAGCTTCGGCGGATCCGTGTAGGCGTCTGCCTCGGTCTTGAACGCGGTGAGGACCATCCAGAAGACCGGGAAGAAAAACCCGAGAGCGGCGATCCACGCCACAACCGACCACGGACTGAACTTGCTGCTCTTCTTTTTCTTGACGACGGGCTTGTCCGCCGTCGCGCTTGTCGTCTCTACGGCAGTCATCACGCCGCCTCCTCGTTGCCGGTGAAGCTCTTGAAGATCAATCGGAGCGCAAGTGTCGACACGATGATCGTCGCGATCACTGTTACGACACCCATCGCCGCAGCTTGACCTACGTCGAAGCCGAGGAACGCGCGCTGGTAGATGTAGAACGGCAGGTTCGAGCTGGCCACGCCGGGCCCGCCCGACGTCATCATGTACACCGCGTCAAAGGTGTTCACGAGGTAGATCGCACCCAGAACTGCACCGAGTTCGATGAAGCGGCGCAGGTGCGGCAACGTCAGTTCGCGGAACATCGCAAACGGCTTGGCTCCGTCCACTCGTGCGGCTTCGAGAATGTCTCGGGGCATGGACTGCAAACCGGCCAGAATGAGCAGCATCATGAAGGGCGTCCACTGCCAGATCAGATTGATCATGACGGCGGCGAGCGGAAACTTACTGACCCAGTCGACCTGGCCGACGCCGAAAGGCTGGAGGACAAAGTTCACGATACCGAACACCGGGTCGAACATTGTTGTCTTCCACAGCAATGCGCCGGCGACGGGAGTGATGAGAAACGGCGTGATCAGCAGTGTCCGGACGATGCCCCGACCAAGGAATGCGCGGTCGAGTAGCAGCGCCAGCGCGAGTCCGAGGATCACGGAAACGATGACGGTTCCCACGATCATGATGACCGTGTTGACCGCGACTTCCCGAAACTGACTGTCCTTGAAAACCTCTATGTAGTTGTCGAACCCGTTGAAGTGCCGCGATCCCGGCCGGACTAGGTTCCACGACTGCGTCGAGTAGTAGAGGGTGAACAGAAACGGAATCTGGGTGACGACGATCGAGAAGATCAACGCCGGCAACAGGGGACCTCTACGACGCCAACCCTCGGCGCGGGAGATCTTCTTTTCGACACGGACCGGTGGCGCGTCGTCCACCGTAGTTCTGGGCTCGGCAACCGTAGTCATCGGTTCTCCTGATAGGTCTTGCCGACCACCTCGGCATACTGCTGGGATTGTTCGAGTGCTTCTTTCACGCTCTTCTGACCCGCGATGGCCGCACTGATCTGCTGGCTGACGCGAGTGCCCAGGTCCTGAAACTCAGGGATGGTGAGGAACTGGACGCCGGTGTACGGAACCGGTTGCACTGTCGGGTTTTTCGGATCTGCATTGTTGATCGATTCGAGGGTGATCGGACCGAATGCCTGTGCGGCCTCTTGATATTCCGGAATCTCGTAGGTCGATAGGCGACTTCCCGGAGGAACTCTCGACCAGCCGAGTTCGGTTCCGACCTTCTGGATGTAGTCCTTGTTCGTCATCCAGGAAATGAACTTCCAGGCGTCATCTTTGTTCTTTGCCGACTCCGGGATTCCGAGCGCCCACGTGTAGAGCCAACCAGGATCGGACTTCTCGACCTTCGGGGCCTTCGCATATCCGATGTTGCCGACTACCTTCGACGACGAAGGATCCTCGAGAACCGACACAGCCGACGTCGCGTCGTACCACATCGCCGTGTTGCCTTGCGCGAATTGTGTTGCACATTCTCCGAATCCGCTTGTGGCAGGACCCGGCTGACCGTGCTCCTTGACCGTGTCCACGTAGAACTGAACCGCATCCTCGACCTGCGGACTGGTCAGCTGCGCATTCCAATTCTCGTCGTACCAGCGTCCACCGAAGGTGTTGATCACTGTGTTCAGCGGTGCGAGTACCTCACCCCAGCCAGGCTTTCCGCGCAAGCAGATTCCCGCCATCTTGGCGTCCGGGTTGTCGAACTGCGCTGCCCAACCTGCGACTTCTTGCCACGTCGGGTCTTCGGGAACTGTAATCCCCGCCTGATCGAACAGATCCTTGCGGTACATCAGGAACGACGACTCCCCGTAGAAGGGGACCGCGTACATACTGTCCTCGTACGACAGAGAAGTCTTGATCGACGGCACGAAGTCGTCCTCGTCGTAACCGGGCGTCTTGTCTGCGTACTCGGACAGGTTCGTGAGCCAACCGTTTGCGGCCCACTGAGGTGTCTCGTAGTTGCTGATCATCACGACGTCGAACTCACCGCCGCCGGTTGCCGTCGACGCCGTGATCTTGGCGCGCGCCTGGTTCTCGGAAAGGCTGACGAATTTGAGGTCGATGCCGGGGTTCTCGGCTTCGAAAGCTGGCGCCAGCTTGATGGCGTCCTGCATCTGCGAGTTCGACACCATCGCGATGGTGACTGTTCGTTCGCCGGAACCACCGAGCGCACCAGCGCCCGCACATCCCGACACCAGGAGGCAGAGCGCCGCCGCGGCAGCGCCCCACACTCGTCTTCCTGTTTTCACGGATTACCTTCCTTCACACTTGCGTGTCAGTCGCGCGCTCGGACAGCGAAACTCGTGAGATCGCTAGCCTTCGAGCAGCCACTGGGCGCACTCGACGTCGGTGACGAGTACGTTTGCCAAACCTCCGCGCAATGCGCCCAGAACGGCCTGGCGTTTGTGTGTTCCCCCCGAAATCAGAATCGTCTGATCGCAGGATTTCACTGCGTCGAGCGATACGGAGACCGTTCGCTCAGGCAGTGGCCCCTCCACTGGATTGCCGTCGACGGTGTAGAAACGGCCGCCGATTTCACCGACAGCGCCTCGACTTTCCAACTCGTCCAGCATGGTCGAGTCGACGAAGCTACCGGCAAACAAAGTCGTGGCAGTCGAGACGGCACCAACTCCGAAAACCATGATGTCGGAATCAGTTCCGGCTTGCAGCGCCTTCGAGATCACCGAGTCGTTTCGCATCGACTCCACAGTCGCCGGGTCGGCATACAGCGGAGCGTTGAGACGAATAGGATTGGCCTGCAACTGTTGTGCACATCGGCCGATGGTGAAGTCGACACCGGTTTGGTAGTCGGTCACCGTCATGGAGCCGTCAAGTTGTACCACAGCCGAGCACTTCGCGGCCTTGTCTGGCAAAGATCCTGCTACCGCAACGGTTTCCGGACCCCAGGTAAACCCGAGAACGCTCGACGGCTGCAGACGACGAACCAGAACTTCCGCTGCTCGTCGACCGAGTGCGTCGAAGTCCGGGTCGTCCGCATCCGAAATCGCTTCGGGGACGATCAACACTTCGGCCAACCCGAAGTGCTTCTCCAGCTTCGATTCCAACTCCGTGTTCACCGAACCTTCGAGCTCCGGCGGTACCAAAATCTCGACCCTGACCAAACCTTGCGTCCGCGCCCTGGCCAACAGTCGCCCGGCTGTCGGCCGCGAGACGCCCAACTTCGCTGCAATCTCCGCCTGAGTGGCACCTTCGAGGTGATACATGGTCGCTGCCCGCAAGGCGAGCCGCACATCCTCGGAAGCGGGCAACTTCGACGTCTTGAGTCCTGTGGGCTGAGCCGACTGGTTCACACGGTCTCCTTGTGCATCAGGTTCAAAGTTTCTCGATCGTGAGCAAATGCTCACTAGATGTTCTTATGCTCATTAAGCTAACATCTACGTTGTGACCCACACAACAGTTTCCGGAGAATCCGTCGATCTACCTGCGACAATTCGGGCAAATGTCCTCGTCGAGACCGGAAAGATGCAGATGGTCGAGAGACCACGACCGTCCCCGAAGGCGGGTGAAGTCCTCGTTCGCATCCATGCCGTGGGCGTGTGCGGGTCGGACGCGCACTACTTTCACGAAGGTCGCATCGGCCCTTACGTAGTCAACTCACCGCTCGTTCTCGGACACGAAGCATCGGGACGCATCGCTGCGGTCGGTGACGGCGTCGACCCAAGACGCATCGGGCAGCGTGTCTCCATCGAGCCTCAGAAGCCCGATCCGACAAGTCCCGAATCCAAGGCAGGCAGATACAACCTCTGCCCTCATATGGAGTTCTTCGCGACGCCGCCGATCGACGGTGCGCTGACCGACTACGTCACGATCGGTGCCGACTTCGCCCATCCCATCGCAGATTCCGTGTCCTACGAGGCAGCTGCGCTGTTCGAGCCACTTTCCGTAGGGATCGCCTCAGCCCAGAAGGCGGGGATCACTGCCGGCTCTCGGGTGTTGATCGCCGGCGCCGGCCCGGTAGGAATCGTGACGACGCAGGTGGCCAAGGCATTCGGCGCGACGGAAGTCATCGTCTCGGACATCGACGCGGCCCGGCGTGATGTGGCACTGAAATTCGGCGCAACAACCGTCGTTGATCCACGTGAGAGCGACGTACGCTCGCTGGCCGTCGACGCATTCATCGACGCGTCGGGTGCCACGGCCGCAGTGATCGACGGGATTCACGCAGTTCGGCCCGCTGGAACCGTCGTTCTGGTCGGAATGGGTGCCGACGAGATACCGTTGCCGGTCCCGATCATTCAGAATCGCGAACTGATGCTGACCGGAGTGTTCCGGTACGCCAACACGTGGCCGATCGCCGCCGCATTGGTCGCTGCCGGGCGCGTCGATCTGGACTCGATGGTCACAGCACGCTTTTCACTCGAACAGTCGCAAGAGGCCCTGGTGGCCGATCGCATTCTCGGCAGCATCAAAGCCGTAGTCATCGTCGCCGAAGGAGACTAGTACTTTCATGGAACTCAATACGAAGACCCTGTTCGACTTCGATGCTGCACTCGAAGTGCCGAACTACGACCGGAGCAAAGTCACTACTGGCATAGTGCATTTCGGTGTCGGAGGCTTTCACCGTGCACACCAGGCCATGTACATCGATGATCTCCTGCGACGCGGTGAGGGCTTCGACTGGGGAATCTGCGGAGTGGGAGTGATGCCGTCGGACAAGCGGATGAAAGACGCTCTCCGCGCGCAGGACTGCCTCTACACGCTGGCGCTCAAGCATTCTGACGGAACCCTCGAGGCCCGGGTCATCGGGTCGATCGTCGAGTACCTGTTCGCTCCGGAGGATCCGGAGGCGGTGATCGAAAAGATGGCATCCGAATCGACGAAAATCGTATCTCTCACCATCACCGAGGGCGGATACAACATCTCGCACACTACGGGTGAGTTCGACGCGTCCGATCCCGATGTAATGCACGATCTCGAGCCGGGAACACTCCCCCACACCACCTTCGGTCTGATTTGTGCGGCACTCGCACTCCGTCGCGACCGGGGCCTCGCCCCGTTCACGATCATGAGTTGCGACAACATCGAAGGCAACGGATCGGTCGCCAGGACGGCAGTCGGAGCGTTCGCCGCCCTGAAGGATCCCGAACTTGCGGAGTGGATCGACGAGAACGGCGCCTTCCCCAACTCCATGGTCGACCGGATCACACCCGTCACGACAGCCGAGGTGACCACCGAGATCGCCGAGACGTTTGGCGTGGAAGATCAGTGGCCGGTCGCGGCTGAGCCGTTCACCGCGTGGTTCCTCGAGGACGAGTTCACCTCAGGCAGGCCACCTCTGGAGAATGCCGGCGTCAATCTCGTGCCGGATGTTCGCCCGTACGAACTGATGAAACTGCGCCTTCTCAATGCCGGCCATCAAGGCATCGCGTACTTCGGCTACCTTGCCGGATACCGCCTGGTCCACGAGGCATGCCAGGACGAACTCTTGTCGGGGTTCCTGCTCGACTACATGAATCTCGAAGCGACGCCGACCCTTGACCCGGTACCCGGCGTCGACCTCGATCAGTACAAGAAGACCCTCATCGAAAGATTCTCGAACCCCCAGATCCGCGACACGATTGCACGTCTGTGTGCCGAGTCGTCCGATCGAATTCCCAAGTGGCTGTTGCCCGTCATCCGGAACCAACTCGACACCGGTGGGTCGATCAACCTGTCCACCGCAATTGTCGCTAGCTGGGCCCGCTACGCCGAGGGCACAGACGAGAACGGAGATCCCATCACCGTCGTCGATCAGCTGTCGGACACTCTGGTGCCGCTCGCCCAGAAACAGTCGAGCGACCCGTTGGCCTTCATCGGGTACCGCCAAGTGTTCGGCGATCTCGTGGACGATCGCCGATTTGTCGCTAGCTTCCGAAAGACCCTCGACTCATTGCACTCCGTCGGAGCCAGAAGAACCCTCGAGGAGGTGCGCGGGCTCTGACTACACCGAGACGTCGTGCAGGTGATGGATCGGATCGTGAATGAAGTAGGCCGCCAACGATTCGACGGTGAACGCCGATCCGTCACTGCGGAGACCCCGTCGTTGGCGGCTACCCTCTGGCACGGTTTCGAAGGCATTCGCGACCTCCGCCGCGGCGTCGGACAATTCCGATGCCACCTTTGCCGGATCTTGGTCGTTGTACCGCTCGGCCTCGGCTGTTGCGTCCTGATCCCAGTTCTCGAATCGCGGATCGTCGAATTCGAGCATCTGTTCCAACCGCACCTTGAAGATCCGGAACACGTCGCGTACGTGGGCGGAATACTCCAGCGCTGACCATGTTTCGCTGTCCGGTCGCTCCGTCACATTCTCGCGCTCCAGTACCTCGGCCCACGAGACGGCATTGCTACGCACAAGATCTGGAACATCCGCGAACGCCACAGCGGACGAATCAAACCCGCACTCGGCGCATGGGCGTTCGAGGACCCAGGTCCAGTTCTTTGTATCCGGGGTGATCGGCATGGATCGAGAATAGTCCGCCAGGGCGGGGTCAGTCTGCTTCGATTGGCCGATGAAGCGAATCATGATCGCTATTGCGACTCCATTCGTGCTGATGCTTACTTCGTGTGGCGGGGACGTGGGCGACGCGGAACCCCACGAACTCGCCTTCACATGCGACGACGCACATGCGTACCTCGAAGTTTTCGGGACGGTCGAGGCGGCGTTGGCCCGGCTACAGAGCCCTGGATGGAACGATGTCCCTGAACTCGTGGGTTCCGCCAGCGCCTGGGCAACGTTCACACCACAACAGCAGACTGCGATAGTCAATTCACTTCATGCGGCTTCCCGAGGTGAATGTTGATCCGTATTTCTGTGCCGGTATCGGCATCTGACTCCGTCGACAAGATTTGCCGGTCGATACTCGGACCGGCCGAAGAACTGGGACCTACTCCGACCGATTCCGCGTCACCGATCGATCGAGTCTGCGATGACACGAGCGGACCGCACGACGACTGAAGAGGATTCGACGCTGAGGCGCGTGAGCGCACCCAAGAAGCCTTCGAAGCAGCGAAATCGGGATCGTGCGACCGAGCAACGCCGGAGGCCTGATTCGCCGGTCGCACAACAGAATTACAAACGACGACATAACTACGTCATTCCGTTCGTGACAAAATACTCGTTCGTCGGCGACGGACCGATCACTTCGATTTCCTCGACGGGTCTCGTCGCCCCTCACGTGAAGGGCGTCGAGTCGACATGTACCCCTTCCGAACGCAGTAAATGCTCGGCCGCACAAATCAACAGGGAAAGGGATTCGTACGAGAGTCCCTCGATCGCATGCATCAGCCTGTCAGGCGCCGGAATCGACCGGTCGCCCGGCGACCCCTCGGATCTCCGCACAGAAAGCACGGTCGAGAGTTCTCGTTGATTCACCACCTGACCTGCGCTGTTCGCTCGCTCGAACATGGCATTCAGCCGCTGGACCAGGTCCTCACCTTCAGCTGATCGAATAGTGTTGCCGAACAGCCTGTTTCCATGATCGGCTTCGACACCAGGCCCGATCGAGTTCTTGATTGTCACAGTATGTTCTCCGTTACGTTGGTCTGTCAGGTTGATCAGGGGTGCGACCCGGCGCAATTCGCAGAGCCTTTATCCGTGCGGCCCAACGGCGTCGCGTCCATCGACAGCAGACGAATCTCCCCCGGCGCCCATCGGCTTCCGGTAGCGAGACCTTGAAGTTGCTGTTCACTTGCAGTTCATCGTTACACTTTAACAATAGTTGTAACGCATCGACAAGTGTTTTGTTCCGATTGCCCGGTTTTGCACCCGATCGAGGCAACTACTGAGCTCTCGCGGACTGCGGATTCTGCAATTCACGAAGCTCGGCAAAATGGATCCGACGCAGACAAGGACGGCGAGACAGCCCTCGTTGGCTCTCGTTTCCAGTGATCGAGCACGAAGTCCTCAATGGTGATGACCCAAGTCCGACAGCGCTTTTCAGACAGGGAAAGGGCCCCGCAGTTGCGGGGCCCACTATCGTTGCCGTTCCTTGCGTAGAGTCGTTTCCGACAGTCGGCTGCCGGTCAGCGCGTCAACATTTGGGTGCAGCCGAGCCGCGGGGGGACGGCTCGACTGCCTTGTACCTACACCAGTAGGCTCGTCTAAAGCGTGACACTTCTGTACGTCGAGCACACACGCTGAAATACCCGGATAGGTACCTACATTTCCTTCACGTCCGGCACGTCGCTCGCTCGGTTGCGCCCAATTGCACTGCACTCCCGATACTTGTCGAGGATTGGGTATCCGGATCCGAGACTTTCACCTCGTCCGAGATCGACGATCGCGGTACGACATTTACTTGTGTAGCCACGAAGGATCAACTCAGAAGTACCCGCATGCGCGTTGCGTGCGATTCAATACCAACTACGTGTGGGCAACTGCACCAACTACCTGTGGGCAACTGCCCTGTTGATTGCACTCTGCGCACTTGTCGCCGTTGCGATCGTCGGCAGCATGACTTTCGACAAAAGTCATTGGGTCTGACCTGCGGGCTCACGGCAACTGAACGTGGGGCGGGCGGGGCTCGAACCCGCGACCAATGGATTATGAGTCCACGGCTCTAACCGACTGAGCTACCGCCCCATCCGGATGCGATGCATCGCGGCGAATCCGAATGTTACCGGCACATCCGACGCGGATCACAATCGGGCAGGCGGTGACGCGTTGCACTCTTTCGAGTCGAGTCTTCCAAGGTTGGTCGGCACAGGCGCGATGAGCCGATACCGTGGGAGTGCACACCCCACGGAACAGGATCACCACATGAAGCTTGCACTGACCGAATTCAAGAACTCGAAGGCCACGATCCGGATCATCATGTCCGACGGCGCGAAACTGAACGGCACCGTCACCGATTTCACCGAAGACACTCTCGTTCTCAATTCTCCGAATGGTGTCTACTACATCAACCCCAGCCACATCATCCGGCTGTTCGAGCCGTCGGATCGCGCAGCGAAGTAGGCGCACCGGTCAAACAGTTCGACGGTTCCACCGAAAGCCCGACGCAGACACTTGCGTCGGGCTTTGGTGTATCTGTCGCCAATATCTTCGCGTCGCGTTCACGGGTGCTGATGCCGCCTATCCTCTCCGACATGGCGAACGACAGCGGACCACCTGAACTCGTGTTGTTCGACTTGGGCGGTGTGCTGTGTCGATTCGAGCCTGACCGTCGCGCCGCAGAACTGGCTGCGGCCATCGGCGTCACGGAAGACGAGATTCATGCCCTCGTGTTCGCGTCCGGGTTCGACCAGGAATGCGATCTCGGCATTCACTCCGAAACCGCGATCCTGGAACGCTTTCGACGACTCGGGTTTCCTGGTGACCGCGACGAGCTACGCCGAGCCTGGGCCAAGGCCTTCATCCCGGACCGCGCGGTCATCGATCTCGCAATCGCGCTTCGAAGCGAGGGGGTCGTGGTCGCCACACTCTCCGACAACGGACCTGTTCTCTTGGCCGCCATCGAGAGTGTCGTAACTCCATCGGCAATCGACGAGCATGTTTTCTCCTGCATGCTCGGAGCTACCAAACCCGACCCTGCGGCCTTCCTGGCTGCGCTGGAGTTTCTCGATGCGCGTCCACAGCAGACCTTCTTCGTCGACGACAACCCGGTGAACGTCCTCAGCGCTCGACGGCTGGGAATTCGCGGCGAACAAGCAAACAAGGCGGCAGACGTCGAATCGGCACTTCGATCGGTGGGTCTGCTGCGAGCGCACTAGGTCAGACAAAAACAAGGTCAGACCACAACAAGAAAGCCCCCCACCCGATTTCTCAGGTGAGGGGCTTCACTGCTCCCCCGGCTGGACTCGAACCAGCAACCGTCCGATTAACAGTCGGAAGCTCTGCCAATTGAGCTACAGGGGATTGTCTTGCTCGCTTCGCCCGTTCCGGCGTTGCCTGAGAAACTGTAGCGAATCCTTCACCGAAGTACCAAATCGCCTGCCCAGCGAGTCATCAGGCAGGATGGAGTCAGGACGATCGGTGCTGGAGGGAAGCAGGAATGATGCGTTTGTTGATCGGTGTTGCAGCTGGGTACGTCCTGGGAACCAAAGCGGGCCGCGCACGATACGAGCAGATCAGCCGGGCCGCGAAGGCGGTGGCCACCAGTCCGGCCACCAAGAAGGTGTTGGACGCGTCACGGCAGAAGCTGGCCGACTCACTGAGTACTCAGCCCAAGCTCGAGCCGATGAAGCCGATCAACGAGGAGACTACGATTCTGGTCCCCCACGACCAGTTGAAGAAAAACCGTTAGGTCAGACGCTTTGGTCGCCGACAGCCTGCTCACGCAGCTGTCGGCGATACTGCTCCAGCGCCACGAGGTCGCCGAACAGTGAGTTGTACTCCTCGGGGGCTGCAGCAGGTGAAACGCGCTGAAGCTTGGATTTGAGGTCGGCAACCTGCTCGCCCACCCACGCTTCCTGCAGTCGTGCGAGCACTCCGTTGATGTAGCGCGGAACCGTGTCTTCGTCACACGGCATCGGTTCGACGGCCAGCTCAGATACAACCGAGGCCACCGTCATGTCTTCGACGCCCTTGGTGACGACTTCGATCCACTCGGCGCCGCCGAGTCCCTTGCTCGTTCCACCGGCGTCAGCCATTGCCTGTCTGATGACAACGTAGGCGGGGTGGGTGAACGTCTCGGGCGGCAACGAGTCGAAGACACTGCCGGCGATGCCAGGGTGCTGCAATGCGGCCTTGAGGACAGCTCGCTGCGTCGAGAGCGCGGGATCGTTGGGCCGGGGCCTGGAGATTCCGATCGGCAGCGCAAGCGCATCGGCAGCAGGTTGGTCGACAACCTGACGACGCTTGGGCGCCGGTGACGATCCACGCGTCGACGCCCGTTTGCGAGCTTCGTCACGCACGCGTCGTCGAACCGACGGAAGATCGTCCCAACCGACCCATCCGCACAACAGATTCGCGTAGCTGTCGCGCAGAGTTGATTCCTTGATCTGCGCAACGACGGGCACGGTACGACGCAGTGCCTCGACACGACCTTCAGCGGTCTCCAGATCGTGTTCGGTGAGGATGGACTTCACCACGAACTCGAACATCGGAGTGCGCCGTGCCACGAGGTCGCGAACGGCGGCGTCACCAGACTTCAGTCGCAGATCGCACGGGTCCATTCCGTCGGGCGCGACGGCGACGAACGTCTGCCCGGCCATCTTTTGATCACCCTCGAACGCCTTCATCGCAGCGGCCTGCCCCGCGGCATCACCGTCGAAGGTGTAGATGATTTCACCGCGAAAGTAGCTGTCGTCCATCAGGAGTCGACGGAGCATCGCAAGGTGCTCCTCACCGAAGGCGGTCCCGCACGAAGCGACGGCGGTCTTGACGCCGGCCAAATGCATCGCCATGACGTCGGTGTAACCCTCGACGACTACCGCCTGGTGCCCCTTGGCGATGTCGCGCTTGGCGAGGTCCAAGCCGAACAAGACCTGAGACTTCTTGTAGAGAATCGTTTCCGGCGTGTTGACGTACTTACCCGGCATGGTGTCGTCGTCGAAGAGCTTGCGGGCACCGAAGCCGATGACGTCACCGGCGACGCTGCGGATCGGCCACAGAAGTCGGCGATGGAACCGGTCGATCGGACCTCGCCGGCCTTCTTTGGACAGCCCGGCTGCTTCTAGTTCCTTGAACTCGAAGCCCTTGGACATCAAGTGTTTTGTGAGAGTGTCCCAACCTTCTGGCGCGTATCCACACCCGAACTGCAAGGCCGCGGCACCGTCGAAGTTTCGCTCGGTGAGGTAGTCGCGAGCCGCCTGGGCATCGGGTTCGCGCAGACGAGCGGCGTAGAACTCCTGAGCCGCAGCGTTTGCTGCGATCAAGCGTGCACGGGTGCCGCGATCGCGCTGAACGGACGGTCCGCCGCCCTCGTACGAAATCGTGTAGCTGAGTCGATCCGCCAACTGCTCGACGGCCTCTACGAAGCTGATGTGATCCATCTTCTGCAGGAACGAGTACACGTCACCACCCTCACCGCAGCCGAAGCAGTGGTAGAGGCCGTGGTTGGGTCGCACATGGAACGACGGCGACTTCTCGTCGTGAAAGGGACACAGACCTTTGATCGAATCGCCACCGGCACGCTTGAGTGAAACGTATTCACCGACGATGTCCTCGATGCGAGTGCGTTCGCGAATGGCCGCGATGTCTCTGTCAGAAATTCGGCCCGCCACGTACATCAGTCTAGGCGGTCGCCCGGCACCTCCTGACAACGATATGTTGATGGCCGACTCTGCACCGCAGCGATGGGACCGACGATGACTGAAAACGCCTCGAGCGCGCACGAAGGGCGATCAGGAACCTGATTCGGCGTGTACGAGTTGCGTAGCCTCCTCGGCCGAGGCGGAATGGGTGAAGTGTACGAGGCGTACGACACCTCGAAGGATCGCCTGGTCGCACTCAAGTTGCTCCATCGAGAGCTTGCGGCCGACCCGTCATTCCAAGCTCGTTTCCGCCGAGAATCTCGCACCACCGCCGCCCTGAACGAACCGCACGTGATCCCGGTGCACGACTGGGGCGAGATCGACGGAGTTCTCTTCATCGACATGCGATTGGTCGAAGGTCATACGTTGCGAGCCCAGTTGACCGAATTCGGCCGACTCACGCCTGTACGAGCCGTCGACATCGTCTCGCAAATCGCGTCGGCGTTGGACGCCGCCCATGCCCGCGGGCTCATCCATCGTGACGTCAAAGCAGACAACATCATTCTCACGAACAACGGCTTCGCCTACCTCGTCGACTTCGGAATCGCATACTCACAGACGGACACGAAGATCACCACCGAGGGAAGCGCAGTCGGTTCGTATGCATACATGGCGCCGGAGCGGTTCGGAATCGAAACGCCGACGGCCGCAGCGGATGTCTATTCCCTGGCTTGTGTTCTCTACCAGTCCCTCACCGGAACAACGCCTTTCAACACCACAAGCATCGGCCATCTCGTCAATTCGCACCTGAACGCTCCGCCGCCGCGCCCCACACTGGCGGTTCCGTCGCTCCCGCAAGGCCTTGACGCCGTCGTGGCTCGCGGCATGGCAAAGGATCCCGCACACCGCTATCCGACTACGGGAGCGCTCGCACTCCAAGCGCGGCAGGCCCTCTCTACGACCCACACCCCCGGTGCCGCCGGCGGATTGCAACCCACGATCGTCGGGCAGCCCACCTACACCACGGCGAATCCCGCTCACGGGAACTACACGCACATCGTGACAAAGACCAAGCGAAACCGAGCACCGATCGCGATCGGTGCGGCTGGAATTGCACTCGTTCTGGCCGCAGGAGGCACAGCGGCCTGGGTGACGCTGGGGAATTCGGGCCCCGAATCACCAACCGCTGCAGCAGCTTCCACCGCCACGTCGGCACTGGCACCCATTCAGGATCCGGTCAGAACGCCGATGCTCGAGCCGCTACCCACCGCCGGACAGCAGGCAACCACGACCACGCGGGCGCCGAACTCCGCCACGAAGAACGGCGATCTCGGGGTGAGCAAGCCGATCACCGTCCCTTCGTGCAAAGGAACCGGAATCGTGGTGTTGGCCAATGCCACCGATCCGGCAACGTACGCCAGCGAGATCCAGAACTACCTCGACGCGTTCCCCGGCTCGAAATACCTACGCACAGACCAGTCCTGCCCGTCACTGCGTCAAGTCTCCGATTCGGGGACGGCGATCTACACGGTGTATCGCGAATCCGGGAACACCGAGTCGAAGATCTGCAAGGACGTTCGCGCAGCAGGTGGCGACGCTTACGGCAAGTGGCTCGATACCACTACCGACCCGTCGACGCGGATGACTTGCTGAGGGCGTAAGTGGCTCAGCCCCAGCTGGCCTGCGCGCCCAGGCTCGCTTTGTCCACCCGTTCCAGCCGACTCTCCGTGTACGACGCGATCTGATCCACCACCACCCGGACCCGGGCACCGTCGTCCGCGGCGCGTTCCCACGCGGGCAGCAGGATCGGATCGAGCCCGGCCGGCGCAGTTGCCAGCAGCCATTCCGCGACGCGATGAACACGATCACGCTGCCGATCCTGGCGCGCCTTGTGTCCGGCGTCGGACATCACGTAGTACAGCGCCACGGTCTTGAGCAACGCCACCTCGGATGCGACGGCCTCGGGTATGTCGAGGTCGGCTTGATAGCGCGAGAGGGGTCGGTCACCGTGTGTCAGCCGGGTGCTGGCGATCGCCGCGGTGGCGAAGCGTCCCACCAATTCACTCGTCAGATTCTTCAATGCGACGGAACTCCCTAGCGTTCCGTCGAAACTTCCGACCCCGCGTACGACGGGGAGTTCGGACAGCCGTTGGGCGGCTTCGATCAGATCGTCGACTACCAATCCGCGAAACTCGGAGGCCCCGAGCTCTGCCAGTGCGCGCTGCTCGGACGGATCGGCAAGCGAGCGAAGGTCGATGCGGCCTGCGATCACCCCGTCCTCCACGTCGTGCACGGAATAGGCGATGTCGTCGGCCCAGTCCATGACCTGAGCTTCCAGGCATTGCCGTCGCTCGGGCGCTCCCTCGCGAACCCAGGCGAGCACCTCTGCGTCGTCGTCGTATGCCCCGAACTTCGCGCCGGGCTCAGGGCGTGTCCAGGGATACTTGATGGCTGCGTCGAGCGACGCCCTGGTGAGATTGAGGCCTGCGCTCAGACCGTCGGGGCGCAGGATCTTGGGTTCGAGGCTGGTCAAGATCCGCAGATTCTGCGCATTGCCCTCGAAACCTCCGCAGTCCTTGGCGACTTCGTCGAGGGCCTTCTCGCCGTTGTGACCGTACGGTGGGTGCCCGATGTCGTGCGCGAGACCGGCGAGGTCCACCAGGTCCGGATCGCAACCGAGTCCGTCGGCGATCCCTCGCCCGATCTGTGCGACCTCCATCGAGTGCGTCAACCGCGTGCGAGGTGTGTCACCGTCGCGCGGGCCGACAACCTGGGTCTTGTCGGCCAAGCGCCGCAAAGCCGCGGAGTGTTGGACACGCGCCCGATCTCGCGAGAAGTCCGAACGATGCTGCGCCGCTGCGATCTGCGAACCCGGCAACCCCGCTCGCTTCGGCGCCTCGACGACACGACGTTCGAGGTCGTGTTCGGAGTAGGTGCCGCCTCCGTAGGTGGTGTGAGCTGTCATGGTCTCTATTGCCCTGCCGTGTAGGGGAAGTCTGCCGAGAAGTGCGTGAGCTGATACCAGAGCAGCGCGCCGGTTTCGCGAGCGATTCCGTGCAACTGGGATTCGCGGGTGAAGACAGCCGGGCCCTGACGAGTAGGTGCGGTCCACGCCTGGAGTCCTGTGTCGCGGGCCATCGTCCGCGTTCGCAAGGAGTGCCACGGGTCACTGACCAGGACAGCGGAATTGATTCCCTGCGAGGACATCTCGGCACTGACTGCGTCGATGCTGAGCAGTGTGTCCGAACCGGTCTCCACCGCGGTGATCGCACTCGAAGGAATTCCGCGATCGGTCAGATACATCTTTCCCGACGCCGCTTCGGTGTACTCGTCGCCTTCTTGTTTACCGCCGACAGTGATGATCTGCGGAGCCACTCCGCGCTTGTACAGCTTGTACGCCTGCTCGAGTCGGGCCTCGAAGACGGATGACGGAGTGCCGGAATACTGAGCCGCGCCCAGAACGACTATCGCGTCGGCCGGCCGCGTGTCGTCGATGCGCGCCACCTGCCACACCCGGAACGCAGTACCCCCGACCAGAACCACGGCCATCAACACGGCACCGGCGATCAGTCGGCGCGTCCAGCGAGCCAATCCTGCCCCGAAGCCGCCCGCCCGTGAGGGTGATGGGTCGTGGGGGCGGTTACCGAAAGCAGGTTTCACTCCCGCAATTCTGCCAGTTCGCGGCGATCACCTCCGATGCCGACGCGCCACAACGGATAGATTTGCGTCATGGCCCTCGCACCACACTTCTCGCAGTTGTCCTCGGTAGAGCAGAGTCGGACAATCACCCGACCCGTTCGGCGTCGGGGAAGCGCCGCCGCCGTCGCTGCGATTTTCGCTCTGCTGGCGCTCGTCTTCAGTCCTGCGCTCGCCTCGGCAGACGCCCCGATGGTGTTGCCGAATCACATCACCGACACCTCCGGGGTCCTCGATTCCGGGCAACGCAGCGACATACAAGCCGCGATCGATCAACTCGGCGAGGACCACCAGATCGATCTGTGGGTCGCGTTCGTCCCCGATTTCAACAACCTGGGTGGCCAGGCGTGGGCACAGCAGACAGCCACGAAGTCGACGCTGAGCACGAAGTCCGTCCTGCTTGCAGTTGCCACGGCAGAGCGTGCTTACTACCTCGATGTGCCCGCTGAGCTGAGCAACATCACGGATTCCGACATCGAATCGATCAATACCGACGCGGTGGAACCGGCTCTTGCCGAGGATGATTGGACCGGCGCGGCAATTGCCGCAGCCGGCGCACTCGGCGACGCGAACAACACGAGCGGCGGAATGGGAGTCGGAACACTCCTCATCGCGGGCGGCGCTGTGGTGGTCGGGACGGGCGGTGTGGTCCTGTACTCACGTAAGCGCAAGAACGACAAGAACAAGGCAAGCGTCGAAGCCGCGAAGAACATCTCCCCCGACGACATCGCCAGCCTCAACGCACTCCCGCTGCCGACGCTCGACGAACGCGCGAAGGAGATCCTCGTCGAGACGGACAACGCGATCGCCGGCAGCCAGGAGGAGCTCGATCTGGCCCGCAGCGAGTTCGGAGATTCCGCCGTCGCACCCTTCTCGGCAGCATTCGACAAGGCCAAGGCCACCCTCGCCGAAGCCTTCGCGATCAGGCAGCGACTCGACGACGCCATCCCGGAAACTCCCGATCAACGCCGACAGATGCTGATCGACATCATTTCCTCGTGCGGTCGAGCCGACCAAGAACTCGAAGCTCGCGTCGAGGAATTCGACGGACTACGCGACCTTCTCATCAACGCCCCCGCCCGCCTCGATGCGTTGACGCAGAGTGTTGTTTCTCTCAGCGTGCGCTTGCCCGAATCCGAGGCGATTCTGACCAAATTGAAGGATCAATTCCCCGCGCCGACGCTGGCATCGGTCGTGAACAACGTCACGATGGCGAGTGAGCGCCTGACGCTCGCCGAGAAGTCGATCGAGGAAGGACGAGACGCGACGGCACTGCCGGCCGGTAAGCAAGGCGCTGCCGTCACTGCGATTCGCACGGCCGAAGCCGCCCTCGATCAGGCACGCAAGCTACTCGACGGCGTCGATCACGCCGCCGACGACATCCGAAACGCCATCGCGACACTTCCGTCCGCGATGGACGACGTCCAGCAGGGCATCACCGCTGCAGACGCTTACCTGGCGCAGGGCGGGCAGAAGTTGGCGGACGCGAAGGCCGCGGCCCAGGCAGCGTTGGCGAATGCTCAGACGTCGAAGGACAGCGATCCGCTGACAGCCTTCAACCAGATCGTCGCGGCCGACGCCCAACTCGACGCGCTTCTTGCCGACGCTCAGGAGCAGAAGCAGCAGCTCGAACGTGCACAGCAGCGCCTCGCCCAGGACATTCTGGCCGCACAGGCTCAGGTGACCGCTGCAGGCGACTTCCTCGGAACCAGGCGCGGCGCGATCGGAGCGGAGGCGCGCACTCGCTACGCCGAGGCTCAGCGGCACCTGCAGGCGGCCCAGCAATTGCAGGCCTCGGATCCGTCGAAGGCGCTGCAACACGCCCAGGCCGCGACCACCTTGGCGACGCACTCACTTCGCGCCGCGCAGAACGACGTCAACACCTGGGAAGCAAACCAACGACCCCGTGGCGGCGGTGGCGATGCGACAGGAGCGATCCTCGGCGGCATCCTGATCAACAGCATTCTGCGAGGTGGCGGAGGGCCCCGTTCGTACGGCGGACCGAGCAGCAGCGGACGCTCCGGTCGCGGTGGCGGCGGCGGTGGTTTCGGCGGCGGGGGCGGCGGCCGAACCAGTCGAGGCGGCGGCGGCCGGTTCTGACGGATCCCGTCGAGGTAGTAAAATCCCTACTTTGTTCACGACCGCACTCGTCGTACGCTTCATCCGGCAAGTCGGGATCACAGATCATACGAAGGTGTTATGGAAAGCGTCGCCCCGCAGATAACCGTCGTTGTACCTACATACAACGAGCGTGAGAACCTGCCAAAGCTCGTCGATCGCCTCGCCGCGTTGAAGATCCCGAACCTGCACGTCCTCGTGGTGGATGACAACTCCCCCGACGGAACGGGTGAGGTTGCGGACAAGTTGGGTATCGACGGTCCCATCCCGGTCGGAGTGCTTCACCGCACGGTCAAGGACGGACTCGGCCGTGCTTACGTCGCGGGCATGAGCCGGGCTCTGGCGGAGAACGCAGACATCGTCATTCAGATGGACGCTGATCTCTCGCACCCGTCCGAAGCGATCCCCGCCATGATCGAGATCCTCACCACTACCGATGCGGCAGTCGTTCTCGGCTCCCGCTATGTCGAAGGCGGCGCAGTCGCCGGCGACTGGCCGTGGCACCGCAAGGCTTTGTCCGCCTGGGCGAACTTCTACGTCAACGCCATTCTGCGACTGCACGTCAAGGATGCGACCGCCGGCTTCAAGGCGTGGCATGCAAAGACCTTGCGCGACATCGACGTCGAATCGGTGCAGAGCAACGGCTACGCGTTCCAGGTCGAGATGAACTACCGAGTTGTTCAGCGCGGCATGAAGATCGCCGAAACGCCCATCCGCTTCGAGGAGCGCACCGAAGGCGTCTCCAAGATGAGTCTCTCGGTTCAGTTGGAGTCTGCTCTGGTGCCGTGGAAGCTCAAGTTCGGCAAGAAGTCCCTGTGACCTCGGCGGCCGATCGAAAGTAGTCGGCCGTCTGCGTGTCCGACGGGTAGAACGATTCGATCGCAATCTCTGCGAGCGTGACGTCGCGCGGCGTACCGAACACGGTGGTGGTGCTGAACATCGCCAGTTCGGTATCGCCGACGCGTACACGCAACGGAACCAGCAGGGAATTCGGGCGGTCGTCGTGCCAGTCTCCGCCGCTGGGATAGGCGCGCAGCTCGTCGAGCATCGACGACAGCTGCGCATCCGCACTGACCTCCACTTCCCGAGCCAGCCTTGTGAGCAGGTGGGCCCGCCACTGCGCGAGGTTCACGATCCGCGGCGCCATGCCCTCGGGATGCAAGCTCAGACGCAATACGTTCACCGGTGGTTCCAGGAGGAAATCAGCGGCGCCCGCGGTCAAAATTCCCACGGCCTGGTTCCCGGCGACCATCTCCCACTGCTGATCGACCACCACGGCCGGATACGGGTCATGCGCGTCGATGATGCGATCGATGGCCTCACTCACCGCTGACATCGGCGCTTCTGCCAACGACTTCTGCGAGTACTCCGGCGCGTGGCCACTTGCCAGCAGAAGCGTGTTCTGTTGTCGTAGAGGAACATCCAGACATTCGGACAGGTGAAGAATCATGTCCCGGCTCGGCTTGGAGCGGCCGGTTTCGATGAAGCTCAGATGCCTGGTCGACACTCCTGCCGCCGCCGAGAGTCCCAACTGAGTGAGCCTTCGCCGCTCCCGCCACCGCTTGAGTTCGGAGCCCACGTCCATCGTCTCGAAGGTCATTCTTTCAAGTTAGCGACCCGAGGTAGCCGAGGCCATGACCTCAGAG
Organism: Rhodococcus qingshengii JCM 15477; assembly: GCF_023221595.1. NCBI lineage: Bacteria > Bacillati > Actinomycetota > Actinomycetes > Mycobacteriales > Nocardiaceae > Rhodococcus > Rhodococcus qingshengii. The sequence goes on from NZ_CP096563.1 coordinate 3,929,977, forward strand.
GTAATCGACCCGACGCAGTTTCGGAGTAACAGTGGTCTCAGCCGGCGAGGCCGCCGGACATTCACCACCGGAAACTGATCAAGGGAGCGACCATGAGCGACTTCGACGCAATCGCCGACGCCTACATCGACATGTGGAACGAAACCAATACCACCGCCCGTAAAGCACGGGTCGAGCAATTGTTCGCACCCGGCGGTCGCTACACCGATCCGCTCGCGGACGTCACCGGACACGATCAGATCGACGCGATGATCAACGCTGTGCAGCAACAATTTCCGGGCATGCACTTCACCCTCGTCGGACCTGTGGACGCGCATCACCGACAGGCCCGATTCGGTTGGGCTCTCGGCCCGTCGGGGGCCGAGTCACTGATCGACGGATTCGACGTACTCGAACGCGACGACGACGGCCGGGTGACGCTTGTCCTCGGGTTTCTCGACAAGGTGCCTTCGGCCTGAATCGGGACTACCACCGACAGCGTTCGTCACGAAGGTTGTCGGTGGTTCGTGGCATCATCGGTGCCGATGAACGCCGACGGATTTACCTGGTCCACACCGATTCCCGAGTCCGAGGGTGCTGAGTACGACGCTCACACGCTGACCGTCAACGGCCTTCCCACCGTCTATCGAACCGCCAAGACGACGCCGACCAAGCTCGGTCAGTTCGTCACACTGTGGCGCCGTTCCGAGGCCGGGCCCATCCGCCCATTCGACGCCAGCGACCGCGTGATGCTGTTCGTGGTGAAGGTATACGACGAAGAGCATTCGGGGCACTTCGTCTTTCCCGTCGAAACCCTCGTCGAACACGACATCGTCTCGACGAACTTCTCCGGCGGTAAGCGCGCTGTCCGGGTCTATGCACCCTGGGTTACGCCGACCAGCGCGCAAGCAGTCAGAACTCAGCGCTGGCAGATCCGGCATTTCGGCGAGTTCCCTGATGTACTCAGCTCGACTGTGTTCAGCTCAACTGTGTTCAGCTCAACTGATACGTCGCGATGATGACGCCTGTTGTCGTGGGGACGCTGTCGGTGAGGGTGAACTGAGCGAGCGCAGCTCCGTCGGGGAACAATCTGCGCCCGGTTCCGAGAACCAGCGGATGTATCAGCAGAGTGTAGGTGTCGACGAGACGTCGCTCGGCCAAGGACGTGATCAAGTCGCCGCTGCCCAGAATCACCAGATCCGGGCCCTCACTTTCCTTGAGCGTGGCGACCGCTTCGGCGGCATCACCTTTCAACAAGGTCGAGTTCTTCCACGGCAGCGGTTCACCCAAAGTCCTTGACGCTACGTACTTCTGCGTGTTGTCGAGCACCTCGGTAAACGGATTGTCGGTCTGAAACGGCCAGTACGAGGCGAAGTTTTCGTAAGTTCTGCGACCGAACAGCAACGCCGATTTCTTCGCCATCCCCTCCCCCATCTTCTGCGCCATGACGGAATCGTTGAAGGGTGCTGCCCACCCACCGTGCTCGAATCCGCCACGACGGTCCTCGTCCGGCCCACCGGGCGCCTGCATGACACCGTCGAGAGTCACGCTGTTGGTCACGCTGAGTTTTCTCATAACTTCGATCCTGCGCCTGAAGGACCATCGGGGAAAGAGAAAACGGGCGGTCCTTCTCGATTGAGAAGGACCGCCCGTCAGCTTCGAACGAGAATCAGGAGCCGATCAGCCGTGCGGCCAGGTAGCTTTCCACCTGATCGAGGGCGACGCGTTCCTGCGCCATGGAGTCACGCTCACGCACCGTCACAGCCTGGTCTTCGAGAGTGTCGAAGTCGACCGTGATGCAGAACGGTGTGCCGATCTCGTCCTGGCGACGGTAACGACGACCGATGGCGCCGGCGTCGTCGAACTCGACGTTCCAATTCTGACGCAGCTGCGCTGCAAGATCTTTGGCCTTCGGCGTCAGGTCCGCGTTACGCGAGAGCGGCAGAACGGCAGCCTTGACGGGAGCGAGTCGGCGATCCAGGCGGAGCACTGTGCGCTTGTCGACGCCGCCCTTGGAGTTGGGCGCCTCGTCCTCGGTGTAGGCGTCGACCAGGAAGGCCATCAGCGAACGCGTGAGACCGGCCGCCGGCTCGATGACGTACGGCGTGTACCGCTCGCCCGTCGTCTGGTCGTAGTAGTTCAGCTCGGTGCCCGAATGCTTGGAGTGCGTCGAGAGATCGAAGTCGGTACGGTTCGCGATGCCCTCGAGCTCGCCCCATTCGCTGCCCTGGAAGTGGAAGCGGTACTCGATGTCGGTCGTGCCCTTCGAGTAGTGCGAAAGCTTTTCCGGCGCATGCTCGTACAGACGCAGGTTGTCCTTGTTGATACCGAGGCCGGTGTACCAGTCAAGGCGGTAGTCGATCCAGTACTGATGCCACTGCTCGTCCTCGCCCGGCTTGACGAAGAATTCCATCTCCATCTGCTCGAACTCGCGGGTGCGGAAGATGAAGTTGCCCGGGGTGATCTCGTTACGGAAGCTCTTGCCGATCTGACCGATCCCGAACGGCGGCTTCTTACGCGAGGTGGTCAGCACGTTGGCGAAGTTCACGAAGATGCCCTGTGCGGTCTCGGGGCGCAGGTAGTGCATGCCCTCTTCGCTCTCGACGGGGCCGAGGTACGTCTTGAGCATCATGTTGAAGTCGCGCGGCTCGGTCCACTGGCCGACGGTGCCGCAATCGGGGCAACCGATGACATCCATCGAGACGTCGTCCGGGTTGGCGAGCTTCTTCTTCTCCGCGTACGCCTCCTGCAGGTGATCCTGACGGTGACGCTTGTGACAGTTGAGGCACTCGACGAGCGGGTCGTTGAAGACACCGACGTGACCGGACGCGACCCACACCTCGCGGGGCAGAATCACCGACGAGTCGAGGCCGACAACGTCCTCGCGGCTGGTGACCATGTTGCGCCACCACTGGCGCTTGATGTTCTCCTTGAGCTCGACACCCAATGGGCCGTAGTCCCATGCGGACTTGGTACCGCCGTAGATCTCACCGCACGGGTAGACCAGGCCTCGCCGCTTGGCGAGATTGACAACGGCTTCGATCTTGGACTTGGGTGCCACTCGATTGCTCTCCATCTGGGTAATAGATGCATGATTTTCGTGCGCTTTTCGCACCATCAGCCTATCTGGCGGCTGCCACGCACTTCCGTCCAAGGTTGACATGCATACTTGTGCATATCAAAATGAAAGTGATTTGCAATAATGTGGTGAGATGGCTATGCCCGGACATCATGATCTACCCCTCGAAGGAGCCTCGCTGTGAGCATTGCGGATACCGGCGATCTCCACAAAAGCCATGATCATTCCGACCTCGGACACACGCACGACCCGTTCGAAGCCGCACCGCCCGCGCCCGTGCCGCCCAAGGAAACCCTGGCGGCAGCCGGCGAAATTCTGCGGGCGCTCGCTGCACCCGTTCGGATCGCGATCGTGCTTCAGTTGCACGAGTCGGAGCGTTGCGTTCACGAACTCGTCGGAGCTCTCGGTGTCACTCAGCCACTCATCAGCCAGCATCTGCGCGTACTCAAAGCAGCGGGCGTCGTCCGCGGCGAGCGCAACGGACGAGAAGTTCTCTATCGACTCGTCGACGATCACCTTGCACACATCGTCGTCGACGCTGTCGCCCACGCCGAAGAAGGATGAGATTCCACCGCATGAACACCCCGGGCAGTACGACCTCGAAACGTGGACCGGCCACAGTCGGCGTTCGTTCCACGAAACAGCGCAGCGCCATCTCCGCCCTGCTCGACGACATCGACGAATTCAAGTCGGCACAGGAATTGCACGACGAACTGCGCAAGCGAGGTGAAGGCATCGGCCTGACCACCGTCTACCGCACGCTGCAGGCACTCTCCGACGCCGGAACCATCGACGTCCTACGCACCGACACAGGTGAGTCCGTCTACCGACGCTGCTCCTCCGGGCACCACCATCACCTGGTGTGCCGCAACTGCGGATTCACCGTCGAGGTCGAGGGCCCGACGGTCGAGCAGTGGTCACAGACCATCGCCGAGGACAACGGTTTCACCGAAGTGAGTCACACCGTCGAGATCTTCGGCACCTGCCGCGACTGCGCCGCCGCCTGAGAGCGTCAGGGAATCAAACCCTGCCGGGCGGTATCGGCACCGGTGAGCGCCAGTAGCAACATCGTGGTCAGTGCCTCGTCGTCCAGTCCGGCGGCAGGGAACGTGTAACGCAGGATGACGTCCGCCAGACTGCCGTGGCCGAACACCGCGATGGAGCCGAATTGGATGGTGCGATTCCGCTCGGCCACCTTGCGATGCAGTGCCGCGCTCACCGGTCGGTCCCATGCGAGAACACACGTCATGGACAGCACGTCCAGACCCTCGGACAGATTCATCGCCTGGATGGAACACAGCGCGCCGGAGTACTGGAAACCCAGTGATCCGTCGGCAGCCACATCGACCGTCACGAAATGCGCCAGCGAGGCGGCCGCGCGTTCTTGTAGGCGGGCTGCTTCGTCGGTGGTGTCGGTCATGTTCTCCCCTGTCATTTGACGCCACCGAATCTACGGTCACGTGAGGCGTACTCGACGCAGGCGGCCCAAAGGTCGCGGCGGTCGAAATCGGGAAACAGCTTCTCCTGGTACACCATTTCGGCGTAGGCGGATTGCCAGATCAAGAAATTGGACGTCCGCTGTTCCCCCGACGGACGCAGGAAGAGATCGACGTCGGGCATGTCGGGTTCGTCGAGGTACTTGGCAACCGTCGCCTCGGTGATCTTGTCCGGATTGATCTCACCGGCCGCGACACGCTTCGCGATTTCCTTTACCGCATCGGCAATTTCGGCCCGGCCGCCGTAGTTCACACACATGGTCAAGTTCATGACGGTGTTGTTCTTGGTCAGTTCTTCGGCGATCTCGAGTTCCTTGATCACGCTGGCCCACAGGCGTGGCTTACGACCGGCCCAGCGAACACGCACACCCATTTCGTTCATCTCGTCGCGTCGACGGCGGATGACATCACGGTTGAAGCCCATCAGGAATCGAACCTCGTCGGGACTGCGCTTCCAGTTCTCGGTGGAGAAGGCGTAAGCGGAGAGCCACTCGACACCCATCTCGATGCACCCGCAGACGGTGTCCATCAGGACAGCTTCGCCGCGTTCGTGCCCGGCGGTTCGGGGCAGACCGCGCTCCTGCGCCCATCGTCCGTTGCCGTCCATCACCAAAGCGACGTGGCGCGGGATCAGTTCGGTCTGCAGGATCGGCGGGGTCGCCCCGGACGGATGTGGGTCCGGTGGTCGGATCACCCGGTCAGCAGCAGAATCAAGCGGAGTTCGCGGTTCGCGTCGTCGAATCACGTGTTCCATCCTGCCTCACGGGCAAGTCGACCTCGACGGCTGCATGCGGCCTCGAACGCTCGATCAGCGGCAACGTCCGCAATTGGCGCTCGAGATGCCACTGCAGGTGTGCCGCGACCAGTCCGCTGGCTTGCGTCCGCAGCGTCGCGGGCGCCGAATCGGTACCCTCCCACTCCCCTCGGAGCAGGGCTTCCATCAAGTCGAGCACTCCGGGCGACGGCGTCGCAGCACCCGCCGGGCGGCAATAGGTACACACGGCTCCGCCTGCGGCGACATGAAAGGCCCGGTGCGGTCCAGGAGCACTGCAGCGGGCGCACTCTTCGAGGGCAGGCGCCCAACCCGCATAGCCCATGGCTCTCAACAAGAACGCGTCGAGCACGAACTCGACCGGTCGTGCCTGCTCGGCGATCGCACGCAGTGCTCCCACCGTCAATCGCTGAAGCTGCGGGGCCGGCGCGCGTTCCTCGCCGGCCAACCGCTCGGCAGTTTCGAGTACGGCGCAGGCCGTGGTGTACCGGCTGTAGTCGTCGACGATGTCGGTGGCGAATGCGTCGACCGTCTGCACCTGAGTGATGATGTCGAGATTCTTGCCCGGAAGTAGTTGCACGTCGATGTGAGCAAACGGTTCGAGTCTGGCACCGAATTTGGAGGTGGTTCGGCGGACACCTTTGGCCACGGCACGTACCAACCCGAACTGACGGGTGAGCAACGTGACGATGTGGTCGGCTTCGCCCAGTTTGTGCAGGCGCAGCACCACCGCCGTGTCTCGATACAACCTCACTCGACCAGTGTCCCACGTTGTACCGACGACCGATCCCGATGCCGCGCCCGATGACAAGTCGGAAACACGGCAGGTCCGTCCGGATAGACTGGCGCGATGCCGAGCGACGCAATTGTGCAACCTGTCACTGCAGAGTTGACCGGTCGCGAAGCGCGGTGGGAGCGACACAACTCCGAGCGTCAGAAACGGATACTCACCTCGGCGGTCGAACTGATCGAAGAGCGTGCGGCAGGTGCCGAGGTGTCCGTCCAGCAGATCGCCGATCGTGCCGGCCTCGCCAAGTCGGTGGTGTACCGCCAATTCAGCGGCCGAGACCACCTCGATCGACGAGTGCGAGCGTTCGTGCTCGGCCAATTTGCGGCGGCCCTGGATGCTTCGATGAGCATTTCGGTAGGCACTCTCGACCAGATCCTGACCCGAACCATCAGCGCCGTCGCCGAGTGGATCACCGAGCATCCGCGGATTCACGAGTTCATGGGTACCGGCCCCACCGACTACGACGACGAGAGCATCGACGCGATCAGCAGTCTGAAGGCCACAATCGCCGACTCCGCCCGCACCACTATCACCGAAGTCGGTCGATCCGTGGGGATCGACTCCTCACCCTTCGATTCACTACCGTTCGCAGTGGTGACAATGGTCGAGGGCACGCTCACCCACTGGGTCCGAAGCACCGATCCGAAACCGAGCCGCGAAGAGATCGTCGCCGACCTCGCGAAATACACCTGGTACATGTTCGACGGCGTTGCCCGCTCGAGCGGACTACAGATCGATCCCCATGTCGAATTGTCCACGCTCATAGCCGAGCTGGTGTCCTCCGACGGAGGAACTTCGCGGCTGGACTAGATCCGGGTCTTGTCGGAACGCTTCGGCTCGCCGCGGTAGCGGGCGTAGTCGCCGTCGATGCGCAGCTTTCGCCACGCACGCTTCGACACCGGATTCATCAATCCGAGTTCGTCTGCCAGGGCTCGCATTTCGCCGAAGTAGTTACCCAGGATGCGGCGTGAATGCGGGCTCCCCCAGAAGGCGCTCTTCATCACCTCGTCCGGGATTCCGAATTCTTCGGCGAATTCCTTTGGCGGTGACATGATTTCACCCGCAAGCCAACGCATCGCGCCGGGGAAGGCGACCGATGTGATGGCTCGACTCGTACGACTGAGTCTGGGGACGTGATTGCGCAGGAACTCGTGAGCAAACGAGATGTGTCTCGCTTCTTCGGCGATGTGGATCTCCATGGTGCGGAGCATCGCCGGCGGCGTGTCCTTACCCTCACGGATGAGATCCTTCTGGAAGTGGTCGATCGGTTCTTCACCAGCCAGAATGCCGATGAAGAAGATGACCGGGAACTTTGCTCCCAGCACTCCGATGATCGGCGACAGTCGCCGGAACATCGGACGCATACCCGGCACGTCGATGTCCATGCGATTGACGAGTTCCTGGAACATCTGGATGTGATTGCACTCTTCGGTCATCTCGTGCAGGCAGTACCGGAACTCAGGCGACTGGTTGGGTAGCGCCATGATGTATTGCAGCATTCCCCGGATCAAGATGCTCTCGAAGGCCGAACCCACCTTGGTCACGTTCGCCTGACGCCACATTCCCATGGCGATTCGACGCTCCAACGACTGATCCTGGTACCACTGCGTCGCCCCGAGGGGGTCCGACACGGACGAGAGCACCCATCTCGGATCATGCGGATCGATCGCGAACTCTGGTGAATCCCAGTCGATGTCGAGATAGGGATCGAAACTGCGGGCAACTGAGCCCTCGGACAAAGTCTGCAGTACCTGGTGGTACGGCTTTTCCACTTCGATCGACGCTGACCGAGCCATCGGTGTCTCCTCACGGCCAGTCCGTCGATTGCAGTCGACGGACTTGAATGAGGTCAAACATAATGGGACACCGCGTCCCACGCAACCCCCTCGGGGGCCTATTTCAGGCCCGACGCAGCGGGATGATCTCGCGAACCTTCTCGTCCCGGAGATACAGTCCCGCCCACATGACGATTCCGGTGTAGACGGCAAACAGGGTCGTGCTCAGCAGAGGCTGTTCAGCTCGAAGGTTGGTCAACACCGCTCCCCCCAGGTAACCGGTGAGCAGAATCGCGCCGAGTATCGACGTTTGCGGAATCACGTACAGCGCAAGGCAGATCAGTTGCACCACCCCAGCCGTCAATGCCAGCGAGTCCGGCAACCCAAGTTCAGCCGACGCATCCTTGACTGTCTGAAGGTTGAGAATGTGAATGATGCCGTCGAAGAGCATGAAAACGACGAACAGCCCACTCAGGACGTATCCGAGCTTGCGAGCCGTGGCCGAAGGTGTCGTCGTCGTGGCGTTACCGGAAACAGTTTCGTTGTGGACGGGCTGGGTGGTCATCGGAATCTCCTGGGGCGAAGGCGAGCGGCCGGTTGCCACTTCGCTTGCAATTACGACTCCCGAGCGATCGAAAACTCATCGCGCCGGCCGTTACAACGCACCCGGCGTTCAGGACGATTCACCTCACGTGGTCTGATGGACGGTGACACGGGGTGCCGAAAAAGTCGGCTGAGATCAGACCCGATGAACCTGACCAGTTAGCACTGGCGGAGGGATGTCGACATGACCGAACAGCAATTTCAGCGCGCACTCAGCCTGGACGAGCAGATCGTTCTGATCACCGGTGGCGCCCGCGGGCTCGGCGCCGCACTGAGCCGAGCATTCTCCCGCTCGGGCGCCCGCGTAATCGTGAACTACAACAAGAGCCGCGATGCCGCCGAGGCCCTGGTCGCCGAACTGGGTGAGGATCGCACCTTCGCAGTCCAGGCGGACGTGACGGACCGCAGTTCCGTCGACCAGTTGTTCTCCGCTGCACGCGAGAGATTCGACGCACCGATCTCGACCGTGGTCGACAATGCACTGGTCGACTTCTCGTTCAACGGCGATGCACGGCCGAACGCGGACACGATCACCTGGGCCGACTTCGACTCTCAACTACGCGGAGCTGTTGCCGGAACACTCAATACCACCCAGGCAGCGCTACCAGGCATGCGCGAACTCGGCTTCGGCCGAATCATCACTGTCGGAACCAATCTGGTCCAGAATCCGGTAGTTCCGTACCACGACTACACCGCTGCCAAGGCCGCACTGTTGGCACTGACACGGACGCTGTCCGCCGACCTCGGTCCGGACGGGATCACAGTCAACATGGTCTCGGGCGGCTTGCTCCGCACCACCGATGCGAGCGCCGCAACACCGGAAGCCGTCTTCGACATGATCGCGGCAAGCACTCCCCTGCGCCGAGTCACCACGCCGGACGAATTTGCCGACGCTGCACTCTTTTTCGCCTCACCATGGTCACGGGCCGTGACCGGTCAGAACCTGGTTGTCGACGGCGGACTCGTCAAGAACTGATGGGCGCACAGCTGCGGATAGGTGCGTTCCTGCTCGGGTGCGGACATCACAGTGCGGCATGGCGTCATCGCGACTCACCGGTCGAAAGTCTCGGCGACATCACGTATTACGAGTCGCTCGCCCAGATCGCCGAACGCGGCAAGCTGGACGCCGTCTTCTTCGCTGACGGTCACAGTGTTCGCGAACCCGAGTCGGGTGCGTCGTGGTTTCTCGAGCCGATCACCGCATTGACTGCCATGGCACGAGCGACAGCGGACATCGGCCTGGTGACCACCATTTCCACCACTTTCTACACGCCATTCCACGCGGCACGACTGTTGGCCTCGCTCGACCACATCAGCGGCGGACGGGCCGGCTGGAACGTCGTGACCTCGATGTTCGACCAGGAGGCGCGCAACCACGGACTCGAGGCGATGCCCGATCACGCCTCCCGATATGAACGAGCCGACGAATTTGTCGAAGTGGCCCTCGCATTGTGGGATTCGTGGTCGGAAGACGCGCTGATCCTCGACCGGGCGGGACGTTTTGCCGACGCAGGCAAGATTTCTCGCATCGATCACGACGGCAAGCATTTTCGTGTCGACGGCCCGTTGACGGTTCCTCGATCCCCGCAGGGCAGACCGGTTTTGTTTCAGGCCGGGGCGTCCGAGCAGGGTCGCGATCTGGCGGCGCGTCGCGCCGAGGCAATCTATTCGGTTGCCTACGACTTACCCAGCGCACAGGCCTACTACGCGGACGTGAAATCGAGAATCGAGCGAGCCGGCCGGGATCCGAGTTCGGTCGCCGTGATGCCGGGACTGGTCACCTACGTCGGCAGCACCGTCGCCGAGGCCAGGGCGAAGAAGGCCGAACTCGATCTCCTGCTGCCCACCGAACAGTCGATACGCCAACTCTCGTTGTTCACCGGACAGGATTGCGAGAACTGGGATCTCGACGGGCCCGTGCCCCCGTTGCCTCCACTCGAAGCGTTCACCGGGCCGCAGGGCCGCTACGCCACTATTTTGCGGATCGTCGAGAAGGACGCACCGACTGTGCGGGAACTCCTCGGGACGCTCGCTGCGGGTGGTGGTCACGCAACGATGATCGGAACACCGGAGTCGATTGCCGACGAGATGGGATCCTGGTTGAACGGCCGCGGTGCCGACGGTTTCAATCTGATGCCGCCGACCTATCCGCAGGGCCTGGAAGATTTTGTCGATCACGTGATTCCAGTGCTGCAGGCGCGTGGGTTGTTCCGTCGCGAATACGAGGGAGCGACTCTGCGAGAAAACCTCACCTAGTCCGGCAGTAGCGGCACCGACAGATCCGGATCGCGTCCCAGGAGCACTCCCCTCGTGAGGGCCGCGGAGCCGAACTTCTTCCGGACACTGTCCATTGCCGAGTCGAGGGCGGCAGTGTCCGGACCCGCGAATCCTGGACCGTCGAAGGGCAATTCGAGTTGTTCGGCGCCGTCCCGATCCAGGTTGGAGACAGCGACACCGATCAACGTGATGCCCTTGTCCGCGATCATCGGTATCGCTTCGTCCAGCAGCACCATCGAGACGCTCAGCAATTCCGCTGTGTCGGCGGTGGACCGGCGCAGCGTGTGAGATCGAGTTGCCCGCGTGAAATCCGCGAAGCGGAGCCGGAGCGTGACCGTGCGCCCCGTCCGCTGCGCCGAACGCATGCGTCGACTGACACGGTCGACAAGGGACATCAACGACGCATCGAGTTCTGCGCGGGGATGGGATCCGCGACCCAGCGCATGCTGAGCACCCATCGAACTGCGGCCACGATAGGCGCGGACGGGGCGCGGATCTCGATTGTGTGAGAGTGCGTAGAGATGGCGACCGGCGCCGCCCCCGAGAATCGAGACGATCGAGGATTCGTCGTGCCGAGCGATGTCACCCACCGTCACGATGTCGAAGTTTCGCAGCTTCTGGGCCGTGATCTTGCCGACGCCCCACAGCTTCTCGACCGGCAAGGGATGCAGGAACTCGGTCTCGCCCTCCGGCGGCACTCGCAGCAATCCGTCGGGTTTCGCGAATGCACTGGCGACCTTGGCCAGGAACTTGGTGCGTGCGATTCCGACCGTGATCGGTAGTCCGACCTGCTCGGCCACATCGCGTCTGAGGTTGGCTCCGATCTGCAGCGGGTTTCCCACGATCTTGGCGAGCCCGCCGACCTCGAGAAAGGCCTCGTCTATGGAGATTCCTTCGACCAGCGGCGACGTGTCGTGAAAGACGTCGAACACGTCTTTGCTCGCCTGCGAGTACGCCGACATTCGCGGAGGGACAACTATCGCCTGAGGACACAGTGATCGGGCCTGACCACCGCTCATGGCTGTGCGAACCCCGAACGCCTTGGCCTCGTAGCTTGCCGCCAAGACCACCCCACCACCGACGATGACCGGCCTGCCGGCCAGAGTCGGGTCGTCGCGTTGCTCGACTGATGCGTAGAACGAATCGAGGTCCGCATGCAGGATTGTTGCGTCACCTGTGGACCGACTACCGCCAGAATGATTACCGCCGGAACGAGCACCGCCAGGGTGATTACCTGGCGTTTCTTGATCCAGCGATTCATGCGACACGAACATATGTTCCCATGCGCCACCGACACAATGAAAGGCCGCAAATAGATTCCATGGAATTAATCACGAATCGGGCGTACGGTGAGAAAATGATTCCACGGAATGCATATCGGTTCGGAGTCTGCTCTTGACCAGATCAGCCCTGAGCAGGCACTTCGACAACCTCGTCCGCTTCGAAACCGAACTGTGGACGGCCGTCGACCAGCGACTCCGAATCGAGCACGACCTGCCACTGAGTCGATTCGAGCCGATGCAGATCATCGACAGGCTCGGCTCCTGTCGGGTCTTCGACATCGCCGAGGCCCTCGCGATCACCGTCGGTGGCACGAGCAAGCTGGTGGATCGAATCGAAGCGGCTGGACACTGCCGTCGAAAATCCAATCCCACCGACAAACGATCCTCACTCATCGAGTTGACTCCCGAGGGCAATGAGCTGTTGCGGCGGGCGAAGGCAACGTTCGACGGCGAATTGGAGCGCCGTCTCGGTTCCGTGCTGACGCCCGACGCTCTCGATCGATTCGGCGCCACACTGGCCACGCTGCGTGAAGCCAATCGAAACCTGACACCGACCACGAAGGAAAAAGCATGACCGACACAATGCGCGCAATCGTGCTCGACGCCCCCGGCCCGCCAGAAGCATTGACTATCAGAGTGATTCCGATACCCGTGCCGATTGCGGGCTGGGTACTGGTCCGGGTGAAGGCTTTCGGCCTCAATCGATCCGAACTTCACACCCGCCTCGGCCTCGCCGAAGGCGTGACATTCCCGAGGGTGCTGGGCATCGAGGCCGTCGGCGAAGTGGTGAACTGCCCCGGCGGGGAGCTCACCGAAGGCCGGCAAGTCGCCGCCATGATGGGTGGGATGGGGAGGACGTTCGACGGCGGTTATGCCGAGTACACGTGCGTTCCCGTCAGTCAGGTCGTTCCCTTCTCGAGCGAACTGGACTGGTCGACAGTGGGAGCTGTTCCCGAGATGCTGCAGACGTCCTACGGCTCGCTGACGGTAGGACTGGACGCGAAATCCGGTCAATCCCTGTTGATCCGGGGAGGAACCTCCTCGGTCGGCATGGCAACCGCAGTCCTGGCGAAGCAGTGGGGACTCACTGTCCTTGCGACCACCCGAGATGCGAACAAAGCGTCGAATTGACCGCGATCGGGGTTGACCACGTTATCGTCGACGACGGTGCTGTGGCCGGCCAGGTTCGAGACATCCTCCCGGGCGGTGTTGATCTGGCCCTCGAATTGGTCGGAACACCAACACTTCCCGACACGTTGCGCGCGACCCGCGTTCACGGCACCGTGTGTTTCACGGGAATGCTGTCCAACGAGTGGACAGTCAAAGACTTTTATCCGATCGACTACATTCCACGCGGAGTGCGATTGACCTCGTACGGTGGGGACGCGTCCGACCTGCCTGCCGGCGTACTGCAAGACTTCCTCTCCGCTGTGGCGTCAGGCGAGGCGGTGGTACCGATCGACGAGGTGTTCGCGTTCGAGGACATCGCGCGAGCACATGCCAAGATGGAAGCCGGTACGGCACGTGGCAAATTGGTAGTTGTGCTCTGACCTGGCTTCTCACACCACGAATCGATAACCCATTCCTGCCTCGGTGATCAGATGCTTGGGGTTCGCCGGGTCATCCTCGAGCTTCCGACGAAGTTGAGCCAGGTAGACACGTAGATAGTGGGTCTCGGTGTCGTACGCCGGTCCCCACACTTCCCGAAGCAACTCCTTCTGCCCGACCAGCTTTCCGCGGTTGCGCACAAGCATCTCGAGCATGCCCCACTCGGTCGGAGTCAGGTGCACCTGTTCACCGCGCCGACTCACTGTTTTCGCAGCCAAGTCCACCGTGAAGGACGCGGTCTCGACCGACGGTTCCGAAGTGTCCGCCGCGGAGGTTCCCCGCCTCGCCGCAGCGCGCACGCGGGCCAGAAACTCGTCCATCCCGAAGGGCTTGGTGACGTAGTCGTCCGCACCGGCGTCGAGAGCCTCGACCTTGTCCGCGGAATCCGTGCGCGCCGACAGCACGATGACCGGCGCCGTGCACCAGCCACGCAGGCCGGCAAGCACTTCGGTGCCGTCCATGTCGGGCAGTCCGAGATCGAGTACCACGACGTCCGGTGGACGCTCGGCAGCAGCCCGCAAGGCACCGGCGCCCGTCGACGCGGTCACCACCTCGTACCCGCGCACCGAAAGATTGATACGCAGAGCTCGCAGAATCTGCGGTTCGTCGTCCACTACCAGGATTCGACTCATGATCCATTCCCATTCGTACCGGCCGCAGCCAATTCCACGATCATCGTCAATCCCCCACCGGGTGTGTCTGTGGCGCTGACCGTTCCGCCCATCGCATCGACAAATCCGCGCACCACGGAAAGTCCGAGGCCCACTCCGCCGGTGTTGTCGCGATCTCCCATCCGTTGGAACGGCTGGAACATCGTTTCGGCCTCACCTCGCGGAACACCTGGGCCCGTATCGGCAACACTGATCACCACACGATCACCGAGTTGCGCCGCCCCGACGCGCACCGGGGTTTCTCCCCCGTAGCGCAGAGCGTTGTCGACGATGTTCGCAATCACCCGCTCGAGCAGACCTTGATCTGCTTGCACTGCAACGGTACCCACGTCGACGACTACACTTCGAGCCCGCGAATCCGAGCGTCCACCGATGCCGAGGCCCAGCAACGCGCGGTGAACCACCTCGTCCAGATACACCGGCCGGAGCGTGGGTTTCACCACCCCGGCGGCAAGGCGGGACGAGTCGAGCAAGTTCCCGACCAGTGCCGTCAACTGATCCGCCGACTCCTCGATGGTTGCCAACAATTCAGCGGTGTCTTCGGGCGAGAACTCGATGTCGTCGCTGCGCAGACTGGACACCGCCGCCTTCACTCCGGCGAGAGGCGTTCGCAGGTCATGGCTTACCGCTGACAGCAAGGCTCGACGCAGTTGATCAGCCTCGGTGAGCGCGGCAGCCTTGCTCGCCTCGACTGTCAGTTTCTCCTGGCGGATCATCCCAACTGCTTGGTGAGCGACCACCGTCAGCACTCGTCGGTCCCGCGCACTCAGGTCGGGCCCAGCCAACAACAGCGCGTATTCCCCGTCGTTGACCTCACAGACCGTATCCGCTTCGTCGTCCGTGGTCGGCGGCTGCGTACCGACGGCAGCGATGACTCCGTCGTCGTGATGAATGACGGAAACCCCTCGCTGGCGATAGATTTCGAGTGCCTTCGCCAGAAGTGTCGACAGATCCGCTCCGCGGAGAACTGATCCCGCGAACAGTGTGAGCAGTTCGGCTTCCTCGGATGCGCGCTTCGCCTCGCGGGCGCGCTTTGCTGCGGCGTCGACCAGAACGGCAACTGCCACAGCCACGATCAACAGCACGACAGTAGTGATGAAGTTGTCAGGTTCGGCGATGGTGAAGCTGTACCGCGGATCGGTGAAGAAGTAATTGAGCAGCAGTCCCGAGATCAGTGCCGACAATATCGCCGGGCCGACGCCGCCGAGGAGGGCAACCAGAACGACCACGACGAAGAACAGCGCGTTCTCGCCGTTGACCCCGGAGATTCGGTCGACGAGACCCATGATCGCGGCCGCGAGCGAAGGCACGACGATCGCCGCAATCCACGACAGGACCCGGCGCTCCGAGCGCCCCAGCACCGAAATGCGTCGTCGCGCCGTCGCTTCCTCGTGCGTGACCATGTGAACGTCGATACCACCGGACTGCTGAACCACCGCAGCGCCGATCCCCTCGTCGAGGATGCGAGCCAGGCGGGAACGCCGCGACGTTCCCAGCACCAACTGTGTGGCGTTCTCCTCACGCGCGAACTCGAGGAGCGTCGACGGTACGTCGTCACCGACAACAGTGTGAAGCGTGGCGCCGACTCCGACAGCCAACGCGCGCACCTTGCCCATCTCGGGGGCCGAGACACCGGTGAGTCCGTCACCGCGTACGACGTGGACCACCATCAGCTCGGCGCTCGACTTCGACGCGATTCGAGATGCGCGTCGTACCAGGGTTTCCGACTCCGGTCCCCCGGTCACGGCAACGACGACACGCTCGCGCGCCTCCCAGGTATCGGTGATCTTGTTCTCGGCCCGGTATTTCGCCAGTGCGGCGTCCACCTGATCGGCCACCCACAGCAGTGCCAGTTCGCGTAGCGCCGTGAGGTTTCCGCGTCTGAAGTAATTGCCCAAGGCCGCATCGACCCGTTCCGGTGAATACACGTTTCCGTGAGAAAGTCTGCGGCGCAGCGCCTCCGGGGTGATGTCGACCAGCTCGACCTGCGCCGCACTACGTACTACCGCGTCCGGAACCGTCTCCTGCTGAACCACGCCGGTGATGTGCGCGACAACGTCGTTGAGGCTTTCGAGGTGTTGCACGTTGACCGTGGACAGAACGTCGATCCCGGCTTCGAGCAGTTCCTGTACGTCCTGCCAGCGCTTGTGATTCTTGCTCCCTGGCGTGTTGGTATGTGCCAACTCGTCCACCAGGACAAGGGCCGGACGCCGAGCCAACACGGCCTCGACGTCCAGTTCCGGCATCCGTGTTCCGCGATAATCCACCAGCTTGGGCGGCACTATTTCGAGGTCTCCGATCTGCGCCGCGGTGCGGGCGCGGCCGTGTGTCTCCACGACGGCCGCGACCACGTCACAGCCACGATCTCGACGCCGATGAGCCTCACCGAGCATCGCGAAGGTCTTTCCGACGCCAGGCGCAGCGCCGAGGTAGATACGCAATTCACCACGTTTGCGTGCCCTACCGAAAGATTGACCGACCTTCTCCGAAGAACTCACGTGACAATCATCCACCAGTCGTCGGTGCAGCACACGTAGGTGCCGTCAATCCGAGTGCCAGGTTCAATTCCAGTACGTTGACTCGCTCGGCTCCGAGAAATCCGAGTTGCCGACCGTCGGTGTGCTCGGCCACCAAGTCCCGCACCTGGTCTTCCGAGATGCCGTTGTTGGCCGCCACCCTCGCGACCTGCAGTTCGGCGTACGCCGGACTGATGTGGGGATCGATACCCGAGCCCGAACCGGTGACTGCGTCGACGGGAACCGATGCCGGGTCGACACCCTCACGTGCCGCGATGGCTGCCCGGCGCTCGATGACGAATCCGGCCAGAATCTCGCTGCTCGGCCCCTGGTTGGACGGCAGTGCCGCAGCGGGATCACCGGTGGCAAACGGATCCTCGTCCGAAACGGATCCGACAACACGATTGTGGAAGAACGGGTCCTGCTGCCCTTCGGCGACCTGCGGATCGACACCCACCCAGGCACTGCCGACCACGCAACCGGCGGCATCGGTGACCGGTGAGCCTTCGGCAGATCCGGAGCTGATCCGGCTGACACCCCACACCGCGGCGGGATAGACCACACCGAGAACGACGGTGAGCGCGAGCAATACGAGCAAACCCGCCCACACCTGTTTGGCAAAACCGATAGTGAAACGCATGTCAGGTCACCCAATTCCAGGAATCAAACGTACGACGAGATCGATCAACCAGATACCGACGAACGGTGTGATCACACCGCCGAGACCGTAGACGAGCAAGTTACGTCCGAGCAACTGCGATGCCGTCGACGGTCGGTATCGAACACCCTTGAGTGCCAACGGAATCAAACCGATGATCACCAAGGCGTTGAAGATCACGGCCGAGACGATCGCCGATTCGGGGGTGGCGAGACGCATGATGTTCAACGCGTCCAGCTGCGGGTAGATGCCGCTGAACAAGGCCGGCAGGATTGCGAAATACTTCGCCAGGTCGTTCGCCAACGAGAATGTGGTCAACGCGCCGCGGGTGATCAGCAATTGCTTGCCGATTTCCACCACCTCGATCAGCTTGGTGGGATCGGAGTCGAGATCGACCATGTTCCCGGCCTCTTTGGCTGCCGAGGTTCCCGTGTTCATCGCGACCCCGACATCGGCCTGGGCAAGGGCGGGAGCATCATTGGTCCCGTCACCGGTCATCGCGACGAGACGTCCGCCTTCCTGTTCCTTCCGGATCAGGGCCAGTTTGTCTTCCGGGGTGGCCTCCGCCATGAAGTCGTCGACGCCCGCCTCGTCGGCAATCGCCTTCGCGGTCAACGGATTGTCGCCGGTGATCATGATCGTGCGAATACCCATCGCCCGGAGTTCGGCGAACCTGTCAGCCATTCCCGGCTTGACGACGTCGGACAACGCGATCACGCCGAGGATCGAGGTACTCTCACCATGCTTGACGGCAACTACCAGCGGCGTTCCGCCCGCTTGGGCGATGTCGTTCACGGTGTCGGTCACCGCGCTCTCCGCGTGTCCACCGCCACTGACGACCCAGTTCATCACCGCATCTGCTGCACCCTTTCGGATTTGGCGTCCGGAGTGGTCGAGTCCGCTCATCCGGGTTTGTGCCGTGAACGGAACGAACTCGGCGCGTTCTTCGTCCAACGTCGGCTCGGCAGCGAGACCGAAATCCGCTGCGCACAGCTCGACGATGCTCCGTCCCTCGGGAGTTCCGTCGGCCAGGCTCGACAAGCGAGCTGCCGCAGCAAGATCGTCGGCGGATACACCGGGCGCCGGATGGAGTGCGGTGGCCCGGCGGTTACCGAAAGTGATGGTTCCGGTCTTGTCCATCAACAGGGTGTCGATGTCGCCCGCAGCTTCCACCGCGCGCCCCGACATCGCGAGAACGTTGCGCTGGACGAGGCGGTCCATGCCCGCGATACCGATCGCCGAGAGCAGCGCTCCGATGGTCGTCGGGATCAGGCAGACGAGAAGTGCGATCAGCTTGATCGGATCCTGCTCGTGCCCCGCGTACAAGCCCATCGGGCCGATGGCTACGACGGCGAGGAGGAAGATGACGGTCAACGACGCGAGCAGGATGTTGAGCGCAATCTCGTTGGGTGTCTTCTGACGTGAAGCACCCTCGACGAGCGCGATCATCCGGTCCACGAACGAACTGCCCGGTGCTGCGGTGATTTCCACGACGATGCGGTCCGAGAGAACCGTCGTACCACCGGTGACGGCGCACCGGTCACCACCGGATTCACGGACCACCGGCGCGGATTCACCGGTGATCGCCGATTCGTCTACGGAGGCAATACCTTCGACCACGTCGCCGTCGCCGGGGATGACCTCGCCGGCAACCACTATCACCCGATCGCCGACCACCAGTTCGGTGCCGGAAACCGATTCGATCGCACCGCTCATCGTGATCCGATGTGCTGTGGTGTCCTGCTTCACCTTTCGCAGGCTCGCCGCCTGCGCCTTGCCGCGCCCTTCGGCCACGGATTCGGCGAGGTTCGCGAAGATCACCGTGAACCAGAGCCACAGGGTGATCACCCAGGAGAACACCGAGGGATCGGCGATCGCCATGACAGTGGTGATGACGGAACCGACGAACACCACGAACATGACCGGGTTGCGGGCGAGGTGGCGTGGGTCGAGTTTGCGCACGGCCCCCGGCAACGCGGTGATCATCTGCCGCGGGTTGAAAACGCCTGCGTGTACTTGACGGGACTGCCCTGGATCAACCTTGTCGGCAGCGTCTTGCGCTACCACGGGTTTCTCACTGATACGCACGGTCATTGAAGAGCCTCCGCTAGCGGGCCCAGCGCGAGGGCCGGGAAGAATGTAAGTGCAGCAACAAGAACGACGGTGCCGGTCAACAAACCGGTGAACATCGGTCCGGACGTCGGGAGGGTGCCGGCCGTCGGCGCCACCTTCTTCTGCGAGGCAAGAGCACCGGCCAAAGCGAGAACGAAGATGATCGGCAGGAATCGGCCGAGAAGCATGCAGATTCCGAGAGACGACTGGAACCAGTCGCTGGTGACCGTCAGACCGCCGAAGGCGCTGCCGTTGTTGTTCGAGGCGGAGGCGAAGGCGTAAAGCACCTCACTGAACCCGTGGATCGATCCCGGCGTACCCGGATCTCCCCCATTGCCTTGATAACCGGTGGTCGAACCGAGGATGACGGTGATGGCGGTACCGATCAAGACCAGCGCGGGCATGACCAGAATCGACAGCGCCGCAAGGGTGATCTCGCGTCGACCCAACTTCTTGCCGAGATATTCGGGCGTGCGACCGACCAGCAGTCCGCCGACGAACACTGCGATCAAAGCCAGCACAAGAATCCCGTAGAGGCCGGTTCCGACTCCACCTGGCGCAATTTCGCCGAGCAACATGTTGAGCAGGACCGCGCCGCCGCCGAGGGGGGACATGCTGTCGTGGGCCGAGTTCACCGCGCCCGTCGACGTTCCCGTGGTCGCCACCGCGAACAACGCCGATCCGGGGATTCCGAAGCGAACTTCCTTGCCCTCCATCATCGAACCAGCTGCTGTGGCGGCAACACCGCGTGCGCCGGATTCGGCAGCGAGCGTGACTGCGAGCAGCCCGCTCCACAGGATTCCCATCACTGCCAGCAGGGTGAGGCCTTGCCTACGATCCCCGACGAGAGTTCCGAACGTTCGGGTGAGGCAGACCGGAATCAACAGGATCGCCAGGATCTCGACGACATTGCTCAACGGGGTGGGGTTCTCGAACGGGTGCGCCGAGTTGGCAGCCAAGATCCCGCCACCGTTGGTGCCGAGTTCCTTGATCGCTTCCTGGGACGCGACGGGGGCCAGTGCATTGGTGACCGCATTGCCGTCGAGGCCGGTGGAGGCGAAACCGCTGTGGAACGACTGGATCACTCCCTGGCTCAACAGGATCAGGGCGATCACGAATGAGAACGGGAGGAGGATGCGCAGAGAACCACGCGTCAGATCGACCCAGAAGTTGCCGATCTCGCCGCCCCTGGCCACCCGAATGAAGCCGCGAACCAATGCGATGGCCACCGCCATGCCGACCGCTGCCGAGACGAAGTTCTGCACCGCCAGACCGACGGGCTGAACGAAGTTGCTCATCGTCGTTTCCGGCGTGTACGACTGCCAGTTGGTGTTCGCCACAAACGAAATCGCGGTGTTGAACGCTACGGCGGGACTGACCCCGGACAGACCGTCACTCAGCGGCAGTACTCCCTGAATCCGTTGCAGGAAGTACAGGAACAATGCGCTGGCCAGCGAGAATCCGAGAACGCTTGCGGCGTAGCCGTACCACGTCTGCTCGGCCCTGGAGTCGATCCGACCGACGCGGTAGATCACACTCTCGACCCGAAGATCTCGCGTCGACGAGTAAACACGCGCCATGTAGTCGCCCACCGGAACGTAGGCGATTGCCAGAACGACGAGGACAAAAGCGATCTGCAGGCCGGCTGCAAGAGCGGGCGACATCAGAACCTCTCAGGATCTACGAGTGCAACGAGCAGGTAAATGACCAATGCCGCGGCGACGGCGATCAGAACCACGCTGACCACACCGGCAACCGTCATTTGGGAGCGCTCGCCTGTAGGGCGCGCAGTACCAGCGCGCACACGAGAAAACCGCCGAGAATCAGAGCAACGTAGGCCAGATCGGCCATGAGCTTCCCTCTTCGAAATCTTTTGCCGTGCTGCTGTGCATCGCAGCCATGACGCGCGGTCGCCCTCGACCGGATGCGCTCTCTCAGCTTCGACCTCCGGAAAGGCCGATTCCGCGTCTCTGACGATCCGCTTACGCACTGACCTGGCGTCTTGACGCGATCTTGACGCGAAACCGAAGTTCACTAATACTGAAACAAGTTACTGTTCGTTCGAACGAACAGTTTTGCGAAGGGAACCTGATGACTTCTCGAACCGACCACGATCTCGCCCCCGGTCTTGTCGACCAGGTTGCGAGTCTGGCCTCGGGCGCCACCTCGTCCGTCGCGGCCACGGAGGCAACGCTGAGCCGGATCGAGGCCACTCAGCCTCACCTCAATGCGTTCAAGATCGTGCGGCGCGAGAAGGCACTCGAGGAAGCTGCCGAGGCCGACAGACGTCTCGCACGCGGCGAGCGTCTGCCGCTGCTCGGTGTGCCGATCGCAGTGAAGGACGACGTCGACATCACCGGCGAACCCACCGCCTTCGGTTGCCCTGGCGATTTCCCGGCCAAGACCGAGGACTCGGAGATGGTTCGACGCCTCCGCGACGCCGGCGCAGTGATCGTGGGCAAGACCAACAGCCCGGAATTGGGCCAGTGGCCCCTTACGAGCGGTTCAGCCTTCGGTTACACGCGCAATCCGTGGTCGCGTCACCACACTCCAGGCGGATCGTCGGGCGGCACCGCCGCGGCCGTCGCCGCCGGATTGGTCAGCGCCGGAATCGGTTCCGACGGTGCCGGTTCCATCCGAATCCCTGCGGCCTGGACCAACCTCGTCGGAATCAAACCGCAGCGCGGGCGCATCTCAACCTGGCCCGACGCCGAAGCGTTCTACGGCCTGACGGTCAACGGCCCGCTCGCTCGCACCGTCGCCGACGCGGCACTGCTGCTCGACGGCGCTGCCGGCAACCATGACGGCGACCTCCACAAGCCGACACCGGTCACCGTCAGCGACGCGGTGGGACGCGACCCCGGAAAACTGAAAATCGCGCTTTCCCTTCGCAATCCGTTCACCGCCACTCCCGTGAAGCTGGACCCGGAAGTGCGCCTGGCCGTGCATTCGATCGCCGACACGCTGCGGGAGCTCGGACACCACGTCGTCGTCGACGATCCCGCATACGGCCTGATCTTCGGCCTGAACTTTCTGCCCCGCTCACTCGTCGGGGTCCACGACTGGCTCGGACGCGTTCCCGACCCGAAACTGGTCGATGCCAGAACACGCGGAAATGCCCAGAACGGCAAGCTACTTCGCGGCGCACCTCTGCGCGCGGCCCGCGCGGCCGAGCCGCGGATGCGAAAGCGGATCGGAGCGATCTTCGACACCTACGACGTCGTCCTGGCACCCACGACGGCAACTCCACCGATCATGGCGACCGCGATCGACGGCATCGGTGGCTGGGACACCGACAAGGTCATGACCGGCGCCTGCCCCTACGCGTGGCCGTGGAACGTCCTCGGCTGGCCCTCGGTCAACGTGCCGGCCGGATTCAGCAACACCGGCCTTCCCATCGGTGCGCAGTTGATGGGCAACGAGAACACCGAACCTCTGTTGGTCTCCCTCGCTTCACAATTGGAATCGGTCCTGCGTTGGGATCAGATCCGACCCGAGCCGTGGTGGTGACCCGATGAGTAACCGGGACGTCCGCGAGCGAATACTCGACGCCGTTCTGCACGTCGTCGGTACCGACGGCATCCCGGGTGTGAGCAACCGGCGCATCGCCGCGCAGGCCGGCGTCTCACTCGGATCGATCACGTATCACTTCGCCAGCCAGTCGGACATGCTCCGCGCTGCTCTGTCTCGTTTCGTGACCGACGAGACGACGCGCCTGCGCGCCTTGGCCGAGGAGTACCGCGACAAAGGTCTGAGCGTCGAGGACGCCGCGGCAATAGCCGAAAAGGTGACGCGAGATCTTTCGTTCTCGGCCGAGCGGATCGCGCCGTTCGAGATGTACATCGCCGCCGGGCGCGACCACGAACTCCACGAAGTCGCCGTCGAATGCTTCGCCGCCTACGACGATTTGACCGTCACGATTCTGACGGCACTCGGTGTACCTGATCCGGAGTCGATTGCATCGACGCTCGTCGCCGTCATCACCGGGCTCCAACTCCGACGCCTGGCCACCGGCGTCGACGAGCAGGACATCGGCGCGGCGATCCTCAGGGTCCTCCGGCCCTAGAAGCCCAGCCGGCCGAGCTGCTTCGGGTCGCGCTGCCAGTCCTTGGCGACCTTGACGTGCAGCTCCAGGAAGATCCGCACACCGAGCAGCTTCTCGATCTGCAGGCGCGCACTGGTACCGACTTCCCGCAGACGCGCCCCGCCCTTACCGATGACGATGCCCTTCTGACTGGGCCGCTCGACGTAGAGCAACGCATGCACGTCGAGCATCTCGCCCTGCTTCTCGGTGCGACCCTCACGCGGGATGACCTCCTCGATCACCACAGCCAGAGAGTGCGGCAATTCTTCGCCGAGCCCCTCGAGCGCAGCCTCACGGATCAGTTCGGCCATGAGCACCTCTTCGGGCTCGTCCGTCAATTCGCCGTCCGGGTAGAAGGCCGGGCCCTCGTCCATCAGACCGGCGAGGACGTCGACCAGGATCTCGACCTGTTCACCCGACTTCGCGGACACCGGAACGACCTCGGATTCGGGGCCGAGCAGGGTGGACAGCGCGAGCAACTGCTTTCCGACGGCGTCGCGGCTGACCTTGTCGATCTTGGTCACGATGCCGACAAGCTTGGTCTTGGGCGCCATCTGACGGACCTGCTGCACGATCCAGCGGTCTCCGGGCCCGATGGCCTCGTCGGCCGGGATGCACAGGCAGATGACGTCGACCTCGGAGTACGTGTCGCGAACCAGGTCATTGAGGCGCTGCCCGAGCAAAGTGCGGGGCTTGTGCAGTCCAGGGGTGTCGACCAGGATCAGCTGCGCATGCTCGCGGTGAACGATGCCGCGAATCGTGTGGCGCGTCGTCTGCGGGCGCGAGGACGTGATCGCGATCTTGCTGCCGACCAACGCGTTGGTCAGCGTGGACTTGCCCGTATTGGGTCGACCCACGAAACACACGAAGCCTGACCGGAATTCGTTCTTGCTCATAGCTGCTCCTCGCTGAACTCTCGCTCAGTCATCGGTGTCTTCTGTCTCTTCGTCTTCGGACGGCGGGATGCGCTGCACGAACACCGTGCTGATGCGTACCCGGCCTCGGCCCGTATTGGTTCCCTCGCCGCGCAGGATCAAACCGTCGTACTCCACTTCGGAACCGGGAAGTGGCACTCGGCCGAGTACGTATCCGATCAGCCCGCCGACGGTCTCCACCTCGTCGAGTTCGAGTTCGAGATCGAACAATTCACCGAGGTCTTCGATGGGAAGTCTCGCGGATACGCGGAACATTCCGTCTCCGAGATCCTCGATGGGCGGCGTCTCGTCCTCGTCGTACTCGTCGGCGATCTCACCGACGATCTCTTCGATGACGTCCTCGATCGTGACGAGCCCGGCGATTCCGCCGTACTCGTCGACGAGTATCGCCATGTGGTTGCGGTCGCGCTGCATCTCGGCCAGCAAGCTGTCGAGCGGCTTCGAGTCGGGAACGAAGACGGCGGGCCGCATGACGTCGCAGACGTTGACGTTCCGGCCGCCGTCGGGCAGGTGGTAGGTCTGCTTGACCAGATCCTTGAGGTAGACGACACCGAGCACGTCGTCGACGTTCTCCCCGATGACCGGCAGGCGCGAGTGACCACTGCGGACGGCCAACGACGTTGCCTGCCCGGCATTCTTGTCGTTCTCGATCCACACCATGTCGGTGCGCGGCACCATCACCTCGCGCGCCGACGTGTCTCCCAGTTCGAAGACGGACTGGATCATTCGGCGTTCTTCGTCGGCCACGACGCCGCGTTCCTGCGCCATGTCCACGAGTTCACGCAACTCGATTTCCGACGCGAACGGGCCGTTGCGGAAGCCCTTACCCGGGGTCAATGCGTTACCCACGAGGATCAGGACGCGACTGATCGGCCCGAGCAGAACCCCGATCCACAGCAGTGGCAGCGACGCGGCCATCGCGATGGAGTACGCATGTTGGCGCCCAAGCGTTCTCGGTCCGACGCCGATGACCACGTACGAGACGAGAACCATGATCACCGCGGTGACGGTCAGTGCCCAGCCCAGCGAGAGGACGTCGATCAGGCCGCCCACGAGTACGACGGTGGCCGTGATCTCGCACAAAATGCGAAGCAGGACCATCAGATTCACGTATCGCGGACGATCGGTCAGGATGCGTTGCACTCGCGCGGCGCCGGCTCGCTCTTCCTTTGCCATCTCGTCGATCCGCGCCGACGAAATGGTGTTGAGCGCCGAGTCGACGGCCGCGAACACACCACCGACCGGGACAAGAGCAATCGCCAGAACAAAGAGCGCTATGGCGCTACTCACTACAGAACCCCCGGATAACTGTTATCGGTCCACTCCGTCGACGAAACCGGTCTTACCGAGCAGCTTCTGATCGCGTTCGGCCAGTGCTGCTTCGCGGTCGATACGGCGAAGGTCTTCGTACCACTCTTCGAGGAGACTGTTCTGCAAGCCGAACATCTCCTTCTCCTCTTCCGGCTCCGCATGGTCGTAGCCGAGAAGGTGCAACACACCGTGGACGGTCAGGAGGGCAAGTTCGTGAGCCAGTGAATGCCCGGCCTTGTCAGCCTGATCCGCGGCAAAAGACGGACACAGCACGATGTCGCCGAGCATCGACGGCCCCGGCTCGGGGGAATCGGGACGGCCACCCGGCTCGAGTTCGTCCATCGGGAACGACATGACGTCGGTCGGACCCGGCAGGTCCATCCAGCGAACGTGCAGATCCGCCATCGTCGCGGAGTCGACGAGAACCATCGACAGCTCGGCCGCCGGATGGACATCCATCCGAGCGATCACGAAACGGGCAACGCTGATCAACTCCGGTTCGGAGATGTCCATGCCCGATTCGTTCGAGACCTCGATGCTCATGTGCGACGCTCTTTCCTGGGAAAAGTAGGGGTTGATGCGTCGCTCAGCCTACCGTCGCGGTGAATGAGCATGTGCAGCGCGGCGCTGCGCCCGGTTTCCGACCGCCAACTCGCCGGACCGATCCGATTCGTGACGCTCGTAAGCGTCGACGATGTGAGAGACCAGCCGATGACGTACGACGTCGCTGCTGTCGAGAGTGGCGAAATGAATATCGTCGATCCCGGTGAGGATTTCGGATGCCGCGCGCAGACCCGAACGGGCCCCGCCCGGCAGATCGACCTGGGTCACGTCTCCGGTGACCACGATCTTGGAACCGAACCCGAGGCGGGTCAGGAACATCTTCATCTGCTCGGCCGTGGTGTTCTGCGCTTCGTCCAAGATGATGAAGGCGTCGTTGAGCGTCCGGCCACGCATGTAGGCGAGCGGAGCGACCTCGATGACTCCGGCCTGCATCAACTTCGGAATCGCCTCGGGATCCATCATGTCGTGCAATGCGTCGTGCAGCGGGCGGAGATACGGATCGATCTTCTCGTGCAGCGTGCCGGGCAGAAAGCCCAGTCGCTCCCCGGCCTCGACTGCCGGCCTGGTCAAGATGATCCGAGAGACCTGCTTCGCCTGCAACGCCTGAACGGCCTTGGCCATGGCGAGGTAGGTCTTGCCGGTACCGGCCGGGCCGACTCCGAACACGATGGTGTTCTCGTCGATGGCGTCGACGTAGCGTTTCTGGTTGAGGGTCTTCGGCCGAATCGTCTTGCCCCGACGCGAAAGAATGTCGAGGGAGAGCACCTCGGCCGGAGACTCGCCGACCTCGTTGGTGAGCATGCCGATGGTTCGTCGAACAGCGTCCGGAGCAATGGGCTGCCCCCGACCGGCCAGCGACGCCAATTCACTGAACACACGTTCTGCCAGCGCCACGTCTGCAGCCGTCCCCGACAAGGAGATGGTTCCGCCACGTACATGAATGTCGGCACGAAGCTCACGTTCGATCGCGGTGAGATTCTCGTCCGTCGCCCCCAGGATTTGACGCACGGTCTCCGGCGCCAGATCCATACTCGAACGGACGGTGCGCTCTGCGGGCAGAGCGCGCTCGGTGATGGTGGTTACACGGTTCCCGTCGAGTTCACTGTGTTCACTCACGTGGTGAATATGGCCTGCTTTCTGGTCCGATCAGCCCACTCGACTCGTGAGCCTCGATACTTCGAAGTCTAGCGCCAGAGTCGGACACGGCCCACTTGTTAATCGTCCCGGCCTAATCCTCGCGGCGACCGGACGGCAGCGATTCGCGGATCCACTCCGACGCTTCGGCGACGATCTCGGAGCTTCTGTCCGGACTGATACCCGCGATGACCAGGCACACGGCGGCAAAGGATTCGCCCGAGTCCGTGATGAGCCCACTGTTGGCCTGATCGAACAAAGTGATCGTGATCGCCTCGGTCATCGCTACCAGAGTCTCGGCCGGCAGGTATTTCGAGAAGGTTCCGTCACGCTGACCGCGCTCGACGACGCTGATACTCACGGCGCGCGCGGGCTCCATCAGATCGAGAATCCGCTGCTCCCCCAACTCTTTGCGAGCAAAGCTGAGCAGCATCCGGAAGCGATCACCGACCGGCCATGACAGCAATGCCAGTACGGCAGTCGCCAGATCCGGGCGCTCGGGCGGCTCGCCGGCTTGGCTCAGCGCAGCTACGAGATCGGTCGACGCCTCGTCCACGATGCCGTTGATCAGCGCCTCTCGGCTGTCGAAATGCGCGTACACGGTTCGCCTGACCACACCGGCGGCCTTTGCGACGTCGTCCATGCTCGCATCCGGATCAGCAGCGAACGCCGTGATCGCCGCCTCGATGATGCGATTGCGATTGGCCGCGGCCTGACTACGACGCTGCCGTCCGCCCGATTCGGCAGTTCCCGAAACGACTGTGCCCGAATGCGTCAACGCGCGTTCCACCTCTTTCGACTGCCCAACTGTGATCTAGGTCAATCATAGTTGCACATCGGTGTGCAAGTTATTAACTTACACATCAGTGTGCAAATAGATCGAGGAGTGTCTTCGATCATCAGGAACGGAGTCGCGTCATGACGACACTCATGAGCAAACCTGTCTCGGAGATGGACCAGCCGTACTCACGGCGGTGGGCCGCGCTCGGGGTGTTGTGCCTGAGTCTGCTGATCGTCGTGATGGCGAATACCGCGCTGATCGTCGCGGCGCCGGACATGACCAGAGACCTCGGCCTCACCAGCACGCAACTTCAATGGGTCATCGACGGCTACACCGTCCCCTACGCCGCATTGATGCTGCTGTTCGGCGTGATCGGTGACAAGTACAGTCGCCGCGGCGCACTTCTCGCCGGACTCGCCGTGTTCGCCGGCGGCGCCGTCTTCGGCAGCATCGCGGACACCACCAACGCCGTCATCGCGGCACGAATGATCATGGGCGTCGGCGCCGCGATCATCATGCCCGCGACGCTTTCGCTTCTGGTCGCTACCTTTCCCAAAGCGGAGCGATCACGCGCCATCGCGGCGTGGGCGGCGACGTCGGGTCTCGCGATTGCACTCGGTCCGCTGTTGGCCGGATGGATTCTCGACAGTCATTCCTGGAGCATCACTTTCCTGATCAACGTCCCGATCGCCGCAGTCGCTGCCGTCGCCGCCGTAATTCTGGTGCCGCCGAGCAAGGCCGAGCACCTGGGCCGGATCGACTGGATCGGCGGCGCACTCTCGGTGGTCACCATTGGCTCGCTCGTGTACTCGATCATCAACGGATTCCACTTCGGGTGGACCGGCGGACCCATCGGTGCCGCCGTACTCGCTGCGATCGGCCTCGTCTCGTTCGTCGTCTGGGAACTGCGTCACCCGCAGCCACTGCTCGACGTCCGTAAGCTCGGCCAGCGCATGGTCGGCGGCGCGACGCTCGCCGTACTTCTGCTGTTCCTGGCCGCCTTCGGCGCCATCTACTTCATCTCACAGCAGTTCCAGTTCATCCTCGGCTACGGCGCACTCGAAACCGGTGTTCGTTTGCTGCCCTTGGCAATTGCCGTTTCGATCGGCGCCGTTGTCAGTGGGCGGATCACTCCGCTGATCGGCGTCCGGGCGTCCATCGTCGGCGGCATGGTGGTCGCCGCGATCGGCGTTCTGATTCTCACGCAGGTCGACGGCGATTCGGGCTACTGGATGTTCGCAGTCCCACTGATCCTGCTCGGCCTGGGCATCGGTCTCAGCGAACCGCCGGCCACCGACGCCATCATGGACAACTTCTCCGAGGACGATCTCGGTGCTGCGGGTGGCCTCAACGACACCGCCATCGAACTCGGCGGCTCGCTGGGTATCGCGATCCTCGGCTCGATCCTCGCTGCGAGCTACAAGGATTCGATTGCCGGATTCATCGATGGAATGCAGGTTCCGCAGTTGACGGGCGAACTTGCACAACAGGCCGCGTACGCGATGGAGGTGTCGGGCGAATCCGTCGGCGGCGCTTCGTTGGTCGCCGAAGAGATGGCAGGCAACCCGTTGGCTGCAGCTCAGGCAGGGCCGTTGCTCGACGCCGCAGGCAGTGCCTACGCCGACGCGATTTCGGCGGCCAGTTGGGCGGGCGGTCTTGCACTGTTCGTGGGGGCAGTTGTCGTGGCGTTCATCCTGCCGGGCAAGAAGGCCCCTGTGGAAGTAGACCCCGCGTCAGTCTGACGTGCTCGGAGCCAGCGGGTCTTCGGCGAGAACCAACTCACGGGAGACCCGCCACGACTCGGTCGAGGGTGAGAGAAATGCGTCGTGTCCTTCGCCCTCGATCACACGCAGTGCCACGGGATCACCAGCCGCTTCCGCGGCTTTCGCGTACCGGGAGCTCACCTTGGCCGGCACCTGCAGATCCTCCGCACCCGTGACGCACACAACGGGGACGCCGATCGGCAATCGATGCTGCGGCGACGCACTGCGATACAGATCCGGGTCCGCGTCGAACGGAACGCCGAACAGATCCTCGATGAAGCTGATCCGTCGTCCACGCTCGCCTGCCGACGCCAGATCGAGTGCGGCCGCCTGTGCGATGACCCGTTCAGGCCGGGTGAACGTGTCCTTCTCCCCCGCCAGCCACACTGCAAGATGTCCTCCGGCCGAATGCCCGAGCAAGCGAATCTGATTCAGATCCAATTCGGCCGAGGACTTCCCGGCAACCAGTCCGGGGATTTCGTCGTACGCCGTTTTCACGTCGGCGGACATCTCCGGCCAACCACCGCCCGCCCCGAGACGGCGGTATTCGATGTTCCACACCGCGACGCCGTGCCGCGCGAGTTCGACGGCAAATGCGGTGCCCAGAGTCAATCCGTACTGCCCGCTCCAGAAGCCGCCGTGGATCTGCATGACGACCGGGATCGGGCCGTCAGCGACTCCGTCGGGAACGTAGAGATGCCCGAACTGCTGCTCGTGTCGGCCGTACGGAATCTTGAATCGAGGCACCGAGGAAATCTATCTCAGGCGAGGGCGCTGCCTGCGGCCCAGTCTGCCCAGGAAAGGGTCCAGTCGCCGTTCTGCCACACCTCCAGCGGAGCGCCGCCGGTGTTCTTGATCTCGACGACATCTCCCGGCTGCGAGAAATCGAAGAACCATTTGGCATTGGCCGCACTGAGATTGAGGCAACCGTGCGAGGTGTCGGTGTTTCCCTGCGCCCAGACGGTGCTCTCCAACTCGTGAAGATAGATACCGTCCGTGCTGATGCGGGTGGCCCAGTTGATGGATTCCTTGTAGCCGAGGCGCGAGTTGATCGGCAGACCGTAGGTCGACGAATCCATGATGACGGGATTTGCCTTGTCCATCACGGTGTACGTGCCGGGCTGGGTCCAGAACGAGAGCGTCGTGCCGCCGATCGTCTCGGTGCCGCCCATTCCCATCGAGGTCGGCATTTCCTTGATCACCTGACCGTTTTCGTAGACGGTCACCATCTTGGTGTTGTCGTCGGCGACCGAGACGTGGGAGTCGCCGATCTTGAAGGACACGGTGTCGTCCTGCTGGCCGTACAGTCCGTTGCCGAGCTGCTTGCCGTAGATGTTCGCGTTCACCGAGACCGTCGTGCCTGGTGCGTAGTAGTTCTGCGGTCGCCAGTGAACGTTCTGACCGTCGACCCAGTACCACGATCCCTGTACGGGCGGATTGGTTGTGACCAGCAGAGACTTCTCGGCCGCGGCCTTGTCACCGATCAACTCGTCGAAATGAACGGCGACGACGGTGCCGACACCGTACGTGCCACCGTCCGATATCGAGGCGCCACCGGTGGTGTTGATATACGCCCGGGTCTGGTTACTCGGCGCGACGGTGGTCAGCGTCGTGTTCTTGGTCGTGGCAACACCGTTCGCGTCGACGGCGTCGACGACCAGCTTGTAAGTCTTGCCGTATCCGAGTGGTTCGCTCGGTTTCCAGGACGTCTTGTCCGGCGTGGTGATACCGGCGACTTCCTTACCCTCGGGATTGGTCAGCGCGACGGTCGTCAGTGTTCCCTTCGCGACCTGGACCTCGATGGGGTCGAGTGGACTCACCGGAGTTCCGCCGTCCGCCGGTGTGACGGTGACGAGCGCCTCGCTGGTCGGAGTAGTGGTGACGGCGCTGCTGGAGGAACCCGTGTTGTCTCCGGTGGAGACCGTGCACCCCGCGACGAGCATCAACGCCGCCGCGGCACACACCGCTCCAACGATTCGCATATGCGCACGTGACAACATCTGGCCTCCTGAAATCCCCGAACCAACTCACGCCGAAGGCGACCCCCGACGTCTTTACGATAGTGCGCAAATCTGACACTTCGCTGAGCGCCGGATCCGATTCAGCTCGGGATCACAACAAGATCAGTGCAGTGGCCGTGGTCCCCAGCGATCGGTCAGCACTCCGATCGCGCCCAGAGCAACAGCCCCGGCGGTCGACGTGCGCAGGACCGTCGGGCCGAGAAGCACCGGAGTGGCCCCGGCCTCCGACAACGCGCTGATCTCCGAATCGTCCAGCCCACCTTCGGGACCGACAACCAGAAATACCTCGTCCGCGCTCGCCAGCGGCAAACCGGCCAACGGCGTCGTCGCCGATTCGTGAAGCACCGCAACCACAGCGCCACGGGCAACGGCGTCACGAACCAACGCGATCACCGCCGGCGTCTTGTGCAGTTCCGCAATTTCCGGGACGAACGCGCGTCTGGACTGCTTTGCCGCAGACACTGCCGCACTTCGCCAGCGTGCGACGCCCTTGGCGAGCTTGGGGCCCTCCCACTTGGCGACACAACGCAAGGACTGCCACGGGATCACCGCGTCGATCCCCGCCTCGGTCGCCAGTTCGACGGCCAACTCGGAACGCTCGGCCTTGGGAAGTGCCTGAACGAGGGTCACCAACGGCTTGGGCTGCTCGAGAACCTGAACGTCACTGACCAACAGTTCCAGGCGGTCCTTGCCGACGCTCGTCACCTCGGCGTCGGCTACCCGGCCTCGGCCGTCGGCCAACACCAATCGCTCACCGACGCCGATCCGGCGGACAGTGGCCGCGTGGCGACCCTCCTGTCCGTCCAGAACTGCGATTTCACCGACGCCGGGAACCGGGTCGAGAAAGAAGACCGTTGCGGCCACCGTCAGCGGCCGCTGAATGCTTCGCGAAGACGCGAGAACAATCCACCGCTGTTCTGCGAGGCCGTCGAGACAACCTCGGCCTCGTCACGATCGCGGAGCAGCTTGAATTCCTTGAGCAGCTTGGACTGCTTGTGATCGAGACGGCTCGGGATGACCACCTCGAGGTGAGCGTGCACGTCGCCGCGCACTCCCGACCGCAGTTTCGGCATGCCATGACCGCGAAGAACAGCAACGTGTCCGGGCTGGGTGCCTGGCTCGATGGTGATTTCCTTGGGGCCGTCGATGATGGTGTCGACGGTGACAGTCGTACCGAGCGCTGCGTCGACCATCGGAACGCGGATCGTGCAGTGCAGGTCTTCACCGTCTCGAACGAAGACGTCGTGCTGCTGCTCGACGATCTCGACGTAGAGGTCGCCGGGGTGTCCGCCGCCCGGGCCCACTTCACCCTGCGCGGTCAAACGGATGCGCATGCCACCGGCGACGCCCGCGGGAACCTTCACGGTGATGTCACGCTTGGCCCGAACTCGGCCGTCGCCGCCACACTTGTGGCAGGGATCCGGGATGGTCTCACCGGCACCGCGGCACGTCGGGCAGGGACGCGAGGTCATGACCTGACCGAGGAACGAGCGCTGGATGGACTGAACTTCGCCGGCACCGTTGCAGGTCTCACAGCGGACAGGCTTGGAGTCGCCGTTGGTTCCGGCTCCGGTGCAGCTGTCGCACAGAATGGCCGTCTCGACGGTCACGTGCTTGCTGACTCCCGTCGCACATTCTGCGAGGGTCAGCTTGGTGCGAAGCAACGAGTCGGCTCCGGGCTGAACGCGACCGCGCGGCCCACGACCTGCGCCGCCACCGCCGCCGAAGAATGCTTCGAAGACGTCGCCGAGGCCGCCGCCACCGAATCCGCCGCCGAAGCCACCACCGCCGCCACCACCGGACTCGAGCGGGTCTCCGCCGAGATCGACGATGCGACGCTTCTCCGGGTCGGTCAGGACCTCGTAGGCCGTCGAGATCTCCTTGAACTTGGCCTGCGCCGCCTCGTCAGGGTTGACGTCCGGGTGCAGTTCGCGTGCCAGCTTGCGGTAAGCGCGCTTGAGCTCCTGGTCTGTCGCGTTCTTGTCGACGCCGAGCAATCCGTAGTAATCCCGTGCCACGTTGAGTCTCTCGTCCTTCTCTTACTTCTAGGTTTTCCTCAGTCCTCGCGAGGAGGCGTGCCGACGAATGTCGACGTCCGTCATCGCTCGGAGAGAACTTCGCCGATGTATCTGGCAACGGCGGCAACCGATGCAATTGTTCCCGGATAGTCCATCCGAGTGGGTCCGAGCACACCGACACCACCGAAAACGGTACCGGCCGCGCCGTAGCCAGTCGAAATCACGGAGGTTCCGCGCATCTGTTCGACCTGCGTCTCTTCACCGATCTGAACGGTGACCGTGCCGGAGTTCTGCGTCGCAGCGAGCAGTTTGAGGACCACTACCTGCTCTTCCAGTGCTTCGAGCACTGCGCGCAGCGAACCGGGGAAGCCGGCCAGACCGGAGAAATCGGCGGCGTTGCGCGTGAGATTCGAGGTTCCGCCCAGAACGAGGCGATCTTCCGGATGCTCGACCAGGGTCTCGACCAGAACCGTTGCCGAGCGGATCACGGCGTCGCGAAGGTCGGCCGGAGACTCGTCGGCCAGTTCCGCCACGGCAATCGACGCGGCGGCCAGGCGCTTTCCTTCCAGTGCTCCGCCGAGAAGCGTGCGCAACCGGGAAAGGTCTTCGTCTTCGAGGACGTCTCCGAGTTCGACGATTCGCTGATCGACGCGGCCGGAATCGGTGATGAGAACGAGAAGCAGGCGCGCCGGCGTCAAAGCGACCACCTCGAGGTGGCGAACCGACGACGCGGACAGCGACGGGTACTGGACAACCGCGACCTGACGGGTCAGTTGCGCGAGCAGTCGCACACCACGACGCAGAACGTCGTCGAGGTCGACACCCGACTCCAAGAACTCGAGGATCGCTCGACGCTCGGGCCCGGACATGGGCTTGACGTCGGCGATGCGATCGACGAATTCGCGGTATCCCTTGTCGGTGGGGACGCGGCCGGAACTGGTGTGCGGTTGGGCGATGTAGCCCTCGGCCTCGAGGAATGCCATGTCGTTGCGCACAGTGGCGCTCGACACTCCGAGGTTGTGACGCTCGACCAGTGCCTTGGATCCCACCGGGTCCTGGGTGGAGACGTAATCGGCCACGATTGCACGTAAGACCTCGAAACGCCTGTCGTCGGTACTCGACATCGTTGCCACCTCCGTTTCCTGAAAAGAACGAACGCCGACATTTACACATCGGTTTCCACTGGCAGTCTAATCGCCCGAGCGCCAGAGACGGCTGTTGCCCTTACTGTGGAGTGAGATCGGCGAAAGGTCGATCGCACAACCATGGACAAGGCGGCACATGATCTTCAAAGGCGTGATGGACGGCAAACCGTATCCCGATCACGGACTGTCTCTACGCGACTGGTCGAAGTTCCCTCCACGTCAGGTTCGACTCGACGAGATCGTGACCACCACGAAGGTCCTCGAACTCGATCGCCTGCTGTCGGAGGACTCGACCTTCTACGGCGATCTGTTCCCGCACGCAGTGCAGTGGCGCGGCACGCTCTACCTCGAGGACGGTCTGCACCGAGCGGTTCGTTCGGCCCTGCGAAACCGCGTCGTGCTGCACGCGCGTGTCTTCGACTTCGACGCGATGCCCGGTGTCATCGAGGGCGTCCGCTGACGCCCGGTGTCATCGAGGGCGTCCGCTGACGCTCAGGCGATAGTCACGAGCAACGCAGGTGTCGTTTGCCCCGGCCAGGTTCCGGTGAGCGTCTCCGGGTCCGAGACTCGATCTGCGTCGATCACTCTCGCCACAGTCAGTTCCAGGCTTCCCGCGCGGATGATCGTGTCGGTGCCGACTGTCGAGCAGGTCACGGATTCGACTGCCGGTACGGAAGCGCGGGCCGTACCGCTGCCTACTACGTGAGCCGTCACGGGGATGTGATCGGCGGTGTCCGCGAAGACCATTTCGACTCCGGCCCCACCGGTCAGAATCGCGGTCGCCACCGCGCTCACGTAGACCGGATCACAGCATGCGTCGTACACCCACCGTTCGCCGAGTACCGAATGATCCATGGTTGCGATCAGTGCGGTCTCCGCCCCGTCCAGCGGAGCACCTCGATAAGTGAGCGGGACCTGAAGAATTCGACCGTCGGCAGAGCGCATCAGGTGCGTCTCGATTCCGACCTCACCGTCCGGGTCGTCGAAACGATAGGCGTCGACGCGTTCGAGCGTCGAACAGTCGACCGACCCGAGCCACGGCTGCTTGGGCACCCACGCTCGGAGCAGGTCGTTCTTGGACGGATTCAGCTGCGCACGATGAATGATGGCCACCACGGCCACATTACGCGGCGAAGGATGGTTGCGCGTCAGGTCAGGATCGTGCGAATCACCGCATCGGCGAGCAGGCGACCACGGTCGGTGAGAACCACGTGATCGTTCTCGATCACGGCCAACCCGTCGACTACCACCTGTTCGGCCGAAAGACGTTCGGATGCAGACAGTTCCGACAACGGAAGTCCCGTACGCAACCGTGCGGTCAGCATGACTCGCTCCATGTGTTCGTCCTCGGCGGTCAGTTCTTCGCTGCCGCCGACGGGAAGTTCGCCGAGCGCCAACTGTTCCGCGTACCGCGCCGGGTGCTTGACGTTCCACCACCGCACTCCGCCGACGTGGCTGTGCGCGCCCGGACCGGCACCCCACCAGTCACCGCCGTCCCAGTAGCCGAGGTTGTGACGACACCGGGTGTCACCGGAGTCCGCGGTTTCCGCCTTTGCCCAGTTGGAGACCTCGTACCACCGCAAGCCTGCCTCGGACAGGCGTGAATCGATTCGTTCGTACCGCGAGGCCAGCACGTCGTCGTCCGGGGCGGGCAGCTCGCCGCGCCTGACCTTGCGAGCCATGGCGGTGCCGTCCTCGACGATCAACGCATAGGCCGAGACGTGATCGACATCGGCGGAAAGGACCGCATCGAGTGAGGCGTCCAGGTCTTGATCGCGCTCCCCCGGGGTTCCATAGATCAAATCGAGATTCACGTGCGAAAAACCAGCTGCGCGAGCCTCTTTCGCGGCAGCGACGGCGCGGCCGGGAGTGTGCGTGCGGTCGAGGATCTTCAGAACGTGCTGGGCGGCCGACTGCATGCCGAGGGAAATCCGGGTGAATCCAGCGCTGCGGAGAGCACCGAAGAACTCCGGCGACGTCGATTCGGGGTTCGATTCCGTGGTCACTTCGGCGCCGGACGCCAGGCCGAAGCTGCTCCGCACCGCCGACAGCACGTCGGACAATCCGTCACCACCGAGCAGCGACGGCGTTCCACCGCCCACGAACACGGTCTCCGCCGCCGGGGCGCCCGTCATCTCGGCCGCGAGAT